>NZ_JBHSBL010000024.1:369717-576158 GCF_042650585.1 Actinoplanes subglobosus
CAGCAGGAGTAACGGCGGTGGGGGAAGTGACGGCGGTGGGGGAAGCAGGAACGCTGAAGGGGGCAAGGACGGTGGAGGGGGCAAGGACGATGGGGAACACGGGGAAGGCGCGGTCGGCAACGGTGGGTGCGGCCCGGGACAGGGCGGCGGCTGCTGCCGGTGGCACGGGGTGGGGCTGGGCCAGCGGCTGGAGCCGGTCGCCGATGCGTGACGGGACGCGGAGGTGGTCGGCGCCGCGGACCACCACCGGGGCGCCTGCCAGCCGGGCAGGGGCCTGAGGGGCTGCGTGCAGTGTGGCGGCCAAGGCCAGGCCCATGGTGGCGATCAACGCCACACCGAGCGCCAGCGCTGTGAACGTGCCGACCAGTGTCGTCCAGCGTGATCGCAGACTGCTCAACGTCACCGTCAGCACGCGGTAGCCTCCATCCGGGTCATCCGGGCGGCCACCGCCGACGCCGATGGTGTGTCGAGAGTGCCGTGCAGGCGACCGTCGGCCAGGAACACCACCCGGTCGGCGTGGGCGGCTGCCACCGGATCGTGGGTGACCATCACGATCGTCTGGCCGCCGTCGTCGACCAGAGTGCGCAGCATCCGCAGCACCTCGCGGCCGGTCGACGAGTCGAGGGCGCCGGTCGGCTCGTCGCCGAACAGCACCTCGGGACGGCTGATCACGGCGCGGGCGATCGCGACCCGCTGCTGCTGGCCACCGGACAGCTCCTGCGGGCGGTGCCGGGCGCGGTCGGAGAGACCGACCCGCGACAACACCGCGCGGACCTCGCCGCGGGAAGGGCGGCGGCCGGCCAGGCGCAGTGGCAGAGCCACATTCTGCTCGGCGGTCAGCGTCGGCAGCAGATTGAACGACTGGAACACGAAACCGATCCGGTCGCGCCGCAACAGGGTCAGGCGGGTCTCGTCGAGCGCTGTCAGATCGGTCTCGCCGAGAAGCACCGAACCGGAGGTCGGCCGGTCGAGGCCGGCGGCACAGTGCAACAGCGTCGACTTGCCGGACCCGGACGGACCCATGACGGCGGTGAAGGTGCCCGCGGTGAACGAGAGCGTCAAGTCGTGCAGGGCTGTCACCGCGGCGTCGCCGGAGCCGAACCTCCGGACGACCTGGCGCAGGCGGATCGCGTCACGGGTCATGCGTCAACCCTGCCGCCCGCCGAACCCGGGCACAGCCCCACTGGATTTACTCTTCAAGGTAGTGCTGGCTATACCGTTTACAGTGGCCGCCATGCGCTTCCCGGACGTCCCGAAAGCGGGTCTCTACCTGCTCGCGAATGCCGTCACCGGCCTGCTCACGCTGCTGGTGTCGGTGCTGCTGTTCGCTGCCGGGGGAGTCCTCGCGGTTGTTGTCGTGGGCCTGCCGCTGCTGGCCGGGCTGGCCCTGATCGGGCTGCCGGTGGCAGCGATCGAGCGGCGGCTCCAGCGGCTGATCGACACCCGGCCGCTCCCACCTCGGCACCGCGTGCCACCCGAGCCAGGGCTGTCGTCCTGGCTGCGTACCCGTTACACCGAGCCGGGCACCTGGCGGGAGCTGGGCTTCGCCGGCCTGCTGATGACCGTGCTGTGGCCGGTCGACCTGCTGGCCGTGACTCTGGGCGTGACGGTGCCGGCGGCACTGCTGGCCACGCCCGTGCTGTTCGGCACGATCGGTGACGGTGAGCAGGTCAATGTGCTCAAGGCCTACCCGGTCACGTCGTGGGCGGAGGCGTTGCTGGCCTGTTCGGCGGGGCTGTTCGCCGCCGTGGCCTGCGCCTGTGGTCTGGTTCTGCTGGCCCGGCTGCGCGCGGTTCTGGCCCGGGCCGTGCTCTCCCCACGCCGTGACCTCGATCAGCGGGTGATCGAGCTGACCCGCTCCCGGGTGCGGCTCGTCGACGCCTTCGAGGCCGAGCGCACCCGCATCGAGCGCGACCTGCACGACGGCGCCCAGCAGCGGCTCGTCGCCCTGAGCGTGATGCTCGGCGTGGCCCGGCTCGACGCCGCCGGCGGGCCGCTGGCCGAGCAGCTGGCGCGTGCCCACGACCAGGCCGGACTCGCCCTGGTCGAGCTACGGGAGCTGATCCGCGGCATCCATCCACCCGTTCTCACCGACTTCGGGCTCGAGGCCGCCCTGACCGACTTGGCGGATCGGTGTCCCGTACCCATCGAGGTCGATTTTGACGTGTCCCAGCGGTTTGCCGCTGCCGTGGAGTCGGCGGCCTATTTCGTGGTCTCGGAGGCGCTGGCCAACCTGGCCAGACACTCCGGCGCCGGCCGCGGCACCATCTCCGGTGGTTATGCCGGGCGGACGCTGACCGTCGAGATCGCCGACGACGGCAGCGGCGGCGCCGACATCGAGGCCGGGACCGGGCTGCTCGGTCTCGCCGACCGGGTGTCGGTGGTCGGTGGCAGACTGTCGATGTCCAGCCCGCTGGGCGGCCCGACCCGAGTGATCGTGGAGATCCCATGCCAGGCTTGCGGGTAGTGCTCGCCGAGGACAGTGTCCTGTTGCGTGACGGTCTTGCCGGGCTGCTGACCAGATTCGGTCATGAGGTGGTCGCGGCGGTCGGTGACAGTGACGGGCTGCGCGACGCCGTCGCCGCTCATGCGCCGGACGTGGTCGTCACCGACGTGCGGATGCCGCCCGGGTTCCGTGACGAGGGTCTGCGGACCGCCCTGGAGCTGCGGCGGAAACGACCACGGTTGCCGGTCCTGGTGCTCAGTCAGTATGTGGAGGCGCGATACGCGACCGAGTTGCTGGACGCCGGTGACGGTACGCATCTCGGATACCTGCTCAAGGACCGGATCGGAGATGTCAGCGAGTTCGTCGACGCCCTGTGTCGGGTCGTCGACGGTGACACCGTGGTCGATCCGGAGGTGGTTCGGCAGATGCTGCGGCGCCGTCGAGACCCGCTCGCGGCGCTGACCGTGCGTGAGCGGGAGGTGCTGGCCCTTGTCGCCGAGGGTCGTTCCAATCTGGCCATCGCCACCGGACTCACCCTGGCCGAGGCGTCGGTGGCCAAACACATTCGCAGCATTCTGCAGAAGCTCGGTCTCCCACAGACAGATGAGACACACCGGAGGGTTCTGGCCGTTCTCACGTTCCTGCGTTCCGGGCCGACGCCCACCGACAGAGATTCACAGACCCCTTCCGGGGACGTTCGGCGGCTCAGTCGATAGTGGCCGACGATCGGCCGATGGGGTGTCTGGGGTCGGAGCGCGCGACAAGTGCTGGGTGGGCTGGTGACGCGGGCGATGACAGGTTCCGGGGCGGGCTGGGTGAGAGTCGGTGGGTCTTGAATGATGGTGGATGTCCTGATTGGCTGGCCGCCGTGATGGAACTTCTGGGGCTTGACTGGCCGCCCGCACCGATTCGGACCGAGCGGCTCGTGCTTCGGGAGGCCGAAGCCCGGGACCGGACGGCGTTCGTTGATTTGCTGGCGTCGCCGGAGGTGCACGCCTACCTTGGCGGGGCCCGGCCGCGGGACGAGGTCGAGCGGGAGATGCCCGCGGTGCCGGGGCGGTGGGTCGGCAGCTTCGTCGTCGAGCTCGACGGGGTGATGATCGGGCAGGTCCTGCTCAGGCGGGCGAGCAACCACCGGGTTCCGGCTGCCGAGGGGAAGGCCGATCTCGGCTACCTGTTCCTGCCTGCGGCCTGGGGAGCAGGCTATGCCACCGAGGCGTGCGCGGCGGCTCTCGACTGGCTGGGCCGGGCCCTTCCCGGCGAGGCGGTGGTGCTCACCACCCAGAGCGCCAACACCGGTTCGATGCGGCTGGCCGCGAAGCTGGGCTTCAGTGAGGTGGCACGGTTTCACGCCTGGGACGCCGAGCAGTGGGTCGGGCTGCGGCAGCCGGTCACCGCCGCTCCTTGAGGTGCGCCGAGCCGTCCCCGTTGATTCGCCGCAGGCGGCGGCGAGTGATCCGGCTGCCGGGCGGCGAGCGATCCGGCTGTCAGTGGCGAGCGGTCCGCCCGTGGGTGGCGAAGGATCGAACCGATGGCGGCGAGTTGGTCTTGCGTCGGGTTAGGGTCGCCGGTGGACCACTGCTGTTGATCTTCGAGGAGGACGTATGCACCCGTTCCGTCAGGCGGTCGAGGCCCGGGACACCGACGCGATCGAAGGTCTGCTGGCCGACGACGTCGTCTTCACCAGTCCGGTCGCTTTCAAGCCGTACCCCGGAAAGGCTCTGACCGCCGCCATCCTGCGCGGCGCCATGCGGGTCTTCGAGAACTTCCGCTATGTCCGGGAGATCGCCGACGGCCGCAACCACGCGCTCGTCTTCGAGGCCGAGGTCGACGGCAAGGCCCTGACCGGCTGCGACTTCCTGCACCTGGACGACGACGGCAAGATCGACGACATCATGGTGATGGTCCGCCCGCTCTCCGGCGCGAACGCGCTGGCCGAGGCGATGGCCGCCCAGTTCCCGCAGATCCAGCGCGAGGCCGCGGGGGCCTGACACCGATGGATTTCGCGATCGTACGGGTGGAACCGGGCCGCGAAGCCGACTTCGTCACGGGCCTGGAGTGGCTGTTCGCGCCGCCGGGCAGCCGGCCACCCGGCTGGGACCACGACCGTGCCGTCGCCCGCACCGCAGCCCTGCTCGGTGACGAGGACGTCGCGCTGTTCACGGCCCGCGCCGAAGACGGCGAGGTGGTCGGCGTCGCCAGTGTCTACCGGGACATCCTGTCGGTGCGGTTCGGCCGGCGCGCCTCGATCGAGGATCTCGCCGTGCACCCGCGATGGCGGTCCCGCGGTGTCGGCACGGCTCTGCTGACGGCCGCGCGGCGGTGGGCCGACGAGCACGGCGCCGACTACGTCTTCCTGGAGTCGGGTCTCGGCCGGACCGAGGCGCACCGCTTCTACCTGCGGGAGGGCGCGACGCAGGCGGCCGCCGCCTTCCGCTGGACCGGGTTCAGCGACCCGGATCGATGACCAGCCGGGCCCGGCGGGACAGCGGGCTGGCGCGGAGCCGGTCGGCCTCGCCGTCAGCGAGCGCCGCCGCGTCCACCTCGAACCGGGCGAGGACCGGGACGCCGGCACCGGCCAGGAACAGGGCGGGCAGCCGGTAACGGATCGGGTCGCCGTCGTAGGAGCGCAGGGCCAGCCAGATGTCGGTGACGGCCGGGAGGTCGCCGGAGAGCAGGCAGGTCACGGTCCGGGGATCCAGCGACGGTACGTTCGGCCCGGTCACTTCGTCGTCGAGGATCACCGACAGGCTGTGCAGCCGCGGCAGACGTAATGGCCGGGTCAGGGCGAAGTGGCCGTACAGCTCCAGGGTCTGCACCGTCGCCGACGCCTGGGCGAGCCGGTCGGTGAGGTCGCCGAGGCGGCCGTGGATCTCGTGGGCGTTCGTGAACGGGTCGGTCACGCCCAGCGTCATCCGCGTCGAGTCCATCCGCCAGTGATACACGGCCGCGTCAACGGTGTGATCACCGGCGGAACTAGGATCACCGGACATGGACAATCTGACGCACACGCTGATCAGCGTTCTTGTCGCTGAGACTGTCCACCGGAGTGTTCCGCCGTCGGCGGTGCTCAGCGACCGGACCCGCCGGACCGTCGCGATCACCGTGATGGCCGTCGGCGGCAACCTGCCGGACGCCGACGTCGTCTACACCACCTGGGCCGGCAGCACGCTCGACTACCTGCTGCACCACCGCGGGCACACGCACACCGTACCCGGGGCGCTCGGATTGTCGTTGTTGCTCTTCGCGGCGGTGCGGCTGTGGTGGTGGCGACGGAAGGTGACGCCGTCGGCGGCCGACATCGGGTTCCTGGCCGGGCTGTCGGTGCTGGCGACGCTGCTGCACATCGGGCTCGACTTCACCAACAGTTACGGGGTGCACCCGTTCTGGCCGGTCGACGACCACTGGTATTACGGCGACGCGGTGTTCATCGTCGAGCCGCTGCTGTGGGCGTGCGCGGCGACGTTGCTGTTCGTGCTGCCGGGCCGGACCGGGCGGGTCCTGATCGCGGTGGTGCTGGCGGCCGGGCTGGGGCTGAGCTGGTTCACCGGGTTCGTACCGCTGGGCTTCGCCGCCCTGCTGACCGTCCTCGTCGCCGGCCTCGCGGCGCTCAGCCGATGGGCTCCGGCGCGGGTGGCGCTGGCCGCCGGCATCGTCGCCTGGCTGGCGCTGACCGCGACCTTCGTGCTCACCAGCCGGACCGCCGAGAGCCGCATCGAGGCGCTGCTCGCCGAGCGGTTCCCGCAGGCCCGGACCCTGGACGTGGTGCTGACCCCGATGCCGGCCAACCCGGTGTGCCGGGAGTTGCTGGCCGTGCAGACCACCCCTGAGCTGTACGTTCTCCGTCGCGGGTTCCATTCGCTGGCGCCCGGGTGGATCTCCGCCGAGCGGTGTGCGGAGCTGTTCCCGTCGGGCGCCGAACGGACCGCGCCGCTCGTTCCGGTCGCGCAGCCGGCGACCGCCGAGATCGCCTGGGCCGGGGAGCTGGCGCTTCCGGCCGGGCTGTTGCCGGGGCTGGTCGGCGACTGGTGCGCGGTCGACGCGCTGCTGCAGTTCGCCCGGGCGCCGTGGGCGGTCGCGGACGGTGCCGGGTGGGTCGTCGGTGATCTGCGGTACGACCGTGAGACCGGCCTCGGGATGGCCGAGGTGCGGGTCGGGCCGGGTGAGGACGAGTGCCCGCAGCTGCCCGCCCCGTGGATCCCGCCACGCGAGGATCTGTTGACGGGCCGGTGAACGGCCGCCCTTTTCGTTACCGTCTCCCCGTGTCCGTTCATGACTATGTGGAGACGTTCGCGGGACTGCCCGTCCACCGCTGGGACTGGGGTGTGCCGGAGGACCCGGCGGCGGTGGCCTGGTGGATCAACGACGACTACGGGCGCGAGCGGCTCACCGAGGTCTTCGAGGAGATGCTGGAGGTCACCGGCGAGGGCGGTCCCGTCGCGCTGATCGTCGGCGACTGGGGCGAGCCCCATCGGCAGCCGTTCCCGGTGGGCCTGCTCACCGGCAACGCGGGCCGGCTCGGTGCGCTGCGTGCGTTGTTCATCGGTGAGATGTCGTCGGAGGACTGCGAGATCTCCTGGATCAGGCAGGGCGACATCACGCCGTTGCTGGAGACGTTTCCGGATCTGCGGCATCTGTGGGTGCGGGGGTCCGAGGGTCTCGTGCTGCGCCCGGTGCGCCACGAGGGGTTACGCGAGCTGGTCCTGCAGTCCGGCGGGCTGCCCGCCACTGTGGTCCGTGGGCTCGGCGCGTGTGATCTGCCCGCGATGGAGGAGCTGGAGTTGTGGCTGGGCGTCGCGCGGTATCGGGGTGACGCCGATCTCGGCGATCTGGCGCCGATCCTGGCGGGGCGGCCGATGCCGGCCCTGCGCCGCCTCGCCTTGCGTAACGCCGAGATCGCCGACCAGGTCGCGGCCGCCGTCGCCGCCGCCCCGATCGTCGCCCGGTTGCGGGTGCTGGACCTGTCGCTGGGGGCGCTCGGTGACGCCGGAGCCGAGGCGCTGCTGGCCGGTCAGCCGCTCACCCACCTGGAGCAGCTGGTCCTCAACCATCACTTCCTGTCGCCTGAGCTGGCGCAACGGCTGGTCGACGACCTGCCCGGCGTCACCGTCGACGTCGACGACGTGCAGGCCGAGGAGGAGTGGGGCCGCTACACCGCCGTCAGCGAGTAACAACCCCACCCATCGGCTGATCAGCAGCGGCCGAGGTCCTGCCACTGCTCGGTCCAGCCGGGCTCCGAGCCCTGCGTCCAGTACCTGGCCTTCCACAGGTGCACGCCGTCGCCCGACTTGGGGCCGGACGGGTCGCCGTACCGGCTCCGCTCGTGTTTGACGGTGTTTCCGCCGGTGTAGACCGAGCTGAACTGCCAGTTCGGTGCGGTCGAGCAGTTGCCGGCCGGGACCGACGGTGACGGCGAGCCGGGCGTCGAGGGTGTCGGCGACGACGGGTTCGACGGCGACGGGTTGGTGCACGGGCCGGAGGTGGCGACCGTGTCGGTGAAGCGGGTGCCGGCGGTCCGGTACGACGCGGTCTGCGAGCTGACCTGGGCCGGGCTGAGCACCTGGTTCTTGGCGAACAGCACCCAGTCGACCTGCTCGATGTAGGTGGACTGCCCGCCGGTGTGGGTGGCGGTGTCGATGAACCACAGGTTCCAGTTGATCGTCATCGTCTGGCGGGGGAAGTACTTGCCGCCGTGGTCACCGACCTGGACGCCGTCGATCCAGTAGACGACGTGGCCGTTGGCGACCTGCGCGACCAGGTCGTGCCACCCGTCGAGGCTGGACCGCTGTTCCGAGTGCAGGTTGTCGGCGAACCAGGGCTCGTTGCGGTACGTGTACCACGTCGTCTGGTAGTTGATCGGCCCGGTCTCACCCCAGCCGCCGTTCGGCAGGTACTCGGAGATGTCGAGTTCGCTGTAGGTCGGGTCGAGGTCGCCGTTGAGCGGGCTGATGGTGAAGAACGTCTGGTTGATGTGGTCGCCGTCGTTGCCGCTGACCGGGGTGTCGGTGAACCGGACCCGGCTGGCGTAGGTGCCCTCCAGGTAGCGCTTCTGCGTGGAGTAGAGCTCGGCGTGACTGGTTCCGGCGGCGGTGCCGTCGGTCGACGCGGTCAGCTGCATCACCTTCTGACCCGCGTTGGTCGGGAAGGTGATCGCGTTCGGCGACCAGTTGGCGCCGGGGACACCCGGTCCGCCCTGGTAGCTGCGCGGCGTCCAGCCGTTGGCGGTCAGTGCCGGGTCGGCGGAGGAGGTGTAGTGGAAGTCGTCGAACAGGTAGCCGCAGTCGGCGGCGGAGGCGGTGCCGGCGTTCAGTGCCACCACACCGACGGCCGCCAGAACCGTCGCCGCGGCACCGCCGAACAGGCGTTTACCGATGGACATGGGCGCAGACCTCCCTGGGGAAGGAGCATACTTTTCATTAAACCTTGTTGCCGATGAAAATTACGACCGTCACGGCAGCAAGTCAATAATGAATTTCTATGTCCCGATCTCCGCGGGGGAGCGGCCGACCGTGACCCGGTTACGGCCGTCCGCCTTCGACGCATAAAGGGCCACATCAGCGGCGCTGATCAGCGCGCCGACATCGCCGGTCCCCGCGGCCTCAGCGACACCGGCACTGAACGTCACCGCGATGTCGGTTCCACCGAACCGCACCGGCGTCTGCTGCACCCGCCGGCGCAGTGCCTCGATCCGGGCCGTCGCCTCGGGCACGTTCGCACCGTCGAGGACCAGCGCGAACTCCTCACCGCCGTAACGCGCCACCACGTCACCGTCCAGGCCGGCCGTCGCCAGCACGCCGGCCACCCGCCTCAGTACCTCGTCGCCGCCGGGGTGGCCGTACCGGTCGTTGACCTGCTTGAAATGGTCGATGTCGATCAGGGCCACACACAGCGGGCGCCCGGTCTCCACCCGCGCGGTCAGCTCGGCCATCAGGTGACGACGGTTGTGCAGGCCGGTCAGCTCGTCACGCACCGCCTGCTCGGCCAGATCACCGCGGAGGATCTCGATGATCTCCAGCTGGGTACGGAGCTGGTCGTTCGCCTCCTCCAGGGCCAGGCGCTGGCGGTTCTGCTCGGTCACGTCCCGGGCCACCAGCAGGCGCGTGGCGGAGGTGTCCAGCACGCTGACCCGTACGCTCAGATCGATGCCGGTCCCCGCGATGTCGGTGACGCTGAACTCGGCGTCCTCGGCCGGCAGCTCGCCGAAGATCTCGGCGGCGTCCCGTTCCAGCAGCGCCAGCAGGCGGCCCGCGGCGGGATTGTGGTCGACCACCCGGCTCCGGCCGTCCACCACCACGACCAGGTCGGACATGGTACGGATGAGCTCCCGGTAGGTGACCGGTGCGGAGGCCGGAGCCGACCCGTGACGGACCACCCAGTACATCACCGGGGCTCCCAGCGCGAACCCGATCGGTGTCAGATCGACCAGCCTGCCACCGGACAGCGAACCGGCCACATTCATGGCGAACGACGGCAGGGAGGCCAGGACGGCCGGCAGGTAACCGCGGTAGCGACGAGGGTTGCGGGCGTACATCCGGAATATCGTGATCCCCGACAGGACCACCATCAGATAGCTGTAGCCGGCATGGACCCAGAACAGCGGCCCGAACACCGCGTTGAGCACTCCGTCGACACCGGTCGGGCTCAGGTGGTCGATGAACAGGTGATGCCACGGGTTCGACGCCAGCGCCACCGTGGTCAGGACCGGTTCGACCGCGAGCAGTGCGGCCGAACCGCGACGAAGGCGCCACGAGCGGTCGGTGAGCGCGCGTGAGGTCGCCCACCACCCGGCGACCAGAGCGAAGATGCCGGGGTACGCCAGGGACAGCACCCACAGCACGGTGTCCGGCTCGCGGGCGAACAGCCCGGTCAGCGACAGCGCCGACCACCAGCCGGCACCCGCGGCCAGCACCGTGATCGCGCCGAACCCGGCCGCCTCGGCCCGGCGCCGCCAGGACCGCACGCCGACCGACACCGAGATCACGACAGCCGCGGCGAAGATCACCGCCAACACCGGCAACGCCGTCACCGCACCTCCCACCGTCGACCCCTCCCGATCGGCGGCCGCGCGGTGATCCTGAGAAGGCGGGTCAGGTGTCGCCGGTGAGGGTGGGCAGCAGCTTGGCGGTGATGGCGCGCAACCGGACCACGTCCTCGTCGCTGAGGTGGTCGAAGACCAGGCGGCGGACCTCCGTCACGTGACCCGGCGCGGCCGCCGCCAGGACGGCGAAACCGGCGTCGGTCAGGTGGGCGATCTGGCCACGCTTGTCGGTCGGGCAGGCACGCCGGGCCACCCAGCCGCGTTGCTCCAGCGTGGAGACGGCGTGCGAGAGCCGGGTCGTGGTGGTGCCGGCCTGACGGGCCAGCTCGGTCATCCGCATCGCGCGTTCCGGGCGGCTGCTCAGCGCCGACAGGATGTGGTAATGCGTGTGCGGCAGGGCGGCGTCCTCGCGGAGCTGCTGGTCGAGCGCGGTCGGCATCAGCATCAGGATCTGGGCGAGATTGAGCCACGCGCCCATCTCGGTGTCGCTCAGCCAGTGCGGGTCGGTGGTCACGGCGTGGTCCTCAGGCGGTGTGGAACGAGCGTTTGGCCAGGCCGATCGAGAACCCGTCGATCGCCGTGGTCACCCCGGCCGTCGGGTCGGCGGCCGCACCGAGCGTGATGAACAGCGGGGTGAAATGCTCGACGGTCGGATGCGCGTACGGCATACCCGGCGCCCGGTCCCGGAAGGCGGCCAGCTCGTCGACGTCCCCCCGGGCCAGGGCGTCGGCGGCCCACGCGTCGAAGTCGGCCGACCAGCCCGGCACCTCGCCCGCCAGCATCGCCCGGGTGATGAACCGCAGCCCATGGGTCATGAACCCGGACCCGACCACCAGCACACCCTGCTCCCGCAACGGCCGCAGCCGCTCACCCAGGCCGAGCAGCGTCGTCGCGTCGTGCGTCGGGATGCTCAGCTGCAGCACCGGGATGTCGGCCTCCGGATACATCACCTTCAGCGGCACCCAGGCGCCGTGGTCCAGCCCGCGGCCCGCGTTCTCGTGGACGGTCTGCGGGATCAGCGCCCGCACCTGCCGGGCCAGGTCGCCGGCGTCCGGGGTGTCGTAGCGCATCCGGTAGTAGAGCGGGGCGAAGCCACCGAAGTCGTAGACCAGCTCGGTGCCGGAGCTGCCGGACAGGGCCAGCGGTGCGGACTCCCAGTGGGCGCTGACGATCAGGATCGCCGTCGGCCGGGGCAGGTCGCGGGCCCACGTGTGCAGCTCGGTCATCCATGCCGGGTCCTCGAAGGTCGGCGGCGCGCCGTGGCTGAGGTAGAGCGCGGGGATCGGCCCGTCGGCCGGGGTCCATGCCCGGTGCGGCCGGTCGAGGGCGGCCACCCGGTGCAGGTGCTGCTGGAACGGGTGTGCGCCGGGGATCAGCGCGTCGGCGAGGGCGGTACGGCTCGGGCTCATCCGATGATCTCCAGCCGGGCGGAGGGCAGCAGGACATGACTGTTGACGGCGCGGACCTGATCGGCGAGCTCGGGCAGTTCGAGTACCTCGACGCCGTGCCGGCGCAACGTCTCGACCCCGTCGCAGTCGGCGAACAGGATCGGCTCCCGCCAGGCCAGCACGACCCGGCCGACACCGGCGTCCAGGATCAGCCGGCTGCACGTCGCCGGCCGGGACCGGCGGGCGGTGCACGGCTCCAGCGACGTGTAGAGGGTCGCGCCGGACAGGTCGGGAACCGGGCGGCCGGCGAGCCGGGCCAGCGCCTCCTCCTCCGCGTGGTGGTGCGGGTGCGTCTCGCCGGTGTAGCCGGTGGCCAGCACCGACCCGTCGCCGCCGACGATCACCGCGCCGACCGCATACCGGTCGGTGACCCGCGGTGCGAGCCGGGACACCCGGATCGCCTCACTGAGCCAGAAGTGGTCGGCGACGCTCATGACGCGATCGCCGTCAACGGCAGGTCGAGGGTGTGCGCGGTGTGGTCGCGCTTGGTGGTCAGGTAGCGGGCGTTCGCGGCGGACAGGTGCACGCCGGTCGGGACCCGGTCGGTGACCCGCACCCCGAGTGCGCCGAGCTGTACCGCCTTGTCCGGGTTGTTGCTGAGCAGCCGGATCCGGCTCACGCCGAGGGCGGTGAGCATCTGCGCCGCGGCGGTGTAGTCGCGCTCGTCCTCGCCGTGCCCGAGCGCCAGGTTGGCCTGGTAGGTGTCGAGGCCGGTGTCCTGGAGAGCGTAGGCGTCGAGTTTCGCGTACAGCCCGATGCCGCGGCCCTCCTGACGCAGGTAGAGCAGGAAACCGCCGGCCGTGGTGATCCGCTCGGCGGCCTCGCGCAGCTGCGGGCCGCAGTCGCAGCGCTCGCTGCCGAACACGTCGCCGGTCAGGCACTCGCTGTGCGGCCGGACCAGGGGTGTCGCGTCACCGGCGGCCGCCGCGCGCCAGTCGCCGAGCCCGAGGGCGAGGTGTTCCCGGCCGTCCGACAGGCCGGTGAAGGTGAAGACCCGGGCCGACGTCGAGTATCCGTCCGGGAACCGTAACGGCACCGTCACCTGCGTGCGAATGTGCGCCGTCATCGCGTACCCCCAAGCTTGTTGAACTTTCACGGACCAGCATCGTCCGCGGATGTTGAATGATCAACAAAACTGAGGGTGGCGTGAATCACTTGCCGTCCGGCGACTGATCGTCACTGCGGGATCAGGTGCAGCTCCTGGCAGGCCGTCACGGTGGTCGTGTGCGAGTGGCGGCCGAGCGTGGCGAGGCGTTCGACGGCGTTGAGCACCTGCTCGTTGGGGCACGGCTTGGTCAGCAGCGCGCAGACGCCGTTCGAACCGGCCCGCGGGTCGCCGGGGTGCAGCTGCCCGCTGATCACCGCGATCGGGATCTCGGCCGACCGATCGCCGGCGCGGACGGCGCGGATCAGCTCCCAACCGTCCATCCGCGGCATCCCGATGTCGGTGAGCAGCACGTCCGGCGGTGCCTCCATGATCACTTCGAGGGCCTCGGCGCCGTCGCGGGCGCGTGACACCGTGAAGGGGGTCTTCCGGAACATCCGGAGCAGCAGCGCCGCGATGTCCTCGTCATCCTCGGCGATCAGCAGGACTGTCACGACGATCTCCCGGGTGTCTCGCCAATCGGCAGGATCAGGATGCGCCCCACAGGTGTCCGTGACATCACTTCCCCTGAGACGGCGATCGGCGGGTCGACCGGGTGGCCCGGGTCGCCGCCAGAATGGTCCGGGTCCGGGCGACCGTGGCGGAGGCCCGCAGGATCGCGGCCCGGGCGCGAGCCACGGTGTCCTGACAAGGATCCGGGCGACCGGGGCGGGCGATGCCGTACCGGGACAGCCGGTAGCGGACCTGCCGGTCGGTGGCGCCGGTCCGGGTGGCGATCTCCCGGACCGGCAGGCCGCGGCGCACGTAGAGGTCGCGCAGCAGGTCCGGCGGCAGCGGGTCGTCCGGGCCGCCGAGCGGGTGGTAACGCCGGGACCGGGTGACGGCCGCGCTCAGGCGCTCGTCGACCGCCGCGGGCGACAGACCCAGCTCCGCCGCGAGCGCCTCGATCGGTGTGCCCGACGACCAGCGGCCGACGAGGGCGTTCTGGGTGGTCCGCGGCCCGCCGGCGGTGATGGCGTAACGCTGGAGCCACGCGTAGCCGACGGCCCGGCTCAGCCCGAGCCGGGCACCCACCCGCGCGGGCGGCACACCCTCCTCGCAGACCCACTGCTGAAGGAGATCCGGATCAGGTCGGCTGCCGCGCACAGACTCCGATTATCAAGGAGCGCGCCGGTACGATCCTGACAAACGCCGTCATTGACCGGGCGCGGACAACCGGATCCCCACCCCGCGGACGGTGTGCAGGTAACGGGGCTGCGCGGCCCGCTCACCGAGTTTGCGCCGCAGCCACGTCACGTGCACGTCGACGGTCTCCAGCGACCGGCTCTCCGGCCACACCTCACCCAGCAGCTGCTGCCGCGACACCACCGTCCCGGCCCGCTCCATCAGGTAGGCGAGCAGGTCGAACTCCAGCCGCGACAGTTGCAGCGGCACGCCGTCGAGCGAGGCCGTGCGCGCCTGCGGATCGAGCGTCAGCCCGCCGACCGTGATCCCGTTGGCCGTGGTGCCGCGGCCCCGGCGCAGCATCGCCGCGATCCGGGCCTCGATCTGCTCCGCCGAGTACGGCTTGACCACGTAGTCGTCGGCTCCGGCCCGCAGCAGCCGGATCATCTCGCTCTCCGCCTCCCGGGCGGTCGCCACGACGATCGGCACCTGCGAGGTGAGCCGGATCCGGCTGAGCACCGCCGCCCCGTCGAGGTCGGGCAGCCCGAGGTCGAGCACCACGATGTCGGGTTCGCGCGCGGCGACCTCACGCAGGCCGTCGAGGGCGGTGGCACACAGCCGCACCTCATGGCCGGTTGCTGTGAGTAACCGGCCGATTGCTTCCCGGACGTCGACGTCGTCCTCGATCACCAGCACCTGGGGCATTGCGCCAGCGTATCGGTGATGCAGAATGTTCCGATGAGCCGGAGCTGGAGATATGTCGCGGGATGGCTCGCTGTGACGGTCACCGCGGTCACCGTCTCCTGGTTCGGGGTGCGGCTCGGCGTGGCCCCCGCGCTCACCGACGAGCCACCGGTCGCCATCGACGTGAACCGGCGGTACACCGAGATCCGATTCGGGCTGGCCGAGACCGAGCCGCCACCGTCCCCCTCACCGAAGCCGAGCCCGTCGGCCAGCCCGTCCAAGGTGAAACCGTCGCGTACCCCGGCCCGGACCGTCACCACCAAGCCACCGCCGTCGCCGTCGCCGACGCCGTCGGTGGAGCCGTCACCGTCGGTGGAGGACCGGCGGCCGCGCTACCGGGTGTCGGCCGACGGCGGGTCGATCATCGTGGCCTTCTCGTCGACCCGGGTGGACATCGTCGACGCCGACCCGCTGCCCGGCTACACCGCCACCGGCGCCCGCCGCAGCGACACGGTCGTCGTGGCCCGGCTGTCCGGGCCAGGGCACACGTCGGTCATCACCGCCTACTGGAGCGGCGGCCCGGCAGCGCAGGTCATCGAGGAGTACGGATCCTGATCCGGCCCGCACATCGATCGTCGTTACCGGGCCGATAGCAATCCTTCCGGTGCCCTTAAGGCAAGCACGGCGAGACTCCCACGGCACACAGAGATCGACTGAGAGTCTTGGGAGGATCGTCAGTGAGGCGTTCCCGCAGCAGAAGGGCGTTGCGCGTCACCGCGCTGAGCAGCGCCACACTGGTCATGCTCGGCCTGGGGGCGGCGTACAGCGCCGGATACTCCGGCACCGGCGAGATCCCGGAGCCCGACTTCTCCGACGGCGGCGCGGTCAGCTCCGCGGCCGCGGCCGACCAGTACGTGACCGGCACGTCGACCGGGTTCACCAAGGACCCGGACGCCACGTACACCCGCCAGTCGGTGACCACCACGACGCGTGGCCTGAACTACGTCAGCTACTCCCGTACCTATAAGGATCTTCCGGTCTTCGTCGGCGGCGACGTGGTCGTCGTGACCGACGCCAAGGGGACCGTGAAGGGCGGCACCACGACCGGCTCGGTCGAGGTGGCCACGACGCCCAAGGTGTCCGCGGCCAAGGCGGAGAAGGTCTCGCTGCTGATCCACCCGGGAACGGTCGCCGGCGAGCCGAAGCTCGGCATCGTCGCCGCGGAGGGCAAGGACCGCCTGGTCTGGGAGGTCGTCATCGAAGGTGACGACAGCCGGGCCCACGCCTACGTCGACGCGCGGACCGGTAAGTACGCTGGCTCCTGGGACGAGATCACCGGTGGCACCGGGCAGGGCCACTACGGCGGTCAGGTCACCATCGGCACCACCACCGGCACCGGCGGCTTCGAGATGCGCGACCCGGCCCGCGGCAACATGCGCACGATGAACGACACCACCGGCAAGATCCTCACCGACGCCGACGACAAGTGGGGCAACGGCACCGGCAGCGACATCGCCACCGGCGGCGTCGACACCCAGTACGCCGGCGGCGTCCTCTGGGACATGCTGAAGGCCAAGTTCAACCGCAACGGCATCGACGGCAAGGGCGGCGCCGCGACGATGTTCGTCGGCCTCACCGACGTCAACGCCTTCTACAGCTGCGCCGGTACGGGAGACGCCAGCCGCGACCAGACGAAGTACGGCCGGACCAGCGACGGAGCCCGCCAGGTCAACTCGGTCGACGTCGTCGCGCACGAGCTCGGCCACGGCGTCTTCTGCCATACCCCCGGCGGCAGCCGCGGCACCACCAACGAGACCGGCGGCCTGAACGAGGCGACCGGCGACATCTTCGGCACCCTGGCCGAGCACTTCGCCGCGAACCCGAACGACCCGGCCGACTTCCTCGTCGGCGAGGAGGTCAACCTCTCCGGCCGCGGCCCGATCCGCAACATGTTCAACCCGTCGGCCGTCGGCGACCCGAACTGCTGGTCCACGAAGATCCCGACGACCGAGGTGCATTCCGCCGCCGGCCCGCTCAACCACTGGTTCTACCTGGCCGCCGAGGGCTCGGCGCCGGCCGGCAAACCGGCCAGTACCACCTGCAACGGCTCCAAGGTGACCGGCATCGGGCTGTGGCCGGCCGGTGAGATCTTCTACCACGCGCTGCTGCGCAAGACGTCCGGCTGGACTTACAGCAAGGCCCGCAAGGCCACCCTGGACGCCACGCTCGCGCTGCACCCGAACAGCTGCACCGAGTTCACCGCGATCAAGGCCGCCTGGGACGCCGTCAGCGTGCCCGCCCAGGGCGACCCGACCTGCGCGGTGGCCGCACCACAGCCGACCCCATCGGCCACCACGGCGACGCCTCCCGTTTCGGCGTCGCCGTCGATCACCCCCAGCCCGGCCGCGACCCCCAGCCCGGCCGCCACCACCGCGAAGGCCGCCGACATCGACGCCGCCGCCCTCCGCGCCGACATCAACGAGTTCGCCCGGATCGCCAAGGCCAACAACGGCAACCGCGCCCACGGCACCACCGGCTACCAGGCTTCCATCGACTACCTCAAGCAGCGCCTGGACGCGGCCGGGTACACCACTCGCGTCCAGCAGTTCACCCACGGCGGCAAGACGGGTTACAACCTGATCGCCGATCTGCCCGGGCGTGGCGACCCCAACAAGGTCGTCATGCTCGGGGCGCACCTGGACAGCGTCACCCAGGGTGCGGGGATCAACGACAACGCCACCGGCTCGGCCGGCATCCTCGAGGTCGCGCTGGCCTACGCCGCCTCCGGCGCCAACGGTGACAAGGGCATCCGGTTCGGCTGGTGGGGCGCCGAGGAACTGGGCCTGGTCGGATCCAAGGCGTACGTGTCCTCGCTGAACACCGCCGAGCGCGCGAAGATCACCGGGTACCTGAACTTCGACATGATCGGATCGCCGAACCCCGGCTACTTCGTCTACGGCGACGACACCAGGGGCACCGCGATCGCCGCCGCGCTGAAGGCCGGGTTCACCGCCGAGGGCATCGAGTCACTGTCCACCGACATCAAGGGCCGCTCCGACCACGCCTCCTTCAAGGCCGCGGGCATCCCGACCGGTGGCACCGCCACCCTCAGCCTGGCGCCGGCGATGACCCAGGCCGAGGCCGACCTCTGGGACGGACAGGCCGGGCAGCCGTACGACCCGTGCTACCACTCCGGCTGTGACGGGGCCACCAACGTCGACTACGACGCCCTCGACGCGCACACCGACGTCGCCGCGCACGCCGCCTGGGCCCTGACCGGGGTGAAGGCACCGGCCGAGACGGCCTCGACGCGGGTGGAGAACACCGCCGACTTCGCGATCCGGGACCGCTCCGCGATCGAGTCGCCGATCACCGTCGAGCGCACCGGCCCGGCGCCGGCCACGCTCAAGGTCGACGTCGACATCCGGCACGGGTTCCGTGGCGACCTGGAGATCGACCTGATCGCCCCGGACGGCACCGCCTACCGGATCAAGAAGTCCAGCCGTTTCGACAGCGCCGACGACGTCAAGGTCGGCCAGACCGTCGACGCGTCCGCCGAGCAGGCGTCCGGCACCTGGAAACTGCGGGTCCGCGACCTCTACTCGGGGGACACCGGAACGCTGAACTCCTGGGCACTGACGTTCTGATCAGCGCTCGCCGGGCGTACCCCTCCCTATGGTGGGGTGCGCCCGGTCCGGCTATGGTCGGCGGTCCGATGAGACGAAGCTACGTACTGGTCGCCCTCGCCGTCACCACCCTGGTGGCGCTGGCGTTCGTGATCCCGTTGGCGCTGCTGGTGCACAGCGCCGTCCAGGACCGTGCCATGCGCGAGGCCGAACGCCAGGCCCTCGGACTCTCCGCGGTCGTCGTGGTGGCCACCGACCGCGAACTCGTCCTCAACTCGATCATGAGCACGCGCGCCGGGCAGAACGGTGAACTCGCCGCCCACCTGCCCACCCTCGGCACCGTCGGCGTCACCCGGGCCGGCGACGGCGCCGTCGCCCAGGTCCGCGACCGGGAGACCGCCGGCACGATCGGCATCGACGGCGGGCGCGTCTACCTGCGGCCGGTCGCCCTGCCGCAGGGCCTCATCGCGGTCATCGAGGTCTACGTCCCCGAGACGTCCCTGCGCGCCGGTGTCGGCACCGCCATCCTCGTGCTCCTGCTGGAGGCGGTCGTCCTCGTCGGTCTCTGCATGTTCCTCGCCGACCGGCTCGCCGCCCGGATCGTCCGGTCCACCCGCGACCTGGCACGCACCGCGACCAGCCTGGGAGGAGGTCAACTTCATGCTCGGGTACGCCCCAGCGGCCCCCGCGAGATCGAGGAGGTCGGCTCGGCGCTCAACCTGCTGGCCGACCGGTTCCTGGAACTGCTCGCCAAGGAACGCGCGCTCGCCGCGAACCTGTCCCACCGGCTACGGGTCCCCCTGACCGCGCTGCGGCTCAACGCCGAAGGACTGCCCGCCGGCGACGACCGGGACCGTCAGCTGCGCGTCGTCGACCGCCTCGAACACGAGATCAGCGCGGTCATCAGCGAAGCCGGCCGTCCGCTCGCCGCCCGGCCCCGGCTGCATTGCGACCTGGGGGCGGTGGTCGCCGACCGGACCGGATTCTGGGGCGCCCTCGCCGAGGACCAGGGCCGTTCCTGGCAGGCCGACCCACCGCCGGCCGGGATCACCGTGCCGGCCGCCTGGTCACGGGTCACCGAAGCCCTCGACGTCCTGCTCGGCAACGTCTTCCACCACACCGGCGAGGACGCGGCGTGCCGGGTCACCGTCACCCGCTCCGCCGACGCGGCAACGGTGACCGTCGACGACGCCGGCCCCGGTTTCGCCGACCCGGAGGGCGCGCTGGCCCGCGGCGCCAGCAACGCCGACTCCACCGGCCTGGGCCTGGACATCGCCCAGCGCCTGGCCGCCGACACGGGCGGCTCGTTCACGGTGGGCCGCAACGAGTGGGGTGGCGCCCGCGTGGCCCTGACCCTGCCTCTCGTCTCCGACGACTCCACACCGTCGTCGGCCCCCCACCGCGGCTGGTGGCGACGCCGCCGCGACGGCGCCCACGCCCGTCCATAGCCCACTTCGGGCGGCGCCCATCGGTGGGTCGTCCGGCCCTGCCGGACGGGCGGCGGCGTTTCTAGGGTGACGGGAGAAACGTCTGGGATCTGGTGAGGCGGCTATGCGAGATCTGACCACCTTCGACATGTTCGTGATGCATCCGCTGCTGCATGACCTTCCGGCGGCCTGGCTGCGGCGGCTCACCGCGCACGCCCGGCCCGTCGAGTACGGGCGGGGGCATCGCCTGTTCCACGCTGACGCTCCCGCCGACCTGCTGTGGCTGGTGCAGTCGGGGCACGTACTGCTCGATCTGCATGTCCCGGGCCGTGGTGACGTCGTCGTGGACCGGTGTGGTGAGTTCGTCGGCTGGCCGGCGCTGATCCGGTCGCGGCACTGGGATTTCGGGGGAGTGGCCGGTGAGGATCTGTCCGCGGTCGAGTTCCGGGCCTCCGGCCTGCGTGATCAGCTGGCGGACGACCCGGATCTGCGCTGCGAGTTCCTCGCGAGGATGCTGGGGATCGCCGACGGCAGTCTCGGTGCGGCCCGGCGGCGGCTGGCCGGGCTGGCCGCGCCGCCGGCGGAGACGTCGAGGACCCGGGACCGTCGGACCCCCTGAAGGAGACCAAGTGTCCTGCCGGGCCCGACGCGACCGTCCTAACGTCGGAGACGGAGGGAAACGACATGAACATCTGGCTGGTCAACGAGGTCATGACCGAGGGCGTCGTCGCGGTCACCCCGGACACGCTGTACCGGGAACTGATCGCCCTGCTCGCGGCGTACCGGATCAACGCGGTCCCGGTGGTGGACGGTGATCGTCGCGTGCTCGGGGTGGTGTCCGAGTCGGACCTGCTCCTCAAGATCGAGTTCGCGGGTGCGGACCGCCCGCGCTGGTTCGACCGGCGGGCCCGGGGCCTGCGGCGCAAGGCCGATGCCATGACCGCGGGTGAGCTGATGACGGCGCCCGCCGTGCTGGTCCGCACGACGACCGGGATCCGCACGGCCGCTCGCCGGATGGAGCAGGCCCACGTCAAGCAGCTGCCGGTGGTCGACTTCGAGGGCCGTCTGGCCGGCATCGTGAGCCGCGGCGATCTGCTGAAGGAACATCTGCGCACCGACGAGGAGATCCTCGCCGACGTCCGCGCGGCCGTCCACGAGGTCACCTACACCGAGAGCACCGGCCATGTCGTCGCCGCCGTCGACCGGGGAGCCGTGACACTCACCGGCCGTGCCGAACGCTGGTCGACGACCGTCCTGGTCGAGCGGCTGGTCCGGCAGGTGGCCGGCGTGGTGTCCGTCGACGCCCGTCTCGGCTTCGACTTCAACGACCGCGACCTGGTCAGGCCCGCGTCCGCGTTCTTCGCCGCCTGACCCCGCAGCCGCCGTCGGGTCCGGACCTGCTCCTCCTCCGAGGCCGGAACCCACCGGTGGTCCCCGGCCGGCACGGCGCCGGCCGGGGACACCACCGATCAGCGGCCGGCGCACGGTCGGCCGGGAAGGCGATCAGCACGGTCAGACCTGCGTCCAGTGTTCCAGCGTGGCCCGCAGCTTGTCCGGGTCGATGGGTTTGGCCAGGAAGTCGTCCATCCCGGCCTGGAAGGCCCGCTGCCGGTCCTCGGCCAGCACGCCGGCGGTCATCGCGATGATCGGGGTGTGCCGGTCCGGCGGCTCGTGCGCCCGCAGCTGCTCGGTGGCCTGATAACCGTCGAGCCGAGGCATCTGGCAGTCCATCAGGATCGCCACGTAGTCGCCGGTGGCGGCCAGCTCGACGGCCTCGGCGCCGTTGGCCGCGATGTCGGTGTCGTAGCCGAGGCCGGCCAGGGTGTCGACGGCGACCAGCTGGTTGATCTCGTTGTCCTCGGCCAGCAGGATCCGGCCGCGCCGCCCGGCCGGCGCCGGTGACGGCCGGTGCTCCTCGACCGCCGGTACGGCCGGCCCGAACCGTGACATCAGATAGTCGAACAGCACCGACGGCCCGATCGGTTTGGCCAGCACGTCGACGCCGGTGTGGTCGGTGAGCCGGTGCTCGGCCGACGGGTCGCGGCTCAGCAGCACGCAGAACGGCCGTGGCCGGATGTCCGGCAGGGCGCCCATGTCGGTGATCAGCTCGACGGCGTCCAGGCGCGGCACGTGATGGTCGATGACGGCGATGTCGTGCGGTTCGCCGTCGCGGCAGGCCGTGCTCAGCCGGTCGAGGGCGGCTTCGGCGTTGTCGACGGTGGTGACCCGCATACCCCACGCCTGCACGTGTTCGCTGAGGAAGGTACGGCTCGTGGCGTTGGAGTCGGCGATGAGCAGCCGGCGCCCGGCCAGACCGGCGTGGCGCGGGTGCGGTGCGGGCGTCGGTTCCACGGCGCCGAGTGCCACCGTGAAGTGGAACCGGCTGCCGACGCCGGGTTCGCTGTCGGCCTGCAGGGTGCCGCCCATCAGCTCGACCAGCTGGCGGCTGATGGTCAGGCCCAGGCCGGTCCCGCCGAACTCGCGGCTGATGGTGCCGTCGGCCTGGGTGAACGGCTCGAACATGCGGGTGATCTGGCCGGCGTCGATGCCGATGCCGGTGTCGGAGACGCTGAAGCCGTACCTCCGGCGGCCGCCGCCGACCTGGCCGAGCGGGTCGACGCGGATGACGATCTCGCCCTGCTGGGTGAACTTGACCGCGTTGCCGACCAGGTTCAGCAGCACCTGCCGTAGCCGGCCCTCGTCGCCGTGCACGATGGCCGGCAGGTCGGGCGGGTAGTAGCCGACGATGTCGATGGCCTTGTCCCGGGCCGCCGCGGCGCCCGCGTGGGCGACCTGTTCGAGCAGGTCGCCGAGGTCGAAGTCGGCCTCGGCCAGGGTCGCCTTGCCGGCTTCGATCTTGGAGAAGTCGAGGATGTCGTTGATGATCGCCAGCAGCGCCTGGGCGGAGGCCCGGATCGACTCGCCGTAGCGGCGCTGCACCGGCTGCAACGGCGTGTCGAGAAGCAGTTTGGTCAGCCCGATCACCCCGTTCATCGGGGTCCGGATCTCGTGGCTGACCATGGCGACGAACTGGGACTTCGCGGCCGCCGCGGCCAGCGCCTCGTCCCGTGCGGTGGCCAGTGCCTGCTCGGTGCGGACCCGTTCGGACACGTCCCGGATCGACGCCGACACCAGGATTCCCTCGTCGGTGTCGAGGGGCGCGAGGCTGATCTCCACCGGGAACTCGCTGCCGTCGCGGCGCAGCGCGCACAGGTCGCGGCCCAGGCCCATCCGGCGCGGGCTGGGGTCCGCCAGGTACTGGCGCATGTCCTCGTCGTGGTGGATCCGCAGCCGGGGCGGGATGAGGGTCTCCACCGGCCGGCCGATCAGGTCCGCCGCGGTGTAGCCGAACAGCCGCTCGGTCTGATCGTTGACCAGGCGGATGATCCTGTCGGCGCCGGTGATCACCATGGCGTCGGGCGCGCTGAAGATCAGCTGACGGAAGCGCTGCTCGGCCCGTTTGGCGTCGGTGACGTCGCGGGCCACCGCGTAGATGCCCTCGCCGGTCTCGGTCGGGGTGGCGTTCCAGTCCAGCCAGCGGTACTCGCCGTCGCGGGTGCGGTACCGGTTCTCGAACGAGATCGTCGGCATCAGCCCGTCGACCAGGGAGACGTTCTGGGCCACGGTGCGGTTGACGTCGTCGGGGTGCACGAACGTCAGGTACGGCCGGGTGGTCATCTCCTCGCTGGTCCAGCCGAACAACTCGGTCCACGTCGGGTTGACCCGGGTGAAGTACCCGTCGCGCGAGGCGATGCACATCAGATCGCGGGACAGGGTGAAGAAGTGGTCCAGTTCCTCGGCCATCTGCCGTCGCTGCGCCTGTTCCCGGTCGCGTTCGGTGAGGTCACGGTAGGTGACGATGAGCATGGTGACGTGCCGGTCCGAGGAGATCGGGTGGATGCTCGCGAGTACGGGAAGGAGGCTGCCGTCCCGGTGCCGCAGGGTCGCGCTGAATTCGACGCTGCGGCCCGAGACCAGCACGTTCTCCAGCTCGCGGGCGCAGTGCTCGGAGCCGTCGGGCGGCCACCAGGGATAGGGCGGGCGCATGCCGACGGCCTGCTCGATGGGGAAGCCGGTGATCTCCGACCAGCGCTCGTTGACCCGCAGGACCGTGCCGTCCGGGGCGACCGCCGCGACCCCCTCGATCAGTGCGGTGAGCACGGTGTCGCTGAAGTCGTGCTGGCCCCGCAGCTCGGCGATGAGTTCGAGACGGCCGGCGTCGGCGGCGTTGAGCATGTGCCCGGCGCGCAGCAGCACCAGGTAGAGGGTGAGCAGCAGGAGGGTGACGACGATGTTCGCTTTGAAGCCCTCCAGATCGATGCCCCTGCCTGTCATCACCGCCAGTGACAGGCCCAGCAGAACCACGACCGCGGCCACCGCCGGAGCCAGCCGCCGGACCGCCCGGCTGCCGAGACGGCGGCTGCCGAAGACCTGCACGGCGAGCCCGTCGGGCCGGCTGACCGTCACGGCCAGCGCCAGCAGCAGCACGACCGTCTGCGTGCTCAGCGGGGTGGGGACGGCGTCGCGGTCCCAGTAGAGGGCGGCCAGCCCGAGCAGGCGGGCGAACGAGCCGACCACGATGACCAGGGCCGCCGTGACGGACAGTATCTGGGACGGGAGGTGACCGCGGTTGCGGCCCACGTCGAGCAGCAGCAGGGCCAAGCCGATCAGCAGGAACGCGACCGGCGACCGCGGTGGGTAGGGGTTCGGGTCGTACTCGATGGCCGCATAGGCGGCCCGGCCGATCACGTAGACCGCCATCAGCCGGACGGTCCACCGCTGCCACACACCGGTGCGTTCCGGCCCGGCCAGCAGCAGCCCGGCCGCCGTGATGCACGTCATCGTCGCGCTGTGTGATGTCATCAGCCTCTCGCCCGGCATCAGCCGGCTCAGGCCGGTGCCCCACCGGTGGTCGGCCAGCGCCAGAACGCCGAGCAGCAGTGCGGCGAGCGTCGCGCCCCGCCACACGAAGATCCGGCTGGTCCAAGAAACCGTCACAGGACCAGCGTCACCAATAAAATGTGAGCACAAGACTTATTCACGGAACTATCCGTAGGAAAGCACATGGATCAAGCCGGCCAGGAGACGGTCGCCATCCCCGTGCCCGGTGATCCGTTCGCCGGGGCGGCGCTGTCCCGCCTGGGTCACGAGCTGCGCGGCCCGCTCGCCGGGATCGTGGGGCTGACCAAGATCATGGGGCGCAAGGTGGCCGACGGGGCCACCGACGCGGCCCAGCGGGCCCGGCAGCTCGACATGATCAACAACAGTGCGACCGAGCTGCTGGCCACCGTCGAGCGGATCGTCGCCCTGGCCCGGGCCGCGGACGCCCGCGATCGGCCGGAGCCGGTGGACTGCCGCGCCGTCTGCGAGACGGCGATCGCCGCGACGGCCGCCGCCGCCCGCGAACATCATCGGGAGGTACGGCTGGAAGCCCCGCCGTCCCCGGTGACCGGTCTGGCGAACCGTGACGACGTCCGCGACGCCGTCACCGAGCTGCTCGACAACGCCATCAAGTTCGCCGACGGCCGTGCCGTCCACGTCGTCGTCCGCTCCGAGCCCCCGGCGATCGAGATCCGTGACGACGGCCCCGGTCTGGCCGCCGACGAACGCGAGCAGGTGTTCCTGCCGTTCGTCCGCGGTCACGCCGCCCGCGACCGGGGAGTCGCTGGGACCGGGCTGGGCCTGCCCCTGGCGGTCCGGCACGCTCACCGGTGCGGCGCCGGTCTCGCCGTCCGCACCGGCGGTGCCGGTACCACCTGCACGCTCACCCTGGCCCCGCTGACCCCCGGCCGCTGAAGGAGACCCGATGGCCACCGTCCTCGTCGTCGATGACCGCGCCACCAACCGCGAGGTCGCGCGGATCACCCTCGACGACGGCGGTCACGAGGTCATCGAGGCGACCGCCGGTGCGGAGGCCCTCGAGCTGGCCCGCCGCCTGCACCCGGACATCGTGCTCGCCGACGTGGTGATGCCCGGGATGGACGGCTACGAGTTCGTCCACCTGCTGCGCGCCGACACCGGTACCGCCGACATCCCGGTGCTGCTCTACACGGCCAACTTCGGTCCGGAGGAGGCCGGGCCGATCGCCGCGGCCTACGGCGTCACCCAGGTCATCTCCAAGTCCGCCGACCCCGGTGAGCTGCTCGCCGCCGTCGAGGAGGCTCTGCGCGGCGAACCGGGAGCCACCGCCACCGACCCCGGCCGGGAACACCTGCGCGCGGTCAACGCGAAACTCGTCGAGAAGGCGCTCGCCCTCGACGAGAGCGAGGCCCGGTTCGCGGCCCTCGCCGACGTCTCACCGGTCGGCATCGTCTCCGGTCCGCCCGGGCTGCACGCCACCTACACCAACCCGCGCCTGAGCGAGATCACCGGCCTGCCCGCCGACCGGCTGCGGGGCGACGGCTGGCTGCGCTGCCTGACCAGCGACGACCGCGCCGTGCTGACCGGGCACGGACTGCCCACCGGACAGGCCGCCTACTACGGCGAGATCGTCCTGGAGGCCGGCCGGCGCCGCTGGCTGCACACCACGGTCCGGCGGATCGACGACGCCGAGACCGATCCGGCCGGTTTCGTCGCCACCGTCGACGACGTCACCACCGTCGTGCAGGCCGAGCAGCGCCGACACGCCGAGGAGCGGCGCCGCATCGCCGAACGCTTCGACAGCCTGGCCCGGCTGTCCGGCGCGATCGCCCACGACTTCAATAACATGCTCAACATCGTGCTGTCGTTCACCACGTTCACGGCCGACGCCGTCCACGACGCCACCGGCTCGCCGCTGTCCGGTGACGACGCCGCGGCCATGCTCGCCGACCTCGACCGGATCAGCACGGCCGGCAAACGCGCCGCCTACCTGGCCCACCAGCTGCTCACCTTCGGCGGCCGCGAGGTCGTCGCCCTCACCGTGCTGGATCCGAACGCCGTCATCGCGGAGGTCACCGCGATGCTCGGTGCCCTCGGCCCGAGGATCAGCACGGTCACCGACCTGCAGCCGGACGTGCGCAACGTGCTGGCCGACGGCGCCCAGCTCACCCAGGTGCTGCTCAATCTCGCCACCAACGCCCGGGACGCGATGGCCGACGGGGGAGTCCTGACCCTGACCAGCCGGGACGTGACGGTCACCGGCGACGGCCGCGGACCGGCCCTCGGCCCCGGGCGGTACGTGTGCCTGACCATCCACGACACCGGGCACGGCATGACCGCCGAGGTGCTGGACCGCGCCGTGGAGCCGTTCTTCACCACCAAACCCAAGGGGCACGGTACGGGCCTCGGGCTGGCCACCGCGTACGGCATCGCCCGGCAGTCCGGCGGCGACCTGCTGCTCGAATCGGAACCGTCGCGCGGCACGACCGTGCACCTCTACCTGCCGGCCACCGACGACCCGGTCGCCCACGTCACCGCCCCCGCCGCCGGGCCGGCCGGCGTCGGTCACACCGTCCTGGTCGCCGACGACGAGGACGGTGTGCGCGAGGCCGCCCGCCGGATCCTGACCAAGGCCGGGTACACGGTGCTGACCGCCTCCGACGGCCGGCAGGCCCTGGACATCGCCCGCCACCACTCGCACCGGATCGACGCGGTGCTGTCCGACGTGGTGATGCCGCACATGAACGGCCCGGAACTCGCCGCCGTGCTGCGGGTCGAGTTCCCGGCCGTCCCGGTGCTCTACATGTCCGGATACGCCGACCCGCTGATGTCCGAGCAGGGTCTGCTGGACGCGTCGGTCACCGTCGTCGGCAAACCGTTCACCGCCGAGCAGCTGGTGACCGCCCTGCACGCGGTGCTGACCGTCGCGGTCACGCCGTGAGAGCGGCCGCCGCCTCCCGGTAGATCACCGCCGGGTCCTCCGCCAGCCACGCCTTGACCTGCCTGCTCCAGGAGTCGGCGAGCACCTCGGTCCGGTCCGCCTCGATCCCGTCCAGGGCGGCGGCCACCACCACCTCGGGCGCGGCCTTGTCACCGGAGTACCAGGCCATCATGTCGGTGTCGGCCGCGCCCAGGTGCAGGCCGGTGACCAGGGTCCGCTGGGCCGCCAGCTCCAGGCGGGCACTGTTGGTCAGCGCCCACTCGGCCGCCTTCGCCGCGTGGTAGGCGCCCGCCCCGTCGAAGGCGAGCCATGAGATCGCCGACAGCACGTTGAGGATCGCCCCGCCGGCCAGCTGCGGCGCGAACGCCCGGATCACGTTCAGGGTGCCGTAGAAGTGGGTGTCCATCTCGCGGCGGATCGTCGCCAGGTCGCCGCTGATCAGGTTGGCGCCGGTCGAGATGCCCGCGTTGTTGACGAGGATGTCGACGTCCGGCGCGGCGACCGCGGCGGCCGCGACCGAGGTGGTGTCGGTGATGTCGAGCCGTACCGGGATCACTCCGGGTACGTCGACGAGTTCGGGGCGGCGGGCGGTGGCGTACACCTTGGCGGCGCCCCGCTCGACGAGCGAGCGGGCGAACTGCCGGCCGAGGCCCCTGTTCGCGCCGGTGACCAGGACGTTTGCTCCGTTGATCTGCATGCTGGATACGCTAGGACCTGACGTTGACGTCAGAGGCAAGTCTTATGATGGGGGTCACGGTGCGTATCGGGGAACTGGCGACGAGATCCGGAGTCAGCGTGCGGGCTCTGCGCTACTACGAGGAGCAGGGGCTGCTGGCGGCGGGCCGCAGCGACAGCGGGCAGCGGCATTACGCCGGCCCGGCCGTCGACCGGGTGCAGCTCATCCAGATGCTCTACGGCGCGGGGCTCTCCAGCCGCACCATCGCCGAGCTGCTGCCCTGCGTCGACGCCAAGGTCAACACCCCGGAGTCACGAGCCCGCCTGGCCGCCGAGCGCGACCGCATCGACCAGCAGATCGACGCCCTGATCCGCACCCGCGACCGGCTCGACGCGGTCATCGCCCTCACCACCGACCCGGCGAACGGCTGCACGATCGTCCACGACCGGTGACCGGCGCGCGGGTCAGCTGCCGGCGGCCTCGTCGGGGCACTCCCAGCCGTCGTCGGTCAGCACCACGACGCGGGTGAAGCCCTCGGCCTCGGCCGGGCCCTCATCTGGCAGGGGAGCGTTGGCGACGACGAACGACGCCGCGACGGAGAGCACAGCGGCCACCATGGCGATCGCATTCCTCGTCCGCATCGACGTCTCCCCTCACCAGGCGACAACCATACACAGAATAGTCAAACGCCTATGGGTTAACTTGTCCGGGTGAGTCTCCTCGATGACGTGGCCGAACGCGACGGCTGGCGCTGCTGGGTCTGTGACGAGCCGGTCGACCCCGACATGTCGGTCAACGACCCGCGTGGCCCGAGCGTCGACAGCCGGACCGCCGACCGCAAGGCCAGGCTCGCCGAGCGCCTCGCCCACCGCGCCTGCAACACCCGCAAGGGCGCGGTCAAGGTCGTCATCGCCTGGCCCGACCGGCTCAACGTGGTCGAGCCTGCGCCCCTGATCACCGTGGCCGAGCGGCTGGAGCGCAAGGGCGGCCGCGAGCTGGTCGCCCGCTGCCCGAGCCGCCGCGACGCCCAGGAGGCGGCCGACTGGCTGGTCGACCGCTTCTCCCGCCTGGTCCCGGGCCTGCCGGTCACCGCCACCGTCGACACCGGCGGCGGCCAGTTCCTGGTCGCCCTGGCCACCGGACGCCGCTGACCCGGGTTCGGCCTCTTGACCGGGGGCCCGGTGGACGCCTTACGGTCCAGTGGTGGACCAACGCGGTTTCGTGCAGCTTCTGGATCCTGAGGGCGACCACGTCGACAGCGTCACCGGCCCCGACGGGGTGACGTATTCCGTCGGCTTCACCGACGACGAGTACCGCGGTCTCTACCAGGACATGGTGACCGTGCGCCGCCTGGACGCCGAGGGCGTGGCCCTGCAACGACAGGGCGAGCTGGGCCTGTGGGCGAGCCTGCTGGGCCAGGAGGCGGCGCAGGTCGGGTCCGGGCGGGCGCTGCGGCCACAGGACATGGCCTTCCCCACCTACCGCGAACACGGGGTCCTGTACTGCCGCGGGATCGACCCGATCATGCCGTTCGGCCTGTTCCGGGGTGTCGACCAGGGCGGCTGGGATCCGAACGAGTTCAAGTTCAACCAGTACACGATCGTCATCGGCGCCCAGACACTGCACGCCACCGGCTATGCCATGGGCGTGACCATGGAGGGGCGGACCGGTACACCTGACGGCGAGGCGGTGATCGCCTACTTCGGGGACGGCGCCTCCAGCCAGGGTGAGGTCAACGAGTCGTTCGTGTGGTCCGGGGTGTTCAACGCGCCGATCGTGTTCTTCTGCCAGAACAACCAGTACGCGATCTCCGCGGCGGCCGAACGGCAGACCCGGGTGCCGCTCTACCAGCGGGCCGGCGGCTACGGCTTCCCCGGCGTCCGGGTCGACGGTAACGACGTCCTGGCCAGCTACGCCGTGACCCGGGCCGCTCTCGATCACGCCCGCGGTGGCCAGGGCCCGATCCTGATCGAGGCGTACACGTACCGGATGGGCGCGCACACCAGCTCCGACGACCCGACGCGCTACCGGATCGCGAGCGAGGTCGAGGCGTGGAAGGCCAAGGACCCGATCAGCCGCCTCAAGGCGTTCCTGGTCAAGCAGCGGATCGCCGGCGACGACTTCTTCGCGCAGGTCGAGGACGACGCCAAGAAGGCCGCCCTCGACCTGCGCGAACGTGTGCTGGCCATGCCCGATCCGCAGCCGGTCGAGTTGTTCGACAACGTCTACCCGACCGGCTCGCCGGACCTGGACGCGCAGCGCCGCCGCTTCCGCGACTACCGCGCGTCCTTCGACGACTAGGTCCTTGCGACTACTGGACCGCCGCGACCGCTTCGGTGGTCACCGCCTCCAGCGCACTCGCGAGGATCTCCCGCACATCCGAGACGAGGTGTACGGTCAGCGCCTCCAGCACGTCCGCGGGCACGTCGTCGAGATCCGGTTCGTTGCGCCGCGGGATGTACACCTCGGTGAGCCCGGCCCGCTGGGCGGCGAGCAGCTTCTGCTTCACCCCGCCGATCGGCAGCACCCGCCCGGTCAGCGACACCTCACCGGTCATCCCGATCTCTGCCCGCACGTTGCGGCCGAGCAGCAGCGACACCAGCGCCGTCGTCATCGTGACACCCGCCGACGGCCCGTCCTTGGGCACCGCGCCGGCCGGCACGTGCAGGTGGATCGGGTGGTCCAGCTGCTCCGGGGAGATCCCCAGCTCGCCGGCGTGCGCCCGGACATACGACAGGGCGATCTGCGCCGACTCCTTCATCACGTCGCCGAGCTGGCCGGTGACCGACAGGCCGGACGTGGTGCCGGGCAGCAGTGACGCCTCGATGTAGAGCACGTCACCGCCCATCCCGGTGACGGCCAGGCCGGTGGCGACACCCGGGACCGCGGTCCGCTCGCCCGACTCCGGCGTGAACCGGGGCCGCCCGATCAGATCCTTCAGATCGCCGGCGTCGACGGTGGCCGGCAGCTCCCGCAGGGACACCTTGCGGAACGCCTTGGCCAGCAGGCGCTCGAACGACCGTACCCCCGCCTCCCGGGTGTAATCGGCGGCGATCTCGCGCAGAGCCGCCTCGGTGACCGTCACCTCGCCGGGGTCGAGCGCGGCACGCTCCAGCTGCCGGGGGATGAGGAAGTCGCGGGCGATGGCCACCTTGTCGTTCTCGGTGTAACCGTCGATCGCGATCAGCTCCATCCGGTCGAACAGCGCCTGCGGGATCGTCTCCAGGACGTTCGCGGTCGCGATGAACAGCACGTCCGACAGGTCCAGGTCGATGTCCAGGTAGTGGTCGCGGAACGTGTGGTTCTGCGCCGGGTCCAGCACCTCCAGCAGCGCGGCGGCCGGGTCGCCCCGATAGTCGCTGCCCACCTTGTCGACCTCGTCGAGCAGCACCACCGGGTTCATCGAACCGGACTCGCGGATCGCCCGCACGATCCGGCCGGGCAGCGCGCCGACATAGGTGCGCCGGTGCCCCCGGATCTCCGCCTCGTCACGGACGCCGCCGAGCGCCACCCGCACGAACTTACGGCCCAGGGTGCGCGCGACCGACTCGCCGAGCGAGGTCTTGCCGACCCCGGGCGGGCCGGCCAGCAGGATCACCGCGCCCGAGCCGCGGCCGCCGACCGTCTCCTTGCCGCGTGACTCGCGGCGGGCACGAACGCCGAGGTACTCGACGATGCGCTCCTTGACCTCGACCAGGCCGTGGTGGTCGGCGTCGAGGACGGCGCGGGCCGCCGCGAGGTCGGTGTTGTCCGTGGTACGCACGTTCCACGGCAGGTCGAGCACGGTGTCCAGCCAGGTGCGGATCCAGCCGGCCTCCGGGTTCTGGTCGCCGGCCCGCTCCAGCTTCTCGACCTCACGGAGCGCGGCCTCGCGTACCGCCTCCGGAAGATCGGCGGCCTCGATTCGCGTACGGTAGTCGTCCTTGTCGCCGGCCTCGCCCTCGCCGAGCTCCTTGCGGATGGCCTTGAGCTGCTCGCGGAGCAGGTATTCGCGGTTGCGCTTCTCGACGTTCTCGCGGACGTCCTTCTCGATCGTCTCGTTGACCTCGGACTCGGCCAGGAAGTCCCGGGTCCACTCGATCAGCAGGTGCAGCCGGGCCTCGACGTCCGGCGTCTCCAGCAGCTCACGCTTGCGGTCGCTGGACAGATACGGCGCCCAGCCGGCCGTGTCGGCGAGGTCGCTGGGGTCGTCGATGGCACTGACCGAGTCGATGACCTGCCACGCCTCGCGCTTCTGCAGCACCGAGACGACCAGCTTCTTGTACTCGGCGGCCAGCTCGCGGACCTGCTCGGACGCCTTCTCGGTGGGGACCGGCTCGGCCTCCACCCACAGGGCCGCGCCCGGCCCGGTCACACCACTGCCGATCCTGGCCCGCGGGCCGGTGCGCAGCACGGCGGCGGGCTCACCGCCACGGATGCGGCCGACCTGCTCGACGGTCGCCACCACGCCGTAGGACGCGTAGCGGTCCTCCAGCCGCGGGGCGATCAGCAGCTCGGACCCGGCCGAGGTGCGCGCCGCGTCGACGACGGTCTGGGCGGCCTCGTCGAGCTGGACCGGAACGACCATGCCCGGAAGCAGGACGATGTCGTCGAGGAAGAGCACGGGGAGTCGCTTGCTCACGGTTACCTCCGGGAAGTTGAGTACGGCAGGCTCAACCGTGGCGTGTTCCGGCTTCTTCCGGCGTTCACTGTCGGCGAACAGCGGGACGCGGCGATGTAGCTGAGCTACGGGATTCGTGAAGCGCGGGCCCGTTGATAGCGGCCGGTCGAGCGCTCGACACTGGGACCCGATCCGAATTTCTCCCATCGGATTGGAATGAATTCCCGGCTGTACGAGAGGAACCGCCATGAGTGGTGGTAAACGCATGACCGCGGCCGTGGCCGCGCTGGTCGCCGTGGCGGCTCTGCTGACCGGCTGTAGTGGGGACGAGGCCGAGGACTACGTGACGTTCCGGTTCGCGAACTCGCCGACGGCGCTGTCGCTGGTCCGGATCGCCGATGAGCTCGGCTACTGGAAGGACGCGGGGGTACGGCCGGAGTACGTCGGACCGGCGACCACGGTCCCGGCGACGCAGCTGCTGTCGCAGGGCAAGGTCGACATCGCGACCGGGATGCAGAGCGACAACATCACCGCCTACTCCAAGGGCGTCAACGGGTTCACGATCATCGCGTCGAGCATGCTGGACCTTCCGGAGGAGCCGCACATGGCGTACTTCGTGAAGGCCGGCTCGGACATCTCGCTGACGAACCTGAAGGCCGTCGAGGGCCGCCGGATCGGCGTTTCCGGCATCAACAGCTGCACCGACCTGGTGATCAAGCGGCTGCTGAAGAAGAACGGCGTGGACCTGAGCAAGGTCCAGTTCGTGGAGCTGAAGAACGAGCTGGTCGCGCCGGCCCTGGAGAAGGGCGAGATCGACCTCGGGGTGTTCCACCCGCCGCTGGTCGGTGTGCTGCTCAGTCAGAAGGCGAAGTTCACGCAGATCGCCACGTCCTTCGACGACTGGGGCGAGCTGGGCGGGCAGGCGCCGTTCAAGGCCAGCAACACGTGGCTGAAGGCGAACCCGGACGCGGCCCGTGAGTTCGTCGGCATCATCGCCAAGACCGCGAACTGGGCCAACGAGCACCCGAAGGAGTCCGCGGAGATCGCCGGAAAGACGACCGGCTACCCGGTGGAGCAGACCACCAACTGGCACTACGCGCCGAACGCGCTGCTCGACAAGGCCAGCCTGAACCTGTGGTGGGACCTGGTCGAGGAGGTCGGCGAGGTCACCCCGCAGTGGCGCAGCGTCACGATCGAGCAGATGGCGACCAACGCCTACAACCCGTTCGCGAAGACCGCCGACCTGCTCGAGTCGCAGACCGAGAACAAGACGATCATCACGGCCGAACAGAACTCGGCGATCCTCGACAGCCCGCTGGTGCAGAGGTGAGCGCCTGGAAGATCGACGCTCGGCAGGTCGGGAAGGCGTACCCGAATCATCCGGTCCTGGAGGATTTTGATCTGCGGATCCGCTCGGGGGAGTTCGTCTCGTTGCTCGGCCCGAGCGGCTGCGGCAAGTCCACGTTCCTCAACGTGCTGGCCGGGCTGGAGGGCTACAACGACGGCGACGTCCTGATCGACGGCCGGCACGTCGAGGGGGTCAACAAAGACGTCGGTGTGGTGTTCCAGAGTTACGCGCTGTTCCCGTGGCTGTCGGCGCAGAAGAACGTCGAGGTCGGGCTGAAGATCCGGGGCGTGCCGCGGGCCGAGCGCCGGGAGCGGGCGGCCGAGGTGCTGCGCACGGTGGGCCTGAGTTCGGCGGCGAACCGGCTGCCGCACCAGCTCTCCGGCGGCATGCGGCAGCGGGTGGCGATCGCCCGGGTGCTGGCCTACGAGCCGGACATCCTCGTCTTCGACGAGCCCTTCGCCGCCCTCGACGCGCAGACCCGCGAGTTCCTCCAGGGTGAGCTGCTGCGCATCTGGGAGTCGGGCCCGACCAGGAAGACGGTCCTGTTCGTCACCCACTCGATCGACGAGGCGATCTTCCTGTCCGACCGGATCGCGATGATGACCCGTGGGCCGGGCCGGGTGAAGGACCTGATCGAGGTCGACCTGCCCCGCCCACGGACCACCGAGACGCGCAACAGCACGCAGTTCACCCGGATCCGCGCGGAGGTCTCCCGGGTCCTCGAGCAGGAGGTGCATCTTGGCAACGGTGACGACTGAGCCGCCACGGACCGAGGTCGCCGACGTCGCCTCGAAGCGGCCGAAACCACCGAACGCGTTCCTGGCCAGGTACGACCGCTACCTGTACGGCACGATCGGCCTGTTCGCCTTCCTGTTCCTCTGGTGGCTGGTGATCGACCGCGGCCTGATCTCCTCGCTGTACCTGGCCACCCCGCAGGACACGGTGAAGGCGTTCGCCGACGGGATCGCCGACGGCTCGATCGTGACCGACGCGGTGCCGAGCATCCAGCGTGCGGTGATCGGCTTCTCGATCGCCCTGGTCGTCGGCATCGTGCTGGGCATCCTGGTCGGCTCGATCCCGGCGTTCGGCAAGTTCGCCGAGCCGGTGCTGCTGTTCTTCCGCAACCTGTCGCTGCTGGCACTGCTGCCGGTCTTCGTGGCGTTCCTCGGCATCGACGAGGAGTCGAAGATCGCCATCGTGGTGTGGGCGTGTTTCTGGCCGATCTTCATCAACGCGGTCGGCGCGGTCGGCGGCGTGGAGCGGATCCTGATCAACTCGGCGCGCACGCTGGGCGCCGGCCGGTTCTACATCTTCACCCAGGTGATCCTGCCGGCAGCGCTGCCGTCGTTCTTCCCGGGTATCCGGCTGGCCGCGGCGAACGCGTTCACCGCCCTGGTCGCGGCCGAGCTGGTCGGCGGCGCGCACGGCCTGGGCATCTACATCAACAACGCCAGCTACCGGATGCAGACGCCGCAGATCTACGCCGGCATCCTGACCCTGGGCCTGCTCGGTGTGCTGGTCAACGCGGTGATGGCGGGCGCGGAGCGCTACCTCACCCGCTGGCAGAGGGGGCTGACGACCCGATGAGCAGATGGCTGGCGGCCGCGGTCGTCACCGTTGCCGCGGTGCTGGTCGCGGCGCCGGCCGCGGCGCACGTGCGGGTGGAGACCGGGTCGGCGCCGGGCAAGGGCGGCTACGGCACGGTCCGTCTGACGGTCCCGACCGAGAGCGGGACGGCGTCGACGGTGGGAGTGACCGTCACCATCCCGGACGACGTCACCCTCGCCTCGGCGCGGGTGCTGCCGGTCGACGGGTGGACGGCGACGGTCGAGACGGCCGGCCGGCGGGTCACCCGGATCGTCTGGAAGGCGCAGGACAAGGGTCTGGGCCCGCAGGAGTTCGGGATCTTCACGTTCTCCGGCGGCCCCTGGCCGGCCGACCGGAGCGCGGTGCCGCTGCCGACGGTCCAGGCCTACAGCGACGGCTCGTCGGTGGCGTGGGACCAGGTCGCCCTGGACGCCTCCGAGCCCGAGCACCCGGCGCCGATCGTCGTCCTCGGCGAGGCGGCGGCCGACCATCACGGCGTCGTCGCTTCCCAACCTCAAGATCAACCTCGCGGTGGTACGGACACCTCGCTCGCCCAGTGGGTCCTGATCGGCTTCGCGCTCCTGCTGTCGGTGACCGCTCTGCTGCGCCGGGCCCGATAGTGGTGCGCCGCCTCGGCACGGTGCTCGTGCTGCTCCTGCTCGGGATCGTGGTCTGGCCGGCTCCGGCGGAGGCCCACGCGACCCTGGTCAGCACGGCACCGACCGACGGCAGCCACCTGGAGACCGGCCCGGACGTGGTCGCCTTCACCGTCAACGAGGCCGTGTCGGTGGTGCGCGACTCGCCGCAGGTCATCGACCAGGACGGCAAGCGCTACGAGGTCAGCGCCGTCGACCTCGCCGAGGACCGCACGGTCGTGACGGTCCGGCTGGCGGCCGCGCTGCCCGACGGATCGTTCCTGGCCACCGCCCGCCTGCTGTCGCTGGACACCCACGTGGTCTCGGTCTCGGCCGCCTTCACCGTCGGTTCCGGCGCCGGACTGATCAGCACCCCACAACCCGAAGGACCCAACCCTCTCGCGTACGCCGCCAAGCTCCTCACCTACGCGGGAGCGGTCGGCTCCGCCGGAGTCCTGCTGGCGACGACCCGGTTGTGGCCGCACCTCCGGCAGCGCCGCCGCTGGCGGGCCGTCGTCGCGGTGTCGACCGCCGTGCTCGTGACCGGCCTGGTCATCCGGCTGGCCATCGAGGCCGCGAACCGTGGCGGCGACCTGTTCTCACTGGACGGCAGCTTCGCCGTTCCGGCCCTGGTGGCGATCGTGGCGAGCATCGGCGCGGCGGTCCGCCCGGTGTGGATCCTGGCCGTGGCCACCCCGGTCGCCCTCACCTTCGGCGGCCACGGCGCCGACCCGGCCGGCTTCCCCCTGCCCCTGCTGCTGACCCTCGCCCATGTCTACGCGGTGCTGGCCTGGCTCGGGGGAGTGCTGGTGATCGCCACCCACCTGCGCCGGGAACCACCGTCCGTGACGTGGCACCGCTACGCCCAGGTCCACGCCGCCCTGGCCGCCGCCACCGGTCTCGGCCTGGGGCTGCTGCGCATCCCCGCCCCGCAGTCACTGCTGACCACCGCCTACGGCCAGGCCCTGACCGTCAAGGTCACCCTGGTCGCGCTGGCTCTCGTCGCCGCCGCCCTGACCTACCGCCACCTCGGCCGCACCGCGACAGGCGGAACCCGCTGGCTCGGCGCGGAGTTGCTGATGGTCACGGTGGTCTTCGGGGCGACCGGCGTGCTGTCCTCGGTGGCGCCGGCCACGGTCAGCTACGACCCGCCGGTCACGACCAGGATCGACTTCGGGCCGGGTTCGGCGCTGGACATCTCCGTCCCGTCCACCCGCCGCGGCCCGCAGCGGCTGATCATCGACGGGGCCCGGGACGCCCCGCTGTCGGTGGACCTGTCGTCGAAGCAGGCGAACGTCGCCCGCCTACCGGTCCGCCTCGACCCCGCCCGGCCCACCGGCGACGGTGTCCGCTGGACCAGCCGTGACCTGGTCGTCCCGGTCACCGGCACCTGGCAGGTGACCATCACGTTCGGCACCCCGGCCGGCCCGCGGGTCGCCTCGTTCCACTACGACGTCCGCTGAGGAGAACCATGCGACGGATACTCGCCGGCCTGCTGATCATGACCGGCCTGGCCGGATGCGGCTCCGGGCCCGACGTCACCTACCAGACCGGCCGGACCGATGCGGACACACTGCTGGTCTACGCCGGACCGGGCGACTACCGGGAGATCCTCCAGCACACGATCGACACGCTGCTGCCGCCGGGCACCCGCATCCAGCTGGCCGACGCCCCCGCCGACGCCGCCCGCAAGGTCGAGGCCGGTGACGCCGACCTGGCCTTCTACCAGGAGGGCCCGGAGTTCGCGGCGACGCCGTCCCTGAGCGTCGTGGCCAGGGTCAACGTCATCCCGTACGCCCTCTACTCCTCGAAGTGGAAGAACCTCGACGAGACCCGATCCTGGATCAACACGGGCGTCGTCGACGACGAGGTGAACGGCGTCAGCCTCCCGCACGGCTCGAAGATCGTCCTGCCCGGCGACGAGCGGCTCTTCGCCCGTGGCCTCTACCTGCTCCAGGCTGCCGGACTGGTGAGACTGGACCGCGAGTTCGGCGGCTCGAAACCGGTCGATCTGGCGATCACCGAGGCCAACGTCAGGGACTCGCTGCGCCACCTGTCCCTGCTCGGCCTCTACTCCGACAGCCGCCTGCGCGAGATCTACCAGCAGTACGACGCCCTCGTCCTCACCCCGCAGCAGGCCGCGGCCCTCGGTCTCGACCCGGCGAAGGACGCCCTCGCCGTCGAGCCCGGCCCCGGCAACCCGTGGGCACGCGTGCTGATCGCCCCGTCCCGGCTGGCCGGCGACCCCCGCGTCCTGGCCCTCACCCACGCCCTGGAGAGCCCGGAACTCGCCACCTACCTGACCACCACCCACCCGGCCGCCAACCTCCCCGCCGCCGGCAGCGCCACCGACCGCGGCCAGGACGGCCCGCTCGGCGTGGCGGCCGCTCCGCTCACCCTCCCCATCCTTGCCGGTCTGCGTGGCACGCCGGCCCGTACCGCCCCGCAAGGAGGCTCATCGTGACCGTCACCGCATCCGTCCCGCCGGCGGCGCATCCGGCGTCCGGGATGGGTCACGTCCGGTCGTGGCCGCAGCGGCGCGGCACGGTCGCCACCCGGGTGCCCGGCGGCTACCGCGTCGACGGCGTGATCGGCTGGCACTCCGGCTGGGGCCTGACCGACGTGCTGTGGCTCGGTGCCGTCGACGAGACCAGCGAGGAGTACGTGTTCGGGATCGCCGACCTGCACGACGCCCGGATCAGTGGCCGGATAAGGCCAGGGACGGCCTGGTCAGCCTGGAGGTGCGCCGCGCCCGGTCCGGGCCCGTGCCGCGGTGTTCTTCCAGGTCCGGGGCCTGGCGCCGGTGGTGCGGGCGGCGCACTTCGCGACCTACACCCGAACCTCGTTTTGAAAAAGTGATATCACATTGATAGTCTGGGGCCATCACCACTCATGGGGAGGCCCCAATGACCGACCATCTCGACCTTCCTGCCCCGCAGGTGCGCGAGCGCGCCGCTCGCGCCGCCAACGGCTGGCCGGTTCTCGGCGCCAGCGGCCTGGTGACCCTGCTGGCCGTGGCGGTGTTCATCGTCGCCGTGCTCCAGTCGAGCGTCGCCGCCGTGCTCAGCCTGATCGGCGTCAGCGCCCTGCTGCTGCTCGGCGTCGTGATCGTCCTGGCCGGTCTCACCCCGGTCGCCCCGGGCGAGGCCCGTGTCCTGCAGCTGCTGGGCCGCTACACCGGCACCGTCCGCAGCGACGGGCTCCGCTGGGTCAACCCGCTGACCAACCGCCGCCGGGTGTCCACCCGGATCCGTAACCACGAGAGCGACGTCCTCAAGGTCAACGACGCTGACGGCAACCCGATCGAGATCGCCGCCGTGGTCGTCTGGCAGGTGGAGGACACCGCCCGTGCCGTCTTCGAGGTCGACGACTTCATCGAGTTCGTCGCCATCCAGACCGAGACCGCCGTGCGGCACATCGCCAACAGCTACTCCTACGACTCCCACGACACCGAGCTGATGTCGCTGCGGGACAACGCCGACGAGATCACCGCCCGGCTGTCGGAGGAGATCGGTGTCCGCGTCGGCGCCGCCGGTGTCAAGATCATCGAGTCGCGGCTGACCCGCCTGGCCTACTCGCCCGAGATCGCCCACGCGATGCTGCGCCGCCAGCAGGCCAACGCGATCGTCGCCGCCCGCACCCGGATCGTCGAGGGCGCCGTCGGCATGGTCGAGCTGGCGCTGGCCCGCCTCACCGAGCACGACGTCGTCGACCTCGACGAGGAGCGCAAGGCGGCCATGGTCAGCAACCTGCTCGTCGTCCTCTGCGGCGATCGTGACGCCCAGCCCGTCGTCAACACGGGCACCCTCTACTCCTGATCACATGGCCACCGAGCGCAAGAAGCTCCTCCTCCGCCTGGATCCCACCGTGCACGACGCTCTGGCACGGTGGGCCGGGGACGAGCTGCGCAGCACCAACGCCCAGATCGAGTATCTGCTGCGCAAGGCACTGAGCGACGCCGGCCGGCTCCCCGGAGGAGTCGGCCGGATGCGGGGTCCCGGCCGCCCACCCAGCACCCCCGGGCCGGACGACGACGAGGAGGAGGAGTCATGACCGTTCCCGGCAGCCTGGCCCAGCGGATCTTCCTGCTGGCCCACGACCCCGACAAGGGCCGTGTCCGTGTCGGCACCAACCTGGGCGCGATGGTCCGCGCGGCGGCTCTCGCCGACCTCTACCTTCAGGGGCACCTCACCGACGAGCGGGGCCGGGCCGCCACCGTGGCCGGCCGATCGTGCACCGACCCGGTTCTCACCACAGTGCTCGCCGAGATCGCCGGTTCCCGGCCCCGCAAATGGCAGTCCTGGGTGGACCGCCGGCAGCACGCCACCGTCGGCGCGGTGCGCGCGCAGCTGGGCGCCGACGGCTGGGCGCGCCTGGAGCCGTACAGAATCCTCGGGATCTTTCCCTCGGTCCGGGTGACGCCGCGCGATCCGCGGGTCCGCAAGGAGCTGGCCGGCCGGGTCCGGGCCGCTCTGAAGGAGCCGATCAACCGGGTCGACCCGGCCGACGCCGTCCTGGTCGCCATCGTGGCCGCCGGGCAGCTCAGCCTGGTCCTCGACCGCCGGGGCCGCCGTGACGCCCGTAAGCGTCTCCAGGAGCTCACCGACATCAGCGGGCCGATCGGGCCGGCCCTGCGCAAGTCGATCGAGGCGTCCGCCGCCGCCGCTGCCGGCTAGGGGTTCGTAGTTGAGCTGAACGATGGTGGTAGCTGAACCGCGTTGTTCGCACCGGTGAGGGTTCGCATGCTGAAGACAGCCAGCAAGCAACTCCACCGGATCGGACGAGGCATTGAGCTACCGCATTCTCGGCAGGACCGGCGTCAGAGTGAGCCCGCTGACGCTGGGGGCGATGAATTTCGGCGCCCGCGCCACCGGCGACCACGCCGAGGCCGTCGGCATCATCCGCCGGGCGCTGGACGCCGGCATCAACATCATCGACACCGCGGACAGCTACTCCCAGGGCGAGAGCGAGATCATCGTCGGCAAGGCCCTCCAGGGCAGCCGCCAGGAGGTCTTCCTCGCCACCAAGTTCCACAGCCAGTGGGGCAAGGGCCTGAACACCCGGGGCAGCTCCCGCCGCTGGATCTTCGCCGCCGTGGAGAACTCGCTGCGCCGCCTCCAGACCGACTACATCGACCTCTACCAGCAGCACAAACCCGATCCCGACGTGGACGTCGCGGAGACCGTCGGCGCGCTCGACGACCTGGTCCGCCAGGGCAAGATCCGCTATTACGGTACGACCACCAACGAGCCGCACCTGCTGGTCGAGGCACAGTGGGCCGCCGAGAAGGCCGGTCGCAGCCGCCCCGCCACCGAGCAGGTCCCCTACTCGATCCTGGCCCGCGGCGCCGAGCGTGCCACCCTGCCGGTCGCCGGCCGATTCGGTCTCGGCGTGCTGACGTGGAGCCCGCTCGCCGGTGGCTGGCTCTCCGGCCGGCACACCGCCGACAGCCCGGCGCCGGTGTCGGCCCGGGCCGCGTGGCTGCCGGCCCGCCACGACCCGCAGGTGCCGGAGAACCAGGTCAAACGCGACCTCGCGATCAAACTCGGCGACCTCGCGGCCAAGGCCGGGATCACCCTGCCGCAGCTGGCGGTCGCGTTCGTGCTGCGCCACCCGCAGGTCGACAGCGTCCTGATCGGCCCGCGCACCCGCGAGCACCTGGACAGCCTGCTCGGCGCGGACGAGATCGTCCTCGGCGACGACGTCCTCGACGCCGTCGACGAGCTCGTGCCGCCCGGTGTCACCGTCAACCGCGCCGACGAGGGCTGGCAGCCGCCGTGGCTCGGCGACGACGTCGACGCCCGCCGCCGCCCGGCACCACGGACGCGGCACTGAGTCATGGCCCGCATCGTCGAGTACAGCCCCGTCCTGGCCACGGCCCGGCACACCGACGGCATCTGGAACGCGCACGTGGCGACCCGGCGGCTCGCCCTCGAACGCGGGCACGACCACCACCGGCCGGCCGGTGGCCCGGCACCGGAGACCATCCGGGGCGCGGACGCGCTGATCCTGGCACCTGTCCCGGCCCGGCCCGCGCTGCGGCTGCCGTCCGACGACCACCGGGCGGGCCGTCCCGCCGCCCACCGGATCCTCGACCGTATCCGAGGGCAGCGTCCCGACCTGCACATCGTCCTGGTGTCGCACTTCCTCGTCGGCCGTGGCCTGACCCGGCGTGACGACAAGCCGTACACCTGGGGTCTCCGTGCTCTGGAGGGGCGGCTGCGGGACGGGCCCAACCCGTGGACGATTCTGCGGCCCGCCTGGCTGTCCGGCCGCGACGACCCGTTCCATCAGGTCTGTTTCACCCAGGACGTGCGGGCGGACGGGCTGGTCACGACCGACGGCATCGCGCGGGCGGTGCTCGCCGCGATCGAGCATCCACGGGCGGCGGCCGGGCGTACCGCCACCGTCTTCAACCTCAGCATCCCGGGCGCCGCGCCGGCCGACCTGCCCGGACAGCTCCGTGCCCTGGAACCCGACCTGGAAGCGACCACCCCGTGGCTGCAGGCGTTCGCCTGAGCCGGATCTCCCGAAGGAGTCCGCTTTGACCATCACCACCACCGGGGTACGGCCACCCGCACTCGACTCCGACGAGCTGACCGAGATCCTCGCCGCGATCGCCGCCGGCGCCCGCCGACGCCGTGCCGAAGCGCCCGCCGAACGTCCGTTGCGGGCTCTCGAGCTGGTCCGCGAGCACCGGCTCGGCGCGATCCGGGTCCCGGTCGCCGACGGTGGCGCCGGATACAGCCGCCGTGACTTCTTCGCCTTCGTCGTCCGGCTGGCCCAGGCCGACCCGGATGTGCCGCACATCCTGCGCCTGCACTACGGATTCGTCGACGAGCAGCTGCGCCGCGCCGACCGGCCGTTCCTGGCCGAGATCCTCGACGGACGGCTCTTCGGCGGGGCCGCCGCCGAGCTCGGCAACCGCTCCGGCGTCTACACCTTCGACACCACGATCACCCGCGACGGTACGGGCTACCGGCTCAACGGCCGCAAGTTCTACAGCACCGGTGCCCTCTACTCCGACTACCTGCGCCTGGCCGTCAGCGACGCCGACGGCGAGCGGGTCAGTGTGCTGATCCCGGCCGACCGGGAGGGGGTGCGCCACGAGGACGACTGGGACGGCATCGGCCAGCAGCACACCGCCAGCGGCACCACGGTCCTGGACGACGTGCTGGTGCACCCGCACGAGCTGATCCCGTTCCCGTTCCCCGGGCCGGAACGGCGCACCGGTGCCTACGCCCAGCTGATCCTGCACGCCATCGCGGCCGGCATCCTGCGGGAGCTGACCGCCGACGCCGCCGAACTGCTGCGCACCCGTACCCGGTCCTACTCGTGGGGCAACCACGACGAGTCCCGGCACGACCCGCAGATCCTGCAGATCGTCGGCGAGCTGTCGGCGACCGCCTACGTCGTCGAGGCCGCCGTCCTGGCCGCCGCCGACGCCCTGGACCGCGCCGACGCCCACCAGCGCGCCCACGGCGAACCGTCGGGGGCCCTGGAGAACGAGGCGTCGTTGCAGGCGTCGAAGGTGAAGGTGGGCGTCGAGGAGATCGCCCTGCGCGCCGCGGGTGCGGTCTTCGGGGCCGGCGGTGCGTCGGCCACCCGCGCCTCGCACCACCTCGACCGGCACTGGCGCAACCTGCGCACCCTCTTCAGTCACAACCCGACGGTTTTCAAGGCCCGGGCCCTCGGTGACGTCGAGGTCAACGACGCCGCCCTGCCCGCCGTCGGCTACTTCTGAGCAGGAGGACGACGTGACCACCACCGCAGCCCCGGATCTGCTCACCCGGTTCCGGCCCGTCTTCGACCGCATCGCCGCCGGCGCCCGCGAACGGGAGGCCACCCGCCGCCTGCCCCTGGAGGAGGCCCGCGAACTCACCGCGCTCGGCTTCGGCGCGTTACGGGTGCCCGAGGAGCTCGGCGGCCACGGCGCCAGCCTGCGCCAGCTGTTCGAGCTGCTCATCGAGCTCGGCGCGGCCGAGTCCAACCTGGTCCAGGCGCTGCGGGTGCACTTCCGCTTCACCGACGACCGGTGGGAGGAACGCGACACCGAACGCGGCCGGCTCTGGCTGCGCCGCATCGGCGAGGGCGCGATCGTCGGCAACGCCACCAGCGAACGCTCCGGCAACATCCGCGGGCGCACCAACACCACCCTGCGCTCCGACGGCGGGCGGCTCCGGCTCGACGGGACCAAGTACTACAGCACCGGCAGCCTCTACGCCGACTGGATCTCGGTGGCGGTCACCGGCGACGACGGCGACCGGGTCACCGCGCTGGTCCGCTCGGACGCGCCCGGCCTGGAGCTGCTCGACGACTACACCGGATTCGGCCAGCGGATGAGCGGCAGCGGCACCACCGTCCTCACCGGCGTCGAGGTCGACCCGGAACACGTCATCCCGCAGGTCCGCAAACACGCCGGCACCACCTCGCTGGTCCAGCTCGTGCACCTGGCCACCCTGGCCGGCATCGCCCGCCGCGCCGTCGACGAGGCCGCCGAGTTCGTCCGCCGGCGGCGCCGCACCTACGGCCACGGCAGCGCCGACCTGGCCGCCGAGGACCCGCTCGTGCAGCAGGTGCTCGGCCGCGCCGACGCCATCGCGCACACCACCCGGCAGATCGTCCTCGCCGCGGCCGACGACCTCGACGCCGCCAAGGACGCCCGCTGGGATCTGCGCACCTCCGCCACCGAGTCCGACGAGCGGGTCCAGGAGCTCGAACAGCGCGCCGAACTCAGCGTGCTGCGCGCCCAGTCCGTCGTCATCGACCAGGTCCTGCACGTCACCACCGAGATCTTCGAGGTCGGCGGCGCGTCGGCGGTCGAGGAGAACCTGCGCCTCGACCGGCACTGGCGCAACGCCCGCGTCCTCGCCTCCCACAACCCGGCCATCTACCGGGAACGGCAGCTCGGCGAGCACCTGCTCACCGGCGCCCTCCCGGTCTTCGTCCCGTCCGTCGGCGTGGCCCCGGGCCTCGCCCTCCAGGAAGGAACCCCGTCGTGACCACACTCAGCGAACCCGCCGTCAGCCTGCGGGTGGAACCGCTCGCCGGCTGGACCGGCGCCCAGATCGGCGGTGTCGACCTGCGACAGCCGCTCGACGACGTGGTGATCGAGCAGATCCGGTCGGCGCTGCACACGTACAAGGTGGTGTTCTTCCGCGACCAGGAGATCGGCCACGCCGAGCAGATCGCCTTCGCCCGCCGCTTCGGTAAGGTCACCCCGGCCCACCCGCACGAGGAGAACCCGCCGGAGGGTTTCCCGGAGATCCTTCCGATCGACAGCCGTCGCTACGAGGAGAACCTCGGCCGCAAGCGCACCTCCTACGACAACAGCTGGCACACCGACGTCACCGCCCTGGTGAACCCGCCGGCCGCGTCGATCCTGCGGTCGGAGATCCTGCCGCCCTACGGTGGTGACACGGCGTGGACCAACCTGGTCGCCGCCTACGAGAACCTGCCGAAGGAGCTGCGCGACCTCGCCGACACCCTCGACGTCAAGCACCAGTTCCACGCTCGCGCGGCCGCGGGCAGCCAGCGTGACCGCAAGGTCCGCGAGGCCAACCTGGTGGCATGGCATCCGGCGGTACGGGTCCACCCGGTCACGGGGGAGCGGGCGCTGTTCGTCAGTCCCGGCTTCACCCGCGGCGCCCGGGAGATCCGCGGCTTCAGCCCGTCGCAGAGCGAGCGCATCCTCAAGCTGCTGTGGGAGGAGGCCACCCGCACCGAATACACGGTCCGGTTCCGCTGGTCGCCGGGCAGCGTCGCGTTCTGGGACAACCGGGCCACCGCCCACCTGGCGATCTCCGACGCCGGGCACCTCGGCCACGACCGGGTCCTCTACCGCGTCACGCTGGAGGGCGACATCCCGAAGGGCGTCGACGGCCGCGAGTCCGAGCTGGTCTCGGGCGATCCCTTCTACGGAAGCTGATCCGGGCACGGCGCTCCACCGTGACGAGATCGAGTCCCGGCCGGGGGTTCCCTTCCCTGTGGAACCCCCGGCCGGGGCTTCGTCGTCAGGCCTTCGGGAGGCGGGTGTCGAGGATCGGGAACAGGTTGGTCGGGGTCAGCACCCGGAACGCGGGCAGGTCGACGCCGAACGCGGTCAGTGCCAGGTCGAGCAGCGCCGGCCCGAAGTCGCCGAGCCACGGGTTGATCGAGACGCTGAGCTGGGTTCTGGCGTCCGGCGTGGAGAACGAGTAGCTGAGGTAGCCGAAGATGCCGCCGGTGTGCCCCCACAGCGTCAGGCCGCCGGGTAGCTGCTCCTGGAAGATGCCGAGGCCGTAACCCGAGTCGCCGAACGGGGTGAGCATCTCGGCCAGCTGTGCCCGCCGCAGCAGCCGCCCACTGAGCAGGGCGCGGTAGAAGCGGTTGAGGTCGGCCGTCGTGGACACGATCTCCCCGGCGGACCAGGCCATCGACGGGTTGAGGTCGGTGAAGTCGAGCGGCACGATCTCGCCGTCCTGCTCGATCGGCTCGTAGCCGTGCGCGTGCGGCCCGTCGATCGTCACGTCGGTGCCGGGGACCTCGGTGCCGCGCAGCCCGAGCGGGCGCAGGATGCGCCTGTCGACCTCTTTGCCGTACGCCCGCCCGGTGACCTTCCGGATGATGAGGCCGAGCAGCACATAGTTGGTGTTGGAGTAGGACCACGCGGTGCCCGGCTCGAACACCGGCGGCTGTGCGGCGGCCAGCGCGACGAGCTCCTCGGGCCGGAACGTCCGGTAGCGGGCCTGGAGAACCTCCTCGATCGAGGCGAACAGCACCTCGGTGTAGTTGAAGATGCCGCTGGTGTGCTGGAGCAGGTTGCGGATCGTGATGTCCGCGCCGTTCGGTATCGCGCCGGGCAGCCAGTGCTCCAGCGTGTCGTCCAGCCGCAGCCGCCGCTCACCGGCGAGCTGGAGGATCACGGTGGCCACGAGCGTCTTGGTGATGCTGCCGACCCGGTACTGCCCGCCGGCGGCCGGCCGGCCCGGGCGGCCCAGCTCCACCACTCCGCTGGACCCGCGCCAGCTCCCGGCCGGGCTGTCCAGCCGGGCCAGGGCGGCGGTGGCCCCGGTCGCGACGATCTGGTCCAGGGCCGCCTGTAACGCGGTCCGGTCGAGCCCGCCGGACGACGCCCCGGCCGGTGATGCGGTCCCCACTCCGGCGGCGATCGCGGCGGCGGCGGATCCGGCGAGAACAGTGCGACGACTAGGCATGGTGAGTCTCCCCCCGAGTGACTGTCACCAGCCGACGCTGTCATCGCCAGTGATTCAGGTCAATGTCGTGCGACCCTGGTCGATCCCCTACGGGAGGCCCCGCACACGGCCACGAGCACCGTGCCGGCACCGAGCAGCAGCAGGCCGAACCAGCCGGTCATCGGGCCGGTGACCGGCAGGTTCTCCCGGCCGTCGACGACGTGGACGGTGCTCACGCCGGTGATCGGCGCCAGATCGTCGGCGGTGACCGTGATGGTGATCTTCCCGGTGTCCCCGGCCGTGGCCTTGCTGGACGCCTTCACGGTCACGGGCAGGTACTGCTCGACCGTCTCGCCCTCGAAGGTGAGGTCCCGCGGATCCCGGCAGACGACCCGGGTCGCCGACGGCATCTCACAGTCGCCTCGGCCGTCCGTGTTCGGTGCGATCCGGACCCCGGTGGCCCCGCTGAGTTCGTAGCCGACCGTCACCCCGGTCAGGGTCACCTCGCCGGCGGTCGACCACAGGTTCGGGCCGAGCAGGTCGATGGCGGTGCCGCCCACCGGCACGTCGATGTCGGGGAAGGCGGCCGAGACCGGACCGTCCCGTTGCGCCCGTTCGGCCCGGGCCGGCGCGGCCACGGTGACGAGCAGGATGCCGGCTACCGCCAGCGCGTGCCGAAGCCGCATGGCCGTCTCTCCCTCCCGGAGCGGATCAAGCCGACGCAGCGTACCTGCGGTACCGGGCGACACAACGGTCTGACACGCCTGTTTTTGCAGCTAGGGGCGGTTGCGCGGGTCGGGGAGCTTGAGACGTTCGCGGATGGTGGAGCCGTCGTAGGCGGACGGGAACGCCCCGGACTCCTGGAGCAGCGGGATGACCAGCCGGTTGAACTCCTCGATGCCGTCCGGCAGGACCGGGATGTGGATGTTGAAGCCGGCCACCGCGCCGGAGCTCCACCAGTCCAGGATGGTGTCGGCGACCTCCCGCGGTGTGCCGACGGCCAGCCGGTGCCCGCCCTCGACGCGGCGGACCAGCTGGCGTGGGGTGATCGGTTCGGCCGCGGCCAGTTCGGCGAACGACTTGACGAAACCGACCGGCCGTTTCTGGTCCTCGGTCCACGTGAACAGGGCCGGGTCGAGGGGCTTGTCCGGGTCGATGCGGCGGTGGTCGAGGTCGACGGCCCAGTTGCGTTCGAGGAAGTCGGCGATCAGCCCGTCCTCGCCGCGGTGCCCGTGCAGGGCCTCGTGTTTGCGGTACGCCTCCTCCCGGGTCTCGCCGAGGATCACCGTGAGCCCGGGGATCAGGCGCAGGTCGTCCGGGTCGCGGCCGTGGGCGAGGGCCCGTTCGCGCAGGCGGGACTGGTAGTCGAACGCCGACTGCTTGTGCAGTAGTGACGCGTACACGATGTCGGAATGTCTCGCCGCCAGGTCGATGCCGGCGTCGGAGGCGCCGGCCTGGGAGATCACCGGATGCCCCTGCGGCCCGATCGGCACGTTGAGCGGGCCGGTGACGTCGAAGAACTCGCCGTGATGGTCGATGCGCCGTGCGGTCGTGCCGTCCCACAGCGGCCCGTCCGGTGCCGGCCCGGACGGGGAGTCCCAGCTCAGCCACAGGTCCTTGACGACCCGGAGGAACTCGTCGGCGCGGCGGTAGCGTTCGGCGCGTTCGGGCAGGGGCGCGGCGCCGAAGTTGGCGGCGATGTCGGGGTTGAAGCTGGACACGACGTTCCAGATGACCCGGCCGCCGGAGATGTGGTCCAGGGTGGCCAGCCGGCGGGCCAGGTTGTAGGGCGAGTTGTACGAGGTGGACGCGGTCAGCAGGAACCCGATGTCGGGCACGGTCGCGGCGACGGCGGTGAACAGCACGGTCGGGTCGAAACTGTGGATCGGCCGGGACGTGTTGTCCCGCTGGAGCGCCGGATGGTCGGAGACGAAGACGATGTCGAAGACACCCTCGTGGGCCAGCTGCGCCGACCGTAGGTAGTGCTCCCAGTCGGCGAACCGGTTCCACTTGGACCCGGCCGCCCGCCACGACCGGGCCGCCGAACCGGTGCTGTTGAGGGCGACGCTCAGGTAGAGCCGGTGCGCGGTCACGCCGGCACCCCCGACCAGACGGCGTGCGCGTACTCCTCGCGGGACGGCGGGCCGGCCGGTGCCGGGGGAGTGAACCGGTGCAGGTCGGCCAGCACGAAGTCGCGGGAGATCGCCTCGACCAGGCGCGGCACGCCGATCCGCAGGCTGGGCACGTCACCGATCGGCAGGCCGAAACTCTGGCTGGCACCGGCGTTGAACACGTGGATCTGCGACACCCAGGTGTCGTCCGGGTCGCGGGGCGTGAACTGGTAGGCCGGCCCCAGGTAGGGGAACGAGCCGGCCTGTGACGAGCGCAGATCGGCCGGCGGCTCGTAGACGTCGCGCCACAGGGCGATCCGGTCGGCGATGCCGGCAAGCTCGGGCCGGGTTGCCGGATCGTGCTGGTAACCGGTGCCGGCGATGACGAAGTCGAACGTGTGCGTGCCGTCGGCCGCGGTCACCTCGACCTGCCCGCCGGTCTCCACCGCGTCGTGCCAGGGCGCGTCCAGGTGGATCCGGAAATTCGGGTGCGCGGTCGCCCGTACCACCGAGTCAAGGGGTGTGCTCGCGGCGAATCCCGCCCTCCGCCGCCATCGTTCGGCGTCCGGGAGCAGGGGGAACGCGTCGAAGACGGCCAGGGCCGGCGGTTTGCCGCCGGGCCGGACGATCACCAGATCGGACCGGCGGGAGAAGAGATGGACCTCGGCCGCCCCGGTTTCCAGAGCGGTTGCGGCGGCGTCGAACGCCGAGGCCGCAGACCCCAGAATCGCTACGGTACGGCCACGGAGCGCCGAGAAGTCGATGAGGCTCCCGGTGTGCGCGAAGACAGTCGGTGAGAGGCCGGCCACCTCCGTGGGGATTCGCGGCCCGCCGGTGCCCTCGACCCCGTTGGCCAGGATCACCTTGCGCGTCACCTCGACGGTGTCACCGCCCAGGTGCACGCGGATGCGCCCGCGGCCGTCGGGTTCGAGGCGGGTGACCCGCACCCCACGCCGGACGGGGATCCGCACCTGCGCTTGGAACCAGGTCAGGTAGGCGATCCAGTCGGCGGTGGCGATCCGGTCGATCGCGGCCCACGCGTGGATCCCGTTGCGGGCCTCGAACCAGGCGCGGAAGCCGAGCGCCGGGTTGCCCAGCTCCGGCCCGACGAGCTTCTTGTCGGTGCGCAACGTCTTCATCCGGGCCAGGCCGGCCCAGCTGCCGACGTGCCGTGGATCGTCGGCGGCGTCGAGCACCGCCACCCGGTCGATGCCGGCGCGGCGCAGCGCGTGTGCGATGGCGAGACCGCTCTGACCGGCGCCGACGATCGTCACGTCGTGGTCGGTGCCGTCGGTCGGCGGCACCCATCCGGCCGGCTCCGGCCCGAGCAGGCGTAGTGATTCGCTGGCCGTGGGATCGGCGCTCACGGGGGCTCCCTTCGACGTGTTTCAGGCAGGGTGGAACCGTGCGACGTGGGGGACGCCGCTGATCAGGAGGCGATGGCGAGACGGCCGGTGTGCAGGCCGGGGGCGATGTCGGCGGCGATGACGCGCAGCACCCGCAGGATCGAGGAGATGTTCGGATCGCGCTGGCGTCCCTCGCGGACGACCGCGCTGAACGTGCGGCCGCCCAGGTCGAGGCCGTCGACGATGAGGCCCTCCAGGTGCGCCGGGACGGCGAGGCGGGGGACGACGGCGGCGGCGACCTCGGTGGCGGCCAGGTCGCACACGTTCGGGGCGCCGATGACCCGGTGCTTGACCTGGGGGACGAACCCGCCGGCCTGCCCGGCCCGGATGACGGCCGTGTCCAGTCCGGAGTCGCGCTGGCTGGTGACCCACGGCGTGTCGGCGAGCGCGCCCAGCCCGCGTCCCCGGATGCGCAGGTGCAGGTGGGACGGCGCCATCAGCACGAGCGGCTCGTGAAGCAGGTGCTCGCCGGTGAGCCCTCCCCACGGTTCGTCCGCGCCGAAGTCGTAACGGCAGGTCAGCGCGATGTCGACCTCGCCCTGACGGAGCAGCCGGACCGCACCGGCGCTCGTCGACTGCTGGACCTGGATCTGGAGGTCGGGCTCGGAGGCGCGCAGGTGCTGGATCATCGGGGCGGCCAGCAGCGAGACGCCCATGTTGAACGAGGCGACGGCGATCTGGCCGGAGACCGCGCCCTGGGTGGCCGCGACCGCGCTGAGCGCCTCGTCGACCGCGCCCATCACCCGGCGCACGTGCTCGACGAGCACGTGGCCGCTGCGGGTGAGGCTGAGGGTACGGCCGTCGCGGCGGAACAGGATCGCGCCGGTCTCCCGCTCCAGGACACGCAGTTGCTGGGAGACCGCTGAGCTGGTGATGCATCGCCGCTCCGCGACGGCCGTGACCGTGCCCAGCTCAGCCAGGTCGTTGAGCAGCATCATGCGCCGGAGGTCGAGCATCACGGGCTCGCATGGTCGCTGATGGTGACGATCGCAGGCTTCACGAAAGTCAATATCGCACAGACGAGTGGGATAACCTAGTTAACCTATGTAACTGATAGGTTATCGACCTTGACGATGGCGGGCACCATTGAGGACTTGAACTCCTCTGAGATGCGAGCACTCGCCCGGAACGTCGTCGTCCGGGTGGCGAACCACGACCCGGGATGGCGTCTGGCGTACCCGGTGAGGCGGTTGATCCGGGCCGGTGACCGCGGTTATCAGATCGCGGCCGACGCCGTCTGGGAATGCTGGATGCTCGACCCCGGCGAACGATGGTGGACGGCCCTGCGCCGCTGGGGCCGCCCCGCCGACCGCTGTTCGAAGCTGAGCAGCGGCTTCTTCGGCCCCGAGGAGATGCACCGGCTGAGCTTCGTCGCCCTCGACCGCCCGGAGATCAGCTGGTCCGCGGAAGGGTTGGTGCAGGCCCTCGGCCGGCGCGACCACCCGATCGCCGAGATCGCCCGGCAGCGGCTGCTCGACCCCGGCGAACACGTCCGGATCGACGACGTCTGCCTGGCCGCCACCGGCTCGCCCGACGCCGTCGGCTTCCTGACCTCGGCCGGGATCCTGCCCGCCGGACTGCCCGCCCGGGCCGCCTACCTGCTGCTCACCAAGCAGCAGGAGCGGTTCTGGGAACTCGACCCGGATCAGGCGCTGCTCACCCGCGCCTATCGGGAACTGCCCGCCCTGCGGCCGGCGCTGCGGGAGGAGATGCCGTGGTTCGGCGACCTCGACCCGGCCCGGATCCTGCGCACGGCCCTGGCCGGCGCCCGCAAGACACCGGCCGAGATCGCCTACGTCACCCGGCAGATGGTGGCCGGCCACGACTGGGCCGGGCTGTGGTGGTTCGCTCGCGACCTGTCACCGATCGAGGCGGTCGTCGCGTTGCGTGACGCCGATCCGGAGTGGCAGCCGGCCGGCCGGGACGGCGCCGAGCTCTACTCGCTGCTGCGCTCCACCGACGAGCACCACCTGCGGGAACGCATCGAGGTACTGGCCGCGCCACGTCGGCTGGTGGTGAGCGGACCGGTGCTGCACGGGGCGTTCAGCGCCGACGAGCGGACCATCGCGGTCACCGTCCGCAGCAAACTGCTCGTCTACGACGTCGAGTCCGCCGACCTGACCACGGTCCACGATCTCGACGACATCGAACCCGGCCCGGTCTCGTTCGAGGACGACCGGCCGATCGTGTGCCAGCTGTGGCGGCACCAGAGCCCGGCGCGCTCCACCCTCTGGCGGTTCGAGTCCGGCCGCCGTACCGGGCGCGCCCTCGTGGGCTGGGGCCACGCGCTGCTGCCCGGGACCGTCGACGGGACGACACAGGTGGCGCTGACCCGGCGGACCCCGGGATCGCCGTCGCCGGAGCTGATGCTGGTGCGACGCCACGGCCCTCGCGCGACCCGGCCGCCGCGGCTCGCCGTCGCCCCGGCCGGTAGCCGATTGTGCACCGACCCGGTCAGCCGGCGGCTCGCCTTCGCCGGCGACCGGCTGGTGGTGGCCGAACTCGGCCGCGGCAACCAGCTGCGATGCCTGGCGGTGTCACCGCACGTGGGTGAGCGGGTGTGGCAGGGGCTCTGCCTGGCCGGCCCGGACCGGCTGTTCAGCGTCGATCGCGACGAGCTCGTCCGCTGGGAGATCGTGGACGGCCGCTTGGAGGCGACGGGCCGCCTGCCGTGCTTCTACGACGGGATCGCCTGGGTGCCCTACCGCAACGCCGTCGCCGTCCATGACTTCACACGCGGCGTGCGATATCTCGATGCCGACACGCTCGAACCCCAGGACCAGCCCGGCGAGTTGCGTGACTCGACCGACGTCCGGGTGCTGTGGTCGGCCCCGGGTGGAAGCGGCTCGCACGCGTCCGGCGGATACCGCGAGATCCAGGTCATCCCGGCCTCCTCCGCGGCGCTCAGCCACCTGGCCCGGCAGCCGATGACCGACGCGCGCCTGGCCACGGTCCCGCACGATGCGGCCGCCCGGGACCGGGCCGGCCCGCTGGCGGATCTGCTGGCCGCGAACGACCGCTACCGGACGTCCGTAAGATCGGCCGGGTGACGTTCGTCGAGGTGATGCGGCAGGGTGACCCGGCCTACGACATGGCGCTCGGGCCGCAACTGCTCCGCGAGGGGGTCGGCGACGCCCGGGACATCCTGCGGATCTATTCGCCGCGGCCGACCGCCGCGTTCAGCCGCCGCGACACCCTCCGCCCGGGGTATCAGCGGGCGGCGGACGCCGTACGCCGCCAGGGTTTCGCCCCGGTGGTCCGCCCGCAGGGCGGCAGCCTCGCCGCCTATCACCTCGGCAGCGTCGTCGTCGACCATGTGCATCGCGCCGTCGGGGAGCCGTTACAGCCGGTCGAGCGGTTCGAGCGTTTCGCCCGGCTGCACGCCGACGTGCTCCTCGCTCTCGGCGCGGATGCCCGGATCGGCCCGGTTCCCGGTGAGTACTGTCCCGGCGACCACAGCATCAACGCCGGCGGTTCCAAGATCGTCGGCTCGGCCCAGCGGGTGACCCGGGACGGCTGGCTGTTCAGCACGGTCATCCAGGTCACCGGCGCGGCCCGGCTGCGCGAGGTGCTGACTCTCGCCTACGCTGAGCTGGGCTACGACTTCGAGCCGGCGACCGTCGGCGCCCTCGAGGACACCGTGCCCGGCGTGACGGTGCCGACGGTGGTCGCGGCGGTCCGTGCCGCCTACACCCGGCTGGGTGGCTAGGGTCTCAGCGGTGCCCAACTCTGCGGACCGCATCGCGCTGATCTCCGACGTCCACGGCAACCTCACCGCCCTCGAAGCAGTCCTGGCCGACATCGGCTCCCGCGGCATCGACCTGATCTACAACCTCGGCGACTACGTCGGCAAAGGCCCGCGCGGCCGCGAGGTGATCGACATCTGCCGGGAGCGGTGCGCGGTCAACATCCTCGGCAACTGGGACGACTTCCTGCCGGACCCGGAGCGCACCTTCGACAGCGAGGGTCTGGCCTGGTGGCTGGCCCAGCTCGGCGAGGGCCAGGGTGAGTGGCTGCGTGCCCTGCCGTTCAGCCACGACTTCCTGCTCAGCGGCCGCCGGGTGCGGCTGTTCCACGCCTCGTCGACGAGCGTGCACCGGCGGGTCCGGTTCGACCACGACGAGCGGGAGTTCCACGGCATGTTCGCCAACACCCCGGCCACCGGGGACGGGCCGGAGCCGACGGTCGTCGGATACGGCGACACCCACGACCCGTTCTACGAGGTCGCGGGGGAGGGGCTGACGCTGTTCAACACCGGTAGCGTCGGCAACTCGATGAACGACCCCACTCCGGTCTACGTCATCCTCGAAGGCCGGCTCGGCTCGACGACTGCGGCGCCGTTCTCGGTACAGTTCGTGCGGGTGCCGTACGACGTCGAGGCCGAGATCGCGACGGCGACCCGGATGGGCATGCCCGAGCTCGACGGTTACGTCTCGGAGATCCGTGACGGCGTCTACCGCGGCGCTATGAACGACCCGGACGGGCCGCGCTATCACCGGCGAGCGCGCTGAACTGGGCGTCGCTGAGCCGGATGCGCTCGGCGGCGAGATTCTCCTCCAGATGGGCGAGGGCACCGTAAAGCGGCGTATCGCCGAAGCTCGGAGATCAACTGGCTAGGCGTCCCGAAGCCGTTCGAGTTCACTGAGGATCAGGCTACGTGCGTGGGTTCCGTAGGCGGCTTGCCCAGCGAGCACGCTGAAGGCCCGTGCGTACAGCGCGATCTCCCGCGGCTGTGTGATGGTGAGTTCTGCTGAGACCGCCTCGACGTGCACGAGGCGGTCATCAAACATGATGAACTGATGGGATGGCACGGTGTAAGGCGCCTGGTCTGGGAGGATACCCAGGCGCAGACGGGCCATGGACATGATCGACAAGAGCCGGTCGAGTTGGCCGGCCATCACGTCCCGGTTCCCGACCATGGTCCGGAGAGCCTGTTGCGCCATAACGAAGTGGAAGCTATGTCCCCGCTGGTAAAGGACCTGCTGGCGCTCCATCCGTGCCGCGACACCGGCATCCGTGTCGTCCGGGATCTCGTAAAAGGCGGTAACGCGTTGCAGTACCGCGGCAGCGTATTCGGCGGTGTGAAGGAGCCCTGGAACAAGAACCGGTTCGTACCACCGCATCAGCTGGGTGTCGGCCTCCAGGGATTGTGACTTCTCCTGCCGGGCGCGCGTGCCAGTGCGTAGTCTGCGCCGCCACTCGACGTACATGGCTTCGATGTCTCGGGCCGTGATGACCAGATCATCGGCCTGTTCGCCTGCTCCGCATGCACGACACCAGCCCCGAATGTCATCGGCGGACGGCGCCTGTTTGCCGTACTCAATCTTGGAGATCTTCGAGCTGTCCCACCCGGCAAGGGCGGCTAAGCTCTTGCCGGTGAGTCCAGCTTCCTTCCGAAGGTCGCGGAGCCGGGAGCCAAGGGCCTCGCGTGCCTGAAGGACCGTACTTGTCGCCAAGGAACACCGCTCAGTGCGCGTAGTCAGCGTGTGGGATGGCCAGCTTCCAGAGCTGGTCGCGTACCCGCACGCATCGGTCGACGATCAGGGGATCGGTTGTTTCGGCGCCCCCAGAAAAGGTGCCGTTCGGCGTGAAGACAGTGAACACCACTCGCTGATCGTCGATGAGCCAGAAGTCGTCGGCGGTCACATCACTGTCGTTCAGCAGGTGGCGTGGGAGCCAGCGGATATCTTCACCTGCGGCGATGTTCAGCGGCGCCACGGTCAGGCCCCATCGGGTGTAGTCCACGTGGGGTACCGACACGATGCGAATGCGTTCGATGCGACGACCCGCAGTGGTGCTCTCCTGGACCAGATCGAGCCACGGCTGGTGCCACCGGAAATCATCGACTCGCCCGTCGAGGAACTTCTGGAAAGGCTCCGATTCGCTGGGCGTGTGATACGAGTCTTCGACTTCCAGGTGGAAGGCTGAGTACCGGTTCGTCCGGAAGATGTCGAAGAACGCTTCGTCCTGGAGCAGCCGCACTCCTTACCTCTCCTTCCGCTGGACCTCGATGCAAGCCTCGTGGTCAGGAACATCCAACTTTGCGAGCACCACGTCATCCAGGCTGTCGCCGGAGATCAGAAGCGTTTCGCACTCTCCGCTGTCGCCCTGCCACCGGCGGCCGGTAGCGATGAGTTCAGCACCCAGGGCGGCATCGGGCGGTAGATGCCCCAGAAGCGATGCGGGGATCTCAACCGTCGTCGACGGGTGCCCTGTCACCCTCCAGCCCTGGACGACATAGGAGTTGCGGTCTGTCTCGAACAACGTTGGCGACCCGCCGCCCTGCGTTTCCTTGCCGAGGAACGTTAGCTCCATCTCCGATCCCTCCGATCAGAAGTTGCTTAGTTTTGCTCGACTTCCAGCGATGGTTCGCGGAGCCATGCTGTCCTGTCAAGCCTTATGGGCTCAAGCAAACTTGAGCAAACCCCTTGGAGGAGGGCAACTGCTCTCCATAGCGTCGTGACCAACGAACGGCCACGCGTAGGCCACGTCAGCGGCGGGAGGGGCAGGCATGCAATATGCGCAACGGCCGCGATCGGGTGGTGGCCCAACCGTGATGGAGCCGCCTGGGACATCGAGCTTGTTCCCGGCAGATCGTGATGAGCACACAGCTGACCGATCTTGCTGGGACTGCCGAGCCTGTGGCGAATCTTGGCCGTGCGCACCAGCGAAGGTGTCACTGATTGAGGACTTCCGAGGCCGCCGGTCGACGCTGATCGTCTTCCTGCACAGCACTTTCTATGAGGCTCTCGACTCGTACGCCGGTCGGGAAGCGCCGGCCGACCTCTACGGGCGGTTCGTCATGTGGGCCGTGAGGATGGTGAACCCGTGAGGCGTCACTATCCGCCGATCGCGGTCTTCCACATCCCGCAGTGCCCCGCTCTCGGCGGTAACGGCACCGCCCGTTCACACGAGGTGGCACGCGCGGATTGGCCCCATCACCGGGATTGCCCCTGCTTCCGGCTGGCCATGACCGCGGTGGTGCCTTACGTGATCGTGGAGGAGGGCGACGACGGCGATCATCTGTACGAGCCGTCAGCGGACCGGCCGGATGACGCTGCCCGGTCGCTGTGCCGTACCTGCAAGGGCACCCACGGCAACATCGACCAGGAGCGCGAGCGCATCGAGGTCCGGCTGGTCGCGACGAAGCCGACAGGCACCGGCGAACCGGCATCCGACCGTGCGACCCGGCCGCACCCGGTGCCCCCGGGGGATACGCCGTGACCAGGCGGGATCCGATCCGGGAACCGGCGGGCAGGCCGTTGCAGGTCGGACATGCTCCGGCGACGCCTGCGCTGCAGAATGCGCCGGTGGACTTCTGGAGACATCCCGCACCCGCGCGTGTCTGGGACTACCTGGGCGGCGGCAAGGACAACTTCGCCGCTGATCGCGCTGTGGGAGACGCGCTGGTGAAGGCGCTCCCGGACCTGGCGACCATGGCACGGGCAACCCGCTGGTTCGTCTATCGTGCGGTCCGCCTGCTGGCGTCCGGCGGTATCGATCAGTTCCTGGACATCGGCTGCGGCTTCCCGGCGCTGGAGAACACGCACACGATCGCGCAGAAGGTCAACGTGAACTCCCGGGTGGTGTACGTCGACAACGATCCGCTCGTCGCGGTCCACGCCCGTGCACTGTTGGTCAGCACCGCCGAGGGCCGTTGCGAAGTCCTGCACGCCGATCTTCGCGAGCCCGACACGATCGTGGACAGCCCGCTCGTGCGCGACACCCTGGACTTCGGCCGGCCTATCGGCTTGGTGCTCTCCGGGGTGCTGCACGACCTGCCCGACACCGACCAGCCGCACCAGGTCGTCAATCAGCTGGTGCGTGCGCTCAAGCCGGGCAGTCACATCGTGCTGTCGCACCTGACCACCGACCAGCTAGCCCAGGGCGACGATGAGCACCTGACCAAACTCGCCGCCACGACGGGCTACGGGCCACTGTGGCCCCGCAACTGCCACGAGGTGGCCCGTTTCCTGGACGGTCTGGACGTCTTGGCGCCGGGCCTGGTCCCGGCCGAGCTGTGGAGACCCGAACCCACGCCATTCGGCCAGCCGCCACCTGCGATGTGCTACGCCGCCGTCGGACGACGGACGTGAGCGCCAGCGCGGAGCACCCGCCGAACCCGCGCACCTACGACTGCCGCACTTGCCGCGCCCCGTGGCCATGCGAGCCAGCACGCCAATACCTGATCGCCACCAGCCCGGACCGGCTCCAACTCCTGTGGCGCATGGCCTCGGAACTGGAGTCCGCGTCCCTGGTGCTCGACGCACCGGACATGTGGCACCGATTCGTCGGCTGGGCGAGAAACGCCCACCGAGAAATAGGAAGGATCCAGCAATGCTGATCAGCCACAAGGGCATGCAGGTCGACGTCGCGGCGCTGGCCAGCGCCGACTTCCGCAAGAGCACGCGAAGCGGCCCCAACTGCGACAACTGCGTGGAGGTCGCGTTCGTCGGCGACACGATCGCGGTCCGCGACTCGAAGAACACCGAAGGCCCGGTACTCCTGTTCACCACGGCCGAATGGGACGCGTTCGTCGACGGAGCCAAGGAGGGCGAGTTCAACCGTCCGACGGTCTAGACCCGCGGGGGCGCTCTGTCGCACTCCACGGACGGCCGGGTCCTGCCGCCTGGAGTTCCGGCAGATAGGAGGAGGCGGTGCCGGTATTGGGGTGGCCGGCCCACCTCCTTGATCCAGAACCGTCCACCCACGTACCGCTGGGTTGAGGAGATTTCCCGGCTTGCCGCCCGGGGCCGCGATGGACGCGCTTGCCGACGGAACCGGCTAGCCGTCCGACCGACGCCCACCGCGACGGTACCGAGCGACGTGGTGGACCTGGTCGGCGCGATCCACACGCCGGGCGGCCCCTGCCGCAATGATGACGCCCGCAACATCCAGATGCGCGGTGTCGATGAGCGGGACGCCGAGCTCGACGGCCCGCCGGGCCACCGCCTTAGCCTGCTCGCGGGCGTCGCCCGGGCGTAGCCGGGAGGTGCATGGCGCCGAACCCGATCCGTCCGACAGGAAGTGTCATCGACGCCACGCTATCGGCGGAGGCGTCTCACTCGGTGACCGCGAATCCGCCGGTCCAGCTGATCTTCTCGCCGGCCGCGAGGCTGATCTGCAGGAAGGCCAGGGCCTCCAGTTCGCGGGCGCGCTTGAGGCCGCCGGCGTCGATCGCCTTGAGCCCGGCCGCGCTGACCACGCCGGTGAGCAGGGCCTTGGCGTCGGCGTCGTCGCCGGCGATCAGCACCGTGGTGGTCTGTGCGCCGACCGTGCCGTTGGCCAGGGTGCCGCCGAAGTTGGTGTTGAAGGCTTTGAGGACCGTCGACCGCGGCAGGGCGGCGGCGATCTCGGTGGCGGCGGAACCGTCGGCCGGGACGGTCAGGCCGTCGAAGGTCGCGAAGTCGACCGGGTTGGTGATGTCGACGACGATCTTGCCGGCGAGCTGGTCACCGCGCTGCGCGACGATGTCCTTGACCGAGGCGTACGGCACGGCGAGCACCACGATGTCGCCGGTGACCGGCGTGCCGCCCTGTGAGCTGTTGACCGTCTCGACCGTGTTGCCGCCCTTGGTGACGAGCCCGGCGATGACCTGGCCCATGTTGCCGGTGCCGATGATGCTGACGTGTGCCATGACGCCCTCCCGAGTGACTTTGTTGTAGCTACAACCATGCCTCGGCAATTAACTTGTAGCAACAACTATTGTTGCCTCAAGTTTGTAACCAGTCTCACCCGCCGAAAAGGTTGAGATTTCAATAAAATAGGCGGCATGACGAACCCACTCGTGGTGCTCCTGCACGGCCGCGGCTCCGACGAGCGCGAGATCATGACCCTGGCCGCCCACCTGCCGCCGGACTTCGAGTACACGGCGGTCCGCGCGCCGATCGCCGAGGGCGGCGGCTACGCCTGGTTCGCCAACCGCGGCATCGGCCGGCCCGTCGCCGAGTCGCTGCGGGCCACCATCGACTGGTTCCGTGCGCAGCTCGACGCCCCGGCGGACCGGCCGGTCTACCTCATCGGTTTCAGTGGTGGCGCGGCCTTCGCCGGCGGCCTGATCCTCGACGACCCGGAGCGGTTCGCCGGCGCCGCCGTCCTCTACGGCACCATGCCGTTCGACGCGGGCCTGCCGACCACGCCCGGCCGCCTGAGCGGGCTACCGGTCTTCGTCGCCCAGGGTGACCACGACACCGTCATCCCGCGGGAGCTGCTCGACCGCACCTGGACCTACCTGCGCGAGGAGTCCGGCGCGATCACCACCGTCCGGCGTGACCCGGTCGGCCACGGCATCGCCCCCGAGGCACTGGCCGCGCTCGGGGAGTGGCTGGTCACGAGTCGTAACGCCGGTACAGCGACGCGTCCGGGTCGAGACGGCGCAGGATCGCCTCACTGATCTCGGCCAGCTGGGACACCTGCTCCGGGGTGAGCGCGTCGATCACGTACTCCCGGACGGTCTCGACATGGCCCGGCGCGCTCTCCCGCACCGTGCGCCACCCGTCGTCGGTGAGCCGTGCGTTGGTCGCCCGCCGGTCCTCCGGGCAGGGGAAACGCTCGACCAGCCCGCGGGCCTCCAGTCGTTGCACCACGTGCGACAGCCGGGCCAGGGTGGCGGCGGTCCGGTCGGCCAGCGCGGTCATCCGCAGCACCCGCCCCGGCGCCTCGGACAGTTGCGACAGCACGTAGTAGTCGAAGTGGGTGAGTTTCGCGTCGCGCCGCAACTGCGAGTCCAGCACGCCCGGCAGCAACTCGACCACGCCGATCAGGCGCACCCACGCGGCCAGCTGCTCCGGGGTGAGCCACCGTGCCTCCATCGTCACATGGTGTCACTCCGACGATCAACTTTCGAAACCAGACGTGTTCTGTCAGGTTTTCGCGACAGCGTCGGGGACATGACGACGAAACCACTCACCGGGAAAGTGGCCCTCGTGGCCGGAGCCACCCGCGGTGCCGGACGGCAGATCGCGGTGCAGCTCGGCGCGGCCGGCGCCACCGTCTACGCGACCGGCCGCAGCACCCGCGCGGCCCGTTCCGAGTACGGCCGCCCGGAGACCATCGAGGACACCGCCGACATGATCACCGAGGCCGGCGGCACCGGTATCGCGGTGGCCGTCGACCATCTCGATCACGATCAGGTCGCCGGCCTCGTCCAGCGGATCGACGACGAACAGGGCCGCCTGGACGTGCTGGTCAACGACATCTTCGGCGGCGACCCGCTGACCACCTGGAACAAGCCGGTCTGGGAGCAGCCACTCGACAAGGGCCTGCGGCTGCTCCGCCTGGCCATCGACACCCACATCATCACCAGCCATTACGCGCTGCCGCTGCTGATCCGCAACCGGGGTGGCCTGGTCGTCGAGGTCGGCGACGGCACCACCGACTACAACGCGGCGAACTACCGCCTGTCGGTCTTCTACGACCTGGCCAAGTCCTCGGTCAACCGGCTCGGCTTCGTCTGGGCGCACGAACTCGCCGACCACGGCGCCACCGCCGTCAACGTGACGCCCGGATGGCTGCGCTCGGAGATGATGCTCGACATCTACGGCGTCACCGAGGACAACTGGCGCGACGCCTGCGCCAAGGAACCGCACTTCGCCATCTCGGAGAGCCCGGTGCTGATCGGCCGGGGCATCGCCGCCGTCGCCGCCGACAGCGACCGGCGCCGGTGGCACGGGCGGTCGGTGTCCAGCGGTGACCTCGCCCAGGCCTACGACCTCACCGACACCGACGGCAGCCGGCCGGACGCCTGGCGCTACGTCGTCGAGGTGCAGGACGCCGGGAGACCCGCCGACGTGACCGGTTACCGGTAGAGGCCGCCGAGACGGCGCGCGGCCTCCGCGAGCCGTCGCCGCAATTCGGGCGGCTCCAGCACCTCGACCTCCGGGCCGAGCCTCAGCATGTACGCGTAACCGACGTCCAGTGACTCCACCGGCAGCCGGGTCCGCACCCACCCGTCCGGATCCGGCTCGCCGGCGTCGTCGGCCGCCTGCCGCACCGCCGGCGGCTCGGCCACGAAGCGCAGCGACCGCATCCCGTCCGGGCTGAGCCGGATCGTGATCGTCTGGCGCAGCATCTGCCGCACGAACTCCTCCGCCCGCGCGGCCCAGAACCCCGGCAGGTCGAACTCCGGATCACGCGTGAAGTCGTCACCCGTCGGCTCGACGCCGGTGATCCGGTCCACCCGATAGGTGCGCAGGTCGTCACCCACCCGGCCGACCAGATACCAGACCCCGTTCTTGAGGACCAGGCCGTACGGCTCCACGTCACGCGACACCTCCTCGTCCCGCCGCCGGTAGCGCATGGTCAGCACCCGGTCCTGCCAGACCGCGCGCGCCAGCCCGGCCAGGTGCTCCGGCGGGTCGGCCCGGTCGAACCAGCCCGGCGCGTCCAGGTGGAACCGGTGCCCGGCCCGCTCGGACGCCTCCCGCAGGCCCGGCGGCAGCGCCGCGAGGACCTTGCGCCGCACCGACTGGACCGGCTCGTCCAGCCCCATGTCCCGCGCCGGGCCGGGCAGCCCGGCCAGGAACAGCGCCTCCGCCTCGCTGTGGCTCAGCCCGGTCAGCCGGGTCCGGTAGCCCCCGACCAGACGGTATCCGCCGGCCCGGCCCTGTTCGGCGTAGATCGGCACGCCGGCCGCGGACAGCGCCAGCACGTCGCGGTAGACGGTCCGCTCCGACACCTCCAGCTCGGCCGCCAGCTCGGTCGCGGTGAGCATGCCCCGCGATTGGAGGAGCAGCACCATGGTGATCAGCCGGGCAGCGCGCATCCCCCGATTCTCGGGTACCTCACGCGCACGGGGGAATTGCGCCAATCACTGTTTTGCGGGCGGTCCGGACAGGCTAGAAAGTGAGAGGATGTTCCCACTTTTCAACTTCCGTGCCCTTTTCGGTGCTCTTGTCGGTGTGGTGGCGATCATCATCGGAATCAGCAGTCCGGTCGGCGGTCACTGGGCCGTCCCGCTGGCCGGGGCACCCGGGTTGCCGGTCCCCGTGCCGGTCGCCGCGCCCGCCATGATCCTCACCGGATTCCAGGCCGCGCCGGCCGTGCGCCGCGGTCCCGAGGAACTGAGACTGACCCCCGGCGCCTTCGCCGACCTCGACTCCCGGGCCGCCGGGTGGGGCGCCGCGGACTGTGCCGAGCGCTGCGACGTGCATCTGAGCGATCAGGGCGGCGGCGTCGAGGGGACCAGCGGTGGCGAGCTGGCGGACAAGTCGGCCGCCTACTACTCGTGCCTGGCCGCGTCCGACTACGCGTTCACGATCACCCCGGACCTCGCCGGGCCGGGGGTGGAGACGTGTGTGCGTACCAGCGACGGCCGTAACGCCGGGGTGACGGTCACCCGCGTGGAGAAGAGCGGCGAGGAGGTCTCGCTCGTCGTCGCCACGGTCACCGTGTGGGAGGCGCCACCGGTGACCGTGCTGCGCAGCGTGGACCCCGACCCGCCGCTGTTCCAGGACCTGCCCGACGAGTGAGGTCAGGGCTGCACGTCGGTCAGCAGCCGGTTGGACCACCGCAGCATGTCGAGATAGGCCGCACCGAGCCCGGTCAGGTCCGAGGACGACGACAACTGCGGGATCGTGCCGTTCTCGTAGGCCTCGACGGCCTGTAGTACCCGTTCCAGGGGGCTGCCGTCGCCGCGCAGGGCCGCGGCCAGGTCGTCGGCCAGGGGCATCTGCTCGGCCATGTCGGCGCGGGGCATGCCGAGCAGGTCGGCCACGCCGGTGAGCAGCCCGAGCAGGAAGGCGGTCTCCGGCGGGACCTTGAACTCCGGTGCCAGGCGGTGACAGAACCTGGCCCGGATCAGGGCCTCGGTCAGCTGCTCCTCGGACGCCCCGGTCACCTCGCTGGCGATCATCAGCGCCGCCCACTGCCGGATCCGGGCGATGCCGAGCAGCACCACCGCCTGCGGCACCGAGGACAGCCGCTGGGGCAGGCCGGCGGCGGCGCTGTTGCTGGCCCGCAGCACCCGCATGGCCAGGGCCGGGTCGGTGCAGATGAGCTGGCTGACCTTGTCCATGTCGGTGTCGGCCGAGTGCAGCAGGGCCAACAGCTCCAGCCGGCGCATCTTCGACGCCGACAGGGTGGAGGTGGTCAGCACGTGGGGGCGGCTCAGCGCGTACCCCTGCCGCAGTTCGCAGCCGTATTTCTCGGCCATGGCGACGTGCGCGTCGGTCTCCAGGCGCTCGGCGACGAGCTGGATCTGCGGGTACTGCCGGCAGACCGCGATGGTCTCCTCCAGGCGGCTCAGATCGCCGTCGAGCATGTCGAGCTTCACGTAGGAGGCGAGGCTGAACAGCCTGTCGTGGCCGAGCCCCCACACGAAGTCGTCGAGCGCGATGCGGTAACCGGCCTCGGCCAGTGCCGTGACCCCGGCGAGCACCTCGTCGTCGATCGTGATCGACTCCAGCACCTCCAGCACCACCTGTTCCGGGCCGATCGGCAGGGTCAGGTCGCCGACCAGGAACTCCCGGGTCATGTTGATGAAGCACAGCCGGTCACGGACGACCTCGGGCAGACCGAACTCGGTGAACGCGGTGACGATCACCTGACTGGTCGCCGAGGTGTCGCGCTGGGAGGCTTCGACGTCGTCCAGGCGGCCCCGGAACAGCAGCTCGTAGCCGACGACGAGGCCCTGGGCATCGAAGATCGGCTGTCGCGCGACATGGACCAGCTGCGTGATGTCCACAGCCGGTCCCTGCGGCGCTCGGACGTCGTTCATGCTGCTCTGCCCTCCTGACAGTGTCGGCCTCTCGGGTCAGCTTGCCTGATCGTCCGGTCACACGCTGTTGGTGTTGACTAACAGCGTCGGCACATCAGGCTCGCGGGGGTCGAATCAGGCGGACAGATCGGCAGGTGGCGGCGGAAGCACAGGAATTCCCGGCCCGCCGATCAAGCCAAGAGCTGCGCCAGACGGGCCGCGCCCACGTTGCCGCCGGACAGGATCACCCCGATCCGCGCCGGGACCGGGCTCACCCGCCCGGTGAGCAGCGCCGCCAGGCCCGGCGCGCCGCTCGGCTCCAGCACCAGCTTCAGCCGGTCGACGGCGAACCGCATCGCGTCGACCAGTTCGTCGTCACTGACCAGTACGACCTCGTCGACCAGTTCCTTGTTGATCGCGAAGGTGAGGTCGCCGGGAACCGTGGTGCCGAGCCCGTCGGCGATCGTGTGCGGCACGTCGATCCGCACGGGCACCCCGGCGGCCAGCGAGCGGCGGGTGTCGTCGGCCGTGTCCGGTTCCACACCGATCACCCGGATTCCCGGGTACAGGCCCTTGGCCGCGATCGCGCTGCCCGCGATCAGGCCACCACCACTGATCGGTACGACGATCGCGTCCAGCTCACCGGCCTGCTCCAGCAGTTCCAGCGTGGCGGTGCCCTGGCCGGCCACGATGTCGGCGTGGTCGTACGGCGGGATCAGCGCCAGCCCCCGCTGCTCGCCGAGCCGTCCCGCGATCGCCGCGCGGTCCTCGGTGTACCGGTCGTAGGTGACGATCTCCGCCCCGTACCCGGCGACGGCGTCGAGTTTCGCGGCCGGGCTGTCGGCCGGCATCACGATCACCGCGGAACTGCCCAGCTCCCGTGCGGCGAGCGCGGCGGCCTGCGCGTGGTTGCCGGACGAGAAGGCGACGATGCCCCGCTCCAGCTGCTCGGGGGTCAGCCGGGCTATCGCGTTGTAGGCGCCCCGGAACTTGAAGGCGCCCGCCCGCTGGAGGTTCTCCGCCTTGAGGAAGACCTGGGCGCCGGCCCGGCCGTCGAGGGTCCGGGAGCGGATCACCGGCGTCCGGTGAGCGATCCCCTTGATCCGGTCGGCCGCGTCCCGCACATCCTGCAAAGTCACCGTCATGGCCCGATCGTAAGGGGCTGTGACGGCTGTTGGCCCGTACATTACCGGCCGGGTGTTGACGCTGCGCGCCGGGCTGCCGAGACTGCCACGATGGCGACGGTTCGCGCGGCGGGCATCCGTGGTTTCGCCGAGGTGGTCCGTGAGCTGGGCGCGGACCCCGAGCCGTTGGTGAGTGCGGCCGGCCTGGACCCGGCCGTCCTCGACCACGACGACCTGCCGATCGAGCAGTCCCGCCTGGCCGCTCTGCTCCAGTCGGCCGCCGACGAGCTCGGCTGCCCCGACTTCGGCCTGCGGATGGCCGCCCGGCACGGCCTCGACACCCTCGGCCCGCTCGCCGTGATGCTGGCCAACTGCCGGACCGGCGCCGACGCGCTCGCCGCCACCCAGCGTTACCTGACGGTGCACAGTGACGCCCTGCACGTCGACCAGGCCGCCGACCCGGACGGCGAGCCGGGGGTCATCGCGCTGCGTTACCGGGGCCATCCCGGCGGGCCGACGCCGGTGCAGGCCATGGACGCCGGAATCGGGTTCCTGCACCGGGCGCTGTGCCTGCTCTTCGGCGACGACTACGGGCTGCGCGACGTGCGGCTGTCCTACCTGCCGGCCGGTGATCCCGGCTGCTACCGGCGTTTCTACCGGGTTCCGGTGCGGTTCGGCGAGCCCGGGTCGCTGCTGCGGGTCCCCGTCGGGCTCCTGGCGCGACCGGTCACCGGCGCCCACGAGGACCTGCGGATCCGGGCCGAGGCGTACCTGCGGACCCTGCTGCCGGACGTGGACGACACGACCGGGCGCATCCGTACGGTCGTCGACGGCATGCTGGTGTTCGGAGCCGTACCGATGGAGGCCGTCGCCCGGGCCCTGGCCCTGCACCCCCGCACCCTCCAGCGGCGTCTCGCCGCGCAGGGCACGACGTTCGCCCACATCGTCGACAACATCCGCCGCGACCGGGCCCGCCACTACCTGACCGAGACGACCCTGCCGTTCGGTGCCGTCTCGGCCCGGCTGGGTTTCGCCGAACAGGCGACCTTCAGCCGCGCCTGCCACCGCTGGTGGGGTGTCCCGCCACGCCGGGTCCGCGCGGCCCGCCGCGGCGAGTGATCATTGCCCGGCCGCCCGCAGCGCGGTGACCAGGTCGGCGCCGAACGCGTCACAGCGGGCGACGAGCTCCGGGGTGACCGGCGACGAGGCGCAGAGTGCCGCGAGCTCCGCGTCGCGTTCGGCGAACGACGTGCCGGCCACCTCGTCCAGGTAGGCGCTCAACTCCGCGGCGATCCGCACGGGATATCCGGTGTCACCCGACGCGAACATGTCCATCGCGGCGAGGAGTTCCAGCTGGAACTCCTCGATCAGGTCCGGATCGAGTTCCGTTCCGTCGAACAGCGAGGTCACCGAGGTGACGCACCGCCGGTACCGGTCGAACCACCGCGTGTCGGCGAGATCGGCCGGGACCCGGGTGAGGAACTCGACCGACTCCCGGGGGACGCCCCACGACGGCGGCATCGGCAACGACAGCAGCGGGCCGCACATCCGCCGGATCGCCAGGAACCCCGCCGTCCGCTGCCGCTCGTCCACCGCCGGATCATGCCATGGACGGTGATTGTCGGGCTGGGTCAAGTTTTCCGGGGCCGAGGGCGTGCACGATGCGTGAAACACACTCGTAACGCTAGGGGCCGCCATGTCGGAAACGCACGTCGACGTGCTCATCGTCGGCGCTGGGATCTCCGGGATCGATGTCGCCTACCGCATCCGGGAACGCTGCCCGGAACTCGACGTCACCATCGTCGAGGCCCGTGACCGGCTCGGCGGCACCTGGGACCTGTTCCGCTACCCGGGCGTCCGCTCCGACTCCGACATCTACACCCTGTCGTTCCCGTTCCGGCCCTGGCAGGGGGAGCGTTCGATCGTCGACGGCGACGAACTGCTCGCCTACGTCGAGGACACCGCACGGCAATTCAAGATCGACGAGCACATCGTGTACGGGACCCGCGTGCTCGCCGCCGACTGGTCGAGCGGCACCGCCCGCTGGACGGTGACCGCCGAACGCGCCGGCGAGACCGTCACCTACGTGACCCGGTTCCTGGTCGGCTGCACCGGGTACTACGACTACGAGAACCCGCACGATCCCGGGTTCGCGGGCACCGAGGACTTCGCCGGGACCATCGTGCACCCGCAGTTCTGGCCGGCCGGCCTCGACTACGCCGGCAAGCGCGTGGCGGTGATCGGATCGGGGGCCACCGCGGTCACCGTGGTGCCGGCCATGGCGGGCGACGCCGCCCACGTGACCATGGTCCAGCGCACGCCCAGCTATGTCCTGGCACAGCCGAGGGTGGACGCGATCGCCCGTACCCTGAAGAGGTTTCTGCCGCTGGGAACCGCGCACCGGATCGCCCGCGGCAAGAACACCGCGATCCAATGGGCGCTGTTCCAGGCGTGCCGCCGTTTCCCGGACGGCATGCGTGCGCTGCTGCGCAAGGGTGCCGTCGCCGAGGTCGGCGACGCCGGCATCGTCGACCGGCATTTCCGGCCGCCCTACAACCCGTGGGAGCAGCGGATGTGCATCGCGCCCGACGGTGATCTGTACCGGTCGGTCCGCGCGGGTGACGCCTCGGTCGTGACCGGCCACATCGACCGGTTCGTGCCCGAGGGCCTGCGGATGGCCGACGGTGACGTGGTCGAGGCCGACATCGTGGTGACCGCGACCGGCCTGCGTATCAAACTGCTCGGCGGTGTCGCCGTCACCCTCGACGGCACGCCCGTCGACGTGTCGCAGTCGTGTACCTACCACGGTGCACTGCTCAGCGGGCTGCCCAACTTCGCGGTGTGCATCGGCTACATCAACCTGTCGTGGACGGTCCGCGCCGACGTCACCGCCCGGCTCGTGGCCCGGGTGCTGCGCCGGCTCCTCGACACCGGCAACGACGTGGTCGTGCCGGTGGTGCCCGCCGACCTGGGGCCGACCGGGCCGTTCATGGACATGCAGTCGGGCTACCTGGCGCGTGCGGCCGACATCATGCCCCGAGCCGGGCGGCACTATCCGTGGGCGTTCCGGCAGAACGTGTTCCTCGACGTGTGGGCCACCAACCGCACCTCACTCGAGGACGGGCTGCACTGGACCCGCGTCCGTAGGGAGGCCCAGGTATGAGGGCGGTCGTCGTCCACGACGGGAATCTCGAGGTCACCGAGGTGCCACTGCCGGTGCCGGGTCCCGGGCAGGTGCGGCTGCGGGTGAGCCGTACCGGGATCTGCGGCTCCGACCTGCACGTCCGCCACGACGCCGAGGTCAGCGCGGACGTCGCCGCCGAGGTCGGCTACCCGGACTTCATGCGCCGCTCGCACCGCGTCGTGATGGGTCACGAGTTCGCCGGAACCGTCGACGAATACGGTCCCGGCTGCCGGCGGCGGTGGCGGCCCGGGCAACTCGTCGTCTCGTTGCCGCTGATCAGGCACGGTGACGACGTGCACATGACCGGCATGTCCGAGCACGCGCCGGGGGCGTACGCGGAATATCTGCTCGTCTCCGAGGACACCACCATGCCGGTGCCCGCCGGCGTCGAGCCGGGCCTCGCGGCCCTCACCGAACCCCTCGCGGTGGCCCATCACGCGGTCCGGCGCGGCGACCTCACCAAGGGCGACACCGCGGTGGTCATCGGGTGCGGTCCGATCGGCCTCGCCGTCATCCTGATGCTCAAAGCGGCGGGGGTACGGCGGGTGGTCGCCAGCGACTTCACCGAGGGGCGCCGGGCGCTGGCCCGGACCTGCGGCGCCGACGTCGTCGTCGACCCGTCCGTGCGGTCGCCGTGGTCGGTGATCGAGGGTGACCGTGGGCTGGTCACGTCGGCGACCGACCTCTACGGCGCCGGCATCACCGCGTTGGGTGACCTGCAGAAGGTGCCCGGCGTGCCGTGGTGGACGGTGATGCGGGCCGCCGGGCGTCTCGGCGCCGGACCGCGGGGCGCCGTCGTGTTCGAGTGTGTCGGCCTGCCCGGCGTCATCGAGGACATCGTCACCCACGCGCCGTTCCGGTCCCGGATCGTGGTCGTCGGCGTGTGCATGCAACCGGACACGTTCCGCCCCACGATGGCCAGCAACAAGGAGGTCGACCTGCGGTTCTCCTTCTGTTACGACCCGGTCGAGTTCCGCGAGGCGCTGCACATGATGGCCCGCCGCCGCATCGACCCGCGGCCACTGCTGACCGGTGTCGTCGGGCTGGACGGGGTGGCCGAGGCATTCGACGAGCTGGCCAGGGCCGACCATCACGCGAAGATCCTGATCGACCCGGCCCGCCCGGCGTAGCGTTCTTGTTGGCAGGAGACAGCTAGTCGCGCATACTAGACTCATGTCTACAGTCACGGGTCTAGACCGCAACTCCATCCGACTGGTCGGCGCCCACGAGATCCGCCTGCGTTTCGGCAACATCAGCAGGCAGCGGGTCTACCAGCTGACGAGCCGCACCGACTTCCCCACGCCGATCGCCAACCTGGCCCAGGGCAAGGTCTGGCTGGCCGACGAGGTCGAGGCCTGGCGGGCCCACCGCCGGGCCGCCCTCGCCGCGGAGTAACCGGTCTACCGGCGCTTCTTCCAGTCGTAGGAGACGACGTCGGAGTCCGGGGTGTCCGCGCGCCGGCACACCCCGCGGATCACGGCGTCGACGCTGGACCGCTCGTCGGCGCCGATCAGGGGGACCGCCCAGCCGCACCCGGACAGCTCGAAATGGTCTTTCCAGCCGCGCCAGGCCCGCAGCCCGGCCAGATCGAGTGACGTCGAGCCGCCCATCTCGCCGTGCCCGCCGTTGATCGACTCGCCGAGCAGGAACGGGCGTGACCCGAAGGGCACGACACACACGTAGTAGACGTGATGCGTCGGGTGGTCCGGCGTCGGCGCCTGATTGCGGTAGGCGACCCGCAGCAACTGATTCTCCAGGTCGCGGCCGGTCAGCGGACTGGACGCGGTGAACAGGTAACCGGCGTCCAGCACCTTGCCGCCGGGCCACCACACCCGGTCGGCGTCGAAGTCGAGATGCTTGAACCTCTCCGGCGAGGCCAGCGCCGTCCAGTCCCGGTCCGGCCGCTCCCGCTGCAACCGGGCCACCGAGCAGTCGAGGACCCGCCTCTCCCCGGACGAGAACTCCAGGGCGAGCTGCCAGCGCTCGGTCGGAACGACCCGTATCAGGCCTGGAATGAGCACACCTCCGTGACGAACAATTCCGCCCGCCCATCATTTCACCTCGCCCGTCCCAGGGCGTGGCACGGTAGTGTGCCGGAGCCGCCATCAGCTGCCCGGATGCGGCCGGATGCGTTAGCCTCGGGCAGCGAATCCGTTCGATGCGCAGGGCGCTGTTGGTAGGAGGGACGTCCCCATTTCTGACGTAGCGTCGGCCCGCGCGGACAGAGCGGTGAGCGACAACCCGGTACCCGCGACCCCGGTCGGTCCGATGGCGCGGCTGCGCGCCTCCGCGGTGGCCGCCGCACCGGCCATCGGGCTGTACATGCTGTTGCGCCTGATCAGTCTCGAAGTCATGTATGTGCTGGCCACCCATGCGCATGCCCTCGATCCGGGGCGCAACGTGTACCCGGACGGGACGATCGGCAACCAGTGGCGCGGGTTCACCTCGATCTGGGACGCGCTCATCTCCTGGGACGGTCGTTGGTATACGAAGATCGCCGGCAGTGGCCTGGGTGGGCCGGTCGGGGCGGTCGACGAGGACGGGGTGCCCTACGAGCTGCGGCTCGCGTTCTTCCCGCTCTACCCGTTCCTGGCGCGGCCGCTGACGTTCCTCCCGTTCGTCTCGCCGGTCGCCGCCTGCCTGTTCGTGTCGTTCGTGTCGGCCATCGCCGCCGCCTGGGGTCTCTACGCGATCGGCCGGCACGTCCGCGGGCATCGGGTCGGCGTCCTGCTGGTGGCCGTGTGGGCGGTGGCACCGGCCGCGATGACACAGAACGGGGCGTTCACCGAGTCGCTGTTCACCGCTCTGGCAGCCTGGGCGCTGTACGCCGTACTCAAGGAACGATGGTTGATCGCCGGGGCGCTCGCCGGGGTGAGTGGCCTCAGCCGGCCGACCGCGACCGCCCTCATCGGCGCCGTGGGTCTCGCGGCGCTCGTCGCTGTCGTCACCCGGCGTGGCGGCTGGCGGCCGTACGCGGCGATCGTGCTGGCCCCGGCCGGGCTGCTCGCCTATTTCGCGTTCGCGTCGTCCCGGCTCGGCAGTTTCGAGAAATACACGAGCATCCACGACAGTACGTTCGGGGCCTGGATCGACTACGGCGAGAACACGTGGAACATGTCGACCGACATTCTGCTCGGCGTCGACGGCGACAACGCCGACAAGCCGATCCGGGTGCTGTCACTGATCATGCTGGTCGCGTTCCTCGTGATGTTCGCGTTGCTCGTTCCGCGGGCGCCGTGGCAGCTGACCGTTTTCGCGGCGGCGATGCTGGGACTGGCGATCCTGTCGCACACGCACATGTCGATGGCCGGGCGGCATCTGCTGCCGACGTTCCCGGTGCTGCTGGTTCCGGCGATCGTGCTGGCCCGTTTCTCCAATCGCGACATCGGTATCGTGCTGGGCGCGATCGCCCTGCTGTCCGGGTGGTATGCGGGATGGCTGCCGTTCATCTCCGGCCAGGCCATCTGATGTCCATTCGCGCGCTGACATTCGGGGCCGTCGCGGAATCCTACGAGCGGTTCCGGCCGGGCTATCCGGAGGAGCTTTTCACCCTGGTGGCGGGGTATGCGGACCGCCCGCTGGAGCGTGCGCTGGAGATCGGCGCCGGGACCGGCAAGGCCACCCGCCTCTTCGCCGCTCACGGGATCGCCGTGACCGCCACCGAGCCCGACGCGGGGATGCTCGCCGAGTTGCGCAAACACGTGCCGGACACCGTTTCCACCGAGTTGGCGGCGTTCGAGAACGTCCGTACCGAGGAAGTGTTCGATTTGTTCTTCGTGGCGGCCGCGCTGCATTGGACGCGCCCGGCCGGCCGGTGGGAGCGGATCGCCGGTTGGCTGACGCCGGGCGGTGTCGTCGCGTCGTTCGGCGGGCCGATACAGCTGGCCGATCCGGTGGTGGAGGAGGCCGTGCGGGCGGCCCGCGCGCCGTTCCTGGAAAGTGACGAGGTGCCGTCACCGGACGGGACGGCTCCGGAGCAGGCGATGCAATGGCCGGGTACGGAACTCGTGCGCTCACCATTGTTCACCGACGTGGAGCAGCACACGATCGAGCGGCGGCTGACCGTGAGCGCCGCCGATTTCGTCGGCCACCTCTCCACGGTCTCGGCCTATCTCGAGTTACCGCCGGAGACGCGTGATCTGGTGTTCCGCGGGATCGAGCAGGCCCTGCCGGAGACCGTCGCCCTGACCGCCGACATCATCGTCCATCTGGCACGCCGGACAGCGCTCGCAGTGCCGGGATCGACGGTGTGAACAGGTAGGCACCGCCCTTCGGGATCACGTAGTCGATCATGGTGGAGACGTGACCACCCGGTAGCGGGGCCTCCCGTGGTCCCCGGGTCCGGCCGATGATCATGTCGAGCCCGTTCGGCACCCCGGGTGACGGGCGTTCGTCGGACTTGTTGGCCCAGCGCCGGGCCAGCGTCTCGAACTGGCGGTCGATGTCGGTCTGGTAGCACAGGAACAGCAGGCCACGGTCGGCCGCCGGATCCTCGTCGTACAGCGGGCCGTAGGTGATGCCCCGGCGCAGGATCATCATGGTCAGCGTGTTTTCCTGGCTGCCCTGATCGGTCTCCTGGTCACGTGGGTTGACCTTGCGGATGTGCGCCGCCAGCGGGCACCGTCCGCCGTCGGCGTCGGCCCGTGCACCCCGGACCTCACCGATCGGGGGCGCGTCGTTGTCATACCCGAAATGGTTGATCTCGGCCGGGCTGGGATCGGTCTCGTCGCGGACCAGCGGCGATCCGTCCGGCCGACGGCCGACCAGCCAGGCGCGCAGCGTCCCGGCATCGACCGGCAGTGCCGCCGCCATCGCCGCGGTGTCGCCGCGGAACGCCGCCACGTCCTGGGCCAGCTTGCGGTAGACCAGCAGAGACCCGTTGCGGGCCAGAGCCGGATCGGTGCGCGGCGCGCCCGGCCGGGTCGTCGACGAGTCGCTCTGGGTGGGCTGCCCGAACAGGAACTGGCCCGGCCACACCAGCACGTCGCCGGGACGGGCGTAGGCGCGCCCGTCCCGCATCGCCGGCATCGGCTGCCGCGCCGCCAGCGGGGTGGCGGCGTCGACCCGGCCCCGCAGGCTGGGCTGGCTGATCCCGTCCCGGAACCCGAAGTGCTCGATGTCGCCGGGCAGCCGGTACGCCGTCTGCCGGTGCGAGACCGTCAGCCCGTGACCGGGCGCCAGCAGCGGCGCCTCGGCCTCGGCGAGCCGGCTCTCGTCGTCGCCGGCCAGGATGATCAGGATGTCGAGTTCGGCGCCGGGCGCACCGACCTCCCAGCCCTCCTTCGCCGGATCCAGCAGGCCGGACCGTTTGCCCATGCCGGCGCCGAACGCCTCGTCGATCATGGCGAGGCCGGGCTGACCCAGCACCCGCAGGCAGCGCGAGGACAGGGCGACCGCCACCGAGACACCGTCGTGGCCGGGACCCAGCGCGCGGCGCCGCGACCGGTGCCGCAGACCGGCCCGGGCCGGCGTGACCATCGGTGTCAGCGTGGCCAGCATGGCCCGGGCCGCGGCCGCCTGTCCGTCGCCGTCGGGCAGGCGCAGGCCGACGAACCGCTGATGGGTGTCCGGGAAGCCGGGCACGATGTGGGCCTGGATCTCGTCCAGCTCCAACAGCGGTTCGTTCGTCGCGTCGACCGCATGCCGGGCCGCCGGGACGGTGGCGGTCATCGCGGTGTGCCGATCGGATGCGTCATGCGGCGGCCGGCCGGGAGGATGGGTGCGATGGCGGTGACGATCGGCGTCACGGTCTCGGGGAACGCGTCCGTCCAGCCGTCCGGGCAGGCCGAGCCGGCGCCGACGATGGTCAGCAGGTCCGGGTTGCCGATGTCGGAGCAGCCGTGCCCGGCGCAGTCGGACGCCTCGGGCGCCCCGTTGCCGGCGTCGAAACCGATGCCGTAGAGCGCCATCGTGATCAGCTCGGCCAGCTGCCCGGCCCGGGTCAGGGGTACGCCGTTGACCAGGATGTCCTCCAGCCCGATCGTGGCACCGGCCGGCGGGGCGAACTCGGCGCGCAGGACCATCCGGCCGCTGCCGCGCACCGGCCGCCACCAGTCGCTGACGTCCTCACCCTGCGGGCCGCTGAGCGCGGACGTGTCGATGCCGTCCAGGTAGAGGCCGATCGGGTCGCGCAGGGACACCGTGAGACCGGCCCGGACCAGGTCGTTGACATGGGCGCCGATCGTCGGGTCACTGGACCGGTTCGGTTCGCCGTATGCGGCACAGCAGATCAGCCGCGCCGCGTCGGTCACCGGCTCACCGTTGGCGTCGACGCGCGGGATGGTGGCGTCGGCACCGAGGAAGATCTCCGCGGTGAGGGTGTTCGACGGGTGGGTCAGGTGGACGATCCCGTGCGTGGTGTTCCACTTGTTGTTCGGGTTGTACTGCCCGGCACGCCGTTCGAGCCGCCGCTGGCCGCCGACCCGCGAGTACACGTCGGACCGGTGGAACAGGTCCTCCTCGCGCACCTCGGGGCCGACCAGCTCCTGGTAGAGACTCAGCAGCAGTTCACGGTCACCGCCGACCCGGTGCGTGGCCGGCACCTGGGACGGGTTCGCGACCGCCGCCGTGCCGCCCGCGATGAACTGCCAGTACTCCGGGCCCTCGCACGTGAACACGTACCGGCGGGTGCGGCCGGTGGTCGTGTCCCGGTCGGCGAACCACTCGCAGTACTCGTCGTGGCGGCGGAAGGGGAGGACCACCCTCTCCTCGCGGCCGTTGCGGACCTGGAACATCGGGCCCAGATCGTCGGGCTCGTCGGCGGCGGCCCGGGCGGCCTGCCGGTCACCCTGGTTGCGCACCGTGATCACCCGGGGGAACGCGTCCCAGACGATCTTCCGTTCCTTCACGGTGCTCGTCGGAGGCGTCCGTGCCGGGTTGAAGAAACGTCCGCCGGCCCGCTCGGCCACCGCCGTGTCGAGCCAGGCCGAGACGACCGCCGACCAGGCCTGGAGTTGTGTCTCATCGAGATCGCCGACGTTGGCCGGCGGTGCGAAAGTCGAGCCCATGACGGAAATCCTGGACGTTCCGGCGGCCCGATCCCGGCGGCACGCCATGACCTCACCCCATGGGGGCCAAGTTTTAAACCACCCGAAGTGGTGACTTGTCCACAGTAGCCCTCAGTGATCAGGGCCGTGGATCGTAGTTTCCCTCCATGATCAACCGGGTGTCCGTCCAAGGGTCCGGGCCGGCCGCGCTGACCTGCGCGCTGCTGCTGGCCCGCGACGGGTTCCCGGTGACCCTCACCGAACCGGCGCCACCGCCGGCGCCACCCGCGGAACTCGTGCTCAACGCGGCGACGATCCGGCTGCTCACCGACGTCTGGGAGGATCCGGGGCTGGTCGGCGGTGCGCACCGGCTCACCGGCCGTTGGGTCCGGTGGGGGAGCGACGCCGCACCGGTCGAGGTGGCGGCGGCCGCGGTCGTGGTCGACGGGCCGGAGCTGTGCTCCACACTGGAACAGCGGCTGCCGCCCGAGGTGCGACGGGCCGCGGAGCAGCAGCCCGCCGACTGGACGGTCCACGCCTCGTCACGGCCCGCCAGCAACCCGCCGGTCGGGCGCCGGGTGCTGCTCGCCGGTCACGTGCGCTCGGCGGACGGCGGGATCAGCCGGACCGCCACCACCGGGCGGAGCTGGATCCACCTCGTGCCGCTCGGCGACGGGCGTGGTCTCGTCCGGGCGGCGACGCCCGTACCGCCGGATGATCCTGAGGGTTTCCTCGCCGACGAACTGGCCGAAACCGGTCTCGACGAGTGGGTCACGGAACCACCCGGGCGGGTCACCGTCGGGTCGGCGGCGCCGTGGCTGGCGCGGCAGCGGGCCGAACCCGGGCGCATCCACATCGGCGGTGCCGTCCTGCGCCTCGACCCGGTCAGCGGATCAGGGGTCGGCCACGCGGTGCGGACCGCGATCCTCGCCGTGGCCATGCTGCGCGAGATCCGCGACGGGAAGCCCGCCGCGGATCTCCTCGGGCAGTACCACCGGCGGCTCGGGGCCGCCTTCCACCGCCACCTGTGCGGGTGCGCGGCTCATTACCGGACCGCGTTCGACAGCGCCGACTGGCTCGGCGAACTGCACATCACCGCGACCGCGCTGACCGGTCACGCGGCGCAGCTGCACCCGCAACGCAGTGCACCGGCCTTCACCGGGCGCCGGGATGTCGCAGCAATGACATAGCGGCCTTGCCGGCCCCGTTGAGCGCCGCCGTCCCCGGATCGGCGGCCAGATGCACCCGCAGGCCCACCCGCGCCGAGACCGCCTCGACCAGCCCCGGATGCAGAGCACCGTCGCCGACCAGCAGCAACCCGTTCTCCGGTGAGTCGACGTCCAGGCTGTCGACGTGCGCGGCGATCCGGTCGCCGATCACGTCGACGGTGACGTCGCTGGTCAGATCGCGGGTGCCGATCTCACTGCGCCGGGCCTCGACGACCCGGCCGTGATCCAGAACGGCGACCTCGGTCAGCTCGGCACCGACATCGGCGACCAGTAACACCCCGGCCGTCTCCCCGGCACCGATCGCGGCTGCCCGCACACTGTCGATCAGCAGCAGCCGCGACGGCTCGAACACCGCCTTCAGCACCCGGCGCGTCGTCTCCTGATCGTCGCCGGACGCGAGCACCGGCCGGCACGCCACGACCACCCCACCGGACGGCACCGGCAGCGCGAACCTACCGACCAGGTGCGACAGCATCGCCACACAACCGTCGAAGTCGACGACCCGGCCCCGGCGGATCAGCGTGCCGGCGCTGTCGCACCGGCCGCTGACCACACCCTGCTGAGCGGTCCACACACCTGCGATGCCACTGCCGAGGTCGACAGCGATCGCGGACGCCATTTTCGTCACCCAACCTGCTTCTGCTGGCACGGAACACAGAACCGCGCGTGCGGCAGAATTTCCAGCCGCGCCGCCGGGATCGCCCCCGCGCACCCCTCGCAGTGGCCGTAGACGCCGTCGGCTATCCGCCGCAGCGCCCCGGTCACCTGCTCCACGCTACGTCGCGTCGCGGCGAGAAGCGCATCCTGGGTATGTGATTCGCCGGGATCTCCGGTATCGGCGCTCATTTCGGTCAGTTCCTTGAGCCGGGCGGTCTGCCGGTCCAGCTCCTCGGTCAGCGCGGCGTGCACCACGGCTTCGCTGTGGCCTGTGTCGGTACTCACGGGACTCCTCCGGACAACAAAAAAGGCCGAAGCTGGTGAGCTTCGCCCTCGGCGGTCGTTACGGATGCAAACGCCTCCACCGGTGGGCCGCGACCATCCGGTGCGGCCACCGGCTGGTGGGCAGCGTCGACCACCGTCACCGCAGTGACGGCAGGCGCGCACGACCTCACCGGAAGCATCCGAACACCATAGGCCGCCCTTCCCGGCCTGCCAAACGGTTTCGCGTACGGCGGCCCCGGTATCGTGCGCGGATGACCGGTGACCCGTTGCGGGAGTTCGATGACGGCCTGGCCTTCTGGAAGACCCGGCCCCGGTGGCCCCAGGATCTGCACAACTCCTTCTACACCGCGCGGCAGTCGAAGACCGACGGCACGTTCGGCCCGCCCTGGTGGGAGGACACCCTGCGCCACCTCTTCCGCTGGCGGGCCACGCGTGGCTCGACCTTCGAGGATCTCCGGCGTCGGTTCGAGGAGAATCACGCCGCGCTGGTCACCGTCTGGCAGGACGTGATCCTTCCCCGGCTCGGCGCCGACATCACCACCGTGAGCTGGGACGACGTCAGGGCACTCCCGGATCTCGCCGCCAGGATCAAGCCGACCGCCGGCAGTTCCGGGGTGTTTCCGTCGAAGTTGTCGCACTTCATCGCTCCGCGGCTGTTCCCTGTCCTCGACCGGCTCGCCCTCGGTGGCGGCAGCGACTACGGTCGCTATTTCGAGCTGGTCCAGCAGACGTGGGCCGGGACCGAACCGGCCGACCGGGAACTCCTTCGGCAGCGACTGACAGCGCATGTCCATGCCCACAGCGGCGGAACGATGGTGAACGGGTACCCGGTTGTGAACAAGATCGTGGAACTGCGGCTCATCGGCCGGGCCCATCCGTCCGCCTTGTGATCAGGTCCAGGCAGGGTCGCGGCCCAGGGCTGCCAGCAGCGGGCGTCACTGTGGGTTGATGCGCTGGGCCTCGGCGTGGGCGGCGGCGATGATCGCGTCGGCGTCACGTTTCGCCTCGGCGCGGTGGTCGGCGGCCTGCTCCTCGGCGAGGCGCAGGATGTCCTCGACGCGATTGCCGAGCCCGGCCAGTGTGGGCCGGTCCGCCTTCCGGGGACTGGGACCGGCGCCGACACGGGTGGCCGTGGCTGGGGACCTGGCGTCGTCAATCAGGGAACCCGTGCGTGGGCGGCTGCCGAGCATGATCAGGATCAGGCCCGCCACGACACCGCCGATCGCGACCGGGATCGAAACGCGGCCGGTCAAGGCGCCGCCGAGCGCGCCCACCCCGGCACCGAACACGAGCAATCCCCACCCCTTCATGCGCGCGATCCTATCGACGAACGCAACATGGCTGGATCAGCTGACACCCGTCCGAGTGCTACCCGCCGCTGGCCCCGGCGGGCCACCATCTCCTCATGCGAATCCGTACCGCCGCCACGGCTCTGTTCGTGGCATCGTGCCTGGTGATCGCCGGGCCCGTACCCGCCCGGGCGTCCGGGCACACCTATGCCGCGAGTCGCTGGTCCGACGTCGCGATCGACATCCTCCACACCAACCGGAAAGCGATCGGATGGTGTGCGGGCAACGTCGCCTTCCTCAGTTACGGCGGTCTCCGGGCGCTCGGGGCCATCGCCTTGCGCGACCGGATCCTCAGCATCCTGTCGCTGGCCACCGGCGCCGCGTCGGGACATTGCGTGGCCACGGCACGTGCCGCCGAGGCCGCCTACCGGGTGTGGACGGTCGGTGGTCGCGACGGGTCGTCGTTCACCGTCCGTGACGACAGTTATGTGGTGGTGCGCCGCCTGTTGCGCCCCAACGAGTGCCACCTCGACCTGACCGTCGGCGACGCGGACACCGGCGAGACCTGGAGCTACCGGACCGTCTACTCGGTGTGCGGCGCGAACACCTACGCGTGAGGGTCGCGGTGCACCACGGCGACAGTGCACGCCGAGTGCCGCAGCATGTGCTGACTGATCGAGCCCAGCAGCAGCCCGGTCACCGCACCCCCCCCGCGGCTGCCCACCACCAGCAACTGCGCGGCGGCGCTCGCCCGGGCCAGTGCCGCCGCCGGATGCTCCAGCGTGTCCTCGGCCTGGATGGTCAGGCCCCGGAACCGCCCGCGGACCACCGCCAGCGGGGCATCCGGAGTGTCCTGGTCGGGCACGGCCCGGATCACCCGCAGCGGCACCTTCCGGGCGGTGGCCTGCTCGGCGGCGAACGTCAGCACCGGCAACGTCAGCGCGGAACCGTCGGCTCCGGCGACCACCGGGGCGTCCGGCTCGGGTACGCCGCGGACCACCACGACCGGGCAGGCGGCGTGCGCGCTGACCGCCGAGATCACCGAACCGAGCAGCCCGGCCACGACACTGTGCCCGTGGCCACCGAGCACGATCAGGCGGGCGTCCCGGGAACGGTCGATCAGGGCTGTGGCGGCGTGCCCGCGTACCGCACGGGTCGTCACCTCGACCGCCGGATGCGTCTTGCGGACCGTGGCGACCGCGCGGTCCAGGGTCTCGTCGATGACGTCGGTCACCGTCCGGTCCGGCCGCAACAGCGGTAGCGGCACCATCGGTGGTGCCGTCGCCGGCCACTCGTCGGCGTGCAGCACCTCGACCGGTGCACCGGTCCGCACCGCCTCGTCCCGTGCCCACAGCAGTGCCGCCCGCGAATACGCCGACCCGTCGTACCCGACCACGATCTTGCGCATGACTAGGATTCCCCTCCCGGAACCAGACTGAACGCGCCTTCCTCCTCCTGTGCATTGTGCAGGCGCAGGATGGCGTAGAGCCCGTACAGCAATCGCCGCACGTCGATGACGTCCGGTTCGTTCGCACCGGTCGTGAGCCGGCTGAGCCGGCCGACCTGGAATTCGATCTCCGCATGGGTACGGCTCAGCCCGCTCGTCACCTCGGAGCCACCGAGCGCCCGAGCCATGATCGGCAACAGTTCGGCCTCCTCGGCCCGCTCGTGCGCCAGCAGCCGGTCCCGCAGATCGTCCAGCAGGATCCGGAGCGGGCCCAGGTCGTACGGCGGCACGTCCAGCCCGTCGGCGACCGCCCGTACCCGCTCGACCAGCGGCAGCATCTCCCGGTGCTCGGCGAACAGCCGCCGTGCCGTCGCCACGTCGTCCGCCCGCAGCGTCACCGTGTGCGAGCGTCCCGGGATCAGGGCCGTCATCGCGATCGCGATCGCCCCCAGGTCGATGCCCTCCTGCACCAGGGCGCCCGCCACCGGCGGCAGCAGTCCCGCGGCGGCCGCCAGCATCGCCACCACCGACAGGCCCATCCCGGCCGCCACCGACCACCGGGCGATCAGCCGGCTGCGGCGGGCGATGAGGATCGCGTCGGCCAGCACGTCGACGCGGTCCACGGTGAGCACCACGTCGGCGGCCTCGGCNNNGCGGCCTCGGCCGACGCCGTCATCCCCCGGGCCGCGAGCGCCACGCCCACTCCGGCGGCGGCCAGTGCCGGAGCGTCGTTCACCCCGTCACCGACCATGATGGTCGGCTGCCGCTCGGCGCGGACCAGCGCGAGTTTCCCGGCCGGGTCGCAGCCGGCGTGCACCGTGTCGACGCCGACGAACCGGCCGACCGCCTCCGCGGTGTCGCCGTGATCGCCGGTCACCAGCACCACCCGCCTGATCCCGGCGTCACGCAGGGCCCGGACCATCCGCGGCCCCTGCGGGCGCAGTGGATCCTCCAGACGCAACACCCCCGCCGGTACGCCGTCGACCGTCACCAGCACCACCATCGACCCCGGCCCGCGGCCCAGCCGCACCCGCCGGCCGTCGACGACCCCCTCGATCCCGTGACCGTGCCGCTCCCGCACCTCGTCCGCGGCGGCCGGGCGCAGCCCCCGATCGTGTGCGGCGGTCACGATCGCCCCGGCCAGCACATGCGCGGAACTCTGCTCGACACTCGCCGCCAGCCGCAGCACCTCACCGGCCGGCAGCGGCCCGCCCGGCACGACCACCACATCGGTCACCCGCGGCCGCCCGGCGGTGAGCGTCCCGGTCTTGTCGATCAGCAGGACCCGGCCCGCGGCCAGCCGCTCCAGCGCGCCACCGCCCTTCACCACGACACCACATCGGGCCGCCCGGGAGATGCCGGACACGAACGCGATCGGCGCGGCCAGCAGCAGCGGGCACGGCGTGGCCACCACCAGCACCGCCACCGCACGCACCGGATCGCCGCTCACCGCCCACGCGAGCCCGGCCACCAGCAGCGTCAACGGCACGAAGACGACAGCCAGACGATCAGCCAGGCGTACGAACGACGCGCTCCCCGCCCGCGCCTGCGCCACCAGCCGCACCACCCCGGCGTAGGTCGACGCCTCCGCGCTGGACGTCGCCGTCATCCGGAACGGCGACCCGGCGTTGACCACACCGCTGCGCACGTCCTCACCGGCCCGCCGCTCCACCGGAACCGGCTCCCCGGTCAGCGCCGACTCGTCCAGCACCGCCGGCCCGGACAGTCGCCCGTCCACCGGCACGATCTCACCGGAACCGACCACCAGCCGGTCACCGGCGACCACCGCACCGGCCGGGATCTCCACCGGCCCGGTCGGCGTGTCCCGGCGCGCATATCGTGGAGCCCGTCCGGCCAGGGCGCTCAGCTCACGGCGGGCCCGTGCCTGCGCGTGGGCCTCCAGCAGGGCGCCGCCGGCCAGCATCACCGCGATCACCGCACCGGCCAGGGGCTGGCCGATCCACAGGGCGCCGGCCAGCGCCAGCCACGCGATGACGTCGACGCTCGGCTCCCGGCGGCGGATCGCGCCCAGCAGCGTCACCGTCGAACTGCCGAGCCCGACGATCGTCGCCGCCACCCAGAGCCGTTCCGTGACCAGCCCGCCCAGCGACAGCACCGCCGTCGCCGCGAACAGGCCCTGCTCCCGCCGCATGCGATCCTCCCGACACTCGTGACGTCTCCACCGTGGGGCAAACCCCTCCGATCCGGCAGGGCCGAAAGACCCGCCCGAACGTGTTCACCCCTCGTCCGAGCTGCCCGAACGGTAGATTCCCCTCGCCCGGCGGGGACCCCCGGGCGGGGGACAGACGGGGTGCCCGGGCGGAGACCTGTGCCAGGGTGGCTCGGTGGCCCGGCGCGTACTCAGTGATCGTTACGAATTGCGGGAGCCCCTCGGGCGCGGCGGAATGGCCGAGGTCTGGCAGGGTTTCGACCGCCGGCTCCGTCGTGACGTGGCGGTCAAGGTGCTGCTCCGTGGCGGCCCCGCCCGTTTCGAACGCGAGGCCCGGACCATCGCCGCGCTGTCACACCCGAACATCGTGGCCGTTCACGACGTCGGCACCGACGACGATGTCCGGTATCTGGTGATGGAGCTGGTCGACGGCCACAGCCTCGCGGAACGGCTCAGGACCGGCCCGATGACGGTGACCGAGGCGGTCCGGACGGCGATCGGAGTGTGCGCCGCCCTCGAAGCGGCCGCCGCTGCCGGGATCGTGCACCGCGACGTGAAACCCGCGAACATCCTGCTCGACCCCGGCGGCGGGGTGAAGGTGTGCGACTTCGGGATCGCCCGGCTCGCGGGCGGTGTCGGCGGCTCGACGCGGATGGTCGGCACCAGCAGGTACATGGCACCGGAGCAGGTCACCGGCAGCACTGTGGACGCGCGCACCGACCTCTACGGCCTCGGCTGTGTCCTCCACGAGATGCTGGCGGGCCGCCCGCCGTTCCACGGTGACGACGAGGACCGGGTCGTCTGGCAGCACCTGGAACGGGCCCCGGAACCGGTGTCCGCGGTGCGCCCGGACGTCCCACCCGACCTCGACCGGCTCGTGTCCGCCCTGCTCGCGAAGTATCCCGCTGATCGTCCGGACACCCCGGCCGACGTCCGTGCCGCGCTGGAGTCCCTGGACACGGCGGCGCCGGCCGGATTCCGGCGCTGGCCGGTGATCATCACGGTGGCCCTGTCGGTCGTCGTCTTTTCGGTCGCGTCGTCGGCACCGCCGTCGTCGGCACCGCCACCACCTCCGGTGACGGCGCAGCCCGGACCCCGGGCCGTGCCGACGGCGAGCGCCACCCCCGAGCGCCGCCCGACGGACCCGCTCACCGCCGTCCGGACCGTGATCGACACCCTGCCCGACAAGGACGCCCGCAAGCTGCGCCGCAAACTCGCCGACCTCGACTCGGGCCGCGGCGGCGCCAACCGGCTCGCGGTGAAGACCGCCGCACTCCGGGCCGACTTCGACGACCTGCACCGCGACGGCACGATCACCGACGCCGGGTACGCCACGCTGCTGACCGGGCTGGAGCAGATCGCCGACTGACCTACCGGCGTGTGTACCGGTGTTTCACGCCGCGGGGGAAGTACTCCGGGTCGTCGGCGGGCCGCAGCTCGACCCGTGGTGTCCGGTAACCGGCCGGCACGTAGTGGGCGAACTCGCTGTTGAGCCGCAGCAGCTCGGCCCGGATCGAGTCGGCGGCGGCCCGCACCCGCTCGGGAGTGCCCTCGGCGCCCGGCGCCAGTTCGACGACGACGGACAGATGCCGGTCGCGGTCCTCGTCCTCGACGGTGCTCAGCACGAACCGGCCGGTCGACCAGGCGCTGATGTCGGCGCGTTCCAGGCCGACGGTGACGTTCTCCGGATACACGTTCGCGCCGAAGAACGACACCGTGAACAGGGAACGTCCGAACACGTAGACGAACGGGAGGTCCGGCCCGTCGCCCGGATCGAAGCCGTGCTCCCGGCACCGGGCGACCAGATCCGCCTTCGGCAGCACACCACCGTCGTCGGCGATGTGGTAGCGGACCAGCGGAACCGTGCCGTCGGCACTGAACACCAGCGTCCCGTCCGGCGCCGTCTCGAACCTGCGGGCCGCCGGGTCGTACTGCACCAGCGTCGGCAGGCGGGACTCACCGAAGATCTCGGCGGCGACATCGGGCCGGGTGGCGAGGAAACGCCTCGTCCGTACGCTCAAAGGGGTCTCGTTGCCCAGAACCCCCGCATCGGCCGTGCCGTAGAGAGACGCCACATCCGTCTCGGGATCGCCGATCCCGGCCCTGGCGGCGACCAGGTCACGCCACTGCTCGCTGAACACCTCACCGGCCAGCACCAGCTTCACGTGCAGCGCCGCCCAGTCGACCCCGCGGGCCACCCCGGCGTCGATGACGTTCTTCACGAACGGCGGATAACCCAGCAGCACCGTCTGCTCGAAATGGCCGCCCAGCTCACCGACGACCCGCAGGATCTCGTCGATGTCGTTGCCCGGCGCCGCGACCGTCACCGGAAGCCGCCGGCACGCCGCCACCGTGTACATGCCACCGACCCAGTTGCCGAGCGCGAAACACACCACGGCGAGGGTGCTGCGCTCACCCGCCCGGAACCCGTCCCGGAAAACCTGCTCGAACCGTGCCGTCACCGCGTCCTCGTCGCCGATCGTCCGCGGCCACACCGTCGGCCGCCCCGACGAACCGGACGACACCGCGACCATCGCGGCCGCGTCCAGCCGCCCGCCACGACACCGCTCCGGCAGGCCGAAACGCTGGTGATAATCCTGCTTGGTCATCAGCGGGATCTGATCGGGATCGGTCACCGTGGCCGGGTCGACGCCCTGCTCGCGAAGGAACAGCGGATAGGCCGGCACACTCGCGACCACGTCCCGGAACAACTCCAGCACCTGCATGAAAGTCACATTAAACCCAGCCGGGCAGCATGCTCGGTTTCCCGGCCCGGCCCCGTTCTCCGGCGAATCAGCTTCCGGCGCCGTCGTGGCGGATCCGGAGTTGATAGCCTCCCGCGGTGCCGATCATCGACCACGTCGCCGTGCCATCGGTCGTCCCGCCTCTCGTCCTGTCTGTCGTGTCGTGACGCCTGAGCTGCGCCGTGCCGTCCGCGCGATCATTCTCGACGAGGACGACCGGATCCTGTTGTGCCGGTTCGTCCCTCCCCACCCGGTGGTGCCGGAACAGGCGACGGCCGTCTGGTCGGCCCCCGGCGGCGGCATCGAACCCGGCGAGGACAGCCTGACGGCCCTGCGCCGTGAGTTGCGCGAGGAGATCGGCTTGGTGATCACCACCGAGCCGCCGCACGTCTGGCACCAGACGGTCATGGCCGCCGGCCGCGCACCGGGCATCATCAACGACTACTTCCTGGTCCGGACGGGCCACTTCCAGCCTCGAGGCGACCTGACCGACGACCAGCTCGCGGGCGAGCACCTTGCCGGTTTCCGCTGGTGGCGCGTCACGGACATCGCCGCCTACGCCGGTTCCGAGCTGTTCTCCCCGCGCGACCTCACCACACCCTTGACCGCACTCCTCACCGCGCCGCCACCCGACCACCCGATCCCGCTGGGCCTCTGACCCGGCACGTCGATCGCGGATGGTGCCTCGAAACGTGCGGAAGCAGAGCTGATAAGCCCTATCACTGCGGGCGTTCGCGTGGTGACATGGAGTCCGGAGACATCGGCGGACGTTGCCGGTGTCCCGGCCTTCATCGGAGGTGCCGTGATGTCCGATCGAACCCGATCCGCCACGATCCGCCACCACCGGGCCTGATCGTCATGGCTGCCGTGCTGGTGATGTTCGCCGTGATCCTGGTGATGAAAGTCGTGGGCCTGATCGCCCTGTCGCTCGTCGACCGCCCGCCCACGCCGCTCCCGACTCACCCCGACCCGTGCCTGGCCCCGCTACTCGACCTGCCCCCACCCGCGGCCCCCGAGCCCGAGCGGGACCTGCTGGGCGAACTGCGCTCCGGCCGGATCAGCCGCGACGACTACCGGGCCGAGATGGCCGCACTGGCCGCGCGCGACGCCCGGTCCCACCCTCTCCAGTCCCCAGCCACCCCCGACTCCTGACACCGGCCTTCGCGTCGAGCCGGTGGTGCGCCGGGGCGGGGTGCGCCGGGCGGATGGTCGCGGGGTGGGTGGCCGATGGTCCTGCCGAGGCGGGTCGTTGCGTCCTGCCGGACCTGACCGGTGTGCACCTAGCGTCGGTGTCGGAGGGATCGAAGATGAGGATCTGGCATGTCAGTGACGTGATGACCGCGGATGTCGTCACGGTCGGCCCGGCGACACCCTACCGGGAGGTGGTCGCCCTGCTGGCGGCGTACCGGATCAATGCGGTGCCGGTGGTCGACGCCGACCGGCGGGTGCTCGGGGTGGTGTCCGAGTCGGACCTGCTTCGTAAGATCGAGTATGCGGGTGCGGACCGGCCGCAATGGTTCGAGATCCGTGGACGGGCCGCCCGGCGCAAGGCCGGGGCGTTGACCGCCGGCGAGCTGATGACCGCGCCCGCCGAGGTGGTGCTGGCGACGACCGGGATCCGGACGGCCGCACGCCGCATGGACGAGGCGAACGTCAAGCAGCTTCCGGTGGAGGACCTGCTCGGCAGGCTGATCGGCATCGTCAGCCGCAGCGATCTGCTGAAGGAGCACCTGCGTCACGACGACGACATCCTCGTCGACGTGCGGGCGGCGGTTCAGGAGGCCACCCTCACCGAACGTGACGGCAACGTCGGTGCGGCCGTCGAGCGCGGCCAGGTGACGCTCACCGGCCGGGTCGAACGCTGGTCCACAGCGGTCCTCGCCGAGCGCCTGGTCCGGTTGGTCGCCGGCGTGGTCTTCGTCGACTCGCGGATCGCCTTCGACGTCGACGACCACGACCTGGCCGACCCGGCACCCGCATATTTCGTGGCCTGATCAAGCGACCTGCGAACGCGGCATGACCGACGAAAGGTGTTCGGGCCTCCGAACCGGAGGCCCGAACCGTAGGGAATGTCAGGCGAGACGCACCAGCTCGGCGGCGCGCTGGACCGGCGCGGTGCGCGGGGTGCGGACCACGACGACCGGGCCGCGGGCATGATGCAGGAGCGTCTGGGTCACCGAGCCGAGCAATCCGTGGTACGGCAACTCGCCGCGCGCCCCCACGACGACCAGTGACGCGTCCCGGGACCGGCGCCGCAGCACCGCCGTCGGGTCGCCGGGCACCACGTCGAGCCGGGCGACGACCCCGTAGGCCAGGGCCCGTGAGGCGATCACGTCCTCGAGCACGTGCGCCCGATGGGACACCTCGCCGACGTGGACGACGTGCAGGTCGACACCACGCCGGGCGGCTGCGTCGAAGGCGTGTTCGAGGACCGGCGCCGACATCGTGGATCCGCTGACCCCGACCAGCACCGGTCCCTCCGGAGGTGGCGCCGCGCGGACGACGAGCACGTGGCCGTACGCCCGCGCTGTCACCTGCACCGCTGTCGCCTCGCGCGGCAGGCAGACCTGATCGTCCAGACGGCCGTCGCCGATGACGGTGAGCGCGGAACGCCGGGACAGGCGCAGCAACCCGGTCACCGGATCGCCTTCGATCAGTTCGACGGTGGTCCACAGGCCGGCCGCGGCCGCCAGCGCGGTGGCCCGTGCCTCTCGCAGCAGGTCACCGGCTCCGCGGGCCGCGTCGATCACGCCGGACCGGTACTGCAGGGCGTGCACCAGCCGCAACGGAAGCCCGCGCATGCCGGCTTCGCGGGCGGCCACCTCGACCGCGCGCAGGCTGGCCGCCGACCCGCTGACTCCGGCGACGACCGGTGTCACTGACGAGGCGTTCATGTCCGCACCTCCGGGGCTGTCCGGTTTGTCCAGCCTCCACGCTAGGTTTCCGGACGGGTGACCGGCCAGGGCCGAACGGCCTGTCACTTCGTCGACCAGGAAGTCGACGAGCAGGAAGCGCGGGTCCTCGATGCCGCCGGCCCCCTACGGCTCCCAGGCGATCAGCTGGTCGAGGACGCGCCGGTCGCCGTCGATCTTGAGAGCCTCCAGCGGGCTGCGGTCGTAGAAGGCCAGCACCAGCTCACTCGCCGAACCCTCGGCCGTGACGCCGGCCGCCGCGGGAAGCTGGTCGACGCGGGCGCCCTCGGGAGTCAGGTGCAGACGCCAGGACGGCCCCTCGGTGGTGCGGTAGTCGACGATCGCCGGCTCGTTCGGCCACGGGCTCGACCAGGCGACACAGGTGGTCAGGAACTCGTCGACACCGTCCAGCGCCACCTCGGTAGGCAGCGGCTGGGCGTCGCCCACGGCGAGCTGCGCGTCGTACGTGTGGACGGCCAGTTCCTGCAGCTGGTGCCGGGCCACGGCGCCGGCGGTCTGCGGTGCCTGCGACCCGCCCCACCACGTCCAGCAGGCCGCGTCGGGGCCGGCCTCGCGCAGCGCGTCCAGCAGGCGCCGGGTCGCCTCGGCCAGCCAGGCCAGCAGCTCCGCACGGTCTTCGGGTGCGTCCGAGGTGCCCCAGGTCGACGGGTCCGGGGGAGCGTCGGCGGGCCCGGCGGCGACGGTGGTGGCCCAGCGGTGCCGGCCGTTGCCGATGTGCTGCGCCAGGTCGGCGAGCGTCCAGTCCGGGCAGGACGGCACCGGCACGCCGAGGGTGGGCGCGGCGCCGATCACGGCACGGAAAGCGGCCGAGCGCTCGTCGATCAGACGGAGCACGTCGGGGAAATCAAGGTTCGTTGACACCGTGGCTGTCTACCACCACGTTCGGGAATCGGACAGCGAATTAATCGGGGTTCGGCGCGTAGAGTCTTCGGCGACATAGGACACACACCCCTCTCGCGGGCGGCGGTGGACGGGCGTGACAGTCGTTGTGGGGGTGGACGGCTCCGGGCGTACCCATCGGCTCCGCATGATCGGCGCGGCCGTGACCGGGCCGGTCTGCTGGTTCGCCGCGCCGCCCGTTCCCACGGATCAGCTGGTCATCGTCGACGATGCCCACCGTCTCGACCCGTCGTCCCTGAAGCTGCTGGCCGCGGCCTGCCGGGCCGGGACGCCGATGGTGATCGCCCGGCGGCCCACGATCGACGGACCCGAACTGGCCGAACTCGACGAGGCCGCCTCCGCCGGTGGCGTTGAGCTGATCACCCCGCTGGACCGGGACGCGGTGGCCCGGCTGGTCGCCACGGTGACCGGCCGGCCGGTCTCGCCCGAAGTGGCCGACGCGGTGTTCACGGCGTCGTCCGGCCTGCCGGTGGTCGCGGTCGCACTCGCGCCGGCGCCCGGGAGCGTCCCGCCGGCGCTGCTGGCCCGGGTGCAGCGCCGGTTCGCGGTTCTGGACGCCGTCACCGTCACCGTCGCCCGGGTGCTCGCGCTGCGTCTCGACCTCACCGATCACCTGGTCGCCGCGGCCTGCGCCATCGATGTGGGCGATCTCGCCCCGGTGATGCGGGCGCTGCGCGACGAGGGCCTGCTGGCACCCGCCACGCCCGGCGCACCACCGAGCAGCGCACCACCGAGCAGCGGGGTTCCGGGCGGCGGGTTTTCGGGCGGCGGGGTTCCGGGTGGTGGGTTTTCGGGTGGTGGGTTTCCGGGCGGCGGGTTTTCGGGCAGCGGGGTTCCGGGCAGCCGGGTTCCGGGTGGCGAGCTGATGATTCCGGCGTTCGCTGAGGCCGTGCTGGTGGAGCTTCCCGCGGCGGAGCGGCGGCGGATCCACGACGCGGTCGCCGGTGCGATGACAGCCGCCGGGATCGATCCGGTGGCGGCGGCCGGGCAACTGCGGGCGGCACGGGCGGCGACACCGGCCGCGGCCGCCGTCTATCGCGAGGCAGCGGAGCGGTTGCGGTTCTCCGATCCCACGACGGCCCTCGGCTGGTACGACGACGCGACCGACTCGGGCGGTGATCCGTCAGGTCTGGCCGCGGGCCGGGCCGAGTCGAGTGTCCTGCTCGGGTTGCCGTTCGACGTGGACGGTTCCACGTTCGGTGATCCGGCCGGACCGGCGGCGGCACCCCTGCCGGACCAGGTGGCCCGCCTGGCCCTGGTCGCGGGCGCGGTGGCCGCTCACGAGGGCCGGGCCACCCGGGCCGCCGACCTGTTCCTGACCGCTCCCGCCCCCGGCCCGCTGCTGGCCGTCCCGTTCCTGGTCGGCACCGGCCGTGCCGCCGAGGGATACGCACTGCTCGCAGGGGGCCCGGTGGGTGGAGCGGCCGGTGGAGGGCCGGTGGGAGGAGCGACCGGTGGGGAGTCGGCGGGCAGGGGTCCCGCTGCTCTGGTGCGGTTCGCCGAAGGGGCCCTCGCCGCCGGAGAACCCGAACAGGCGCTGCCGCTGCTCATCGAAGCCGCGGAGGCCGTCGAGCGGAGCGCGCTCCAGGTGGTGCCGCCGGATACGCCACATGCGATCGGTGCTGTCGTGGCGGTGGCCGCGGGGGACGTCGCGACCGCCGAGCACCTGCTGGAGCGGGCCCGCGTCGCCGGGATCGGCGGGCCGGTCGCCGAGGAACGGCACCGGCTGCTGCTGGCCTGGGCCCGGATGCGGGCCGGCCGCTACGACACCGCGCTCGACGAGCTGCGGCGGTCGGTCGGGCCGGGGCAGGGGCGGGACCGGCTGCTCCGGGCCGCGATCGCCGCGGGGATCGCCCGGCGGCGGGGGGACATCGCGGGACTGCGGGACGCCTGGGCCGGGGTCGAGCCGCTGCTGGCGCGCCGGGCCGTCGACCTGTGGCAGCTCGAAGCCGTCGAGGAACTCGCCGTGGCGGCCGCCCGTCTGCGGCGCCTCAGCCGGGTCGAACCGGTGCTCGACCTCCTGGACCGGGCCGTCGCCGGGTTGGGCCGCCCGACCGCCTGGCAGACCGCCCTCGACTGGATCCATCTGCAGACGGCCGTCGCCGCCGACGACGCGACCGCTGCCACCGAGGTCGCCGAGCGCCTGTCCGACGTTGCGGCCCGGACGGGGCGGTCGGGGGCGCGGGCGGTCGCCGCGCAGCGGTGGGCCGAGGTGCTGGCCGGTGTCGTCGAGCTGGAGGCGGTCGTGGCCGCCACCGAGGATCTGCACGCGGCGGAACTGCCCTGGGAGGCGTCCCGGCTGGCGGGGCAGGCGGCCATCCGTACCACTGATGCCAATGCCGCCCGCCGCCTGCTGGAACGTGCCCGCGAACTGTCCGAACCGGAGGCCGAAGGCCCCGGCGGGGGTGGCCTGTCCGACCGTGAGGTGACGGTGGCCCGGCTGGTGCTCGCCGGCAGCACCCACCGGGAGATCGGGGCGCAGCTCTACATCTCGCCGAAGACCGTCGAACACCACGTGGCGCGGATCCGGGCGAAGCTCGGCGCGAACACCCGGGCCGAGCTCCTGGCCATGTTGCGGGAGCTGCTCGACGCCTGATCGACCGCCGTTCGGCTGGTCTCTGAGTTGGATCTCGGACACGAGACTGTGGATCCCCTAGCGCACCCCCTATACCACGGGGGACACCCCGATGCCCGGACCGGGTTGCGGGTCGCACGCTGGTGCCGTGCCCGGGTGAAGGAACGGGACGCCACACCGAGCGAGGAGAGAGAAATGACCGCCAGTGCCACCGAACTGTTGAGGGAATTCATCGTCAACCTGATGTCCGACCGGGAGTTCGCCGCCCGGTACGCCGAGGACCCCACCGGCACCCTGACCGCCGAGGGCGTCACCGACGTCGACCTGTCCGGCGTGGACGTCTCCGCCGTCGTCGGTTCCGCCGCCGCCGACCCCGGGGTCCCGGCCGAGGCCCGGACCGCACTGCACAGCCACTCCGGTTCCACGCCGCCGCCGGCCTCGGGTGGGTCGCCGTCGGTCGAGCACGTCGTGCAGCACCTCAACTACGTCACCTACGCCACCTACGAGGGCGACGAGACGATCACCCAGAACCTGGACCTGGACGTCACCAACGTCACCGACAACAGCTTCGACCTGGACGTCGACGGCAACGTCTTCGGTGACATCGACGCGTCCAACGTCAGCGCGTCCGGTGACGGCGCGGTGGCCGGCGGGGACGACGTGAACGCGGCCACCGGTGACGGCGCCGTGGCGAACAGCGGGGACGGCGACGTCAACGCGGCCACCGGCGACGGTTCGACCGTGATCGACGGGGACGTCAACTCGGCGTCCGGCGACGGCGCGCAGGTCATCGACGGCGACAACTTCGGCCAGGCCAACACCGGTGACGGTGCCGTGCAGGCCGGCGACGACATCTCGGGGGCGGTCAACACCGGTGTCAACACCGGGATCGTGGCCGACGAGCTGGACGACGCCGTGGTCGGCGACGGCAACCAGACCGCGCAGGTCGACGGGGGCGCCGACGAGTCGGTGTTCAACTTCGGGGACGGCGACGTGGCGAATCTGCCGGACGCCGAGATCGAGGACAGTGCCGTGACCTTCGGCGAGGGCGACGCCACCAACGTCTCCGGCAACACCGTGGACGACGGCTCGGCCATCTCGGCCGGTGACGGCGACGCCAAGGGCAACAACGAGGACAACGACACGACCGTCACCACGGTGTCCGACGACGACACCACGATCAACGACAACGACACGACGGTCAACGACAACGACACCACCGTCACCGACATCGACACGACCAACGTCGACACCGACATCGACGACAGCATCGTCAGCGGCGACGACACCGTCATCGGCGCCTGAACACCCACCAGGAGGAACCCGTGGCCGACGTCGCGAAGGCGGTCGCCGTCATCGAGCTGGCACTGCGAGCCTGTACGGCGTACGACCGCCCCGACACGGCCGCCCGGCTGACCGCCGTCAAGGAGTCCCTCGCCGACCCGGTCCTGCACGTGGTCGTCGCCGGCGAATTCAAACAGGGTAAGAGTTCCCTGGTCAACGCCCTGGTCGGCGCGACCGTCTGTGCGGTCGACGACGACGTGGCCACGGCGGTCCCGACCTACGTGCGGCATGGTCTGAAACCCGAGGCGGCCCTGCTGTACGAGCCGGGCCGCCGCGAGCCGATCCCGGTGGCCGACGTCCGGAAGCACGTGCTGGAGAACAGTGACGGCGACCGGGTGTCGGGTGTCGAGGTCCGCCTCCCCCGCAAGATCCTCGCCGGCGGCCTGGTCCTGGTCGACACCCCCGGCGTCGGCGGACTGGGTTCGCCGCACGCCGCGGCCAGCCTGGCCGCCGTGTCGATGGCCGACGCGGTCCTGTTCGTGACGGGCGCCGCGCAGGAGCTGACCCGCAGCGAGGTCGACTTCCTGCAGCGGGCCCGCGCGCTCTGCCCGGTGGTGGCGTGCGTCGTCACGAAGACCGACTTCTATCCGGCGTGGCGCCGTATCCAGGAGCTCAACGAGCGGCACCTGGCCACCCACTGCCCGATGCCGCTGATGCCGGTGTCGTCGACGCTGCGCTCGCGGGCGGTGAAGGCGAACGACACCGCCCTCAACGCCGAGTCCGGCTTCACCGGTCTGGTCAGGTTCCTCACCGACCGGATCGGGGGGTCGGCCGCCGACCGCCTGGTCAAGGACGCGGCGGCCGAGGTCCTGGCCCTCTGCGACCAGTTGGGCGGCCGCTTCCAGGCCGAACGGGACGCCCTGGCCGACCCGGAGGCCGCGGCCCGCGTGGTCCGTGAGCTGACCGGAGTGAAGGACCGGGTCGAGGCGCTGAAGAGCGCGGCCGCCAAGTGGAACCAGACCCTCAACGACGGCGTCACCGACCTCACCTCCGACATCGACCACGATCTGCGCGCCCGCGTCCGTGTGGTGATCGCCGAGGCGGACACCGCGATCGAGGCCGGCGACCCGGCCGACACGTGGCCGGAGATGGAGGCGTGGATGCAGTCGCGGATGGCCAACGAGCTGCTCGCGAACTACGAGTTCCTCCGCGGCCGGGCCAGTGAGCTGGGGCTGCGGGTCGGCGACCACTTCCACGAGGCGTCCACGATGATCATGCGCAGGCCGTCGGTGACCGACCCGACCCCGATGGCCACCGTCGCCGACTTCCAGCACAAGATCGACCTGGAGCGGATGCGGATCACCAAGCAGGCCATGGTCGCGTTGAAGAGTGCCTACGGCGGCGCGCTGATGTTCATCATCCTGGGCAGCATGATCGGCGTCTCGCTGGGGCCGATCGGCATCGGCATCGGCCTCGTGATGGGCCACCGCGGACTCCGCGACGAGAAGAAACGCCAGATCCAGAAGCGCCGCGGGGAGGCACGCAACGCGATCCGGCGCTACTGCGACGAGGTCAGCTTCGTGGCGAACAAGGACTCCCGCGACACCCTGCGGCGGGTGCAGCGGCAGTTGCGCGACCACTACAGCGGCCTCGCCGAGGAACTCAACCGGGCCAACGCCCAGGCCCTGGCCAGCGCCTCCGACGCCGCCAAACGCAGCCAGTCCGACCGGGAGAGACGGCTCAAGGACGTGGATGCCGAACTCGCCCGCGTCCAGCAGCTGCGCCAGCGCGCCGAGGCGGTGGCGAAGTGAGCCTCTCCGACCGCACCCGCGACGTCCTCGGCCAGGCCATCACCGTCTACCGCGGCACCGCCGACGCCGCCCGTCTCACCGCCGTCCGCGACCGGCTCGACGCCCCACTGCGCGTCGCCGTCGCCGGGCGCGTCAAGGCCGGCAAGTCCACGCTGCTCAACGCCCTGGTCGGGGAGCGCCTCGCGCCGACCGACGCGGGCGAGTGCACCCGCATCGTCACCTGGTACCGCGACGGCCACGCCTACCAGGTCCAGGCACTGATCCGGAACGGTCAACCGCGGACACTGCGCTTCACCCGTGACGACGGGCCGGTCACCGTCGACCTGGACGGCCTCGACGCCGCCACGATCGAGCAGCTCACCGTCACCTGGCCGGCACAGGCGCTGCGCACCCTCACCCTGATCGACACGCCCGGCATCGGGTCGCTCTCCGACCAGAACTCGCGCCACACCTGGGACCTGCTCGTCCCCGACGACGAGGAGACACCCGCCGACGCGGTCGTCTACCTGTTGCGGCACCTGCACCCGGGCGACATCGAGTTCCTGCGCGCCTTCCACGACACCGAGGTCTCCCGGCCCAGCCCGGTCAACGCGATCGGCGTACTGTCCCGGGCCGACGAGATCGGCGCCGGCCGGCCCGACTCGATGGCCTCGGCCCGCCGCATCGCCGCCCGGCTCGGCACCGACGCCAACGTGCGGCGGCTCGTCCAATCCGTGGTCCCGGTGGCCGGCCTGCTCGCCGAGACCGCCGTGACGCTCACCGAGATCGAGGTCGCCCAGCTGCGGAAGGTCGCCGCGCTGCCGGTGAAACAGGCCGAGGAACTACTGCTCTCCGCCGACCGCTTCGCGTCGGCCATGCCCGAGCTGGGCCTCACCGATCTGGAACGCGCGGCGTTGCTGACCCGTTTCGGACTTTTCGGCGTACGGCTGACGAGCACCCTGCTTCGACGTGAGGTCGCCACGACCGCCTCGGCGCTGTCGAAGGAGCTGGCCGACCGCAGTGGCCTGACCCAGCTCCGCGACATCATCGGCAGTCTGTTCCTGGAGCGCCGCGACATCCTCAAGTCCCGGTCGGCGCTGCTCGCGCTGGCCGACATCACCCGTGCCCGCCCCCGCCCCGGCGGCGAGGCGGTGGCCGCGGCGGTCGAGGAGATCATGGCGTCCGCGCACCCGTTCAACGAGCTGCGCGTGCTGTCCAGCCTGCGCGCGGGCTGGATCACCGGTAGACCGGACGTGGTGGCCGACCTGGAACGCCTGATCGGCGGCTCCGGCAACGCCACCAGTGAACGCCTCGACCTGCCGCCCGACGCCGCCCCCGCCGAACAGTCCGCGACCGCGCGGCAGGCGCTGGCCCGCTGGCAGCGCCGGGCCGAGAACCCGCTGACCTCCTACGAGATGACCGTGGCGGCCCGGATCGCGATCCGTTCCTGTGAGGGCATGCTCGCCCGGCTGGACCAGCGGCGATGAGCGCGCCGGCGTCGGTGTCAGCCGAGCAGGGCGTCGTCGGGGTCGTCGTCGTCCGCGTCGTCGTCACCGAACTCCGGCCAGTCCCCGTCCAGGTCGTCCCCACCCAGATCGTCGAGCCCGTGCTCGGCGGCGGGCGTGGCCGGGTCGCCGAGGCCGATGTCGATCCCGTCATCGTGGACGTCGAACCGCGTCATGTCGTCCACTGCCGTTCCGTAGCCCGTACCGAATCCGAGGTCTTCGGGGCCGGAGGCCTCCTCCTCGACCGGCGCGGAGGCCAGCAGGTCCAGCCACGTCTCGCTCGCATCGCTCTCGTCGAACCGCGCGGCGACGAAGGGCGCCAGATGCTCGGCGACCTCCAGCGGCGCGGTGTCGGCGTAGCTGACCACCGCCTCGGCGACCAGGTCGGCCGGCAGGTCCCGCAGGAAGTCGCCCGGGTCACCGCCGTTTCCGGCGAGTCCGGCGAAAACGTCGCGGAGGGGTTCCATGCCTCCACCTTATGAGCTCACCCGGCACCCGAGCCTCGGGGAAACCCCCGCGGCAACCCCCAACCCGACGATGTGGAGAAAGTGGCGATGTACGCACTAGGCATTGACCTCGGCACCACCTACACCGCCGCCGCCACATGGCGTGACGGGCACGCCGAGATCGTCCCGCTCGGCAGCCGCAGTGCCGCCATCCCGTCGGTGGTGCTGCTGCGCGAGGACGAGACGTTCCTGACCGGGGAGGCGGCCAGCCGGCGCGGCCTCACCGAACCGCACCGGGTCGCCCGCGAGTTCAAGCGGCGCATGGGCGACACCACACCGATCCTGCTCGGTGGTGTCCCGCAGTCGGCCGAGGCGCTCGCCGCCCGCCTGCTGCGCGCCGTCGCCGACCAGGTCACCGCACGTGAGGGCGGCAAACCGTCGTCGATCTGCGTGTCCTATCCGGCGAACTGGGGTCCGTACAAGACCGACCTGATGCGCCAGGCCGTGCGGATGGCCGACCTGGACGGGCCGGTCCTCTACACCACCGAACCCGAGGCCGCCGCGGTCAGCTACGCCCAGCAGCAGCGCATCGATCCGGGCGCGATCGTCGCCGTCTACGACCTCGGCGGCGGCACGTTCGACGCGGCGGTGCTGCGCAAGACCGGGATCGGTTTCGAGATCCTCGGCCGTCCGGAGGGCATCGAACGGCTCGGCGGCATCGACTTCGACGCTGCGGTGTTCAGCCACGTCCAGGCGGCCATCGGTGGCAGGCTGGCCGAACTCGACGAGGACGACACGACGGCCGTCGCCGCCGTCGCCCGGCTCCGGGAGGAGTGCGTCAATGCCAAGGAGGCACTGTCCTCCGACACCGACACCACCATCCCGGTGCTGCTCCCCAACTTCGCCACGGAGGTACGGCTGACCCGCGCCGAATTCGAGGCGATGGTCCGCCCGGCGCTGCACGGATCGGTCGAGGCACTGAAACGGGCCATCCGCTCGGCCGGTCGCACCCCCGAGGAGCTGCACTCGATCCTGCTCGTCGGCGGCTCGTCACGGATGCCGATCGTCGCCCAGCTGGTGGCGGCCGAGTTCAACCGGCCGGTGGCCGTCGACGCGCACCCCAAACACGCCGTCGCGCTCGGCGCGTCGTGGCTGGCCAGCGGAACCCCCACCCAGAGCCGCGGACCGGCCGCGGGTCGGGCCGTCCCGCCGCGATCCGCCCCCGCCACCCCGCCGCCGCGGCCTGCGCCCAGCGCGCCCGCCGTTCCGCAGTCCCGGTCCGCGCCCGCTGCCTTGGGCTCCGCCGGCGTCGCCCCTGCGCCGGTGAGTGCCGCCCCTCTGGACACCGCGCCGTCGCACGCCGGTCCGCCCATGTCTTCCCGGTCGGTCAGTGTGCCACCCGCCCGACCCTCGAACGCGGCGGCGGCGACGACCTACCTGCCGCCCGCGCGGCCGGCTCCGCCCTCCCCGGTGGCCGCTCGTGCGTCGGCCCGTCCGGGGACGCGGCCTCCGTCCGTGCCGCTGCCGGGTACCGGAAACCCGCCGCCGGGCCGAGGTCGCGGCAACCGCCGCCGCGTCTTCGCGATCATCGGCGCCGCCCTCGCCGCCGTCCTGGTGGCGGCGGGAGTCGCGTACGCCCAGTACCGGTTCGGCGACGACCCCGCCGGCCAGCTGACCGGCCAGGGCGCCTCCCCGTCACCCAGCGTCGCGGTCTCGTCCGCGCCACCCGCCGACGAACAGTGCACCGACGAGATCCGGGCCAACACCCGCTGGGTGTGCCTGACCTCGGCCGTCGTCGAGGACGGCAAGCTCACCATCGACTACGACGTCGACTGGGCCGGCTCCACCCCGGACGTCAGCGGCGGTTACCACCTGCACATCTACGGCGGTGACGGCACCTACCCGGCCGACCACGACATGGGTTCGCACGCCCCGAAGAGCGACCAGGGCCAGTGGTACGTCGAGGATCGCCAGCCGTCGGTCCTGGACACCGGCGACAAGCGCTACACCCGTGCGATCGCCGACAACCCGAAGGTCTGCGCCCGCATCGCGCTCGCCGGTCACGGTCTCGTACCCGACGCCGACGACACCTACCGGACCGGCAACTGCGTGCCCATCACCCGGAAGTAGGTCGTCCGGAGGACCCTCGAAACAGGCCGAAGGTCCCGTCATCGACGCCCGTTCCCTGCCGATGGTTCCGGCATCCCAAGGGGTGTTGTGGCCAAAGGAGGCGACATCATGACGACGACGAATCGGCAGAGCGAGGGTCGGTCCGACGAGCGCTGGGGGGTGCTGGCACCGGGCGATCGGTTCAAGGTCAGCCCGATCACGTACCCGACCCTGTGGCAGTCGCTGGTCTACACCATCGTGACCCTCAGCCGGACCCTGGTGATCACACTGATCGGGTTCGCCATCCTGATCTGCGTCGGGGTGGCGATCGCGATGGTGCTGACCGGAGCGCTGGGCCTGTTCGGCTACGACGCCTCGGCCTCGTACTGATCCTCGCCGGGCCCGGTGCCGCGAAAGGTGCCGGGCCCGACCATGGCGGCGATGCGGGCCGCGTCGCCCCACGACAGCGTGAAACCGGCGCCACCGTGGCCGTAGCAGGCGTACACCGGACGGTCGTACCCGGCGACCGCCTCCACCCGCACGCCGGCCCGACCCGGCCGCAACCCGGTCGCCCGCGACAGCACCGGCTGCCCGGCCAGCTCCGGGACCAGCTCGGTCACCCGCCGCAGGATCGCCGCCTCCACCTCCGGGTCGACCCGCTCGTCCCACGAGCCGACATCGCCGGTCCCGCCGCAGACCACGTCGTCGCGGCGCGGCACCACGTAGGTGAGCCCGCCCGGGTTGTCGTCATCGGTGATCCACTCGGTGAGCCCCGGGTTGGCCAGGCGCACCACCTGCCCCCGGATCGGGAAGCTCACGTCGTCGTCACCGAACAGCGCCGCCGAACGCAGACCGGCCGCGACCACCAGCACGTCACCGTCGTCGTGCCGCAGCACGTCGCCGACCGACCCGAACCCGGCGGTCCGGAACACCACCCCGCGCGCGGCCGTCGCCTCCCGCAACCACCGCAGGTAGACACCGGTCTCCACCAGCGGAACCGTGCACCGGATCCCCGACGCCCCGTCCGGCAGCACGCCCGCCGCGACCGGCTCGGTGTGCGGCACCGCCCGCGTCCACGAGGTGTCCACGTCGTCCCGCCGCGACATCACCGTCCCGGCCCGCAGGCGCACCCCGGTCCGCGGATCGCGGGCCAGCTCCGCCAGCCGCCGGTAGGTGACGGCCGCCGACTCCAGCACGTCCCCCGAATGGTCCACGTCGTGCGGGAACCAGATGGCCGCCGCCACCCCGGAGACGCTGTCGGTCGCCTCCCGGTCCGCCACGACGCTCACCTGATGCCCGCCGCGGGCCAGCTCATGGGCCGCACTCAGCCCGACGACCCCGGCCCCCACCACCGTCACCCTGCCCATACGGTCAGACTCTAGGCCGCGCCTATGATCGGCGGCATGGCGCTGAGGCTCGCGATGGTCAACGTCAAGGCGGGGGATCCGGCGGCCCTCGGGCGGTTCTGGGCGGCGGCGCTCGGCTGGGACGTGTTCACCGAGAGGCCGGGGACGACCGCTGTCGGGCCCGAAGGATTCACCTGGCCCGACCCGGACGCGTTGTGTCTCGACTTCATCGCGGTTCCGGATCCGGCGGCCGTGACCGGCCGGATACACCTCGATCTCGCCACCGGTTCGGTGGAGCAGCAGGCCGCCCTGGTCGCCCGGCTGATCGATCTCGGGGCGGCGCCGGCCGACGTCGGTCAGGGGGACGTCCCGTGGACGGTTCTGGCCGATCCCGAGGGCAACGTCTTCTGCGTGCTGGAGCCGCGCGAAATCTACCGGGACACCGGGCCGATCGCGGCGATCGTCGTCGACTGCGCGGATCCGCGGGCCATGGCCCGATTCTGGGGTGCGGCGACCGGCTGGACCGTGTGCGAAGCCGACGAGGACCTCACGCGGCTGCGTCCGGCTCGGGGGACCGGGCCCTTTCTGGAATTCCTTCGATCATCGGGTACGCGCAGCGGCCGCAAACGGCTACATCTGGACCTGCTGCCGTACCGGAGCGACGGTTTTGATCTCACCCGGCTCCGGGGTCTCGGCGCGCGGGACGCGGACGTCGGCCAGGGGGATGTGCCGTGGACGGTCCTGGCCGATCCGGAGGGCAACGAGTTCTGCGTGCTCGCTCACTGACGCGGTGCCGGCCTCCGGTCGGAGGCCGGCGTCCGGCGTCCGGACGTCAGTTCACCGCGCCGGTGATGGTGTCCCAGGAGTAGCCGAGCAGCGCGAACGCGGCCCCGAGCAGGCCCAGGCTGATCCGGCCGGTGCTGATCGGCAGCGCCGCCAGGACGAGCAGGATGACGGCGACGATGTAGAAGAGTCCCTGGATGGACATGTCGGCTCCTCGATGTGGGGGGCAAGGCGGCGACGCAGTACCCCCACCGTGCGGAGCGTTAAACCAGGTTGCGCAGGGCGGCCACGATGCAGAGGTGGAGTCCTATCTTCTGCCCGGCGAGCGGGTCCTCTGGGAGGGCCGCCCGGTGCGTCACCGGCTCTTCCGCAAGGCCGATGCCGCGCTGGTGCCGTTCAGTCTCGTGTGGTTCGGATTCTCGATGATCTGGCTGATCACGGCGCGGTCCGGCGGCTCCGGCGGCTTTCCGTTGTTCGGTTTGCTGTTCGCGGTGCTCGGCATCTACATGGCGGTGGCCCGGTTCGTGGTGCGGGCCGTCGCCTCGCGGCGGACCGTCTATACGGTCACCGACAGCCGGGTCGTCGTCCGGGGTGGCGTGACCGGCGGAAAGTTGACCACCGCCTACCTCCGGTCGTTGCCGCCACCGGTGATCACCGAGCGGCCGGACGGATCCGGGAGCCTCGCCTTCGGCGCGTTCCCCGGGGTGGGCGACATCTTCGACAGCGGGCGCCGCAGCGGCTGGAGCGTCTGGTCCGCCGAGCCGTCCGGGACCCTGATCCTGTGGGAGGTCCCGGACGTCCGCCGGGTCCGCGACTTCATCGCCTACGGCCAGCGGGCCGCCTAGCGGAACCGCTCGGCGGTCTCCTCGACGCGGGTGCGGTAGGCGGACCACCACGCGGTGTCGGCGGCGGGCATGTTGCTGTTGTGGGCGTGCGCTCCGGCCGCGCCGTCGACGAGTTCACGGACGATGTCGGCGTGACCGGCGTGCCGGTGGGTCTCGGCGATCACGTGGACGAGGATGCGGTGCAGGGTGTGGTTGTCCAGGTCCTCCGGCCACCACGGGACCCGGCCGACAGTGTCCAGGCCGAGGGCCTCGATGGTGGCGTCGGCGTGGGCCCACACCCGGCGGTAGAGGGCGATGATGTCCTCGCGGGACTCGTCGGCGGTCGCCCACATGTCGGCGTTGTCCTCGGCGGCGTCCTCCATCCACGGCAGCGGCTCGGGGAACGGGCGCCCGAACGTCACACCGAAGTAGCCGCTCTCCACGCCGGCCGCGTGTTTGACCAGGCCCAGCAGGTTGGTGCCGGTGGTGGTCAGGGGGCGGCGGGCGTCGTACTCGGAAAGGCCCTCGACCTTCCACAGCAGTGCCTGCCGGGCCGTGCCGAGGTAGCGGTGGAGGTCGGCTTTGGGATCGTAGGAAGTCATGCCCGGACGATAGGTGCCTACCGCACCCCGGCGTCGAAGAGCCGCCCGTTCTCCGGGAATCCGGCGAGCGCCGTGGGTTTCGGGTCGCCGGTGGACCAGCGTGGGTCCTTCTCGTCCTCGAACGCCAGATCCGGCCAGCGCATCGGGATGCCGGCGGCGGCGGTCGGGCGCGGGTCGTCCATCAGTTGGACGTGCAGGTGCGGCTCGGAGGTGTTGCCGCTGTTGCCCACCTCGGCCAGCTGCTGACCGGCCGTGACGCGGTCTCCCGTGCGGACCTTCGCCGATCTGCGGCGCAGATGGGCGTACGCCGCGAAGGTCCCGTCGTCGTGCCGGACGATCACGTGGTTGCCGAGGATCCACGAGACGCCGCCGAGCTCCCGGACGAACGCCTCGGCCGTCATCATCCAGAGCAGCGACGGCCACGTGTCACGGCTGCGGTGATCGCGCTGCCAGGAGGCGACCCGCACCACCGTCCCCGCGGCCATGGCCAGGACCGGCCGGCCGAAACACGGATAGGACCCGGGCGCGCGGGTGCGCGGCGACCAGCTGATGCTGTCGGGGGCGTCGGGGGAGGGCTGGAGCAGGTCCACGGCATACATCTGCCCGTAGGCCCTGACCCCGTGGCTCGGCGTGCCGGTGCCGGGGCTGTTGAGCGCGACCCACCGCCCGCGCACCGGCGGCCCGAGCTCGACCGGCGGTGACGCCGAGCGGGGCGGGCGGACGAAGGCGAGCAGCAGCAGCGCCGCCTTGACCGGCAGGTCGACCAGCCAGGGGAGCGGCGGAAGGACCAGCGAGACGACGACGGCCAGGACGAACAGGCGCAGCCACAGCGTCTGCCAGCGAGCGATCATGCGTTTGATCGCCGAACTCCCGTGATGTGTCATCGCCGTGCTCCCGTGATGTCTCATCGGCGGGCTCCGACCATGATGGCGAGCAGGGGGACCACGCGGGCGGCGGGCACCTCGTAGCGGCCCGCGCCGAGGGCGTGCAGCCAGCCGGCGGCGACGAGCTGCCGCAGGTGGTGGTAGACCTGCCCGCTGGTGCCCATGCCGTCGACCCGCATCAGGTCGTGGGCGGTGCCGGCACCGTGCAGGACCCGTTGCAGCAGCCGGATCCGCGCCGGGTGGGCGAGGGCGGCGAGCGCCGTGACCTGCTGCGCCCAGTCGCTGTCGAGCAGCTCGCCGGTGCCGCCGCTCTCCTGCCAGCGGGCGGCACGGCCGTCGGGCAGTGTCACGTGGCCGGTGAGCAGCACGGCGCCGGGCTCCGGCACCCGGTCGACCAGGCCGTCGAGTGCCCAGAACAGATCCGTGCCGGTCTGGTCGGTGGCGGGGCGGGTCTCGAACCTCTTCTCCAGCTCGGCCACACGTCGTTCGAGCGCGTCGAGGCGGTCGGTGTCACTCACCTCTCCACTATAACGTAATTACGTAATTACGAAATGATCGGGTCGGGCCACCGTGACCGTCCCGGCACGCCCGGACAGCAGGCCGTCGAGGTCGGTGATCGGCAGGCAACCCGGCGCGGGGTCCGGGTGGTCCAGGGCCAGCAGCACCGCGCCGTCCGGGATCGCGGCGGCGACGTCACGCGGGTCGCATCCGTGGCCGATGAAGGCCCACCGGTAGCCGATCACCCCGTCCAGCGGCACCGGCGGCCCACCGGCGACACTCACCCGCGGATTGGGCAGCGCCGGGCGCACGAGAGGGGACCGGCTGCCCGCCCGCCCGATACCGGGCAGGGCGGCCAGGACACGCAACACACCGCGGGTCAGGCGCATGACCGTACGGTTGCGGCTCTGCACGATCCGGCCGATCCGCAGCGCCAGCGCCGTGGTCCGTTCGACGTCGGGCCGCCGGTCCCGTTCGTAGGCGTCCAGCGGCCCGGTGTCGCCGGCGATCGCGTCGGCCAGCCGCCAGGCCAGCGTGACCGCGTCCCGGACGCCCATGCCGAGACCCGCGCCGGCGAACGGTGGCATCGCGTGCGCGGCGTCCCCGGCCAGCAGAATCCGGCCGGCCCGCCAGCGGTCGGCCATCCGGGCGTGGAAGGTGAACACCGTGGCCCGCTCGATCCGCAGCCCGTCCGGGTCGGCCCACTCGCCGACCAGCCGCCGCACCGACTCGTCGGCCGTCATGACCCGCGGATCCTCGCCGGGCAGCAGCATCCACTCCCACCGCCACCGGCCGGGTTGCGACATGACCACGCACGGGCGTGTCTCGTCGGCCACGAAGGCGACACTCGGCCCGCCTTCGACATCTCCGCCTACGGCGTCGACCACGAGCCAGCTCTGGGGGTACGTCGTACCGGAGAAACCCATTCCGGCAGTGGTCCGGACGGTGCTCCCGACGCCGTCGCAGCCGACCAGCCACCGACCGGCGACCCGCTGTCCGTCGTCGAGGACGGCCGTGACCTCGTCGTCCCGCTGCTCCACACCGGTGACCGTGCGTCCGGCGAGGATGCGCACCTGCCCGGTCGCCTCGGCAGCGGCCCGCAGACCGGCCTCCAGCGCCGGCTGGTCGAGCCGGGCCAGTCCCGGATAGCCGTGGGCCCGCCCGGTCTGCTCGATCATGAGCAGGGGCCGCCCGTCCCGCGCGACCACCCCGTTGCGGGCCACCGGAGTCGCCCACCCCTCGACCGGCGGCAGGCCCTCCACCAGCCCCAACGCCCGCAACGCCTCGGCGTCGAGCACCGCCGCCCGGGGCTTCGGGTAGGGCCGCTCCTGCGCCTCGACCACCACGGTCGCCACACCCCGGCCACCGAGCAGAGCCGCCAGCAGCGCCCCCACCGGACCCATCCCCACGATGACCACCTCGGCCCGCGTCGTGGTCATCGCCGGACCTCCGAAGGGTTCACGACCGTCACGACGTGTCCTTTCCCGATGGCATGGATCAGGCCCCGTTCACCGCTCAGGAGCCGCTCGACACGTGGCAACCTCCGCGCGGCCGGTCCGTCGGCGCCGGCCAGCGAACCGTCGGCGAACCCGAACACCGGTGCGCCGCCGATCAGAGCGGCCGCCCGGGCTCGGGACCGCGCCACGCCGGTGACCGTGCCACCGGCCAGGTCGACGACGGCGATGCCCTGGTCGTCGACCAGCCACAGGGTGCGGTCATGGAGCATCGGCGGGATCGGTCGGAGGTCGCGGGAGTGCCGCCACAGCACATCCACCGCGCCGCCCGGAACCATTGCCATGACCGTCCTGCGGCCACAGACGAACACCACCCGCCCGTCCACGGCGACCCGGAAAGCCTCGCCGGCGTCGGCGAACAGAACCGGCTCCGGTAGCTCCCAGGTGGCCTCGACCGCGCCCGTCATCAGCAGCAGGGCCTGCTTCGCATCGGCGACCAGCACCGCATCCGCGCCGGGAAGTGGCAGTGGGGGAGCGAGATCGCCGGTCGTCTCGCCCGGCACACGCCGGCCGTCGGCGAGAGCGAACCCGACCAGCGGGTGGTATCCGCGCCAGCCGCCGGCGAACACCGTGCCGCCGCTGACCGCGACGTGACGCCGGAACGCCGGCCCGCGAACCGACCACAGGGGCCGCCCGTCGTCCATCGCCAGGCAGTGCAGCACCCCGGACTGGCTCAGGTACAGGCAGTGCGCCCCCGCGATGACGACGGTGCCCCAGCAGTCCTCGACCCGTTGCTCCCACCGGACCTCGCCGTCGCCCGCGTCCAGCCGGACCAGGCGTGAGTGCCGTTCCGCGACCACGAGTGAGCCGTCCGCCGCCGCGGCCGCTGACGACCGCAGATGCAACCGCCGCGACCACACGATCTCGAAACCCGCCATCCGGTTATCGTGGCGTGTGCTGACAGCAGGTGTCGATCTCGCGGCCGAACGGGCCGGGACGGCGGTCGCCGTCGTGCGCTGGTCCGCGGCGTCCGCGCGGGTGGAGGACGTGATCCTGCCCGCCGGTGACGACGCGGTGCTCGCGGCCGTCCGGGCGGCCGGCAAGACCGGCGTGGACTGCCCGCTGGGCTGGCCGGACGCCTTCGTCAGGTATGTGACCGCCCATCAGGACGGCGCCGCCGAGACCGCGAGCGGTGACAAGGCATGGCGGCGCGGTCTAGCCTGGCGGCACACCGACGAGATCGTCCGGGCCACGGTGCCCCCCATCGTGCCGTTGAGCGTCGCCGCCGACAAGATCGGGCACGCGGCGCTGCGGTGCGCGCACCTCCAGTCCCGTCTCGCCGCGGAGGGCCGGCCGGTCGACCGCAGCGGCGCCGGTCCGGTGGTCGAGGTCTATCCGGCGGCGTCCCTGAGGATCTGGGGACTGCCGTGGAACGGCTACAAGGGCACCGCCCAGCTCGCCGCCCGCATCGAGCTCGTCGATCAGCTGCGTGCCGCCGCGCCGTGGCTGGACCTCGGGGCGTTCGCCGATCGCTGCGTGCGCAGTGACCACGTCCTCGACGCCGTCGTCGCGGCGCTGACGGCCCGCGCCGCCGCGTGCGGACTCACCGCCGGGCCGGCACCGGACCAGCTCGGTGCGGCCCGGCGCGAGGGCTGGATCGCCCTGCCGACCGTGGCACTCGACGGGCTCATGCCGTCACCGGGGTGACCAGATGGCCGACGGCGGTGGCTCATGCCGCCACCGGGGCCTCCTGTCGCCGGGTGGCCAGATAGCCGAACGCGGCCGCCGTGAAGAACATCAGGATGCCGTAGACGGCGGCCGGGATCGCCATCTCCGTGCTGTTCAGCAGGGCGGGGCTCACCGCGACGGTGATCGCCAGGGTGCTGTTGTGGATGCCGATCTCCATGCCGGCGGCGATCGACTCGCGGCGGCCGACTCCGGCGAGGCGGGGCGCGCCGTACCCGACGGCCAGGCTCACCACGTTGAAGATCAGGACCGCTACACCGACGGCGACGATGTAGTCGGCGATGTTGTCCCACTCCTTCAGGACCGTCCCGGCGATCACCGCGACCAGCACGACCACCGACAGGACCTTGACCGGGCGGGCGAGACGGTCGGCGAGGCCCTGGTTGCGGGCCCGTAGCGCCATCCCGATGGCCACCGGGACCAGCACGATCGCGAAGACCTGGAGCACCTTGTCGAACTGCAGGCCGATCGAGGCACCGTCGGCGAGGAAGTGTGCCGCCGACAGGTTGACGATCACCGGCAGGGTGACGACGGCCAGGACCGAGTTGACCGCGGTCAGCGTCACGTTGAGGGCCACGTGCCCGCCGAAGAGGTGGCTGTACAGGTTGGCGGTGGTGCCGCCGGGCGACGCCGCGAGCAGCATCATGCCGACGGCGAGTTCGGGACGCAGGTCGAGCGCGACGACCAGGCCGAAGCAGATCGCCGGGAGCAGCAACGCCTGGCAGACCAGGGCGATGAGGGCCGGTTTGGGATATTGCACGACACGACGGAAGTCGGCCACGGTGAGTCCGAGCCCGAGTCCGAGCATGATGATGCCGAGGGCGATGGGCAGCCCGACGGTGGTCAATGTCGAGTCCATGCCGCATTCTGCCCCGGCGCGAAGGCGTGAGGAAGGGGTCTGACCTGGAGAATGACACGGTGACGATGGTCAACGCGGTCGTCCGGCTCGCCGTCCAGGTGGGCAGCCTCCATGACGGCCTGCGCCTCGGCGATCACAACCGCCGGCACGGCGACGTTCACCTAGCCTTCGGCGGCGTCCTGAAGGAGCAGCATCAGCTCGGGGTAGCCGTCGAACAGGGAGACCAGTGCGGACGCGTCGAAGATCCGGGGGCGGTAGAACTTCACGCGGCGGGCGAGGACCGTGGGGGCGCCGGTGTCAGCCATGCAGCCCGGGTAGCACGCGGGCCCGTTCGGGTCACCTGGCGATCGGGCGGTAGACGGAGACGTGTCGGGTGCTGGCGGCCGCGAGGGGTCTGCGGTCCCAGCCGCCGTAGCGGGCGATCAGGTCGAGGCCGGCGAGCCGGGCCATCAGGTCGAGTTCGGGTAGGGGCACGTATCGCTTGAGCGACGGCAACATCCGCCAGGTGCCGTCTGTGCTGAGACGGATCTCCTGCGACGCCACCAATTGCTTTGCGGCTTCGTGGGTTTGCAGGGTCACCCGGACGTGGTCGTCGTCGACGTGGCGGACTATCACCTGTTGGCCATTGCCCGTGACGGCGTGCGGCAGAGCGGCCTCGATGACGAACCGGCCGTCGCCGGCCAGGACGGCAGAGACGGCATTGAGGCAGGCCAGTTGCCGTTCCGCGCTGCCGAGTAGGTAGAAGGTGCTTGCCGCGACGTAGACCAGAGGGAAGGGGAACGGTGCTGGCGCGCGGAAGTCGGCCATGTCGGCGATCCGGGCGTCGACGGGCAGGGCGCCGCGCTGGTGTTGCAGGACTGCGATCATGTCGGGGGACGCGTCGATGCCGCAGACCGGAGTGCCGCGTTCGGCCAGGGGCAGGGCGATCCGGCCGGAGCCGATGCCGAGTTCGAGGGCGGGGCCGTCGCCGGCCAGGTCGTGCAGGAAGTGCACCGCTGGGGCGGGGTCGAGGTGGCCGGCGGAGTCGGCGTCGTAGTGGGGTGCCCACCTGTTCCAGTGGTCGGCCTGCTGAGCAAAATGACCGTTGCCGTCCATTGATCACCTTTCACGTGCGCGGATGGGTGACAGGTTCCGCCGGACGTGTGTCAGGGGCCCTGCGGACGGCCGGAAGCCGCTAGTTTTCCGCGGTGCCCTGGTCCGCGGATCGCTCGCGGCCGGGGATTGCTTTGCCCGGTCCGTGATCGCCCGATCTTGTGAGGTATGGCGCCCGTGGGTTACCTGCAACTGCTGCGGAAGCGTTCGGTGCTGGTGCTGTGGTCGTCGGCGGCGATGAGCGTGCTCGGCGACCGGCTGTACGGGCTTGCGGTGATGTGGGTGGTGTACGAGTCGACCGGCTCGGCGACGTGGATGGGTGTCGCCGCGGTGGTCGAGTCGATTCCGTACATCCTGATCGGTACGTTCGGCCGGGACCTGGTCACCCGGTTCTCCTCGTACCGGGCGCTCGGCTGGCTGGACGCCGGCCGGGCCGCAGCGGCGTGCGCGCTGCCGTTTCTGTGGTCGCCGGACGGCGGCGGCCTGGCGGTGCTGCTGGCGCTGATCTTCGTGCTCGGCACGCTGGGGGCGTTGTTCGGTCCGAACCTGGGCGCCCTGGTGCCGGACCTGGTCGAGCCGGGCCAGGTGCGGCAGATGATCGGGCTGCTGGACCTGACGACCCGGATTGTGGCGATCGCTGGGCCCGGCGCGGTCGGCCTGATTCTGCTGGCCGTTTCCGAGGTGCAGCTGTTCGCCCTGGACGGGGTGACGTTCGCCGTGTCGGCGGTGGCGATGTGGTGGTTGCACGCCCACGCCCGCCGTACCGCCCGGGTGGCCGCGTCGGGGCCGGCCGCCGCGCCGGCGGTCGAGGAGCCGGCGGCCGCTGCGTGGCCGGTGCTGCGTCGCCACCCGGACGTAGCTCTCGGCGTCGGCCTGCACGGGATGGGGTTCTTCGTCGCGGCGGTGTCTGCGGTCGGCCTGCCCGCGCTGCTTGCGGTCCAGCTCGGCCAGGGCGCCGCCGGATACGGGCTCGCGCTGGCGGCGGTCGGTGCCGGGGCGCTGGCCGGGAATCTGCTGATCGGCAACCTGGCGCTCGGGCACTGGCTGACGGTGTACTGCGGGGCGTGGGCGGTGGCCGGGCTGACGTTGTTCGGGTACGGGATCGCACCGTCGATGCCGGTCGTGTTGGCCGTCGGGTTCATCGCCGGGCTGGCCACCCCGGCCGCCGCGGTCACGTTGCGGACCCGGCTGTCGGAGTTCGGCAAGCAGGAGCGGCTGCGGCTGATCACCGTCGACCAGACGGTGATCCGGACCGCGGGCACGGTCGGCATGCTGACCCTTCCGATGACGGTCGATGCGGCGCCGGCCACCGCGTTCGCCGGGGCCGGCGTGCTGCTGCTGGTGACCGCCGCGGTGACGGCCCTTGTAGGGCGCCGGTGGGTGACGGTGCCGGAGTTCGCACGGGCCGAGCCGGTCGGCGGCCGCGCATCCTGACCTGAACGGGGGCCGCCCGCCCCGCACCGGAGTACGAGACGGGCGGATCCTGTGGGGGCGGCGCGGTTCTCAGATCGTCGCGCCGGCCGTGAGCGCGGCCGGCGAGTCTGGGGCGTGCTCGGTGGGCGTGAACTGGGCGACGTCGGCGCGCAGGAGGTGCTCGATGGTGATGGCCTCTGGCGGGACGCCGATCATCTCGTAAACCTTTCGGTGCATCCGGGAGAAGCCGGCGCCGCCGCGTTCGGTGAAGAACTCCCGGTCGTACCAGGCGACGCCGAGGAGCACGATGCCGCCACCCGAGCGCGGGTCTTCCGGGTTGTCGAACTGGACGTACGTGTTGTCCCAGTCCCACAGCATAAGTTCCTCAGGACGGGCCCGGAGCTTGTCGTCGGACTCCTTGATCGCCTCGACGCAGGCGACCAGGGTGGCGAAGTCGTCGCACCGGTAGCGGCAGTCACTGAACGCGACGACCGTCTTGTCGCCGCGGCGGGCCGGGTCGCTGCTCTCGCCCGTGAGCACCTGAATGCGGGTCAGCGGTGTGGGGCCGGACAGGATGGATTCGAGCACGCTCATGGTTCGTTCCTCCTTGCTCGGTGTGGGACTTACCAGCTGGGTCCGGCGATCGGGTACAGCTGGGGCTCTTGGCCGTCACGGCGGGTCACCGCGTCGGGGGCGACGTAGCGCAGGTTCAGGCCGATCCGGGGCTGGGCGGAGGTGTTCGGCGGGCTGGAGTGCAACAGCCGGACATCCATCGCCATGGCCTCGCCGGCGGCCAGCGGCACCACGACAGGCTCGGGGCTCCCCGCAGGTACATCGGTGGTGAGGGCGCGGCCGCGTTGGCCGCCGTGCGGGTCTTCTCGGCGGGTGGGCAGGTAGCCGTGTCTGTGGGAGCCGGGGATGACGCGCAGCGCGCCGTTCCCGGCGGTCGCGGCGGTCAACGCCATCCACACGGTCACCGACCGTTCGGGGTCCAGCTCCATGTCGGCGCCGACACCGTCCTGGTGCCACGGCACGCGGAAGTCAGCGGCGGGCCGCTTCGTCAACAGGAAGCCGCCCTCCAGGGCGATGTCGGGGCCGATCAGGTCGGCGACCGCGTTGACGATGACCGGGCGGCGGACGAGGACCGCGATCTCCGGCAGGCTCAGCCAGGGGGCCTTGACGACGTCGCCGTTCCCGGCGACCTGCTGGCCGATCCGGATCGCCTCGCCGGGTGCCGCCCACTGCAACCCGGTGTGGAAGCCGGACGTCCCGAGTCTGCCCGCCGTGGTGATCATGGAGACTGCCCCTCTCTGCCTGCCGCGGGGTCGGCCCCGCACCGATCAGCTATCGATGAAATCCACTGTCGATCCGGGGAGGGGGCCGCGGATACCCTCCTGACGGGGGTACCCATGAGGGGGGTGGATGTCGATCTACCAGCGGGTTTACGATTCGCGCACCCAAGCACCCGTCAATCTGGGGGCACTGTGGAGCGTGCGACCGTACGACCGCTGCCCGAGCAGCTGCTGACCGATCCGGTGGTCGTCGACGCGCTACGGTGCCGCGAGTTCGCGCCGGTTTTCGCCGCCGCGCACCGACACGGAATCTCCTGGAATGAGCTGGACGAGGCGACCGGGCTGAAGGCTGACCGGATCAGCGACTACGTGAAGCGGGGCACCTACCCGAACCCACGAATCGAGACCGTCGAGCGCATCGCGGACGGTCTGCAAATCCCGGGTTGGATGGTGGGCCTGACTGAGAGACCATGGGAGCTCACTCCGCCGGCCGACTCCGGAAGGGAGATGAGCGCCGTGAACCGTCGAGACCTGCTCACCGCGGGCCTGGTCCTTCCACTGGCCGGGATCAGTGCCGCGCGTGACGAGACCGAGGCTGCGCTGGCCTACGCCGGCGTGGAGGACGTGACCGATGTCGAGGCGGCCGCCGAGCGGTACAGCGCCGGCTATCGCGGTAGAGCCCCGGAGGAGATGCTCGGCCTGCTGGCCGGAAGGCTCAAAGAGGTCGCTCCGTTGATGAAGCTCAAACACACCACGGCGGTCGGCAAGGATCTGGCCCGGGCGGTCGCGCAGCTGGGCGGTATGGCGGCGATCGTGCTGCACGACATGGGCCGCCATGAACTCGCCGAGCAGTGGTTTGTCACAGCGGTGAAGGTTGCGCGCCGGTCGACGGACCGGCAGACGGTTGCGTGGGTACAGGCCCGGCGGGCGATGGTGCCGCTCAACTACGGGGCGCCGCGTGTCGCGGCCAAGCTCGCTGCCGAGGCCCGGCGGGAGGCAGGTAGCGGAGAGACGGCTGCGGCCGCGCTCGCCGCGTCGGTGGCCGCGCGGGCGTACGCGCTCACCGGCCAGCACGAGGAGGCTGACCAGGCGCTACGGGCCGCCGACCGTATCGCCGGCCTGCTGTCGCACGGGGAGTCGGCGGATACCTGGCTGGGCTACTGCGAGCAGAAACACCACGTGCATCGGTCACAGGCGCTCACGTCGATGACGAATACCGCGGCGGCGAGGGAGGCTCAGCTGGCCGGCATCGCGTTGTCGACCCGGATGAGCATGACGCGGACGCTGCTGCTGCTGGATGGGGCGGTGTGTGTCCGCCGGGACGGCGATCCGTTCGGCGCGTGCGAGGCTGCGGTCGAGGCGTTCGACCAGGCGCCGGACCGGTTCCGGGCAGGTCTTGTCCGGCGGCGCGCAGTCGAGCTGTTCAACAGCGTGCCCGACAACGTGCGCCAGTCGACAGCCGGTCGGTCGCTCGGTGCGGCTCTCATTTCCGCCTGAAGCGGGCTTTCGCAGGTCAACGCTGGCATCATGGCGCAACGGTGTGCGGGTTTCGGCGAGGTGCACACCTGCGTGACCAGGGCCGCCAGACGCTGGGGCAGCTCGGCAGCCCGGAGGTGGGACGGCTGCTGGACGACCCCGAGCCGGATGTCCGGGAAACCGCGGCGGAAGCGCTGGGCCTGCCCGTCTGGGGTCCCCCGCCCGGGTGAGCGGCGGGAGACCCCAGGCCGGGTGTCACGGCCAGACGTACGGTGACTTGACCGGCTTCGGCTCGCGTGGCTGCTTCACCGGGTGTGCCGCGAACTGCTCGGCGTGCAGGCCGAACGAGCGGTCCAGCTTCGGCATCCAGTAGGCGTCGTCGTGCCGCCCGGCGCCCAGCTGGTAGTCGTGCCGCACCCCCTTCGCCGCCAGTGCCGTGCTCATCTGCTGGGCCGCCGCCCCGAACCGGTAGTCGTCGGAGTCGCCGCCGTCGAAGTAGTACCGGTGCCGGTTCAGGTCGGCCGCCGACATCCCGGCGACCAGGGTCAGGGGCCGGAGCCCGGCGTTGGCGGCCTGTTCGGCGGAGGTGCCGACGAGCGGCGGCAGGCTCAGCGCGCCCATGTGGCTGGCGATCGAGCTGAACACGCCGGGGTTGTTCAACCCGAGCGTGAACGCCCCCTGCCCGCCCATCGACACGCCGCTGATCCCACGGTGGTCACGGTCGGCGACGGTCCGGTAGGAGCGGTCGACCAGCGGCACGATCTCGTCCACGATCATCGTGCGGTACTTGCCGGCGGACGTGTCGACGTACCAGCCGCTGCCGCCGTCCGGGAACACCACGATCGCCTCGACGCCCAGCCGGTCGAGCACGGTGTCGATGTCGCGGGCCTCCCATTCGATGTTGCTGCCGTTGAACCCGTTCAGCATGTAGACGACCGGGAACCGCTGGGCGGTGGTGCGGGTGTACGCCTTCGGCAGGTACACGTTGAACTGCGCGCGCCGCCCCATCGCCGCCGACTGGTAGTCGTCGCGGAAGAACCGCGAGTGGTCACCGAGTTCGACCGTTTTGCGCGGGTCGATGTAGAGCAGCTCGCGGGTCGGCGGCAGTCCGGTCCAGGTGCGGATGGTGTCGACGACGAGCCGGCCCTGACTGTCGACGAACACTTCGGCCTGCGCGTCGGTCAGCGTCACCTTCCCGGCCTTGAGCAGGTCCTTCAGTTCGGCGAGCCGGCGGGCGGCGGTGTCGCCCTGGTGGAGGAAGCCGTCGGCCAGGGTCGCGGCATAGCCGCGGACGTCGCCGGCGGCGACGGCGCGGTGCTGCCGGTCCAGCACGGCACAGGCATGGGCCAACTGGGTACGGCTGGCAGCCTTCCCGGTGTCGCCGGCCAGGGCACGCAGTCGCGCCTTGGAGTACAGCCCGACGGGTCCCTGGTAGAAGCCGCCCCCACCGGTGCCGTCGTAGACCCGCACGGCGATGACGTTGGTGGCGCCCCACCGCAGCAGCCCGTCGGCCGGGTAGTACTCGCGCGGCACCTCCCAGGTGGAGTCGAAGGTGGGCGGGAAGCCCCCGGTCCGCCCGATCTCCTGCCCGTTGAGGAACGCCTGATCCGCGTCGTCGATCTTGCCGAGCGCCGCGACGACGGCCGAGTCGGTGACCCCGGTCGGCCGTTCCGGCAGCGTGAAGGTCTTGCGATACCAGGCGAAGCCGTCGTACGAGCTGAGGTCGGTGTGGTTCCCCCAGTTGTCCGGGACGGTCCAGTCCCGCCAGGAGGTGTCGGCGAAGGACGGATCCGACCACGCCGGATCGTCGCCGGTGGTGAACTTCCAGCCGTCCCCGGCCAGATCCACCCCGAAGTCGACCGACCCGGTGGTGGCGCAGGCGGTCGACGGAGGGCCCGCCTGAGCCGATGTGGGAACGTTCACAGATCCAAGAGTCAAGAGTAGGGTGCCCAGCAGAGCGCGAGCTTTCAATGACATGGAGTGCCCCCGAACGGAACGGGTTCGAACAAGAAACAAGACGAACGCACACTCGCAACATTCGCGAAACCTGTCAACCGGGAGCCTTCGAGAGGCATCCGGTGTCGAGTAGTGTGCGATTCGTGGAGCTCACGGACTTCTGGTCGATCGTCGAGGATTCGGCGCGGGAGGGCACCGACCCCGACGAGCGGGCCGCCCGGATCGCGGCGTCGCTGGCCGCGCTGTCCGACGAGGACCTGATCGCCTTCCAGGGGCACTTCGACGACCAGATGGACCGGCTCGGCGGCGACCTCGTGTGGAAGGCCGCGGCCCTGATCCGCAACGGCTGTGGCGACGACAGTTTCAGCCGTTTCCGGGCATGGGTGATCGGCCTGGGGCGCGAGGCCGTCGACCGTGTGGTGGCCGACCCCGATCACCTCGCCGAGCGGCCGGAGATTCAGCGGCTGGCCGGCCGGGACGACAGTGAGTGGGCCGACGACGAGTGGCCGGACTGGGAGGAGTTCGAGTTCGCCGCCGTCAATGAGTACGAGCGCCGCCACGGCGCCGTCGCCCTGCCGCGCGGCGAGCGGGCGGTGACACCGGAGGGTGAGGACCGGGAGCTGCCCCGGCTCGACGCGATGTTCCCGGACAGTGGACCGCTCTGACGGCGGTCAGCGGTTGAAGACGGTCACCTCGATGGCGTAGTGGTCGGCCCGGTACAGGTTGTCGGAGTACTCGACGGTGGCGCCGGTGCTGTCGAACGACGTGCGCTGCATGCTGATCAGCGGTGTGTGCTGGCCGATGTCGAGCAGCCGGGCCTGCGCCGGCGTCGCCGCCTTCGCTGTGATCCGCTGCTTGGCGACGGCCGGTCGCCCGTTCCACTCGGCCATCATCCGGTAGAGGCTGCGGTTGTTGAGCGCCTCGACGGTCAGGTCGGCGAACCGCGGTGGCAGCCAGTTGCGCAGCACGGCGAGCGGCACCCCGTCGGCCAGGCGCAGCCGTTCGCAGTGCACGAGCCGTTCGGTGGCGGGCAGGCCGAGCATCCGGGCGGCGTGCCGGTCGACGCAGTCGCGGTCGAAGCGCAGCACCGTGGTCTGCGGTTGCCGGCCGGCGGCGGCCAGGTCGTCGTAGAGGCTGGTCAGGGCCACCCGGCGGCGGACCTGCACGTCGGTGACCCGGGTGCCGACGCCGCGTTTGCGGGTGAGCAGCCCTTTGCTGACGAGTTCCTCGATGGCCCGGCGGATGGTGGGGCGGGAGATGTCCAGCGTCTCGGCGAGTTCGATCTCGGTGGGCAGGCGTTCGCCGGGGACGAGTTCGCCCCGGTCGATCGCCTCCTCGAGGCGTCGGCCGAGCTGGAAGTAGATGGGGACGGGGCTGGTGCGGTCGATCTCGAGAGGCGGCATGGGCATCGGTGGCACCCCCTCAGCGGTGACAATCGCGGAAGTTTGTCAGTGCGTTCAGAAGAATGTCAATACAAACTATTGACGTGATCAACACGGCGGCAGAGGCTGCTGACACGTGCGGCGGAAACGCTCGCGACATCTTGCCGTAATCGGAGGTGTGATGCAGGACTTCGAGGTCATAGCCATGGGACGTGTCGGTGTCGACATCTACCCCTTGCAGACCGGAGTGGGCCTCGAGGACGTCACCTCGTTCGGCAAGTTCCTCGGGGGTAGCGCGACCAACGTCGCGGTCGCCGCCGCGCGGCACGGCCGGCGAACCGCGGTGATCACCCGGGTCGGGCACGACCCGTTCGGGAGGTACGTGCACCGCGCCCTCGGCGAACTCGGCGTCGACGACCGGTTCGTCTCGTCCGTGGCGGGCCTGCCGACCCCGGTCACGTTCTGCGAGATCTTCCCGCCGGACGACTTCCCGCTCTACTTCTACCGCCAGCCGACCGCCCCCGACCTGATGATCGGGCCGGGCGAGCTGGACCTGGACGCGATCACGAACGCGGGCGTCTTCTGGGCCACCGTCACCGGACTGTCCCAGGACCCCAGCAACAGTGCCCACCACACCGCCTGGCGGGCCCGTGGCCGGCGCCCGCTGACCATCCTGGACCTCGACTACCGGCCGATGTTCTGGGATTCGCCGGACGAGGCCACGGCCGCCGTGCAGGAGGCGTTGCCGCACGTCAGCGTGGCGGTCGGCAATCTCGCCGAATGCGGCATCGCGGTCGGTGAGACTGATCCGGACGCCGCCGCGGACGCCCTGCTCGCCGCCGGGGTGTCCCTCGCGGTGGTCAAGATGGGCCCGGCCGGGGTGCTCGCCAAGACCGCGAAGGAGAGCGTGACCAAGGAACCCACCGACGTCGACGTCGTCAACGGCCTGGGCGCCGGGGACGGGTTCGGCGGCGCTCTCTGCCACGGTCTGCTGAACGGCTGGCCCCTGGACCGGATCATCGGTTTCGCCAACGCGGCCGGCGCGATCGTCGCGAGCCGCCTCGAATGCTCCACCGCCATGCCGACCACGGCCGAGGTGGAGAAGGTCATGGAGGCCGGACGTGTCTGACGACGACCTTGGGAAGAACGACGACCCTGGAAAGTACGACGACCTCGGGAAGAACGACAACCTCGGGAAGGACGACGATTTCGCGGTACTGCGCGGCCTGCGTGCCACCCGCCCGCAGGCGATCGCCGAGGCCGCCGCGCGACGGATCCGCCGTCCGCTGCTGGCCGACCCGGCCGACCGGCTCATGCTGGTCGCCGCCGACCACCCGGCCCGCGGGGCGCTGGGTGTCCGGGGTGACGGCGGCGCGATGGCCGACCGATACGAGCTGCTGCGCCGGCTGCGGACCGCGCTGCGCCGCCCGGGCGTCGACGGGGTGCTCGGCACCGCCGACGTCCTGGAGGACCTGCTGCTGCTCGGCGAGCTGGACGACAAGATCGCCATCGGTTCGATGAACCGGGGCGGCCTGCAGGGTGCGGTGTTCGAACTGGACGACCGGTTCACCGGCTACGACGCGGCGGCGGTGGCCCGGATGCGGTTCGACGGCGGCAAGATGCTCGTCCGGATCGACCCGGACGATCCGGCCAGCGTCCGCACCCTGGAGGCGTGCGCCCGCGCCGTCGACGAGCTGGCCGCGCACGGGCTGCTCGCCATGGTCGAGCCGTTCCTGTCGACCCGGGGCAGCAGCGGCTCGGTGGTCAACGACCTGAGCACGGCGGCGGTGGCCCGATCGGTGGCGATCGCCGCGGGACTCGGCGGGACCAGCGCCTACACGTGGCTGAAACTGCCGGTCGTCGAGGAGATGGAGGCGGTGATGGCGGCGACGACGATGCCGGCGCTGCTGCTCGGCGGCGATCCGTCGGGCAGCCCGGAGGAGACCTACGCGTCGTGGGGGCGGGCCCTGGCCGTACCCGGTGTGCGCGGTCTGATGGTCGGCCGGGCGCTGCTCTATCCGCCGGACGGTGACGTGGCCGCCGCCGTCGACTCGGCGGTGCGGCTGGTCCGTACGGGGGTGGCGGCGTGATCCGGCTGGACGTGACTCCGGAGTCGGCGGGCTGGGGCTACAGCGGCCTGCGCGTCGTGGTCCTGGCACCGGGCGACGAGTACCAGCAGTCCACCGGCGGCGACGAGATGGTCGTGGTGCCGCTGAGTGGCTCGGCCACCGTCACCACCGACGGTGACAAGGCGGAGCTGGCCGGGCGGGGGAGTGTCTTCGACGGGCCGACCGATGTGGTCTACGTGCCGATCGAGACGACGCTGACGCTGCGCAGCGCCGACGGGGGCCGGTTCGCGCTGGCCACGGCACGGGCCACGAAGCGGCTGCCGTTCCGGCACATCCCGGTCGCCGAGCAGCGGATCGAGATGCGCGGCGCGGGGGTCTGCTCCCGGCAGGTCAACAACTTCGCCACCACCGATGTGCTGGACGCCGACCGGATCATCGCCTGCGAGGTGCTCACCCCGGGCGGTAACTGGTCGTCGTATCCGCCGCACCGGCACGACGACCTGGAGGAGATCTACTACTTCGAGGTGGCCGGGGGCGGGCCCGCCTACCAGCGTGCCGACGGGGTGCACGAGGTCCGTACCGGTGAGGTGGTGTTGATCCCGGACGGCTGGCACGGCCCGTCGATGGCCACGCCTGGTTATGACCTCTACTACCTGAACGTGATGGCCGGGCCGGGGGAGCGGGCCTGGGTGATCGAGGACGAGCCGGAGCACGCCTGGGTCCGTGACACATGGACCGGCCAGGCGATCGACGAGCGGCTGCCGTTCGGAAAGCAGGCGTCATGAGACTCACCGTGGGACAGGCCGTTGTCCGGTTCCTGGCCGCGCAGTACACCGAGCGTGACGGCGCCGAGCACCGGCTGATCGAAGGCTGGTTCGGCATCTTCGGTCACGGCAACGTCGCCGGCCTCGGCCAGGCGCTGCTGGAGGCCGAGCTGACCGACCCGGGCGCGGTGCCCTACCGGCAGGGCCGCAACGAGCAGGGCATGGTGCACGCGGCCGCCGGGTTCGCCCGGATGCGCAACCGGATGTCGACGCTGGCCTGCACCACCTCGATCGGGCCGGGTGCCACCAACATGGTCACCGGCGCGGCGCTCGCGACGGTCAACCGCCTGCCGGTGCTGCTGTTGCCGGGCGACGTCTTCGCCACCCGGGTCGCCAACCCGGTGCTGCAGGAGCTGGAGGATCCGCGCGGCTTCGACGTCAGCGTCAACGACACGCTGCGGCCGGTGTCCCGCTTCTACGACCGGATCTGGCGGGCACAGCAGCTGCCTTCGGCGCTGCTCGGCGCGATGCGGGTCCTCACCGATCCGGCCGAGACCGGCGCGGTCACCCTGGCGTTGCCGCAGGACGTACAGGCGGAGGCGTACGACTTCCCGGACCCGTTGTTCCGCAAGCGGGTCTGGCACGTGCCGCGCACACTCCCGGAACCGGGCGCGCTGGCCCGCGCGGTCGCGATCATCCGGAGTGCCGAGCGCCCGTTGATCATCGCCGGTGGCGGCGTCATCTACTCGGAGGCGACCGAGGCGCTGCGGTCCCTCGCCGAGGCGACCGGCATCCCGGTCGCCGAGACGCAGGCGGGCAAGGGCTCGATGCGGTACGACCACCCGCTCGCCCTCGGCGCGGTCGGCGCCACCGGAACCGTGGCGGCCAACGGGTTCGCCCGCGACGCCGACGTCGTGATCGGCATCGGCACCCGCTGGAGCGACTTCACCACCGCGTCCCGCAGCGCGTTCGCCGACCCGTCGGTCCGCTTCGTTAACGTAAACATCGCCTCCTTCGATGCCGCGAAGCACGCGGGCGAGGCGGTGGTGGCCGACGCCCGGGCCGCACTGGAGGCGTTGCTCGACGCGCTGGCCGGTTACCGGACGGATGCCGGCTACCAGGCGCGTGCCCGTGAGCAGGCCCAGGCCTGGGATGCGACCGTGGAACGGGCCTACCACCGGGGCAACCAGCCGCTCCCGGCGCAGACCGAGGTGATCGGTGCGGTCAACGACGCGGCCGGCCCCCGCGACGTGGTCGTCTGCGCTGCCGGGTCGATGCCCGGTGACCTGCACAAACTGTGGCGCACCCGGGACCCGAAGGGCTACCACGTCGAGTACGGCTTCTCCTGCATGGGCTACGAGATCGCCGGCGGGCTGGGCGTGAAACTGGCAGCCCCGGACCGTGAGGTCTTCGTCATGGTCGGCGACGGGTCCTACCTGATGATGGCGCAGGAGCTCGTCACCGCCGTACAGGAGAAGGTGAAGTTGATCGTGGTTCTCGTGCAGAACCACGGCTATGCCTCGATCGGGCGGCTCTCCGCCTCGGTCGGCGCCCAGCGGTTCGGGACCGCCTACCGCTACCGCGACCAGGACGGACGTCTCGGCGGGAGCACGCTGCCGGTCGATCTGGCGACCAACGCCGCCAGCCTCGGCGCGACCGTCCTCCGGGCGGCCACCGTCGACGAGCTGCGCCAGGCGCTGGCCGAGGCGCGGGAGACCGACGGCGTCACGGTCGTGCACGTCGACACCGACCCGATGGCCGACTCGCCGGGCAGCGAGTCCTGGTGGGACGTGCCGGTCGCGGAGATCTCCCAGCTGGAGACGGTCCGGACGGCCCATGAGCAGTATCTCGACGGCAAGCGCGGACAGCGCGACTACCTGTAGAAGGAGGGGACATCTTGACCGGCTTCGCGGAACGTATCGGCGGCGCGCCGATCTCCTGGGGCGTCTGTGAGGCGCCCGGCTGGGGACTGGAACTCCCCGCCGACCGGGTGCTCGCCGAGATGGGCGGGCTCGGGCTGCGGGCCACCGAACTCGGCCCCACCGGCTACCTGGGCAAGACCCCGGCGGATGTCCGGGTCACCCTGGACCGCCACGGCATGACGCTGATCGGCGGTTTCCTGCCGGTGCCGATGCACGTGGTGACCGACGCGGACCTGGCCGAGGCCGCCGCCGCGATGGACACCCTGGCCGCCGCGGGCGCCGAGGTCGTGGTGCTGGCCGCCCGCTCCGGTGACGGCAGTTACGACCACAAGGTGCACCTCGGCGACGACGAGTGGACCACGCTGTTCGCCACCCTGGAGACGCTGCAGGAGATGGCCCGCGACCGCGGCCTGCGCCCGAGTCTGCACCCGCACGTCGGCACCGCCGTCGAGTCCCGCGAGGCGGTGCTGCGCGTGCTCGACGGCAGTGACGTGCCGATCTGCCTGGACACCGGCCACCTGCTGATCGGCGGCATGCAGCCGGCCGAGCTGCTGGAACTGGCCGCGAACCGGATCACCCACGTGCACCTCAAGGACGTCGACCTGGAGGTGTCGGCGACCGTCCAGGACGGCACCCGCGCCTACATCGACGGGGTCCGGGCCGGCCTCTACACGCCGCTCGGCGCCGGTGACGTGGACATCCCCGGCATCGTCCGCGCCCTGGAGAACGCCGGATACACCGGCTGGTACGTCCTGGAACAGGACTGTGCGCTGGCCGACGTGCCCGCCGACGGCCAGGGCCCGGTCGGTGACGCCCGGCGCAGCGTCGCGTTCCTCACCGAGGTGTCCCGGTGACGACGCTGGTCTCTCCCGGATACGTCCCGGCCGGAACCGGAATCGGAGGCTCCACGGTGAAGCGGATCGGCATCATCGGCACCGGCATCATGGGCGCCGACCACGCCCGCCTGCTCACCTCGGCGGTCTCCGGGGCTGCCGTCGGCGGGGTCTTCGACCTCGACGGCGACCGGGCCCGCGGGGTGGCCGAGGCCAGCGGCGGCGCGCGGGTGTTCGCCGACCCGTACGCGCTGATCGCCGACGACGCCATCGACGCCGTCCTGATCGCCTCCTCGGACGCCACCCACGAGGACTACGTGCTCGCGTGTGTGGCCGCCGGCAAGCCGGTGCTCTGCGAGAAACCGCTGGCCCCGACCGTCGACGGCTGCGCCCGGATCCTGGAGGCCGAGACGGCGTACGGCAGCCGGCTGATCACCGTCGGGTTCATGCGCCGCTTCGACCCCGGCTACACCGACCTGAAGGCGCTGCTCGCGACCGGTGCGATCGGTGCTCCGCTGATGCTGCACAACGTGCACCGCAACCCGGCCGCCGTCCCCGGCATGCCGAGCGCCAACCTGATCACCAACTCGGCGGTGCACGAGCTGGACATCACCCGCTGGCTGTTCGACGAGGAGATCACCGAGGTCGCCGTGCACACCCCGCGGCCGACCGGCAACTCCGGCGGCACCCGCGACCCGCAGCTGCTGATCCTCACCACCGCGTCCGGGGTGCTCTCCGACGTGGAGATCTTCGTCAACGCGCGGTACGGCTACGAGGTCCGCTGCGAACTCGTCGCCGAGACCGGCACGGTCACTCTGGACGCGCCACCGCCGACCTCGGTACGCCGTTCCGGACTGCACGCGCGCGAGCTGCCGGCCGACTGGCGGCCCCGTTTCGCCGAGGCGTACCGCCTGGAATTGCAGGACTGGATCGACGGAACCGGCCAGGGCGCCACGGCGTGGGACGGATTCGCCGCCACGTTCGTCGCACAGGCGTGTGTGAACGCGCTGGAAAGCGGAGAACGTTATACCGTCGAGATGCCGGCGATACCCGGGCTATACCGGCGGCAGTAAAAGGTGGGTGCCATTTCTTCGCGTGTTTCTGAAAGTGATGCGGTGACCGATTTTGATCGCGCCTTCGCCTCCCGGGCGCGTGCCGCCCTGGAGCGGGAGGTCCAGGGCATCCGCGCCGAGTCCGGCGACCTGTGGCGGCGGCTCCAGCACCGGCGGCTCGCCGAGCGGGTCCACGCCCTCGCCGCGGCCTGGCACCTGACCGGCGACAGTGGTGTGCTCGCTCCGGCGGCACGGCTGACCGGTCTGCTGCGGGAGCGGCAGAACCCGGGTGGCCTGTTCCGCGGTGGCGACAACGTGGACTCGCCGCCGGACTCGGCGTTCAGCGTCAACGATCTCGCCGACGCGGCGTGGCTGCTGCGCGGCACCGACGAGGGCGGCGCCCTGGTCCAGCTGCTCGACGGCATGACCCCCGCCCTGGTCAAGGGCGGGGTGCACACGCCGAACCACCGGTGGGAGCTGTCCGCGGCCCTGGCCCGCCTGCACCGGCTGCGCCCGCAGCGGGCGATCGCCGACCGGGTGGAGCAGTGGCTGGCCGAGGGCGTCGACATCGAGGACGGGCTCTACTCGGAGCGCAGCGCCAACTACGCCGCCGCCGTGTCGAACCCGTCCCTGCTGGTGATCGCCGACGTGTTCGACCGCCCCGACCTGCTCGACGCGGTCGAGGCCAACCTGACCGCCACCCTCGACCTGCTGCTGCCCGACGGCACCGTGGAGACCGTCCTGTCCCGGCGGCAGGACCAGCGGCATCCGATGCCGTTGAAGCTCTTCCTGCTGCCGTTGCGCACGATGGCGATCCTGCGGGACCGCGGTGACCTGGCCTGGGCCGCCGGGATCGCCCTGGAGCAGGGCATCGTCGCGCCCGCGCACGCCGCCACCGACCCGGTCGCCGGTCGTGCGCTGCCAACGGCGGTCCCGCCGCCGGTGCCCCGGGAGCGCCACTTCGCCGCGGCCGGAACGCTGGTCGCGCACGGCCCGGCCCGGACGGTCGTGGTGTTCGGCGGCTCCGACTACGCACGGCACCGGCGGATCCGCTCCGGGCTGGCGAACTCGCCGACCCTGTTGCGGCTGCACGCCGGCGACACGGTGCTGGACAGTGTCCGGCTGTCGCGCACATTCTTCGGCCTGGGCCCGTTCCGCGCCGGCTCGCTGACCGTCACGCCCGGCGCGGCCACCCTCTCCGAGACCGTCTCGGCCGCCTACTACCAGCCACTTCCCGGGGACGGGACCGGCCGTTACGCCCTCACCGACGACGGCCGCTTCAGCGCCGCCATGGACTTCGCCCATCGTCCCCGCGACGAGGTCACCCTCACCACCGAGGTCCAGGTGAGCCGTACCGGCCCGGGTACCGACCTGACCGTTGACATCAGTGGGGCGGCCGTGGACTGGGCGCTGGAGCTGGCGTTCCGGCCCGGCGGCACGATGACCGGTGCCCGTCCGCTGGGCGGTGATCGATGGCATCTGGAGTCCGGCACGGCCGCCTACGGCGGGCTGTCGGTGACGGTCGTCGAGGGGCCGCGGACGGCGTCGGAGTCCGAACCGGGCTACCACCCGGGTGAGGACTACGAGTTCCTCGGCGGCACCGATGCGGCCGCCGGTGTCCTTCTGTATGTGACCGGAAAAGCCCCGTCGAGGCTTCGCCTGTCCATCGTTTAGGAAACCGTACAGAGCTGCGACCTGCGATATCGACCCGGGTCGATTAAAATCCAACCTGTGAATTAACATGTCGTTGACGCGGTAAGCGCTTTCCTCTAACGTCCGTCGCCACGAGAAGAACCACGAGAAGACATTTCATCGAGGAGATAGTCATGGGCATTTCGGCATCCGCTCGGAAGGGGTGGCTGGCCGCGAGCGTCGTCGGCGCCCTCGTCCTCGGCGCCTGCTCGTCCGGATCCGGCAGCGGTGACGGCGACCCGAAGAGCATCACCTTCTGGTTCTCCACCTCCGCCCAGGACCAGGGTTACACCGACCTGGCCAAGGAGTTCGAGGCCAAGGAGGGCATCAAGGTCGAGATCGTCAACGTCCCCTACGACGGCTACCAGGACAAGCTGAGCCAGGCGGCCCAGGCCAACGCCCTGCCGGACACCGCCAGCGTGCCGTCGCTCGACCCGCTCTGGGTCAACCAGCTGCAGGACCTCTCCAGCATCGCGAACGCCGAAGCCAACAAGATCAACAAGAACCTGGTCACCGCGGACGGCGACAAGGTCCTGTCGATCCCCTCGGACGTCACCGCGGCCGGGCTCTACATCAACAAGAGCCTGTTCGACAAGGCCGGCGTGTCCTACCCGACCGACCCTGCGCAGACCTGGACCTGGACCGACTTCCTCGCCGCCGCCACCAAGGTCCGCGAGGCCACCAACGCCAAGTACGACCTGGTCTACGACAACTCCGCGGCCCGCATCCGCGGCTGGATCTACACCCACGGCGGCACCGGCTTCCAGCTCGGCGCCGACGGTAAGTTCGCCGCCCCGGACGCCGCCACCGTCACGGCGCTCACCGAATTCGCCAAGATCAACGACGACAAGGTCATGCCCAAGTCGGTCTGGACCTCCGGCCAGGACCCGAACGCCCTGTTCAAGAGCGGCCAGGTCGTCGCCTACTACTCGGGCGTCTGGCAGGTCGCCGACTTCGCCGACAGCATCACCGACTTCGAGTGGGCCAGCGTGCCCAGCCCGGCCCAGCCGACCCACGCCACCGACATCAACCTCGGCGGCAAGATGGTCGCGTTCAACAACGGTGACAAGGCCGAGTCGGCCAAGAAGTGGATCGACTTCGTCTTCCAGCCGGCCAACTACACCAAGCTGGCGCAGACCAACGGCTACCTCCCCATCGAGACCGGCCTGACGCTGACCTACCCGTTCGAGAAGAAGGCCGCCCAGGACGCGTTCGCCTTGTACATCAAGGAGATGGAGCTCGCCGACCCGATCTCCAGCTCCGGCCAGGCCAACCAGACCAAGCTGCTGCTGGCCAAGCAGAAGGTCGAGGACGCGCTGATCAAGACCGAGCTGGCCAAGCTGGTCAACGGCGAGCAGGACGCGCAGAAGACCGTGGACGCCATCGTCACCGGCCTGAACGACCAGATCAAGTAGGGGACCGCGACGGGTGGGCCCGCCGGCTTCCGGCGGGCCCACCCTCGCTGGGAAAGACTCGCTGGGAAAGAGGAGTGACCATGGTCTTCAGCGCCAGCCGGCGCCGGCACAACAGCTACACCCTTGCTCCACTGATCCTGATCTCGGTCAACGTCCTGCTCTTCCTGACGTTCTTCGTCTGGCCCGCCATCATCGGCCTGGCCTACTCCTTCACCAGCTACACCGGTGTCGGCGACGCGCCCTGGGTCGGCCTGGAGAACTACCAGGAACTGATCGGTGACGCCGACTTCTACGCGGCCCTGCTGCGCACCCTGATCTACACCGGCTGTGTCGTCCCGCTGATGTTCGTGATGTCGCTCGGCATCGCCTACCTGCTGACCAGCCCGTACGCCAAGGGCAAGACCATCGCCCGGGTGGTCTTCTTCCTGCCCTGGCTGATCTCGCCGATCATCGCCGGTGTCATCTGGCGCTGGCTGTTCGGGGAGAACTTCGGCCTGGTCAACTTCGTGATCACCGAACTCGGCGGCGACCCGGTCTCCTGGCAGTCCAACGGCGACCTGTCCCTGATGATCGTCGTCATAGTGGCCACCTGGGCCGGCACCGCGTTCAACATGCTGCTGTTCATCGCCGCGCTCAAGAACGTGCCGGTCTCCTACTACGAGGCCGCCGACCTGGACGGGGCGAACGCCTGGCAGAAGTTCCGGAGCATCACCCTGCCGGCCATCGCACCCACCTCGTTCATCGTCGTGCTGCTCAGCACCCTGCACGCGATGAAGGAGTACACCTACTTCGTCGCGGTCAACGACGGCGGCCCGGGCACCGAGAACAACCTGATCGTCCAGTACATCTACGAGACCGGCTTCAAACGGGCCCAGATCGGCTACGCGAGCGCGGCGTCGTTCGTACTCCTGCTGATCCTGGTGATGGTGGCCGTTCTCCAGCTGATCGCCAGCCGCCGGAAGGGATCCTGAGATGGCCGTCTCCCGGAGCAGGACCGGCGATCTGCCGAAGAAGATCAGCTCCAGCGCGATCATGTGGCTGCTGGCCGTCCTGTACGGCTTCCCGCTGCTCTGGTTCGTGGTCAGCTCGTTCAAACCCGGCGGCGAACTGTTCTCCTACCCGCTGACGTTCTGGCCGAAGAACCCGACGATCGAGGGCTACACCGACGCCTGGACCAGCTTCGACTTCCCCGGTTACCTGGTCAACACGATGATCGTGGCGATCGCGGCCACCCTGCTCACCATCATCGTCAGCGCCGCCTGCGGATACGCCCTGGCCAAGTACAGCAACTGGTGGCTGAAGATCTTCGCCGGCTGCATCCTGGCCACCACCATGCTGCCGACCGAGACGATCCTGGCCCCGCTGTTCCTGGTGGTCCGCAACCTCGGCCTCTACAACAGCCTGTCCGGTGTGGTGGTACCCGCCGTGATCACCGCCACCGGCACGTTCATGTTCCGCCAGTTCTTCGTCACGGTCCCCAACGACCTGCTCGAAGCGGCCCGCATCGACGGCTCCAGCGAACTGTCCACCTTCTTCCGGATCATGCTGCCGCTGTCCCGGCCGATCATCCTGACCCTGGCGATCTTCTCGTTCCAGTGGCGTTGGAACGAGTACCTCTGGCCGCTGATCATCCTCAACGAGCCCAGCCAGTTCACCCTGCAGATCGGCATCGCCGGCATCGTCGGCGCCAACAACGTGAACTGGTCGATCCTGATCAGCGCCTCCGTCCTCTCCATGGTTCCGCTGGTCGCCATCTACCTGGTGTTCCAGAAGTACGTGATGAACGCAGACATCAACGCCGGCCTCAAAGACTGAGGAACATAGATGACCACTCTGACCCGCCGCACCCTGCTCGCGGCGACCACCGCCGGACTCGCCGCCCCGCTCCTGAGCCGCGCCGGTCTGGCCGCTTCGCTGGCCGAGGCGAAAGCCTTCGTCGACGACTACAGGTCGAACCTCACCACCAACCTGACCGTCGACACCAACGCCGCCGTGCGGATCCTCTCCGGCGTGCGGTCCTACTGGCAGACCGGCACCGCCTGGAACAACGGCACCGTCCTGAACGCCGCGGTGCTCCGCGCCAACATCAGGTTCTGCGAGAAGCGGACCGCCGGGCGTACCGACGCCGAGGCCGCCTGGTCGTTCATCGTCGACCGCCGCCACCAGAGCTACGCCGTCATCGACGGTCTCGGCCCGTGGGCCGCCGCCTACCGCACCACGGCACTGGCCGTCACCGGTATCACCGAGGCGCCGGCCGGCACCCCGGCCACCACGATCAGCGACGCCGTGCCCGCGGGCGCCCCCGCCGGATCCACCCTCGGCGCCGGCTCGCCCACCTCACCGCTGGGCCAGATCGTCACCCTGGTCAACACGGTCCGCGGTAACTGGTCCTCCAGCAACCCGTCGAAGTTCGCCGTCCAGTACCCGCGCCCCTGGCGGCTCACCACCGACAGCACCGTCGTCGACACCGGCGTCCTCGACGCGTTCGGCTTCCCCGTCTACCAGTCGAAGGTCGTGGTCGCGCCGCAACTGCTCCGGCAGCGCGGGCTCGTCCCGGGCGACGACGGCGGTTTCCCGAGCGGCCACACCAACGCCCTGCACCTGGCCGCGCTGGCCTTCGCCTACGCCTTCCCGGAACGCTTCCAGGAGCTGCTGACCTGCGCGTTCGACCTGGCCGACACCCGGATCACGGCCGGCATGCACTCGCCGCTCGACGTGGTCAGCGGCCGGATCCTGGCCACCGCGCTGGCCGCCGCGATCCTCGGCGACCCGGCCAACGCCGAGCTCAAGGTGGCTGCCCGGGCCCAGGCCGCGGCGTTCCTGGCAGACAACCCCGGCGTGGGTACGGACACCTTCGCCGACCGTTCCGCCAACCGCCGTCTGATCCTCCCGAAGCTCACGTACATCCTGCCGAGGACCGGCCCCGACAAGCCCCTGACCGTGCCGAAGGGCGCCGAGGTGCTGCTGGAGACCCGCCAGCCGTACCTCACCGCGGACCAGCGCCGGGCCGTCCTGCGCAGCACCGCCCTGCCCGCCGGATACGCCCTGCTCGACGGCCCCGAGCAGTGGGGACGCCTCGACCTGTTCAAGGCCGCCGACGGCTACGGCGCGTTCGAGACCGACGTCGACGTCACCCTCGACGGTGTGTCCGACGCGTGGCGCAACGACATCACCGGCCGTGGCGGCCTGACCCTGCGCGGCACCGGCACGCTGACCCTGACCGGCACGAACCGTTTCCGTGGCGGTGTCCGCGTCCTCGGCGGCACACTGGCCGCGACCGGCGCCCACTCCCTCGGTGACGGCGACGTCGAGATCAGTGGCGCCACCCTGCGCACCATCGTCCCGGGCATGTGCCTCGACGGAACCGTCACGATCGGCCCCGGCAGCACCCTCGCCGTGTCCACCGCCGCGCGCGGCCCGGTCCTCACCGCCGAGCGGGTGACCGGCCGGTTCGCGAAGGTCACCGTCGACGGCCGCCCGGCCGAGGCCGTTTACACCCGCACCAGCATCTCGGCGCGGATCCTGAAGCCATGACACCGCCCCGCGTCGTCCTCGTCGGCGCGCACGGACACGGGCGCGGCCACCTCGACCAGCTCGCGAAACTGCACGCCGACGGCAGGATCGCGCTGGTCGGGGTGGCCGACCCCCGGCCGCCCTGCCCCGAGCAGCGGGCCGCGGCCGCCGACGCGCCCTGGCGGCGGGACGCGGCGAGCCTGATCGGGGCCACCGCCCCCGATCTGGCCGTCGTCGTCACGCCCGTGCACACCCACGTGGCTATCGCCGAGGCCGCCATGCGCGCCGGCGCCCACCTGCTGCTGGAGAAACCGCCCGCCCCGAGCCTGGCCGGCCTCGACCGGCTCCTCGCCGTCCAGGCCGAGACCGGGCGGACGGTGCAGGTCGGCTTCCAGGCGTTCGGATCCGGGGCGGTCACCGAGCTGCGCCGCCGTATCGACGCCGGCGATCTCGGCGACATCGAGGCGATCAGCGCCACCGGACTGTGGTGGCGGGGCGAGGCCTACTGGAACCGGGCCGGCTGGGCCGGGCGCCGGTTCCTCGACGGGGCCGACGTCAACGACGGGGCGCTCACCAACCCGTTCGCGCACGCCGTCGCCCTCGCCGTCACGCTCGACGGCTCCGGCGGTCACGAGTCGGTGCGGGCCGTCGACCTGGACACCTACCGCACCCGGCCGGCCGAGGCCCACGACACCGCGAGCGCCCGCATCCGCACCGCCCGGGGCACCACGGTCACCGTCGCCGCCACCCTCTGTGCCGAGGCCGAGGAGGAACCGGTCGTCGTCGTGCACGGCACCCGCGACACCGCCACGCTGCACTACACGCAGGACCGGCTCGTCACCGCGGCGGGGGAGACCCGGCATGCGCGGGCCGACCTGCTGGAGAACCTGCTCGACCACCTCGCCGGCCCGGCCGTCGACCTGCTCGTGCCGCTCGCCGCGACCCGCGCGTTCACCGAGGTCGCCGAAGCCGTCCGGCAGAGCCCGGCACCGACACCGGTGCCCGGCGAACGACTCGACGGGCTCGCCGCGCTCACCCACGAGGCCGCCGCCACCGGCCGGCTCTACCGCGAGCTCGGCGCGACCTGGGCGACCGCGCCCGCCTACACCTGGACACCGGAAGGATCCTGATGCGGATCACCGCGATCGAGGGCACCGATCTCTTTCACGGCCCGGCCGCGGCGCCCCGGCAGGTCGTCCGGGTCACCGTCGCCGCCACGACGGCGACCGGACCTTTCCGGGTACGGGTGGAGGGCGCCTCCGTCCGTACCCCCGAAGCCGTCGCCGTCACCACCGGCCTGGCCGCCGGCGAGCAACGCACCGTCGAGGTCGGTGTCCTGGTCTCGGCCCCGGCTGCCGAAGGCACGCCGTTGCGGGTCACCGCCGTCGCCGACACCGATGCGGGCCCGGTGACCCTCGACGGCGAGTTCCGGGTCGCGGCCACCGGCTGGACCATGTGGATGGTGTCGCACTTCCACTACGACCCGGTGTGGTGGAACACGCAGCGCGGCTTCACCGAGGTGTGGCAGCAACTGCCCGACGTGCCCAAGGTCGACAAGCTCCGGCCGGCGTTCGTACGGACCGCGTTCGACCTGGTGCGGGCCCACATCGACGCGGCCCGCCTGGACGACGACTACCGGTTCGTGCTCGCCGAGATCGACTACCTCAAGCCGTACTGGGACGTGTTCCCCTCCGACCGGGACGACCTGCGCCGGATGCTGCGCGACGGACGCGTCGAACTGGTCGGCGGCATGTACAACGAGCCGAACACGAACCTCACCCACCCCGAGTCGACGATCCGTAACACCGGCTTCGGCATCGAATACCAGCGCGACGTCCTCGGCGGCGACCCGCGGACCGCGTGGATGCTGGACGTCTTCGGGCACGACCCGGCGTTCCCGGGACTGATGGCCGACGCCGGGCTGACGTCGAACTCGTGGGCGCGCGGACCCTTCCACCACATCGGGCCGCGCCGGCACACCGGCGACATCACCCGGATGCAGTTCCCCAGCGAGTTCGAGTGGATCTCGCCGAGCGGGCGGGGGCTGACCACCGCCTACATGGCCAACCACTACGTCGCCGGGTGGGACGTCGAGCGCAAGGAGACCCTGGAGGAGGCGCTCGCCGAAGCCTATGCGCAATATCGGTCGCTGCGGCTGGTCGCGGCGACCCCGAACGTGATGCTGCCGGTCGGCCACGACCACAACATCCCGTCCCGGTGGTGCACCGAGATCCACCGCGAATGGGCGAAACGGTATGTGTGGCCCCGGTTCGTGATGGGCCTGCCCCGGGACTTCTTCGCCGCGGTCAAGGCCGCGAACCCCCGGCTGTCGCCGCAGACCCGCGACATGAACCCGGTCTACACCGGCAAGGACGTGTCCTACATCGACACGAAGCAGGCGCAGCGGGCCATCGAGACGATCGTGCTGGACGCCGAACGTCTCGGCACCCTCGCCGCCCTCCTCGGCACCGGGTATCCGCAGGCGCAACTCGACAAGGCGTGGCGGCTGCTCGCCTACGGCGCCCACCACGACGCCGTCACCGGGACCGAATCCGATCAGGTCTATCTCGACCTCCTCGCCGGGTGGCGGGAGGCCTGGGAACTCGGCGCCGCGGCCCGCCGGTCGGCTGTCGCCGGACTGGCGTCACAGGTGGACACCCGGGGCGCCGGTCAGGCGGTGCTGGTCGCCAACCCGTTGTCCTGGGCACGGGGTGGCGTGGCCCGGTTCGACCTGTCCTATCCGGCTCCCGGGCCTGCCGCGTTGACCGTTCTCGACGACTCGGGTGCGGTGGTGCCGGTGGTCGCTTCGGCGCTGACCCGGCACCCGGACGGCACGATCGCCGACGCGTCCCTGGCGGCTGTCGCCCGCGACGTGCCCGCTCTCGGCTACCAGGTGTGGCACGTCAGCCCGTCGGCGGCTCCCGCTCCTTCCGCTTCTTCCGCGGCGCTACCTCCGGTCACCGTCTGGCGGGCGGCTCCCGGCGATCCGGTCATCCGCAACGACCATTTCGAGGTACGCGCGGACGCCGGCCGTGGCGGCGCGCTGACCAGCATCGTCGACCGCCGTACCGGGCGGGAACTGCTGCGTTCGGGTGGTCTCGGCGGTGAACTGGTCGTCCAGGAGGAGTATCCCGACCACCCGTTCTGGGGTGAGGGCCCCTGGCATCTGCTGCCGAAAGGCCCCGGCCGCGGTCTCGCCGACCGCACCGCCACGGTCCGTGTCGAGCACAGCCCCGCCGGCAGCCGCCTGATCACGGAGGCCACCATCGACGACCTGCGGATCACCCGTGAGGTGACCCTGTGGGCCGGCAGTGACCGTATCGACTTCCAGACCCATGTGGATGGTTCGATCGGCGAGGACCGGCTGCTGCGGGTCCGCTTCGACCTCGACCTGCCGGGCACACAGCCGGTCTCCGAGGTGGGTTTCGCCGCGATCGGCCGCTCGTTCGGTTTCCCGTCCCTGGACGCCGCCGAAAGCCTGTGGGCCCTCGACAACCCGGCCCACACGTGGGCCGCCCTGTCCAGCACCGCCCGGATCCGCTCCGCCACCTCCGCTTCCACCTCCTCCGCCACCTCCGCTTCCGCCTTCGGAGTCGCTGAGGTGATCACCGAGGAGGATCCGCGGGATCTCGTGGTCGCGCTGGTCCGGCAAGGCGTGACGGCGACCGCCTCCCGGCCCGGCGGTCCCCGTTACGGCGCGCTCGACGCCGACTCGAATCTGCCGGACATCCGCATCGTCGTCGGTGACAACGCCTTCAGCCGGGAGGTTCTGGCCGCGGCCGAGCCGTCCTTCGGGGAGGTGCTGGCGGCGACCGGCCGGGTCTACGTGCCGCCCGCCCGGCCGCTGGACGAGACCTGGGTGCCGGATGCCGACCTCCGCGGCGCCCGTGACCTGCCGGTCCTGATCGTCGCTGCCGAAGGCCTGGCCGCCCTGATCGCCGATCTGGAAGACGCCGAGGTCACCGTCGGCCAGGAACTGCCCGGCGACTTCACCGACTATTCGGTGGCCCTCGTCAACCACGGGACCCCCGGGTTCGTCGCCGCCCGGGACGGTTCCCTCCACCTGTCGCTGATGCGCGCCTGCACCGGCTGGCCGAGCGGAGTCTGGATCGACGGCCCACGGCGTACCGTGCCGGATGGGTCCGGTTTTGCTCTGCAGCATTGGACACACACGTTCCGGTACAGCCTCGCCGCCGGGCCCGGCGACTGGCGTGCGGCCGGTTTCGTCCGGGCCGGCCAGGAGTCCAACCATCCGCTGATCGCCACCCCGGTCCCGTCCACCGCCGGCGACCTGCCGTCCCGGATGTCGCTGGGTTCGGTCGAGCCCGCGAACGCCGTCCTGTCCGCCCTCAAACCCGACGGCGACCAGATCACCGCCCGCATCTACGAGACCAGCGGAACCCCGGCCCGCGCCCGGATCCGCCTGCACGGCGGCCTGCACGACCCGGCGCTGGCCAACGTCCTGGGCGAACCCCAGGCCCCCGCCACATTTGACGGCCCCGACGTCACGGTGGACCTGGCCCCGGCCGACATCGTGACCGTCGCCGCCCTGCCCGCGACACCGTTCGGTCCCACCGTCCCGGCCACCGAGCCGGTACAGCCGGTCTTCACCCGATACTGGCTGCACAACAAGGGCCCGGCACCCGTGGGCAACCTGCCGGTGACCGTCCACATCGCCGCGGCCGACGCCCCCGGAATGCTCCGGGTGACGGTCAGCACCAGCACGGTCCCCGCCTCCGGCACCGTCACCCTGGACATTCCGCCCGGTGCCACGGTCACCCCCGAAGGCCCCTACGCCTACGACCTGCCGCCGAGCGGCCACCAGCAGTTCGACCTGACCGTCACCGGCCACGGCCAGGTCACCGCCCGGATCCGGGACCCGCACGGCCAGCTGCTGGAAGACGTGACCCACCTGCCCGAATCGGACACCGCCGCGTCCGCCGCCCCGGCATCGGGCGAACTCTCTCCGGCGGCTGTGACGGTCGCGCCCGGCGAGACCGCCCGCCTGGTGCTGCGCCTGCACAACCCCACCGATGCACCGCTGCGCGGCGAGGTCCAGTTGCTCTCCCCGTTCGGAACGTGGGGCGCCACCGCCGACGACCTCGACGTCCAGCCGTGGATCCAGGGCTACGACCTGCCCGCCGGCGCCACCACGACCCGGGAGTTCACGGTGACCGCGTCGACGACGGCCCGTCCCGGAGCCCAATGGTGGGCCCTGGCCCGGGTCACGGCCCTGGGACAGGTCGCCTACACCGCAACCGTCCCCCTCACGGTCCGGCCGTAGCCCGCGCACCGCTACTCCTCGCGGGCGGCCCGCTCCCGGGAGAGGACGACCAGCGCCAGGTTGGCGGCGACCGCGGCGCCCAGGATCGTCGTCGCCAGCGCAGCGATGTCCGACAGCGCCCCGAACCCGGCGGCCGCACCGAGGACGGCCGCGGCAACGGTCACCACCAGGGGCACGAGCCGGAGACGACGGGCCCACGCCGCGTAGGCGCTGAGCCCCACCGCCACCCCCACCGAGGGCACCGCCACCACCCCGGACCCGATGAACGCCGCCGGCCCGGCCGTCCAGATCAGGAGGACCGCACAGAACCAGCCGCCCACCCCGAAGAACACCGGAGTCACCCACCGCAGCACCACCCCGGTCCGTACCCGGTACCCACCCCGCCGCCGCACCCGGAACATCATCGCCGCCAGCAGCACGACCGTGAGCAGCGCCGTCCCGGCAACGACCCCGAACAGCCCCCGCCCGATGACCGACATGGTGACCGCCGGACGGAAGTCGACGGCCCGCGACGTGATCCCGTCCTCGACCACCCGCCCGCTGTCGAAGAACGTGACGAGCAGCGCCGGCGGCTGATGCTCCCAGAAGTCCCCGGTGTGCCCGAGTTCCGGCAACACCACCTGCCGCCCTCGCGACAGCATCGGCAGGAGTTCCCGGGTGGCGAGCTCGGCCGGCGTCGAGAAGTCCACACTCCCGCCGATCAGCAGCGTCTCGACGTCGCTGGGCCGCAGCGCCCGGTATTCGGCGTTGTCGGGACTGTCCGGCCACGACGTGAAGAACCCGCCGGGCCCGCCCCACAGCAGATCGGTCGCCTCGTTCCCGAGGATCGACCCGGGATCCCCGCCGTCGGCGTAGTACCGCGCGGCGGCCGGCGCGTCGATCATCCCGAACGACGCGAACTCGCCCCACACGAACGACGTCGGCAGCACCAGGTCACCGAGCACCGACAGCGCCCACAGCGCCGCCGGATCCCCGCTGAGGTAGGCGTCGATCAGCGTCGGCGCGTTGAGCGGTGCCGCGCCGGGCCCGTTGCGGAACATGCCGTACATTCCGGCGACCCGCACGTTGCCGTCCTTGATCCGCAGGGGACCCCAGCGGTCGGGGACGTCCGCGGCGACCTTCCGCATGGCGTCGGTCAGATCGGCGGTACGGCCGGAGCACCCCGCATCGGCCCGGCAGAGTTCCGCGTACCGCCCGAGTTGCCGATCGGTGATGCGGGGATCCCACACGAAATGCCCGGGAGGGTTGACGGAGATCATCGCCGACCGTTCCAGCGAGGCCGGGTACCGCCACGAGTAGATCATCGCCGTGCGTGTCCCCGCGCTGGAGCTGAGCAGGTTGATCCGCCCGTACCCGAGTGCCTTCCGGGTTTCCTCCAGATCGTCGACCCGCTGGGTGATCGAGTATCCGGTGAGGTCGACGCCGTCCCCGGTCAGCCGCCGGGCGCAGTCCCCGAACGCCGCCGTGGCGGCCCGCAGCCCCTCCGCCCCGGTCAGGTCGGCCGACGTCTGCAGTGCGTGATCGACTTCGGGGCAGTCGAGCCGCCGTGACCCGTCCACCCCGCGGTATCCGACGAGCACCACGTCATGCCCGCCGATCAGCCGTGCGGCCTGCGGGAACTCCAGATTCGTCGCGCCCGGCCCACCGTTGAGCCGGAAGATCGGCGCCCCGGTGACCGGCCCGGTGGCCCGGATCCGGATGACCGGCAGCGCGATCCGGCCGGACCCCGGGTCCCGCCGGTTCTCCGGGACGACGATGGTCCCGCAGTCGGCCGCCACCGTCCCCGTCTCGACCTCGTAGTCGCAGTCCCGCAGGCTGAACCCGCCCTCCGGCACCTCGAACGTCGCCTCCGGCCACACGTTGAGCAGGCCGAGACCGGCCATCACGGCCACGAGCACCACAATGCTGATTCGTCTCATGCCGGAACCGTAGGAATCCGCGGCCGCCGGTTCGTCCCTCCACCGGGGACACCTCGACTACCCCCGCAGGAGTAGACGGAATCGGTCATCCTGGTGGGGTGACGGTCTGGTACGCGGATTTCCAGTTCTGGTGTGTGGTCGTCGTCCTCGCGGTCTGTCTCTGGCATCTGGGCCAGGTCCCGGCCTGGTGGCGGGGCGACTGGCGGGCGAGCCGGATCCGCTGGCGCAACCGGGCCTGGCTGCCGGCGATGGTGGCCCTGACCGCGGCCTGCCTGCTCACGGTCATGATGTATGTGGTCGGTGAGGCAGACCTGCCGATCGCCCTGACCTGGCTGGGCCGGCTGCTGTTCGTCATCGGTGGCCTGTCGCTGCTCGCGATCCCGCTGCTGGGGTGGGTTCCCGCGTTCGACTTCGCCGTCCCGCCGCCGGATCGCACGAACGTGCCCCCGCCGCCGCTGAACCGCGCGGCCCGCCGCGCGCAGGCCCGCCGGAGTCCGCCCCTGAAGGCACCCGTCCCGGGCCGGACGGCGATCCGCTTCCACCGCCCGGCGGCCAGGTTCAAGGATCGTTTCCGGGCATACCGTTTGGAGATCGACGGTGAGCCGGTCGGTGAGATCCGGCACGGCGGCGAGGTGGTCAGTGTGGACGACCGCTGACCAGCCCGCCGCGGTAGGCGACGACCACCGCCTGCGCCCGGTCGCGTGCCCCGATCTTGGCGAGGATCCGCTTCACGTGGGTCTTCACCGTCGACTCGGCCAGTGTCAGCAGCTCGGCGATCTCCGCATTCGCATATCCCTCGGCGACCAGCCGCAACACCTCCCGCTCGCGCCCGGTGAGCCGTTCCAGCAGCTTTCCCTCCGCTGACGGCGCGGGGCCGGGTGTGGGCGTGACGAACCGGTCGAGCAGCTCGCGGGTGACCGCCGGGTCGATCAGCGAGTCCCCGGCCGCGACCGTCAGCACCGCGTCGATCAGCCGTTCCGGCGACGCCCGTTTCAGCAGGAAGCCGCTGGCCCCGGCCTGGACGGCACCCCACACGTACTCGTCGTGCCGGAACGTGGTCAGCACCAGCACCCGTGCCGCCGACCCGCTCGCCACGATCCGGCGCGTCGCCTCGATCCCGTCGATGCCGGGCATCCGCACGTCCATCACGACGACGTCCGGTTCGAGGTCCCGGCAGAGCGCGACCGCCTCGAACCCGTCGGCGGCCTGCCCGACGAGCGTGATCGTCCCGGCGGTGCCGAGCACCGCCGCCACACCGGCCCGGAGCAGCGCGTCGTCGTCGGCGAGCAGGACCCGTACCGTCGTCATGATCGCAGTCTGCATCGCACGGCGAAGCCGTCGGGCCCCGGGCCGTGGGTGACCGTCCCGCCGAACATCGCCGCCCGCTCGCCGATGCCGAGCAGCCCGCGTCCCGGCCGGTATCCGTCGGCGGCGCCGCGCCCGTCGTCACGCACCGCGATGTCGAGTCCGCCGTCATCGCGACGCACCGTCACCCACGCGTGGCGCGCCCCGGAGTGCCGCAGCGCGTTGGTGAGCGCCTCCTGCACGATCCGGTAGGCGGTCAGGTCCAGGCTGCGCGGCAGGTCGCCCACCTCCGGGCCGACGTCCGATGTGGTCGGCAGCCCCGCCTCGGTGATGCGCTCGACCAGCACCGGGAGCAGAGCGAGCCCGTCGGCGCCGAGCGGATCGGCGTCGTCGAGCACACCGAGGACACGGTCGAGTTCGGTGAGCGCGTCCCGCCCCGACTGTTCCAGGCCGAGCAGCAGTTCACGGGCCCGGCCCGGATCATGGTCGAGGAGGCGGCGGCTCGCACCGGCCTGCACGAGCATCAGGTTGACCGTGTGCCCGATGAGATCGTGCAGTTCACGGGCGATCCGGCCGCGTTCGAGGGCGACCTCCCGCTCCCGGTCGAGCCGCCGCACGGTCTCCTGCTCCTCCTGCCGCCGGGCCATCGCATATCCGGCCGTCCACAACGCCAGCCACACCACCAGCACCCCGAGCGGCTGTGTCGGCCGCAGCACCTCGTCACGCACAGCGAAGTAGACGGCAATGCAGAGAATCACCCCGGCGAGGCTCCAGCGGGCCTGCCGCCGGCTCGCGTGGCGAGCCACCGAGAAGACCACGAGCAGATTGGCGTACGGCGAGAGCCAGCTCACCGGTGTGGCCAGGGCCTCCAGGCACAGCCCCGTGGCACTGAGCACGAACGCCGGAAACGGCAGCGACCGGCGCAGTGCCACGGCGACGGCCAGCAGCACCCCCGCGGTGACCGCCGCGGCGGCGTCCCGTCCCGGCACCGGATCGAGCATGAACCGCTCGGCCAGCAACGCCACCAGGAAACATCCGCCCAGCGTGGCATCGGTGCCGGCCCCCGCGGAGCGGATGTCCCTCATCGGTGTCCCCTTCGGTGTGCCACGGTCACGGGAGGATCCGGACCTCCGGGTAACGGGGTGACGGCCGGTCCAGGATCCCGCCGCCACGATGCCGCAGATGCCGGTCGAAGAACGCCCGCACGAACGCCCGCTGGACGGCCACCGACCGTGCCGGATCGATCGTGCCGACGACCGGTTCGACCTGGTCGGCGGGCAGCCCGAGCTGGGGGTAGAGCGACTGGAAGTCGGTGAACGACAGGTGTTTCGTCCCGTCGATCTCCCGCCAGTAGCGGGGCCCGCGCAGCCGGTCCCACGCCTTCGTCCACGTCTCGTCCTGTTCACCGTCGCCGTCGGACCCGAACAGCAGGAACGGCCGTTTCAGATCCCGGTCCAGGATCGGGCCGATGAAGCTGCCGTCCAGGTTGACGCCGGCCAGGACCCGCGGGTCGGCGAGCATCACGTCGGCGGTGGTGGTCCCGCCCATCGAAGCGCCGAACATGCCGATCCGGGACAGGTCCATGGTGCGGGCCAGCGGCATCCGGCGCAGCTGGTCGAGCACGAACCGGGTGTCGCGGACCCGCACGTCGACCACCTTCTCCAGCAGTGTCTCCTCCTCGTCGGGTGATGCCGGAGGGTCGATGGCGGCCGTCGCGATCCGCCCGTCCGGGAACTCGACGAAGTTCGCGTCATGGGTGTGATCGATCGTGACGACCACGTAGCCGTGGCTGGCCAGGTCCTCGACCAGCACGGTTCCGCTGGTGCGTTCGATGCCGAACCCGGGGGAGTAGAGGATCACCGGATGCCGGCCCGCCGCCGGTGGCGCGCCGACGTATCCGTGGGTGACCGGCAGCGCGTACGGGCTGCCCGGCGGGTTGATCCGCTCGGCGACACCGGGCGACACCCAGCCCGCGCGTTCGTGGCCGCGGACGGTCCGCGCCGGGTACCAGATGGACACCATCAGCTCGCGGACCTTCTCGGAGGCCACCCACGGATCCGGCCGGGACCTGTCGATCAGGTGGGCGGTGACGGTGCCGACGCGTTCCGGCCCGGTCGGCGGCGGCAGCGACAGCTGGGTGACGGTCGACGCCGGCGTGGCGGCGAGGACCAGGGAGAGCAGCGCTTTCATCATGTTCCGAGTCTTCGGCCCACCGGACGTCCACAGTAGTCACGGCCCTCACCGGTTCGATGTGCGTTCCTCACGGTCCGGGCATGAGAAACACACATCACGCGGTCACAGCCGGGCGAAGACATTGACCACCACGCCGAGGTACAGGATCGCCCCCACGAACCAGAGCGTCACGATCGGCAGCGGAAACCGGACGTACCACGGCATCCGCAGCCCCGGAAACCGCCGGCGGAGCTCCTTCGGTCCGGCCTTGCCACCCTTCGTCATGATCACGACGGTCGCCCGGACCACCTCCTGCATGCCGTCCTCCAGCCAGTGGCCGGCGTTGAGAAGGACCGCCCGCTCCGGCCCGGCCAGCAGATACCACCGCGCGCCGGTCCCGGACGAGTCGACGTGCAGCAGCCAGATCTCCGTGGGGCGCCCGATCACCGTGCCCCGGCCGGTCCAGCGGCGCACCTCGACGACACCGTCGGTCACCCTGATCGCCGCGTTCCGTACCAGCAGCACCGCATGCACCGCGAACCACACCAGTGGCAGTCCGACGACCACGAGCATGGCCGGGACCGCGGCGCCATGAAGACCTTCGGAGGTACGGCGACCGTGCGCCACCATCAAGGTCACGTAGAGGAGAGCCGGGATCGCCACCGGCAACGTCACCGCGGCCAGGCGCTTGAAGCGGGCGCGGTCAGGTCTGACGACGAGTGTCGTGTCGGGCATGCGTGGCACCGTCCCCTGGAGAACCGAGGTCGGGAGCATATGCGCCGTGCAGCGGTGTCCACCCGCGTTGTCGGACGGGGTTGGTCGGCTTGCGTGCGGCGTACAGAATCTTGGTCGTGAGAGCCGAGATGCCACCCGTCGCCGCACGCCTGCGTCTGATCGGGATATATCTCGCGCCGGTTCTCCTAGCCGCGGCCGGCAGCGTGCTGGACTGGCCCGGCTGGGTCGTCGGCTTCCTGATCATGATCGCCCTGATCGTGTACGGGGCGGTCCGCCCGACCCGCACCGGCAAGACCCTCCCGAAGCCGCCGCTGCGCAGGTTCCTCGGTTTCGTGCTGTGGACGTCGGCGTTCGTGTCCGTCGTGGCGACCTTCCACGCCGCCCGCCTGACCGTCCTCGACCTGACCGGCAGCCCGGCGACGGCGACCATCGACTACATGGAGATGGACCGGACGATCCATCGCGGTGGCCGGGTGGAGATCGACTACTGCTACCACCTGAAGCGCTCCGACGGTGGCTGGGTGAGCGGCAGTCTCTGCCGCGACGGCCAGGAGTACAGCCGCGGCCAGACCGTGGCGGTCCTGGCCGACCCGACCGGCCTGGTGGCACCGGAGACGCCGGAGGAGGTCGCGGGTGTCACCTTGTTCCGCACCATCGCCCTCGTCTCCTACGCGCTGATCATCGTGTCGGCCCTGCTCGGCGGTGGCCCGGCCGCACCGCAGCGCCCGCTGGTCCCGCCGCAGACCCGCTACCCCCGCTGGCGCCCGTCGCCGCCCCGCCCGCGGGCCGGCTCCCGCACACGGACCCGCCGCAAGACCCGCCGCCGCTGACCATCCGCGGTCGTTGACCATCCGCGGTCGTTGACCATCCGCCGTCGTTCTCATCCCACCTGGAGGATGCCCGGAAACCGGGGCTCGGCGAGCCTGGCCACATGAAAGCGAGCAGACGCGGCGCGGTTCCGCTACTCGGACTACTCGTGATCGTCGCCGGCGCGGTCCTGGTGGTCGCCGGTGTGGTCACCTACATGACGATCAGTTCCACACTGTCCTCCCAGCAGATCACCGTGTCCGACGACGCGGCGGCCTTCGCCGGAGAGCACGTCGATCAGCCGTGGGAGGCCTACGCCGAGGCGAAGGTGATCGCCGAACACGCCAACGAGATCGCCGACGGCAAGACCTACGCGCAGCTGGCCCGGGACGACCCCAACCGGGAGACCGTGATGAACGCGTCCTTCCTCCAGGCGTCGCTGTTCACCTCGGTGGTCGCCTTCGGCGTAGCAGCCTTGGCCGCCGGCATCGGAATAGTGTTCGTCCTGGTAGGCATGGCCTTGCGCCGCACCGCGCAGCCCGCCCTTTAGCGCGCACGCCGTCCGCCCGGCCAAGCCTGAGCGCGCATCCGCTTGTCCGCCCAGCCCGCCTTCCAGCCCGTCGCGTTGTTTGCGTAGCTCATCCTTGGGTCCGTCGCGTTGTTCGCGTAGCTCATCCTTGGGTCCGTCGCGTAGTCCGCCCAGCTCATCCCTGGGTTCGTCGCGTAGTCCGCCCAGCTCATCCTTGGCTCGCATTGTTGTCGCTCTCGGTGACGGTGGGCCGGAACGTCGGGTCGGTCGCCGCGTCAGTCGAGACGGCCGATGACCTCAAGGCGAGCCCGGGATCGCCCGGCGCCAGCGTGGATCAGCGATCACCATCGCCGATCGTGGGCTCCTGTCGTCGTGATAGAGCCTGTTGCCTTTTGGTCCCGGTCCACGATTCCGGTTCAGCAAAATGGGTCGCTGCCGTCCGATCGGGCGCGACAGGCCCGCTCAGCCGTGTTTTTTCGACCACGCTGCACAGCGACCCTAAAACGCAACAGGCTCGATAACGAGGATGAGCGATCACGATCATTGGCTTGTGATCGTTCATCCCCGTGACAGCGACGGTTGGGCCACACGTTGTCGTTTCGTGTGCTCTCACCGTCGTGGTTGGGCGGTCGCTGCCGGTCGCGGGCCGGGAAGCAGGTGATGCGTCGACCACCAACGTTTGCCGGGTTGCCCCCGGCCGATCTTGACCGGCTTACCACCGATAGCGGTGGTAAGCCGGTCAAGATCGGCCGGGCGACCCGGTGAATCCTCGTGGTCAACGCGCAAACTGCACCCTTCGTGGCTGGTTGACACCGGTGGTTCGGCGAAGCCGGACAATGGAGCCGCGCTGGGACGGGCCGCGTTGGGACGGCCGGCGCCGGGACGGGCCGCGCCGGGGTTGGGCCGGGCTGGGACGGGCCGCGCGGGGTTGGGCCGGGCTGGGACGGGCCGCGCCGGGGTTGGGCCGCGCTGGGACGGGCCGCGCTGGGACGGGCTGTGCTGAAACGGGCCGGGCTGGGACGGGCCGCGCCGGGGTTGGGCGGACTCAGGCGATGGCTCGGAGGCCTATGCCCAGGCCTACTACTACGACCAGGGCGGCGGTTGCGGTCGGTGCCCCGGCGGCGACACGGCCGGTCAGGGTGGACAGCCGGCCGGCCCAGGCGCGGGTTGTGATCAGGTGGGAGAGCCGGTTCTGGGCGACCACCAGCAGCAGGCCGATGGCGGTGAGGGTCGCGGCCATTCCCAGGCCGTAGGCGATCACCAGCGCCACCCCGAGCCCAGCACGACCGAGTCCGATCGCTCCGAGCAGGACCACGAGGGCGGACGGACTCGGTACCAGACCGCCGGCGAGCCCGATCCCGGCCAGCCCGAGGCGTCGCCGAAATCGCCCACCGCCGCCGTCCGACCCGGTGTGAGGATGGTGGTGGCCATGAAACCCGTGGTGATGGCTATGCCCGTCATCGTGCGACCCGTGGTGGTCGCGATCGTGGGATCCGTGGTGGTGGTCGGACTCGTGATCGTGAAGCCCGTGATGGTCGCGACCGGGGGACCCGTGGTGTTGGGCGTGATCGTGAAGGCCGCCGTCCCGATCGCGGGATCCGTGGTCATGATCGTGAAGCCCGTCGTGGCCATGAGACCCGTGGTGGTGATCGTGATTGTGACCGTGAAGGTTGTGGTCGGGGCCGTGGTCGTGGCGGTGGGAATCGGGGTCGTGGTGTGTGTGGGTGTGTGCGCCCGCCCGTGAACGGCGCGCGGCGACCAGCATCCCGGCACCGACCAGGACGACCAGCAGTCCGCTGACCAGGCCGAGTACCGCCAGTACCCGCTCCCCGGCGAGGGCCGTGGACGTGCTGAGCAGCAACCCGACGGCCAGGACCGCCCCGGTGTGGGCGATCGTCACGGTCCCCCCGACGGCGAGCGCGTCCCGAACCCGCCCCCGCCGCCCGGCGAAGTAGGCGGCCATCACCGTCTTCCCGTGCCCGGGCAGCACCGCATGCCCGGCTCCCAGCAGCACGGCCAGCAGGAACGCCAGCCCGGCGACCACCGGTGTCAGCCGCTCACCGAGCACCTCCTCGACCCGCTGCTGCGCCGCTCCGAGCAGCCCGGGCCTGCCGGGCACGGCAAGCGTCTCCCCGGCCACCGCACCCGGCGCCCCGTCACCGCCGACCCGGAGGCTCGCGGTCCGCACGTCCAAGGCCGAGGTCAAAAGATCTTGGGGGTACGCCCGGAGCCGCCCCGTGACACTCTCCACCGGAACACTGGAACCCGAGAGACGAACGCCGTCCCCGGCAGCGGTGATCTCACGCCACCCGACCCGGTCCACCCGGTACCCGTTGTCGACGAGCACGTCCACGGTCCCGGCGAGTCCCACGGCCGCACCGAGCGAACATTCGAGCCGGCTGGTGTCGAGCCCACCGGCCCCGGGGATCACGTCGTAGGCGGGCGACGACACCACCCACCCGAGCCGCTCCCCGCCGGCCGTGACCGCGAACCCGTCGGCGAACCGCCCGCATTCCGCCACCGCGTACCCGTTGCGTTCGGCCGGTGTCAGCGTCCCGTCCCCGTCCAGGTCGGCGCGGGCCCGGTCCTGGAGGGTGGGCAGTTCCGCGACGTCGACGACCACACTCACGTCGACCCGGTCCGGCCGCAGGGTCAGTCCGGCGTACTGGTTGACCGAGAACTTCCCGAGCGGATGCGCCTGGGCCGGTGCCGCGGGCCAGAGCAGCACCCCCGCCACGACCGTACCCACGAGTGCCGCGAGCCTGTTCATCAGTTGCCTCCGGAGGTGCGCAGCCCGGCGAGGGCGCGGCGGGCGAGCGGCGCGTCGACGGGGGAGAATCGGGGGTTGGTGTCCAGGGCCCGGGCCAGTTCGCTGCGGGCCGCCGCATGCCGGCCGAGTCCTAGCTGGATCATGCCGAGGTGGTAGGCGTAGACGGCTGGACGTGCTCCGCCGGCGGCCGCCCGTTCCGCATAGGGCAGCGCTTCGGCGTCCCGCCCGGCCGAGTGCAGTGCCCACGCCAGCATGTCGGCGACGTCGGGATGGCGGCGGCGTTTCCATTCGGCCTGGGCCGCGGTCACGGCGTCGTCCGGCCGGCCCTGCGCCAATGCCAGTTCGGCCGTGGCCAAGCCGTCGGAGCCGCCGTTGGCCGCGAACAACCGCTCGGCTGCGGCGGCCAGCGCGATCTGCTGATCGGATTCGGTCTGCCGTCCGGCCACGCGCAGCAGCGCCGCATACTCCAGCAGGATCGAGGTGGTCGGCATCCGGGCGACGAGTTCGCCGTACCCCGCAAGGTCCTCCCGGATCCGGGCCAGACCGTGCCGGGCGCCGACAGCGGTGGGGTCCGCGGCGAGTGCCGCGCTGTAGGACGCCTCCGCGGCAGCGAGGTCGCCGCGGCCGAAAGCGAGATCACCCAGCTGGGTACGGCAGAACGCCACGTCGTGGGGGTCGACGGCATTGTCGAGTGCCTGCCGCATCAACGTCTCCGCCTCGGTGACCCGGCCGCGCAGTTCGAGGTCGTAGGACGCGCGGGCGTAGGCGGCGAGCCCCGGCCGCAGGTCGAGCATCCGCTGCACCGCCGCGGTGGCCGCGGGCGCGTCACCGAGTTGCGTGAGGGCGTCAGCGAGTACCCCGTACGCCTCAGCATCGTGATCGTTGACGGCCAGCGCCTCGCGGGCCTGGTCGCGCGCGGTGGCGAAGTCGTGCCGGGCGTTGGCGAGCGCGCCGAGCACCACGAGCCCGTCGCCGTTGCCGTCGGGCCGCAGTGTGAGCGACCGGCGGGCGGCCTCCTCGGCCTTCGGGTAGAGCCCGGGGTCCGCGGTGATCCGCGCCTGCTCCAGGTAGGCGGCGCCCAGGGCGGCCCACCCCGGCCAGTCGCCGGGTACGTCCCGCAGTTGCTGTTGGGTCCGGGCGATCCGCTGCGCGAGCCGGTCGACGGGCTGCTGAGCAGCGCTCTGAGCTGCCGGAACTGTCGCGTCCGGCCGGGCCACGACGGCGGCCGCGGTGAGCAGGCCGGCGGCCAGGACGGCGGCCAGGCCGAGACGGGTCAGGGTGCGTCGCATGAGAGTTCCTCCACCAGCGAGCGAGCGGGCGAAATCAGGGAGACGGGCGGGCGTCATCAGGGAGACGGGCGGGCGTTCCGGAAGGGACACCCGCCCGAGGCGTGTCAGAAGGTGAGTGTTCGATCGGGGTCGGTGCGGGTGGTGCGCCGCCGGTACCACCGGACCAGCAGGAACACCGCGGCCAGCACGATGATCAGGGCGAACCCGGTGGCGCCGGACACGACCGCCACCGGAACGAGATCCGGCGCGGGCTGCGCGACGTCGGTGTCTCCGGTGGACCCGGCCGCCGCGGGCGCCGCCGACGTCCCGCCGGACAGCTTGCCGGCCGTGGCCGGCTGCTTGGCCGCACTGTTGACCGCGACACCGTTGGGGAGCGCCACGTACGGGAACTCCCCGCCGAAGGCCTGGTCGTTGGCGTCCACCGCGTCCCCGGCGGCGAGCGCGTCGACGGGCTTGCCGGACTGGGCCGCCCCGGCGAGCGCCTGCAGTTCGATGTCGACGACGTCGTCGGTGAGCCGCCGTCCGTTCGGGAAGCCCTGCAGGTCACCGGCGAGGACGCCGAGCCGGTTGGGGGTGCCCGTGACCGGCACCGACAGGTTGAGCCGCAGTTGTTCCGACGGGGTGAACCGGGAGGCCTTGACGTCGGCGTTGTTGAGCTGCGAGTTCAGATCGGCCTTGATCGGCCCGTCACCCTTGGTGGTGATGCCGGTCAGGAAGATCTCGGCGAGGTCGGTGCGGGGAGTCTTCGGCGCCGGGATCTTGTAGATGGCTTCGAGCAGCTTCGGCACCTCGGGTTCGAGCACCCGCTTGACCAGCGCCGGGATCTTGGCATCCCGCTCGGGCGGGGTGGCGTTGAAGGTGTCCTTCAGGGAGGCCGGCACGACCACCTCGTTGACCAGCGGGTTGCCGAGCCGGGAGACCTGCACCTTGCCTCCGGACTGACCGCCGCCGGTGATCCGTACCCGATTGCGCTCGGTCGTGGTCCACACCCCGATCACCGGGTTGCGCGCGGCGTCGCCCTTGAGCGCGACGTCCGCGAACGGCACCTGCAGCGCGATTGTGTTGACGTTGTAGCCGGCCACCGTGTCCTGGCCGGTCTCCGAGAGGTCACCGCCGTAGAGCAGGTCGAAGACGCGCAGATCGAGGAAGAACGGGTCGTCGGCCTGACCGGCGAAGATCTTCCAACCGCCGGGGAGGGTACGGGTGGCCTGCTGGCGCAACGTGCCGTAGTCGGGCATCGACGCGGCCCCGACCCGCGACGGCGCCACCGGAGCGTCCTCGACCCGGGTCTTGAACGGCTCGCCGTTGAACGACGACTGGAGGCTGTAGGTCTGCCGGAACAGCAGGTTCTCGTCGTCGAGCGAGGTGACCGGCCCGTTGTTGTACAGGAACGTGCTGTCGCCACGGTTGTCGACGCTCCGGAACTTCCACTTGAACTCGGCGTCCGGTTTGGCGTCACCGTCGTTGTCGACCTTGATGTGGTACGTGGCGTCGGTCGCGAACGGATAGAAGTTGGGCCCGCCGTTCGGCTCCTCGAACGGCTGCCAGTTGGCGACGAACGTGACGAAGCCGGGCCGTTCGGGGCTGACGAACGCGTACAGGTCGGTGTTGTCGATCGCCGGGTCGGCGGCGACCAGTGGCGCCTCACGGTGGCTGGACGCCGTCGCGGTCCCAGGGCCGAGACCGTACAGCGAGCCGCCGAGCAGCGCGACTGCGCCGAGCGCGGCGAGGGTGCGCCGCAGGCGGGGTTTGACCGTCATCAGTGGGTCCTTCCGTGCTGGCGAGAGTCGGTCTCTCGGCACGGATTCGCGGCCCCCGCATCTCCGGATGGGCGATTGTGGACTTGCCGACAGCCACCCATCCGGGCGGGGTACGGCTCCGAATCCCCTGTTCTGAGCCGACAGCCGCGCCAGGGCCGGACCCCGGCGCGATCAGTCCGGCTGCGGCCGTGCGCCGCCGATCTCCGGCCGCCGCCATACCTCCCACGCCACGAACGCGACACTGACCGCGGTGACGACGGCCAGGATGGTCAGCGCGGGCGCTGCCGGCGCCACCGGGATGAGCGCGATCAGTACAGCCGAGGTGACCAGGCGGTCGGTGGCGAGCTCGTGATGATCACGCCACCGGTACAGCACCTCGCCGGCGTAGAACAACGCGGCGCCGCCGCAGAGGGCCAGCCCCGACAGCGGTTGCAGCGGCTCGCCGGGGTGGGCGATCGCCTCGCCCACCCCGAGGCTGTACCAGATGATGCCGCCGACCAGCGGGAGATGCAGATAGCTGTACGCGTCCCGGGCGAGCCGGCCGCGTTCGGGCGCCGGAGCCCGGCGCAGCCGTGCCGCCGCACCGTGTTTCAGCCCGAAATACGCCCACCACATCGCGGCCGAGACGAGAACGCCGAACACCACGGCGGCCAGAACGTCGGCGCTGCGCACGTCGCCGGTGGCCGCCCGGCCCATCTGGTAGATCGATTCGCCGAGCGCGATGATGACCATCAAGCCGTGGCGTTCGACGAAGTGCCCGGGGCGCACGTGGAAACCGCCCATGCCGAACAGAGCCGGGCCACCGAAGTCCACCAGCACCGCACCGAGCCACAGCACCTCTCGCAGCGGCGACGACTGCGTCGCGGCCAGCACGACGAGCCCCGGGCCGATGAGCAGGACCGGCAGCAGCCGCAGAAGAGCGCGCCGCCACCGGGTGTCCCCGCGCGCCGAGTAGATCAGCAGAACGACGTGCAGCAGGCGCACCGTGAGCAGCGCCAGCGCGAACGTCATCGCCTCGTCGCCGAACGCCTCGACCAGGGAACTCGACGCGACCAGCATCGCCGACATGGCGAGGAAGATCAGCGCCCGTGCCGGTGTTCCCGACTCGGCCGAGGTGTTCGTCAGCCAGGTGTAGCAGACCCACGCCCACCAGACCGCCACCAGTGCCAGCACACCGTGGCCGAACCCGGTCCACGAGGGGTGTTCCTCGATCAGGTGCGTGACCTGCGACATCGAGTAGACGAAGACGAGGTCGAAGAACAGTTCCAGGGCGCCGACCGCACGGTCGTCGGTGGGCCGCTTCGTCGGCTCCCTGGCGGGTTCGGCGGCCGATCGCACGTCCGGGCCCCTGGCCGTAAGCGATCAGGCGGTGGCAGGTCGGTGGAAGTGCCCGGCCGCTGCCGGATCGTGGCGCCGTCCCCGGCGCAGACGCAGGCCGAGCATCAGCAGCGTGCCACCGAAGGCGATCGCAGCGGCACCGATCAGCACGACCAGGGTCAGGGCTCCCGCGGCCGGCCAGACGGCCAGCAGAACACCGAACGCCACGGACAACACACCACTCAGGGCGAGCAGCCATTCGCGCCGCAACTCCTTGCGCAGCAGGTATGCGGCGACGATGTCGAACACGCCGGCCACGATGGCCCAGACGGCGATCACCCAGAGCAGGGCCAGCGCGGTGATGCCGGGCCAGACAGCCGCGACGATGCCGGTCAGGATGCCGGCGGCACCGCGGGCGAGGAGCCAGGCGCGGCTGCCACGCGTGCGGCCGCCGTCCCGGTCACCGAGCGCGGCGACCAGCGTGAACGCGCCGTCCACCAGGGCGTAGGCGCCGAAGACGAGGACCAGGGCGAAGACGGTGATCCCGGGCCAGACGAGGGCGAGCACACCGAACAGGATCGCGGCGGCGCCGCGGAGGGCGACCGCCCACCAGCGACGGCTGAGCGTCTCCAACATGATGGTTTCCTTCCGGATGTCATGTACTGGACCGCTGCCGTTCGGCAGCGTGTCCGAGCCTGGCCAGGTGTTCATGGAGCAGGCGAACGGCCATGGAGCCCTCACCGACCGCGGATGCGACCCGTTTGATCGAGCCACTGCGGACGTCACCCACGGCGAGGACGCCGGGCCGGCTGGTCTCGAGCAGGGCCGGCTGTGGAGCGTCGGTGTGCACCTGCGCTCCGGTCAGGACGTAACCGCGCTCGTCCAGGGCGATACTGGAGGCCAGCCATCCGGTGCACGGCTTCGCCCCGATGAAGACGAAAAGCACCGTCGTCGGGAGTTCCTGCCGCTCACCGGTCCTGGTGTCGCGCAGGCCGAGCGACTGCAGCCGGCCGTCGTCCCCGTTCAGCTCGGTGACCTCCGTGTGGCGCAGCACGTCGACGTTGGGCAGTCGCTCGATCTGGTCGACCAGGTACCGGGACATGTCGCGGTTCAGGTCGTCGTGCCGGATGATCAGCCGGACCCGCGCGGCGTGCCGGGCGAGGAACACCGTGGCCTGGCCGGCCGAGTTGCCGCCGCCGACGACCGACACCGGCTGCCGCTCGCAGAAGACCGCCTCCATGAAGGTGGCGGCGTAGTACACGCTGGTGCCCTCGAACTCCGCGAGGCGCGGCACATCGAGTTTCCGGTACTGCGCGCCGGTGGCGATCACCACCGTCCGGGTCCGCAACTGTGTTCCGTCGTCGAGGTGCACGATCTGGTCGCTGTCGCGCGATCCCAGGCGTACCGCCTCGGCCGGCACGTTGAGGTCGGCGCCGAACTTCTTCGCCTGCACCACCGCACGGTCGGCCAGGTCGGCACCCGAGATACCGGCCGGGAAACCCAGGTAGTTCTCGATCCGGGAGGAGGTACCGGCCTGACCGCCGATGGCCACCGCGTCGAGCACGATCGTCACGAGTCCCTCGGAGGCGCCGTACACGGCGGCGGCAAGACCGGCCGGCCCGGCGCCGACAACGACAAGATCACACACGGTCTCGTCCTGGCCGGAGCGCCGCAGGCCGGCGACCCGGGCCAGTTCCTCGTTCGAGGGGTTGCGCAGCACCCTGTCGCGCCAGATCACCACCGGCGTGTCCTTCGCGCTGATGGACAGCCGACGCAACAGCTCCTCGGCGCCGGGGTCCTCCTCCAGGTCGATCCAGGTGTGCGGCACCCGGTTGCGGGCGGCGAGTTCGCGCAGGCGGCGGGTGTCCGGGCTGAACCGCGAACCGACGATCTTGATGCCGGTGATGCTGCCGATCAGCAGTTCCCGGCGGGTGAGGAAGCTGCGCAGGATCAGGTCCCCGAGGTGGGGCTCCTCGCGGACCAGTTCGTGCAGCCCGGGCAGGGGCACCGCGAGAACCTCGCCCGCCTCCTGCGCGACCATCGAGACGAAGGACGGCTGGCCGGTGAGCAGGCCGAGCTCGTCGAGAAACCGGCGCGGGCCGTGTACCCGGACCGTCCGGGCCTCCGGGGTGCCGTACCTCTCGATCACCGCGACCGTGCCGGACAGCACGACCAGGAAGTCACGGTCCCGCTGGCCCTCGGCGACAAGCACCTCGCCCCGCTGGACCGGACGTTCCTCGGCGCGGCGTCTCAGCAGTCCGATCTGCTCGTCCGACAGCCGGGGATAGGCCCCAGCCACATCCGGTGTCTCAGCGAGCCGCTCCGAGTTCGGGATCATGCCGCACCCCGCAGAACCTCGTCGGTCCAGCTGCGCAGAGCCGAAGCCGGTGCGGCGCCGGCCCTGCGCGCCACCACCTTGCCGTCACGCATCAGCATCAGCGTGGGTACGGCCTGGATCGTGAACCGCTCGGACACCTTGGGCGCCTTGTCCACGTCGACCTTGACCAGCTTGACCTTTCCGGCCAGGTCGCGGGCCACCTGTTCCAGCGCGGGGCTGACCTGCCGGCACGGACCGCACCAGGTCGCCCACATGTCCACCAGCACCAGGATGTTCGCCCGCTCGGCGACGTCGCCGAAGTCGTCGTCGCCGGCCTCGGCCATCCAGGGCATCGGCTTGTGACAGTTGCCGCAGTGCGGGATGCCGTCAGCAGCCGCGGGGATCCGGTTCTTGCGCCCGCAGTTGGGGCACTCGATCACCTTGCTCGCCACGTCACCCCTCCGGTGCTTGCTCGTAGGTGACGGTCAGTTCATCGTCTTTCACGTCGACCCGGATCTCCGCGCCGTCCCGGGCGTCCCCGGCGAGCAGTGCCCGGCCGATGCGGGTCTCCACCTCACGGGCGATGAAGCGGCGCAGCGGCCGGGCGCCGTACACCGGATCGAATCCCTGCCGGGCGATGAAGCGCTGTGCCTCGTGGGTGACCCGCAGCGTCATCCGCCGCTCGGCCAGCCGCTCGCGCAACTCCTCGAACATCAGGTCGACGATGCGCTCGATCTCCGGCTGGGTGAGCGGCTTGAACAGGACGATGTCGTCGGCCCGGTTGAGGAACTCGGGCCGGAAGTGCCGGCGCAGCTCGCCCATGACCAGTTCCCGGCCCTCGGGCTTGATCTCGCCGGCGTCGGAGATGCCTTCGAGCAGATACTGGGAGCCGATGTTCGAGGTCATGATGAGCACGGTGTTGCGGAAGTCGACGGTACGGCCCTGCGCGTCGGTGAGACGCCCGTCGTCGAGCACTTGCAGCAGCGTGTTGAAGACGTCCGCGTGTGCCTTCTCGATCTCGTCGAACAGCACCACCGAGTACGGCTTGCGCCGGACCGCCTCGGTGAGCTGCCCGCCCTCCTCGTAGCCGACGTATCCGGGCGGCGCCCCGACCAGCCGGCTCACGGTGTGCCGTTCCTGGTATTCGCTCATGTCGACCCGGACCATGTTGTCCTCGGTGTCGAACAGCGCCGCGGCCAGCGTACGCGCCAGCTCGGTCTTACCGACGCCGGTGGGACCGAGGAAGATGAACGATCCGATCGGCCGGCGCGGGTTCTTGATGCCGGACCGGGCCCGGATGATCGCGTCGGTGACCGACTGCACGGCCTCGTCCTGTCCGATCACCCGCTCGTGCAGGATCTGATCCAGGCGAAGCAGTTTCTGGCGTTCGCCCTCGGTCAGACGGCTGACCGGGATGCCGGTCCACCGGGCGACGATGCCGGCGATCTCGGCCTCGGTGACGACCTCACGGAGCAGCCGCTTGCCGCTCTGCTTCGCGGTGAGCCGCTGCTCCTCGGCTACCAGCCGGCGTTCCAGCTCCGGCAGCCGGCCGTGCCGCAACTCGGCGGCCCGGTTGAGGTCGTAGCCGCGTTCCGCCTGTTCCGCCTCGTGCCGGATCTGCTCGATCTCCCGGCGCAGGTCCTGGACCCTTCTCAGGGCCTGCCGTTCGGCGTCCCATTGGGCGCGCAGCGCGTCCACTTCGGCGCGCAGGTCGGCGAGTTCCCGGCGGAGCTGGTCGAGGCGCGCCAGGCTGGCCGAGTCGTCCTCCTTGGACAGAGCCGCCTCCTCGATCTCGAGGCGGGTCAGGCGCCGGGTGAGCTGGTCGAATTCGGCCGGCATCGAGTCGATTTCGGTTCGCAGCATGGCGCACGCCTCGTCGACCAGGTCGATGGCCTTGTCCGGAAGGAACCGGTCGGAGATGTACCGGCGGCTGAGGACCACCGCGGCGACCAGCGCGGCGTCCTGGATCTTCACGCCGTGGAATACCTCCAGCCGTTCCCGCAGCCCGCGGAGGATCGAGATGGCGTCCTCCTCGGTCGGCTCCTCGACGAGCACCGGCTGGAAGCGGCGCTCCAGCGCCGCGTCCTTCTCGATGTGCTTGCGGTACTCGTCCAGCGTCGTCGCGCCGATCATGTGCAGTTCGCCGCGGGCGAGCATCGGTTTGAGCATGTTGCCGGCGTCCATGGCGCCCTCCGAGCCGCCCCCGGCGCCGACGATCGTGTGCAGCTCGTCGATGAACAGCAGGATCCGGCCCTCGGCCGCCTTGACCTCGGAGAGCACGGCCTTGAGCCGTTCCTCGAACTCGCCGCGGTACTTCGCGCCGGCCACCAGGGAACTCATGTCCAGCGCGAACACCACCTTGTCCCGGAGTCCCTCGGGCACGTCGCCGTTGGTGATCCGCTGGGCCAGGCCCTCCACGATGGCGGTCTTGCCGACGCCCGGCTCACCGATGAGCACCGGGTTGTTCTTGGACTTGCGGGACAGGATCTGAATCGTCCGGCGGATCTCGCCGTCACGCCCGATGACCGGGTCCATGGTGCCCGCGGCGGCGTCGGCGACCAGGTCACGGCCGTACTTGGCCAGCGCCTCGTAGGCCACCTCCGGCATCGCCGAGGTCACCCGCTGGTTGCCCCGGATCTTCGTCAGCTCCTGGAGGAAGCCGTCCCGGGTGAGCCCGGCGTCGCTGAGCAACCGGCCGGCGGTGGAGCCCCGCCCCTCCTGCAGCATGGCGATCACCAGGTGCTCGACGGAGACGTACTCGTCCTTGAGCCGTTTCGCCTCGCGATCGGCGGCGTCGAACAGCTGGGACAGGCGCTGGGTGACGAAGACCTGGCCGGGCGCCGCGCCGGGTCCGCTGACCCGGGGACGCCGGTTCAGTTCCGCCTCCACCTGCTCCCGAAGTTCGTCCACGTCGACGCCGGTCGCCGCGAGCAGCCGGGGCACCAGCCCCTCGGGCTGCTCGATCAGGGCGAGTAGCAGGTGCTCGACGTCGATCTCGGTGTGGCCGAACCGCAGCGCCTTGGTCTGGGCGTCGTGCAGGGCCTCCTGCGATTTCTGGGTCAGGCGGTTCAGGTCCACGGTCTGCCTCCGATGCGTCGAGAGGTCGTGTCACGAAGTTCGCGCTCGAGGGCGGCCACCCGGTCGAGGAGGTCGATCACGAGGCCGAGGGCGGCATAGTTGACACCCAGGCCGGCGCGCAGGCGCCGAACGCGGGCCAGAGCGAGCACCTGATCACCGTCGAACCACAGGTTTCCGGCGTCGTCGCGCTCGGGCTCGAGAAGGCCCAGCGTGACGAGCCGTCGCACCATCTCCGGGTGCACGCCGCCGGTATGGCAGAACGCGGTCAAGCTCTGCCGGCCGAGCGTGTGCCTCGATCTCCGGGCGAGGGGGTAGGTCATGGCTGCCTCCGCGGATCGAAGGTGGAGACCGCGGCGAGTTGCTCGAACAACCGCCGTTCCTCGTCGGACGGTTCGGCCGGGACCATGATCCGGACCTCGGCGTAGAGGTCACCCGGACGGCCGCGGGGGTCGGGCAGCCCGCGTCCCTTGAGCCGCAGCCGCCGGCCGCTGGACGTGCCCCGGGGAACCCGGACCTTTCCCTCGCCGCCGGGGGTGTCCACCGCGACGGACGCGCCGAGCGCGGCCTCCCACGGCGCCAGCGGCAGGGTGACGGTGATGTCGCGTCCGTCGACCCGGTACCGCGGGTGCGGTGCCAGCCGCACCACGAAGTAGAGGTCGCCGGCCGTGGCGCCGTCGCTGCCGCGGCCGCCCTGGCCGCTCAGCCGGATCCGCCGGCCGTCGGTCACCCCGGGCGGAATCGTCACCTCGAGCGTGCGGCTGCCGTTCGGGCCGGACAGCGTGACGGTCCGGCGGCCGCCGGCGTACGCCTCCTCGACCGACACTTCGAGCTCGGCCTCCTGGTCCGCGCCCGGGACGGGGCCGAAGCCACCAGCGCCGCGGCCGCTGAACATGCCGCCGAACAAGCTCTCCAGGTCGATGTCCCCGAAGTCACCGGACCCGGAATACACGTGCTCCGCCGGACCGCCGCCGCGACGCGCGCGTCCACCGCCGTGAGCCCCCGCGCCGGCCCGCGCGCGTGCCCACGTCTGCCGATCCATGTCCGGCGGCACCTGGCGGAAGTCCGGGCCGAAGGCGTCGTAACGGCGCCGCTGCTCCGGATCGGAGAGCACGTCGTACGCCTCGGAGACGTCCTTGAACCGCTCCTCCGCGTCCGGATCCTTGTTGACGTCGGGGTGATATCTGCGGGCCAGTTTGCGATAGGCCCGCTGCAGCTCGTCGGCGCTGACGTCTCGGGAGACGCCCAGGGTGTCGTAGAAGTCGCGGGACGGTGCCATTCAGGAGCCCTTCGCCACGACCACCGCGGCGGGCCGCAGCGGACGCTCGTCAGTGCCGTAGCCGGGCCGGACGACCTGCATGATCGTGCCCGGCACGGCGTCGGTCGCCGGCAGCACCGCCACCGCCTCGTGCCGGCTCGGGTCGAACGGCTCGTTCAGGTCGTCGCGCAGCGGATAACCGAGGTCGGCGAGCACGGTCAGTGCCTGTTGGCGGACGGCCTCCAGCCCTGCGATGATCGACGCCGGATCGGCGGTGGCGTGCTGCAGGGCAAGTTCCACGTTGTCGAGGACGGGCAGCCATCGCGCCGCCACCCGGGCCCGCTCCTCCTCGCGCTCGCGGTGGACGTCGCGGGCCAGCCGCTTACGCAGGTTGTCGTAGTCGGCCACCGCCCGCCGATAGCGCTCGTCCGACTGCGCCAACTGGGCACGCAGCTCGGCGGTCTCGTCCCGGCCCTCCGGGGTCGCACCGTCGGCCGCACCGGTCGCGGCCGGCTCCCGTTCCTGTTCGGTCATCGTCGGTCATCCGGTCGTGAACTCGGCGTCGATCACGTCGTCGTCATCCTGCGTGCCCGACGAGTCGCTCCGTGAGGATGAGCCGCCGTCCGCCGGGCCCCTGCCGGCACCGGCGCCGAGGCCGTGGTAGACCTGTTGCAGTTCCGAGGTCAGTGAGCGGAGCCGGTCGAGCGGCGCGTCGTCCTTGATCGCCTGGCGCGCGTCGCTGACGAGCATCTCGGCGCGGCCCTTCTCATGCACGGGTACCGCATCGCCCAGCTCGTTCAGCCGTCGTTCCACCTGGTACGCCGCCGAGTCGAGCTCGTTGCGGGCGTCGATCATCTCGCGCAGCCGGGCGTCCTCACCACGATGGCGTTCGGCGTCCTGGACCATCCGGTCGATCTCCCCCTTGTCCAGGTTGGAGCTCTCGCTGATGGTGATGCGCTGCTCGGCACCGGTGTCCTTGTCCTTGGCGGATACGTTCAGGATCCCGTTGGCGTCGATGTCGTAGGTGACCTCGATCTGCGGCTCGCCCCGTGGCGCGGGCCGGATGTTCTCGAGCCGGAACCGGCCGAGCACCCGGTTGTCGTCCGCCTTCTCCCGCTCGCCCTGCAGCACCACCACGTCGACGGCGGGCTGGTTGTCGGCTGCGGTGCTGAAGGTCTCGGACCGCCGGGCCGGAATCGTGGTGTTGCGCTCGATGACCTTCGTCATCACGCCACCCTGCGTCTCGATGCCCAGCGACAGCGGGGTGACGTCGAGCAGCAGAACGTCCTTGACCTCACCTTTGATGATCGCGGCCTGCAGCGCCGCGCCGAGCGCAACGACCTCGTCCGGGTTGACCGTCATGTTCGGGTCCTTGCCGCCGGTGAGCCGGCGGACCAGCTTCTGCACGGCCGGGATCCGGGTCGAGCCGCCGACCAGGATGACCTCGTCGATGTCGTGCGCGGTCACCTTCGCATCCGACATGGCCCGCTCCACCGGACCCAGGCACCGCTCGACGAGGTCGCTGGTGAGGTCGTCGAATTTCGCCCGTGTGATGGTCGTGTTGAGGTGCTTGGGGCCGTTGGCGTCGGCCGTGATGAACGGCAGGTTGATCGTCGTCTGGGTGACCGACGACAGCTCCACCTTGGCCCGCTCGGCGGCCTCGAAGAGCCGCTGCAGAGCTTGGGGGTCACGGCGCAGGTCGACACCCTCGGTCTTCTGGAACTCCTCGGCCAGGTGGTCGACCAGCCGGCGGTCGAAGTCGTCGCCGCCCAGATGTGTGTCGCCGGCGGTGGAGCGCACCTCCACCACGCCGTCACCGACGTCCAGGATGCTGACATCGAAGGTGCCGCCACCGAGGTCGAAGACCAGGACGGTCTCGTGTTCCTTCTTGTCCAGGCCGTACGCGAGCGCTGCCGCCGTCGGCTCGTTGATGATCCGCAGCACCTCTATCCCGGCGATGCGGCCGGCGTCCTTCGTCGCCTGGCGTTGTGCGTCGTTGAAGTAGGCCGGCACGGTGATGACGGCCTCGGTGACCCGCTCACCCAGGAACTTCGACGCGTCCTCGATCAGCTTGCGCAGCACCTGGGCGGAGATCTCCTCGGGCGCGTAGAGCTTGTCTCTGACCTTGAACCGGACCGCGCCGTCGGGGCCGGGGACCACGTCGATCGTCACCGTGGTGAGCTCGCTGGACACCTCGTCGAAGCGGCGTCCGATGAATCGCTTCGCCGAGTAGATCGTGCCTTTGGGATTGAGAATCGCCTGACGGCGGGCCAGTTGACCGACGAGTCGCTCGCCCTGTTCGGTGAAGGCGACCACCGACGGGGTCGTCCGTGAGCCCTCCGCATTCGCTATGACCGTCGGCTGTCCGCCTTCCACTGTCGCGATCACCGAGTTCGTGGTGCCGAGATCGATGCCGACTGCCTTGGGCATGGCTCTCTCCTCCAACAACGCAGGTGGGGTTGAGATGTCCGTGAGACGCATGGCCCGGGATGCACACGGGTGGCCGCCTCCTCCTCTTCAGAACACCAGCGGCTGCCACCGGATGTCGATTGGCAGATCTGCCAATCCGGCCGGCGGCGGGCCGCCGGGCGGGCGGCTCGAGCCACCCGAGACGTTCGAACCCGGCTCAGGCTTCCGCGCCGCGCCACGACGGCGGGACGGGGACCGGCGGGACGACCCGGCCGGCCCCGGCCGACCGGCGCCACAGGACGAACAGCCAGGCGATTCCGATGATCGAGATGATCGCCAGACCGGCCCATTGCATGACCGAGAACAGGTTGACCTGCTCCACGCTGGGCTCGACCAGCCAGCCCTGCGGCGACGGGCGCAGCTGTTCACCCTCGGTCAGTTGCAAGGTCAGGTACAGCGCGATGCTGTGCATCGAGTCCCACAGGCCGTGCAGGACGGAAACGCCGAGGTACGCCAGGATCAGCCGGCCGGTGATGGCGAAACGGCCGTGGCCGCGCCGCGAGGCGGCGAACAGCACCCCGCCGAGGATGGCGGTCCAGAGGCCGTGTCCGACCGGCGCCAGAAGACCCCGGATCAGCTCGGTCTGCACCAGCTGGACGATCGACAGCCCGTCGACGGTGAACAGGGCGGTGAAGGCGTAGCCGGCGGACTCGAAGGCGGCGAAACCGAAACCGACGGCCGCACCGAGGATCATCCCGTCGCGCAGCGACCGGGTTTGCAGGTGCCGGGTCAGCACCATCAACGCGACGAGTTTCACCGCTTCCTCTATCAGCCCTACGCCGAAGAACAACCACGGCGAAGGGTCCAGCAGGTACGCCTCGAGCACCGAGGCGCCGAGCACACCCAGGACACCGCCGGTGAGGAACGTCGAGAACACCAGGCCCGCGGTCAGCTCGCCGGTGTCCCGGCGTTCGAACGCCCACGCGACGAAGGTCACCGGCACGAGGAAACTGCCGAGCAGGACCAGCGTGGGGATCAGATTCGGGTTGCCGGTAAGAAAGATGATCACCACTGTGGCCAGCCAGAGCGCCAAGCCGACGAGCAGGATGCGCAGCCACGTCCGGCGTGTCCGCTGCGGGACGCTTTCCTGGTCACGTACGACCTCGATCACCACAGACCTCCTGTCGAGAACGACTGTCGGTGGTGCCGCATCAGGTGGTCCATCAGGGGGGTGTGATCGCCTGGGACCGCGGCACGTCCGGTGTTCTCAGGATCACCGGCCCAGGGGGCGACGTCGATTGGCATCATTGCCAATGCCGTCGCCGCAGACGCGCTCCGCGTCGATCATGAAGGGCGACCAGCTCGGGCCCGGCGGGTCTGCCGATCCGCTGCTTTTTCGCGGTTTGCCGTGGGTCGGGGTGGGTACGCCGCCCGTCCCGGGGTTCGGCGCCGCTCGGCCCGGCGTGAGGAGGTGAGCGCCGTGACCGAGTTGCTGGCAGAGGCGCTGGAGCTCGCGGCAGAGATCAACCGGGTGACTCCGGCCGGCGACAACCCGGCCGAGGACCTGGGGGTGATATGGGATCCGATGAGACGGCTTGTTCCGTTCGCCGCCGCGTGGATCGGCCTGCTCGACACCGATCAGCGCCGCTACACGACGGTCTCGTCCGTCGGCCACGATCCTGTGAGCCGCGCGTACATGGAATCGGAGGAGCTGACGGAGCTGAGGAAGAAGTTGGGTCTGCTTCAGGGATGCCGGCCCTTGCGCCTGCAGGACGCCCCGCCGCACACGGTGGAGCTGCCGTGCTGGTCCGAACACTGGTGGCCGACCGGATTCCGGGAGGGAGTGGCCGTCCCGCTCGTCACTCCGGACGGCCGTCATCTCGGCTTACTCGGGCTGCACACGGACACGGCGAGCCAGCCGACCGTCGAAGCCCGGGACGCATTGGGTGCGATCGCGCATACGATCACCGCCGTTCTGGACCCGATGAACTCGCTGGCCGGGCTGGCGCGGTTGATCCACGGAGCAACCGCCGCCGCCGCCGTCGACTGCCGAGGCGCCGTCACCCCGCTGCCCGGGATGGCCATCGACTCCCTGCTCACCCGATGTCCCGACGTCGTGAGCACCGCGGTCGACGGCCTGACCGACCGGGTCCGATACATGGCGTTCCTCTACCCGGTCGCTGCGGACGACGGCCCGGAGCACTACGTCCGGGTGACCGGCCTCGCCTGTCCACCGGGCAGGTCGGACGACCTCGCCGGGCTCGTGGTGACCTCGCCCCCGGACGACCTCTGCGCCTTGACGCTCCGGGAACTGGTCGTTCTCGGCCTGGTGATCGAAGGGCACGCCAACCAGGGCATCGCCGATCGCCTGTTCATCACCGCCCGGACCGTCGCCGCTCACCTCGAGCACATCAGGACGAAGCTGCGCGCACCTACGCGTACCGCCGCCGCGGTGCTGGCGATGCGCCGTGGTCTGTACATCCCGTACCGGCTCATCGATGTCCGGACGGGCACGTCGCGTGTGGTGGCGGTCACCACCGGCGGGTGATCCGATGCACCGTCCGGCCGGAAGGGGTTCCGGAGAACTCCGGTTCCGGAACCTCGCGTTCTTGTTGACGTCTGTAAGTTAACTTTCCTAACCTTTGCTGACCCGGACAGAAGGGTCACATCCCCATGAAGATCAGAAAAGTCCTCGCGGCCGCCCTCACCCTCGCCACCTCGGCGATCGGGCTGGCCGCGGCGCAGCCCGCGTCGGCCGTGGTGCTGCCCGACGGCTTCAAGAGCGTCGGCTACATGCCGTCCTGGGCGGGCAGCGTCACCGCCGTGCAGTACTCGAAGCTGACCCACATCAACTACTCGTTCGCACTGCCCAACGCCAACGGCACCCTCCAGCCGATCGAGAACACCGCCAAGCTCCAGCAGCTCGTCACCCTCGGCCACCAGAACAACGTGCGCGTCTCCCTCGCCGTCGGCGGCTGGAACGACGGCAACGACTCCGCCTTCGAGAGCCTCGCCGCCAACGCCGGCACCCGCACCACGTTCGTCAACTCGCTGATGTCGGTGGTGCGCCAGTACAACCTGGACGGCATCGACATGGACTGGGAGTACCCCGACCCGGGCGCGTCGGCCAACAACTACACGGCCCTGATGGGGCAGCTCAGCACCGCCCTGCACAACGAGGGCAAGCTCCTGACCGCCGCGGTGGTCAGCGAGGGCGGTACGGCGAACGGCGTACAGCCGGCCGTCTTCGGTTACGTCGATTGGCTGAACATCATGGCCTACGACGGCGGGAGCCCGCACGCCAACTACGACTGGTCGATCGCCGCGGCCAACTTCTGGAAGAACCGGGGACTTCCCACGGCCAAGACGGTCCTCGGGGTGCCCTTCTACAGCCGGCCGGGCTACTTCACGTACGCCCAGCTCGTCGCCCTTGATCCGGCCAACGCCAACCGTGACTGCACGACGGCGGGCGGGGCGCAGCAGTGCTACAACGGGCTGCCGACGATCCGCCGCAAGACCCAGTGGGCGATGGCCAACGCCGGCGGCATCATGAACTGGGAGCTGAGCCAGGACGCCACGGGGGCGAATTCGCTGGTCAGCGCCATCTACGAGACCGTGATGGGCGGCACCGGGCCGGTCGGCCGGTCCGGGCGGATCACCGGGCTCGGCGGCAAGTGCGTCGACATCAACGCGGCGAGCAGCGCCAACGGTACGGCCGTCCAGCTCTACGACTGCAACGGCACCGCCGCGCAGACCTGGACGATCGGCACCGACGGCACCATTCGTGGCCTCGGCAAATGCCTGGACGTGAACGCGGCCGGCACCGCCAACGGCTCACTCGTGCAGATCTACGACTGCAACGGCACCGGCGCCCAGGGGTGGCAGTCGTCATCGGACGGCACGCTGCGCAACCCGGCCAGCGGCCGCTGCCTGGACGTGCAGAACAACAGCTCCGCCAACGGCACTCGACTGCAGATCTGGGACTGTTTCGCCGGTGCCAACCAGCGGTGGACCCTACCCTGATCGATACCTTCTCCGGCATGCCGGGTTGCACCCTGGCATGCCGGGTCGGTAGAGATGCGCGGATGAGAACGTTCGCGCGCGGTGTGATGACGATGAGCCTGATGCTCACGATGGCGGCCTGCACCGCACAGGAGCGGGCCGCCCCGACGCCCGACCGGCCCACAGTGACCGAACCGGGCGGGGCGGAGGTGCCCGCCCTGACCGCGAGCACCGTGCGTGCCTTCACCGGCACCACCGACGGGGCCCCGTTCGACGAGGCCCGGCAGGTGCAGGCCCCGCCCGGGTGGACCGTGACGGTGTGGGCACGGATCGACAAGGCCCGCCTGCTGGCGTGGACCCCGGATCGGCAACTGCTGGTGTCGCGGCCCAAGTTCGGTGACGTGCTGGCGCTGACACCCGGCGCCGAGGGGACCGCACCCGCCCAGCGCACCCTGCTCAAAGGACTGAACCAGCCGCACGGGCTGGCCTTCGCCGGCGACACGCTCTACGTGGCCGAGAGCGACCAGGTCAACACCTTCACCTACCGCAACGGGCAGGTCAGCGGCCGGAAGATCGTGATCGGCGGGCTGCCCGACGACAAGAGTCCCGACCTGCGCGGCGCCTACTCGCACGCGCTCAAGAGCGTCGCGATCGGCAAGGACGGCAGCATCTACGTGTCGGTCGGGTCGACCGGCAACATCTCGGCCCAGGACCGGGACGCCACCCCACAGCGGGCCACGATCCTGAAGACCCCGCCCGGCGGCGGCACCCCGACCGTGTTCGCGCGCGGCGTCCGCAACGGCACCGGACTGGCCGTCGACCCGGACGGCGCGGTGTGGACGGCGGTCAACCACCGCGACAACATCCAGTACCCGTACGAGCGCGACTACGACGGTGACGGCGCCAAGGACAACGGCGACGTGATGCAGTCGTACGTCAACGACCACCCGATGGAGCAGCTCGCCCGCCTCACCGAGGGGCGAGAGCTGGGCTGGCCGTACTGCAACTCCGAGCCCGACATCAACCCGGGCGACCCGGACTCGCCGCTGAGCTACACCGGCCGCCCGTTCGTGAACGACCTCGAGACCAACGTGGACGGCTCGAAACTCGACTGTGCCAAGCTGCCCCCGTCCGAGCAGGGGATGGGCGCCCACTCGGCGCCGCTCGGCCTGTCCTTCGTGTCGGGGCCGGGCCTGGCCGGAGGGTACGGCGCGGGCGCGCTCGTCGGCGTCCACGGCTCGTGGAACCGCAACCCGCCCCGCCCGCCGGAGGTGTCGTTCTACGCCTGGCGCAACGGCACGCTCGGCCCGCAGCAGACCGTGCTCACCGGTTTCCAGAACCCGGACGGCACCCGCTGGGGCCGGCCGGTGATGGCGGTGCAGGGCCCGGACGGCGCGATCTACGTCAGCGACGACCACGCCGGCGCCGTCTACCGGGTCACCGCCTCCTGACGGTCACACCGTCGTCGGTTCCAGCAGTTCGTCGAGCCACGCGGCCGGTGCGGTCCGGAACCCGTCGTCGACGGGGACGGCCGCGCCGGTCAGCGCCCGCCGCCAGGACAGCGCCCGCGACACCCGGGTGACCCGGCAGGCCAGGGTGGCCGACCGGCGCAGCGTCGCCCGGTCGGCGAGATCGGTCCACGGCTCCAGGTAGGCGTCACGCAGCCGGGCGATCACGGCCGGCCGTTCGGCGGGATCCAGGGCGTCGTGCATGACGTTGAGTGTCACCAGCAGCGTCCCGAACGGATGCCCCGTGCTGGCGTCACCCCAGTCGAAGAACCGCAGGTCGGCGAAGACGTTGTTGTCGTGCAGATCGTCGTGCTGCAACGCGGCCGGCACACCGTCGGCGGCCAGCTCGGCACACCAGCCGGCGAACTCATCGGCCAGCGCGGGCACCGCCGGATTCACCGCGGCGCGGAGGTCCGGGTCGGCGAGAAGACCGGCCAGGAGGCCGGGAAGAGCAGAAACCCGCTGATCGGGTACGCCCAGAGCATGCAACCGATCGACATGGGCGACGGTGGCCCGTTGCAGCACGGCGTAGGCCTGGAGCATCGCGGTCCACGTCGTGATCCGGTCGTCCACCGTCAGGGTGTCCCGCAGCGTCGGCCCCGCGTCGGCGGTGAGCAGCCAGCCCTGTCCAACGTCGACGGCCAGCGGCGCGAGGGTGGTGCCGGGCACGATCCGCGCCAGTTCGGCGGCGAGCCCCGCCTCGTACCGGCATGCGGTGATGTTGGCCTTGAACCACCGCGTCCCGTCGGCGGTCGGCGCCCGGTGGGTGACCGACCAGGGCCGGACCCGGACCTCCTCGATCTCCCCGGTGACCGGGGTCCCCAGCGCGTCGAGCCGGCCGCGCACCCAGCCGTGCGCCGCATCCCGCCAGGCCGGATCGTTCCAGTCGTTGTCACGCACGAAGGCACCCTACGGCGGCGTCCGGACGACGGCACCCGGATTCCGGGTGCCGCCGGGGTGCGGTGCGGCCGGGGCCGCCGTCGACGGCGACCCCGGCGGTGCGGTCAGCGGATCCGGCGGCGGTCGCCCAGGCCGTCGTCGATCGGCAGGTCCGCGGCCAGCGGCTTGGCCAGGGTCGTCGCCGGGACGCCGGCCCAGCGGCGCAGCATGGTCGTCGCGGCGGCCGAGTCGGCCGGGTTCAGCCGGGCGATGTTCGCGCCGTGGTTGGCACCCGGCGCGACATACAGTGCCGAGTCGCGCCGGCTGGGCGCGAACCGCTCGGCACCCCACGGGTCGTTCTCGCCGTAGATGAACAGCATCCGCTCCGACTGCGTGCGCACCCACAGGTCCACATCGATCATCGGCAGCGGGTTGTGCGGGCGGCGCAGCTCCTTCGGCAGCGAGGCGTTGGCCGTGTAGAGGTTCGGGTAGTTGCGCAGCCCGCGCAGGTGCTCGAACTTCAGGCTCGGCCAGCCCAGCTGCGACGCCGCCTGGAAGTAGTACGGCCAGTAGTACTCCAGTGCCTGGTCGGTGTAGAAGCTCCAGCCCGCGACGGTGTCGATCCAGGTCCAGATCTCGTCGTCGGAGGCGGTCGCGAGCGGGACCTCGGCGCAGTCGGCGGCCAGGCTGTACTGCCAGAACGCCCACACCGAGTCGAGCACCGTCATCTCGAACGAGCGGTCGGCGGTCCCGATCGTGCGCTCGAACGTCCAGCCACTCTCGGCCGCCGCGGCCTCCAGACGCGGCACCAGACGGTCACGGCGCAGCAGCGCCTGCCGCTGGACCTCGTCGAGATTCTTCCGGCAGTCGGCGGTGCCGACCACATCGAAGAAGCGGTCGTACGCACGGTCGGCCGGATTGACCACGTCGTTCGGCGCGACGTAGGCGACCACGCCGTCGACGTCCTTCGGGTAGAAGCGCCGGTGGTAGACGCTCGTCATTCCACCCTTGCTGCCACCGGTCTGGATCCACTTGGTGTCGTAGATCGACTTGAAGGCGCCGACGATCCGGTGCTCGTCGGTCGCCTCCTGCCAGATGTTCAGATCCGACCAGTCGGCGTCGGCGGGCCGCGACGGGGTGAAGAACCGGTGCTCGACGGAGATCTGGTTGGCACCGAGCAGGGCGGTCGGCTCGGTCTGGGTGGCGCGCGGGTTGGCGGCCAGGCCGTAGCCGTTGGTGAACAGCACGACCGGCGCGGTCTCGGACCGGTGCAGCAGCGTCAGGCGCTGCTCGAACGTGCCCTGACCGGGGTGGCGGTGGTCGGCCGGCTGGCGGTAGGTCATGACGAAGAACCGGTAGCCGGTCCCCTGCGTCTGGGAGGTGATGGTAAGCCCCGGGATGGCCGTCAGCTGGTCGAGCAGAGGGTCATCGGCGGCACGGGCGGCGGTGGCCGGTGATAGGACCACGAGCAGAGAGGCCAGTACGGCCATCAGGCGAAGTCTCACGCCGGACACCATATCGACTGCCGGCTATCGGTGCCGCCTCGGTCGATCCCCGCTTCGCGCCCTGGCAGGATGGGCCGATGCCGCCGCAACGCCAGATCCGCGCCGACTTCGACGCCGGCACGATCGTGATGTACCAGGCGTACCCGCCGGCGATCGCCGACGCCGCACTGGCCGCCGGCCGTTTCGTGGCACCGTTCTCCTTCACCCGCATGACCTGGATCAAACCGTCCCTGCTGTGGCTGATGCACCGCAGCAACTGGGCGCGCAAACCCGGTCAGGAGCGGATTCTTGCGGTACGGATGACGCGCACCGGATGGGAGGAGGCGTTATCGCAGGCCGTGCTCACCGCACCCGAGCCGGCGATCCACGGCAGCGCCGCGGCCTGGGCCAAGGAGTTCGAGGCCGCTCGCGTGCACGTCCAGTGGGATCCGGAGCGGACCCTGCGGGGTGCGGCGCTCAACCACTACAGCATCCAGGTGGGCGTCGGCCGTGCCCTGATCGGCGCCTTCGCCGAGGAGTGGGTCGTCGGCCTGACCGACCTCACGCCGATCGTGCACCGCATCGACACCCTGATCCGTTCCGGTCACGCGGCCAAGGCCCAGCGGCTGCTGCCGCCGGAGCGGCCCTACCCCCTGGACCCGGTCATCGCCCGGACCCTCCACGCCGACCAGCCCCGGTGACGGCGCGAACCGCCTCCACCCTGTCGGCCGGGAGGTCCTCTCGGCCCAGGGCACATGCGATCAGGCCGTTGCGGTATCCGGCGTGCGACACCTGCGGGGCGAGTTCGAGCAGGAGGTCCAGGTCGGCGACGGAGCCCGTGGCGCGTACCCGATAGGCGGCGCCGGCGGCCCGGAGCACAACCTCCTCCGGCTCGTGAACGAGCCCCTGACCGGCCAGATCGGCGGCGGCCCCGAAGTCGCCGTCCTCCGCGGCGAGATCGGCCAGATCGAGAAAGAGCGACCAGTTCGTGGGATCGAGCAGCAGCGCCCGCCGCAGGGCCGCGGCGTTCTCCCGCCGATTGCCGAGCCGGCGCCACGTCCCGGCGCGGACCACCTCGGTGAACATGACCCGCTCCACCGAGTCCGCCCGGTCACACAGGGCCAGCGACTCATCCGTACGCCCGGAGAAGCGCAACAGGATCGCCATGCGTGCCATCGCCTCGGCCGACGGCTCCCGGTCGCACACCACCTCGATCGCCCGGAACCACGGCCCCAGATGCTCACGGACCGTGTCGGTGTCGAGGTCGGTGTGGTACTCGGTGATGGTCAGCGAGGCGTCGGCCAGGCCCGCGGCGGTCAGCCCGCCGAGGAACCGCTCGTCGCTGAACCACGGGGCCGACGCCCAGGCCACCGTCGGCCGGTAGCCGATCACCGAACCGAGCCATCCGGCGGCCGTGTCCATCTCGCCGTCGAGAAAACTCAGGTAGGACCCCACCACGAACTGCCAGAGGTCACCGGGCGACTCGACCGCCGCGGCGACCTCGCCCGGTGAGGTCCGGCGCAGTTCGGCGAGTAGCTCGTACGGCTCGGGATCGGCGGGACTCTCCCTGATCGCCCCGGCCGCGAAAGCCACTGCCTCGGCGGACGAGCCACCACAGTGCGCCATGACGTGCGCGAGTGCGAGCGATGCAGACCTCGACATGGTCACGCACCGTACCCTGACTCGATCTCCCGCAGGTGCTCGGCCAGGGCGGGATCGGCTGCCAGCGACCGGGGATCGACGCTCGCACGGATCAGCCCGGCCTCCTCGTATCCCCGTTGACCGTCGAGGATGACGACGACGAAATCGGCCGGCAGGGAGCTGTGGATCCGGCCCTGCCGAGCGGTTGTGGTCATCGCCCGGCAGACCCGGGCCATGGCGGCGTCGTGGGCGGCGCCGGATTCCCCGGACATCCGCTCGTACCAGGGCCGCATCACTTCACTCGCCGCGTCCAGGACATCCCAGCGCCACTCCGGCGGGACGAACCTCGTCGAATACCCGTCACGGTCATGCACCGCGGTCTCGGTGTTCGCGGCGAGGGCCGGCGGCAGGATCGTCGTGCCGTCGTCGTAGAAGAGGTGAAAGGCCGCCGCGTACAGCGACTCGCCGGGATGCCCGGCGGCCAGCCCCGCCAGTACCCGGCACCCGTTGTCGTGCCAGGCCTCCTCGAATCCGTCCCAGTCCACAGCCGGACGCTACCCGCCAGACCACGAAGCCCAGCGACCCGTCGCTTGTCGTCGGCCTCCCCGAGCGCGTCACTTCCTCGGCCGGCCCCGAACTGCGCACACGTTGGGCCGATCGTGTCCGTTCATCCTCGCTATCGCGCAATGCCACGCGGTTGAGGGATTCCGGGGATCGGCAACACCGACTCGGGTGATCGATATCAACACGAACCGGACGCATGAACTGAAGGACCATCCTGCTTCGCCGGGCTGAGCGGCATCTCCTCCTATCCCGAGGTCGAGGGATGCCTGCTGGTGCGGTGACGCCGACGTCTGCCGGGTCGGCCTGGGCCGATCTTGACCGGATGACCACCGGAAACGGTGGAAAAATGGCCAGGATCCGGCGGGGCGACCGGGTGAAGGCCGACGTTCACCGCACCGGGGGTGATCAACTGCCATCCGGACCCGCCACTCGGGGCGCCCGCTGAGCGGCCCGCGGCCCCTACCGGCGGCCCGCAGCGAGATCGAGCAATCGGACCTGCCCGAGAAGCCTGTTTCAGCAGGGTATAGATCACCCGGACGGGTGTTGCCGACACGCGAAACCTCTTGAGTGCGCGGCATTTGCGTCGGGGCGATTATGTGGGCACACGCAAGCCCAACGTGTGCTCCTGGTCGTCGCGGCTTCCACGACGAGCCCGGCCGCAACCGCGAGGGCTCTGCGCCGTCGCGCTCGGGTCGGGCGGTAACCGGTCGTCAGCGTGATCCGGTGACCCGGGCTCGCCACAGGAGTCGGGCTCAGGCGGTCTGGCGCTCGACCAGCGTCGGATCGTAGATCACCGAGGTCACGCGGGCGTCCGGGTCGTCGAGGCGGGACAGGAGCATGCGGGCTGCCTCGGCGGCCATGTCCTCCAGCGGGTGACGGACCGTGGTGAGGGCCGGGCGGGCGGACAGGGCGGCGCTGCTGTCGTCGAAACCGACGACGGCGATGTCGTCGGGCACGCGGCGGCCCGCGTCCTGGAGGACCAGGAGCGCGCCGACGGCCATCAGGTCGTTGGCGACGAACACGGCGTCCAGCGTGGGGTCGGTGGCCAAGAGCGCGCGCATCGACCGCTCGCCGCTGTCCTGGGTGAAGTTGCCGATCTCCGACGGGATCCAGGCGTGGCCGTGGCGGGCCATCGCGCGCCGGAAGCCGGAGACACGGTCGACGCTGGCCGGCACATCCGGCGGGCCGGAGATCATCACCGGGCGGCGGCAACCGCGGGCGGCCAGGCGGTCGGCGGCCAGGGCGGCGCCGGCCTCGTTGTCGAGGTCGACATAGCTGATCGGGACCGGCTCGGCGGGGCGCCCGATCAGCACCGAGGGGATGCCGGCCTCGGCGAGCAGACCGGGCAGCGGGTCACGGGCCGGCAGTGACAGAACCACGGCGCCGTCGGCCTGCCCGTTGCGCAGGTCGCCGACCAGCCGCTTGTGCCCGTCGGCGCCGACCATCTGGAGCGCCAGCTGCACACCGGCGGGGCGGAGCACGCTCATCAGCCCGCCGACGACCCGCCCGAAGTAGGGGTCGGTGAAGAACCGTGACATGAACGGGTCGTCGTCGTGGGTCTCGCTGTCGGAGACGACCAGGGCCACGGTGCCGGTGCGCCGGGTGACCAGCGACCGGGCCATCCGGTTGGGCACATAGCCCGTCTGGTCGACGGCTGTCCACACCTGCTCGTGGAGCTGTGGGTCGACATTGCGGATGCCGTTGATGACGCGGGAGACGGTGGCCCGGGAGACCCCGGCCACGCGTGCCACGTCCTCGAGTGTGGGCAGCCGCTGGCTCTGCATGCCGCAAGTTATAGCACGCGGAGAGCGGTTTCCGGGGACCCGGTCACAGGTCCGAAACACCGGGTTCCGGAACCGGAAATCATTGACCTTTGTGACATCGGAGCACACGATGGGAAAACGCTCTCCAAGCGCGTTCCCCCCGTCCTCGCACAGACTTGGAGATCAACCGTGCGAAAACGCATCCTGGCGCCGATCGGTGCCACCCTGCTGACCGCCGCCCTGCTGGTGGTGGCCGGCAACCAGTCCGCCCAGGCCGCGGACACCCTGCTCTCCCAGGGCAGACCCGCTCTCGCGTCGTCTCTGGAGAACGGTGAGTCCCCGGCCATCGCGGCCTTCGACGGCCGGGCCGACACTCGCTGGGGCAGCCAGTGGGCCGACCCGCAGTGGCTGCGCGTCGACCTCGGCGCCACGGCCACGATCAGCCAGGTCGTGCTGCAGTGGGAGACGGCGTACGCCAAGGCCTTCCAGATCCAGACGTCACCGGACGGCAACGCGTGGACGTCGATCTACAGCACGACCACCGCGACCGGCGGCACGCAGACCCTCAACGTCAGCGGCTCCGGCCGGTACGTGCGGATGTACGGCACCCAGCGCGGCACCACCTACGGCTACTCGCTGTACGAGTTCAAGGTCTACGGCACGTCCACCGCCACACCGCCGCCGACCGACGGTCCCGGCTATGTCTACGCGAACCCGCCGGTCACCGGGGTGGTCCCGTCCACCGAGATCCCCCCGGCGATGAACCCGCCGGTCACGCACCGTGAGTTCCAGGCGAACTGTTCGGTGAGCCGGGCCAACCTCAACGACGACCCGATCGTCTTCCCCGGGCTGCCCGGCGCGTCGCACTCGCACACGTTCATGGGCAACCGGACGACGAACGCCAACTCCACACTGTCCAGCCTGCAGGCCGGCGGCACGTCGTGCATCACGCCGGGCGACAGGACCGGTTACTGGATGCCGACGCTGCTCAACGGGAACACCGCGGTGCAGCCGGACGGCCCGCAGGTCATCTACTACAAGAGCGGCGTGATCGACTACCGCAGTGTGCGGCCGTTCCCGCCCGGCCTGCGTTACGTGGTCGGCAGCCCGACGGCCACGCAGGACGAGTTCCGTAACGCCCCCGGTGCGGTCGAGGGCTTCGAGTGCGGCAACAGCTCGTTCAACTGGGACATCCCGGCGAACTGCCCGGCCGGTACCCAGCTGAATGCCCGTTACCAGGCGCCGAGCTGCTGGAACGGCATCCATCTGGACTCGCCGGACCACAAGAGTCACATGGCGTACCCGGTCAACGGCGTCTGCCCGACGTCGCACCCGGTGGCCGTCCCGATGATCGAGTTCAAGATGGCGTGGCCGGTCAGCGGGAACATGTCGCAGGTCCGGTTCTCCAGTGGCCGCGGGTTCTCGTTCCACTACGACGTCTACAACGTCTGGGACCCGGCGACGCTGGCCGCCCTGGTGCGGCACTGCATCAACGGCGGGCTGCAGTGCAACCCGCGTGGCTTCGATCAGTACAAGCCGGAGCGCGGCGCGGCGTTGAACGAGAACTACGAGCTGCCCGGATAACAGTTTTTCTAGAGGAGATTCAGAGCGGACTGCCGGGTTCCGGAAATGTGCACGGCGAGAGCGATCGTGCGCGGTTCCTGCCCGGCGGCCCGCTCGCTCTCCGCCAATTTCCGGCTCTGTTCGAGATGGGCCCGCAGGTGCTCGCGGAGTGCCGCGTCGAACGCCTTCCCGCGCAGTGCGGCCGCTGCGGCCACCTGTGACGGCATCACCATGCCGGGCATCGGCATGCCCTTGTGCTGGTTCTCCGCGGGCAGCCCGGCCTCGTCGCCCAGGCGCCGCAGCTCGGTCAGCTCGGCCTCGGTGAACTCTCTGACCTGCGACGCGACGTCGAACAGGTCGGAATCCCGGCCGACCAGGTCGAGCAATGGGAGCAACTCCTCGTCCATCGCGATGTTGATCTCGAGCCATGAGCGGTCGGTGCCGCCGAAGGCCGCGGACGCTGTGGACACGACGGGTGCCGGGGCGACCGGGGCCGGCCCGGCGCATCCGGCCCCGCTGAGCAGGGCGCCCGCGAGAAGGATACGGGGAATCGCATTCACCGGCGCAGTCTCCAGTTCCGGAACTGATTCTGTCAACGCTTTCGTATTGACCCACGGCAACACGGGCGAAACAATCGCTTCGCTTGGAGAGCGCTTTCCGTCCCCTGAGGCATTGGTGTGATCATGTATAGACGCCTGCTCCTTCTCATCGCGCTCGTCGCCGCGACACTGGGCGTCCCGTCCGCCGCCGGCGCGGCCGAGACGCTGCTGTCGCAAGGCAAGACGGCCACCGCGTCCTCCCAGGAGGTCGCCGGCCCCGGATACAGCCCGTCCCTCGCCTTCGACGGCAACACCGGCACCCGCTGGTCCAGCGCGTTCGCCGACCCGCAGTGGATCCAGGTCGACCTCGGCTCGTCCGTGGCGATCAGCCGAGTAGTCCTCCAGTGGGAGGGCGCGTTCGGTCGCGCGTACGACATCCAGACCTCGACCGACGGCAACGCCTGGACCACCGTCAAGAGCGTCGTCAACGGTGCCGGAGGCACCGAGACGCACACCGTCAGCGGCACCGGTCGCTACGTGCGGATGTACGGCACCCAGCGCGGCACCGGCTACGGCTACTCGCTGTGGGAGTTCCAGGTCTACGGCGGCGACAGCGGCCCGGTGAACGACGAGTACACCACGATCTGGACCGACACCTTCGACGGCGCGGCCGGGACCAGCCCGAGCGCCGCGAACTGGCTGCTGCGCACCGGCACCCAGTACCCGGGTGGTGCCGCCAACTGGGGCACCGGCTCGGTCGAGACCGCCAGCAACTCCACCGCCAACGTCCACCTCGACGGCGCCGGGAAGCTCAACATCCGGGCGATCCGGGACGGCTCCGGCAACTGGACCTCCGGCCGCATCGAGACGCAGCGCACCGACTTCGCCCCGCAGGCCGGTGAGCTGCTCAAGTTCACCGCCGTGCTGAAGCAGCCGGACGTGGCGAACGCCGCCGGTTACTGGCCGGGCTTCCGGGCCACCGGCGCCGCCTACCGCGGCAACTTCAACAACTGGCCGAGTGTCGGCGAGACCGACATCATGACCGGCGTCAACGGCCGCGACCAGCTGTCGCAGACGCTGCACTGCGGCACCGCGCCGGGCGGGGCCTGCAACGAGTACGACGGCCGGTCCTCCGGGTTCGCCTCCTGTGTCGGCTGCCAGAGCGGCTACCACGAGTACACGCAGGTCATCGACCGGACGAGGACCGACGAGGAGATCCGGTTCTACCTCGACGGCCGGCAGACCTGGGTGGTCCGTGAGTCGCAGGTCGGTGTCGCGGCCTGGCAGGCGGCCGTGCACCACGGCTTCTACCTGCGCTTCGACCTGGCGATCGGCGGCTCGCTGCCGAACGCGATCGCCGGCCTCACCACGCCGACCGCCGCGACCACCTCGGGTGGCACGCTCAGCGTCGACTCGGTGACGGTGGCCCGCTCGGTGAAGACCACGGCCCCGGCGATGACCGACCCGCCGGTGCCGGCCGGGCCGAGCGTCGTACGGGTCACCGGCTCGCAGGGCAACTGGCAGCTCACGGTCAACGGGACGCCGTGGGAGGTCAAGGGCATGACCTACGGCCCGCCGCAGGGTGCCGCCGACGGCTACATGCGCGACCTGAAGAACATGGGCGTCAACACGATCCGCATCTGGGGACCCGACGCGAACACCCCGTTCCTGCTGGACACCGCGGCCCGGCACGGCATCAAGGTGATCGTCGGGCTGTGGCTCAACCACGGCACCGACTACGTCAACGACACCGCGTACAAGACCGCGGTCAAGGCCGAGATCGTCGCCAAGGTCAACGAGCTCAAGGGACGCTCCGGCGTGCTGCTCTGGGACGTCGGCAACGAGGTCATCCTGGAGATGCAGAACTACGGGCTGGCCGCCGACGTCGTCGAGGCGCGGCGGGTGGCGTACGCCCGGTTCGTCAACGAGGTCACCGAGGCGATCCACGCCGCCGACCCGAACCACCCGGTCACCTCGACCGACGCCTACACCCACGCGTGGACCTACTACAAGCCGTACTCGCCGGCTCTCGACCTGCTGGCGGTCAACTCGTACGGCGCGATCGACACGGTCAAGCGGGACTGGATCGCCGGTGGTTACACCAAGCCGTACATCCTCACCGAGGGCGGGCCGTCGGGGGAGTGGGAGGTGCCCAACGACGTCAACGGGGTGCCGAACGAGCCCACCGACCTGCAGAAGAAGGCCGGCTACACGTACAGCTGGAACGCGATCAAGGGGCACCCGGGTGTGGCGCTGGGCGCGACCGAGTTCCACTACGGCATCGAGAACGACTTCGGCGGCGTGTGGCTCAACACCACGACCGGCTTCTGGCGGCGGCTCGGCTACCACGCGATGCGTCAGGCCTACACCGGGCAGCCGGCGCCGAACACCCCGCCGGAGATCACCGCGATGACGGTCGGCTCGCAGACCGCGGTCCCGGCCGGTGGCACGTTCACGGTCGGCGCCACCGCGACCGACCCGCAGGGCGACCTGATCCGCTACAACCTGATGGCCAGTGACAAGCACATCAACGGCAACCGTGGGCTGCGTCATCTGGCTTTCAGCCAGACCGGCAACGGCACTTTCACGGTACGGGCACCCGAGACCCTGGGCGTCTGGAAGGTCTACGTGTACGCCTACGACGGCCACGGCAACGTGGGCATCGAGCAGCGGTCGTTCAAGGTCGTGCCGCCGCCCGCCCCCGGGACCGAGCTGTCCCGCGGCCGCCCGGTGACGGCGTCGAGCTACCAGCCGACCGGCACCAACGGCCCGCAGCTGCCGTCGTACGCGGTCGACGGCGACTACGGCACCCGCTGGGCCAGCGAATGGGTGGACACGGCGTGGCTCCAGGTCGACCTCGGCTCGGTGCAGTCGTTCAACCGGGTGCGGCTGGCGTGGGAGGCGGCGTACGCGAAGGCGTACACCGTGCAGACCTCCGACGACGGCACCAACTGGCGGACGATCAACAGCACCACGGCCGGTGACGGCGGCTTCGACGAGCTGACGGTCTCCGGCTCCGGGCGCTACGTCCGGGTCAACGGAACCACCCGGGCCACCGCCTACGGCTACTCGCTCTACGAGTTCGGTGTCTACCGGGCCTGAGGTTCCGGAACTTCCCCGGCCGCCGCGGCGGGCGCAGCCCACTGAGCTGGGTCTATGCCTTCCGTGGCGGCCGGGGAAGCGCTTCCCGAGTGTTTCCGGTGCATTGACAGCCCTTTACGCGCGGTTCACAGTGGCGGGCAATAGAGCGCTTTCACAGCGTCGTTCCCCCTCTCCAGGAGCCCCCGCCCATGAGACGCCGTCTGTTCTCCCTCGCCGGAATCGGCGCCCTGCTCGCCACCTCCGTCATCGCCCTCGGTGGTCAGGCGAGCGCCGCCGACACCCTGCTGTCCCAGGGCAAGACCGCGACCGCCTCCTCCACCGAGTCGGCCGCCTTCCCCGCCTCCAGCGCCGTCGACGGCAACCTCGGCACCCGCTGGTCCAGCGCGTTCAGCGACCCGCAATGGCTGCAGGTCGACCTCGGCGCCAGCGCGACCATCACCTCGGTCACGCTGAACTGGGAGGCCGCGTACGCCCGCGGCTTCAGCCTGCGGACCTCGGCCAACGGGTCCAGCTGGACCACCGTCTACAGCACCACCACCGGCAACGGCGGCCAGCAGTCGATCAACGTCACCGGCTCCGGCCGGTACGTGCGGCTGGAGACCACCGTGCGGGCCACCCAGTGGGGTGTCTCGCTCACCGAGTTCCAGGTCTACGGCAGCGGCGGCGGCACCACGCCGACCATCCCGCCGGGTGCGGTGCGGGTCGCGGAGTTCCTCGCCGATTGCCCGTTCAGTCACCGGCTGCCCGACGACCCGATCATCTTCCCGGGTCTGCCCGGCGCCTCGCACATGCACAGCTTCTTCGGCGCCACCAACACCAACGCCTTCAGCACCGTCGACACGCTGCTCAACGCGAACAGCAACTGCAACCCGTCGATCGACAAGTCCTCGTACTGGATCCCCACCCTCTACCAGGACAACCAGCCGGTCGAACCGGTCACCGGGATCTTCTACTACCTCGGTGAGGGCGTCCGCGACGACCTGATCGCCCAGACCCAGCCGCTGCCGCTGGGCCTGCGCATCGTGGCCGGCAACGCCAAGGCCACCGGCCCGGCCGACAACACCATCTCCCGCTGGTCCTGCCTGCACGCCGGGCACGTCGGCTCGTCACCGGACTTCGTCAACTGCCCGTCCGGAACGATGCTGGAGTCGTACCTCGACTTCCCGCACTGCTGGAACGGCCGTGACCTGGACTCCACCGACCACAAGAGCCACATGGCGTACCCGGTCGGCAACGCCTGCCCGGCCAGCCACCCGGTCGTGGTGCCCAAGCTGCGTCAGGTCATGCGCTACCCGGTCAACGGCGACCCGGCCCGGCTACGGCTCGCGTCCGGCGGCGGATACACGATGCACGGCGACTTCTTCAACGCCTGGCCGGTCGCGGAGATGGCCCGCCGGGTGAACGACTGCATCCGCCCGATCATCAAGTGCGGGACCGACGGACGGCCCTGATACAACATGGGGTCATGAGCACGAGATCCGGACGCGGCGGTCACCATCCCACGATGGATCAGGTGGCCGCCGCGGCCGGCGTCTCCCGGGCCACGGTGTCCCGGGTGATCAACAACGCGGCCTCCGTCGCGCCGGGCATCCGCGACGCGGTCCAGAGGGCGATCTCGCAGACGGGGTACGTGCCGAATGTCGCCGCCCGCAGTCTGGTCACCCGCCGGTCGAACTCGGTGGCCCTGGTGATCAGTGAACCGGACCGGCCCGACGACCACTCGTTCCTCAACCGGATCTTCACCGACCCGTACTTCGGCCGGGTCACCGCCGGCGCGACCGAGGCGCTGCGCCCCCACGACGTGCACCTCGTGGTCGTCCCCACCGACACCACCGACCACCACCAGGTCGTCCGCTACCTGCGGCAGGGCCACGTCGACGGGGTGCTCCTGATCAGCAGCAGCGAGCACGACCCACTGCCGGCCCAGGTGCACGCCCTCGGCATCCCCGCGGTGCTGGCGTCCCGGCCGGCCGGCCCGCTCCCGGTCAGCTATGTCGACGTCGACCAGCGGCTCGGCGCCCGGCTCGCCGCGGCGCACCTGCTCGCCCGGGGCTGCCGGAGCCTCGCCACGATCAGCGGCCCGCTCGACATCCCGGCCGGCGCCGACCGGCTCGACGGTTTCCGCGCCGCCGCCGGATCGTCGGTGCCGGCGGAGATCAGCGACTTCACCCGGGTCGGCGGCGAGACGGCCGCCCACCGTCTGCTCGACGAGCACCCCGACATCGACGGCCTGTTCGTGGCCAGCGATCTGATGGCCGAGGGCGCGTTGCGGGCGCTGCAGGACCGCGGCCGTCGGGTGCCCGGCGACGTGGCGGTCATCGGTTTCGACGACAGCAGCGCGGCCCTGGAGTGCCGGCCCCCGCTGACCACGGTCCGGCAGCCGGTCGAGGAGATGGCAGCCGAGATGGCCCAGCTGCTGATCGCCCACATCGACACCCCGGGCCGTTCCCCCCGCTCAGTGATCTTCCAGCCCACCGTGGTGATCCGCGACTCCGCCTGACCCGACAGGGCTGCTCGTGAGGTGTCGCGGCTACGGCTCGCGAACGCGAAGACTGCAGGGTGAGGCACGGGAACCGTCGGGACGGCCGGGTTCGGTACGGTCCTGGGGTGACTCGACTTCTGCACATCACCGACCGGCCGACCTGGGAGGCCGCGCTGGCCACCGGCTCCTACACGACGTCGACCCGTGGGGTGACGCTCGAGGAGGAGGGGTTCATCCACTGCTCGCTGGACCACCAGTTGCGTACCGTCGCGGAGCTCTTCTACAGCGACGTCGATGACCTGGTGGTGCTGGTCATCGACGGTGACCGTCTCGGTGTGCCGGTCAAGTTCGAGGCGCCGGAGCCGGGTGCCGACGAGTTCCCGCACATCTACGGCGCGCTGCCGGTCGCCGCGGTGACCGAGGTGATCCCGGTCGGGCGGGACGCCGAGGGGCGCATGATCCTGCCTGTTTAGAGCGCGCTGTGCGAGGGTGGGGGAGTGACCTTCGACGTTGCCGCCCTGCGGGCACACTTCCCGTCTCTTGACACCGGTCTCGCGTTCTTCGACGGGCCGGGTGGGACACAGACGCCACGGCCGGTCGCGGAGGCGATCGTCGCCACGATGACCGGGCCGCTGTCCAACCGGGGTGCGGTCAGCGTGTCGGAGCTCAACGCCGAGCGGTCGGTCGCCGAGTTCCGGAGCGCCTACGCCGATCTGCTCGGGGTTCCCGCCGGCGGGATCGTGCACGGGCGCAGCGCCACCCAGCTCACCTACGACTTCTCCCGGCACCTGGCCAAGGAGTGGCGGGCCGGGGACGAGGTCGTGGTGAGCCGGCTCGACCACGACAGCAACGTCCGGCCGTGGGTTCAGGCCGCCGAGCGTGCCGGTGTCACCGTGCGGTGGATCGACTTCGACACCACCACCGGCGAGCTCGATCTGGAGTCGTTGGAGCGGGCGCTGTCGTCACGGACCAGGCTCGTCGCGGTCACCGCCGCGTCCAACGTGCTGGGGACGGTTCCGCCGCTGCGCCGGATCGCCGACCTCGTCCACGCTGTGGGTGCGCTGCTCTATGTGGACGGTGTGCACTACGCCGCGCACCGGCTCGTCGACGTGCCGGCGCTCGGGGCGGACCTGTTCGTGTGCTCGCCCTACAAGTTCCTCGGGCCGCACTGCGGGGTGCTCGCGGCGGCGCCGGAGCTGCTGGAGACGATCCGGCCGGACAAGCTGGTGCCGTCGACCGATGTGGTTCCGGAGCGGTTCGAGTTCGGCACGCTGCCGTACGAGGCGCTGGCCGGGGCGACCGCCGCCGTCGACTTCCTGGCCGCCGTCGACCCGGGTGACGGGGTGACCCGGCGGGAGCGGCTCGCGTCCTCGCTGGCGTCGGTGCACGAGCACGAGACGGTCCTGCGGCAGCGCGTGGAAGCGGGCCTACGGGGACTGGGGGACGTTGTCACGCTGTATTCGGGAGCCGTCGACCGTACCCCCACGTTGTTGATGAATCTTTCGGGCCGTGCGGCCTCGGCGATCCAGGCGCATCTCGCATCGCTGGACGTCCTGGCGCCCGCCGGTTCCTTCTACGCCTACGAGCCGTTCGTGGCGTTGAAGCTGGACGCGGCGTTGCGGGTGGGCCTGGCGCCCTACAACACGGTCGGGGAGGTCGACCGGCTGCTCGACGGGCTGGCCGCTTTTAAATAGGTGGACGGGGCGAGGCGCGGGGGGATAGCGTGCCGTCGGCCGTGGCACTGCATGAGGAGGTGAGCATCGTGGACGTGGTAACGATGGGTGCTCCCCATGCCGTCACGGTCGGCGATTGAGGTCGGTGTCGCCGGGAGCACGTCGGCGAAAGGCGTGAACCTATGCAATCTGCTGAAATCAGTCGCATCTCCGAGCGGCACTGGCATGCCCTCGACGACGATCAGGTCGTCGGGCGCGGTGAGGTGTGGCGCCGGCCGGACGGCCGCAGTTTCCTGAGCATCGACGCGTGGCACGGCGCGGTCTTCGACCGGCTGGCCGGTGCGATGCTGCCCACCCTGCCGAAACCGCTGTACACCGTCGTCGACGAGGCCGACCTCGACCTGATCACCCAGTGGGAGCAGTTCGGCTTCGGGCCGCGCCGCCGCGAGTGGGAACTGGTCGTGCCGGCCGGTCCCTCCTCCGTCCCGTCGCCCGGCGTCAGCATCCGGTCGGCGGAGGACGAGCCGCTCCGGGAGCTGGACCTGCTGATCCGCGAGGAGATCGAGACGACGGTGGGCTGGCACAACATGCCGGCCGAGGTGTTCCCGGTGCACGACCCGGCCCGGTATCGGGTCGCCGTCGCCGACGGCCGCTACGTGGGGCTGGTCCGGGTGGTGCCGCTGCCGCGCCGGCCCCGGATCGGGCTGATCGCGGTGCGGGCCGGGTATCGCCGCCGGGGCATCGGGCGGGCGTTGCTCGCCGACGTCCTCGGTGCGGCTTTCCGGGCCGGACAGGAATCGGTCTCCGCGGAGGTCAACCAGTCGAACGCGGCGGCGCTCGCCCTGTTCGAGGGCTTCGGCGCGCGGCGTGAGAGCAGCAACCTCGAGCTGGTGCTGCGCTGATGTCGTCCGAGATCTCCCTCGAGGGGACCGTCCTCGAATGCCTGCGTAACGCCACGTTCCGGGTCGAGCTGAAGAACGGGCACCAGGTGCTGGCCCACATCAGCGGCAAGATGCGCAAGAACCGGATCCGGGTGCTGCCGTTCGACCGGGTGCTGGTCGAGTTGAGCCCGTACGACCTGACGCGCGGGCGGATCTCCTTCCGCTACCGCAACTGAGGCCCGGACCCCACCGGCCGGCCGGGTGTGGCGACACGCCCGGCCGGCGGGTACGCGTCGTTGCGCCGGGCGTGCCGCACCTGCTCCGGTGTCGGCGTCCAGTCCCCGGGCTGGCTGGTGTTGATCTCTGCCACGTCATGCATGAGTTCCTCATACCCATCTGCGGCGGCGACTACCTTCTATGATCGCGGCCATGTATGCGCTGTACGCGTGGGGCAACTTCTTCAGCTACGAGTCCGGCCTCGACCGGGACGCCGGATGGCTCGACCCGGAGCTGCTCAGAGGGGCCCGTGCCACGGTGAGCGAGCATCTGACGATCGCCGACGAGGGTCCGCTGCGGGTCGACGGCCCGGGCACCCTGTTCGAGATCGGTGACTCGCTGGTCGAGGGCCGTGACCTGGCCGGCCGTGACCTGGTCGGCCGTGACATGGTCGGCCGTGACCTGGTCGGCCGTGACCTGGTCGGCCGTGACCTCTCCGGCGTCGACTGGCGGGTGGCCCGGATCCGGGTGGCGACCGACGGCTCCCGCGCGGACGCGCTACGGATCACCTCGGAGATCGAGGAGGCCGGCGACATCTACGTCGACCATTCCCCGGAGGGCAACCCGATCGGCTTCGGCGAGGTGGTCACCACCTGGGAGGACGAGCACGGCCAGTGGGACCTGGCGCTGATCCGTCTCTGAGTCTTCACCACCGGGGGTTGATCGCGCGGGGCGGTGCAACCGGCGGTCCGGTCGCGGTTGTCGCTGGTCGGGTGAGGAGGATTTTCTGGTGCGCGAACGATTTCTCGGTGGGGGTGTCCGGTCGGCACACGGAGCCGGACGCCGGGGTACCCGGAGCCGGATGCGGGCGCCGTCACCGCCCTCCTGGGGGCGGTGATCGCACCCAGACCCGATGACGGGTACATCCGACGCCCGGTCGAAGGGCCGCCCGCGTACCCGGTCCGGTGTTGGGTGTGTCTGGCGTCCCGTCGAGGGACGGCCTGCGCACGCGGTCCGGTGTTGGGTGTGTCTGGCGTTTTGTCGAGGGGCGGCCTGTGTACCCGGTCCGGTGTTGGGTGTGTCTGGCGTTTTGTCGAGGGGCGGCCTGTGTACCCGGTCCGGTGTTGGGTGTGTCTGGCGTCTTGTCGAGGGGCGGCCTGTGTACCCGGCCCGGCAACGGGTGCGCTCGACGCCCTGTCCAGGGACGGCACGCGCACCCAGCCCGGCAACGGGTGCTCCAGACGGTCCTTCTCACGGGGGCGATCCCTGAAGAGTCGACCTGAACAGACAGGATGCGAGATCCACCGGGGAACGCCCGCCCCGACCTCTGAGTATTCACCACCGGGGGTTGATCACGCGGGCGTGGAACCCCCGTGTCAGGTTGCGATTGCCGCCGGTCGGGGTGACGAGGATGGCCTGGCAGGTCACGACGTCTCACCATCGGTGATGGTGAGTGCGGCTGCCGGGGCACCCCTCCCCGCCGACCCATCCGCAGTGTCGCCGCCCCGACCCGGATCCGGTCCGCCGGGCAGCGTCCTTTGTCCACAGTCAGGGTCGATTTCCGGTCAGCGCCTCGGGCCCGCGGGCGTCCCCCGCCCGCGGGCCCTTTCTGAGGGGGTCGGTCAGTTCCTGAAAACCGTCAGTTCACGGACTGACAGTTCACGGACTGTCAGTTCACGAACTGTCAGTTCACGAAAACCGTCAGTTCACGAACACCAGGGAGCCGGCCGAGGTCGACACCGGGGTGTACTTGGCGGTGAAGTAGGCGTTCGCGATGCAGGCGGCCGGGCCGCTGCTCTTGTTGAACTTCTGGTCGGTGAAGGCGATCGAGTTGTCGGTGTTGTCGGCGACGCCGCTGATCGCGTTGCCGTCGGCGACGAACACGCAGGTCACGGAGCCGAGCAGGGTCCGCAGGTTGAGGGTCGCGGAGATCGGCGCGGTGTCGGTGCCGGCCACCGCGACGGTGCCGTCGCTGGCGGTCGTCGTGGTGTACGGCTGGTTGCTGATGGTCACGCTGTTGACGCCGAGGACACCGATGATGCCGGTGACCGTGCAGCCGGACAGGCCCAGGGTGGCGCCGAGCGTGGCCGACCCGGGCGCTGCCGGGTTGTCGTTGACCACGGCGCTGAAGCTGGAGCCGGTGCACTTCATGCCGTTGGCGCCGGCCGGGGCGGTCGCGAAGACCGCCTGCGTCCCGGTGGCGATGCCGGCCGAGATGGTGTCACCGACGGCGACGGCCGGGCCGGCCAGGCTGTCGGCGGTCAGCACGGTGGCGTCGTCGGCCAGGGCCGGGGTGCTGAGCATCAGGGCGGCGGTGGCGCCGGCGATCACGGCGGCGGTGATGCGGGACTTGTGCATGGGGGTGCACCCTTTCCTAGGAGGCGGCAAGCGCCTGGTTGAGATCTTCGAGGCTGGGGGAGACGGCGAAGGCGGTGTCGTTGCCGCTGAACGTGACGGCGTTGCGGCCGGCCGCGGAGGGCAGCCCGAACGACAGGTTGATCAGCGGGTCGAGGCTGCCGGGGATGAGACCGCAGCCGGTCGCCTTGGGTACGGCGTACGCGTTGTCGACGAGGGTGGCGCCGGTGAATCCGACGCCGAGGGTCTGGTAGCCGTTCGGGTCGGCGACGATGTTCAGCGTTCCGGGGTCGCCGGTGACCGGCCCGTTCGGCGCGGGCGGGCTGGTGGTGCCGGTGGTCGGCAGGAACCGGATCGGGCTGGCGTCCGAGCCGATGTAGCAGCGGTTGCCGAACAGGGCGTTCTTCAGTTTCAGCTTGATCGGCAGCACGAAGACCGGGGTGTTCGCGCCGGTGGCGAGCGGGATGAACTCGGTGATCGGCCCGGCCAGCTCGACCTGCGCGAAGACGCTCGTCACGCCGGGCAGGAAGTTGATGAGGCCGGGAATGGTGACCTCGAGCGGCCGGGCCACCAGGGTCTTTCCGCCCGGCGCCAGGACCGTCGAGTAGACGTTGGCGACGCTGCCGTCCGGGAACTCCCGGACCGGTGCGCCCGCGGGCCAGTAGACGCCGAACTGGACGGTGATCGGGCTGTCGAACTCGACGACGTTGGAGCCGATGGCGATGCTGCCGCCGTTGGTGACCGAGCGGACGCATCCGACCTGCAGGTTCGCCGGGTCCATCATGACCGGCGAGGTGAGTGGGCATTCGTCGAGGCCGGCGTAGGCGCCGCCTGGTGCGGCGGCGGCCGGAGTCGCGGTGGCGATCAGGAGAAGGGAAGCGAGTACGGAAGTGAGCCGTGACGCGCGCATGGCGCCACCCTCCTTGGTGAGGACGAGGTGGCCCGGCCGTTTCCGCAGCGTTCCGGGGGATTGAAGTACGGGTGATACTGGGGGAACCATCGAGGTCCGTGTCTCCCGGTATGAGAAACCTCAGCGGTATGTCATGTCAAGACATTGAGGAATGGCGATGACGAATCCGGTAATCAGCCCCCTTCCGGGCGCACGTGCGGGCCGCGACCCGTCGCGGGCGATCAAACGTGGTCCACGCTCGATGACTCCCGAGGCGGTGGCCGCGACGCAGCGCGAACGCCTCTACGACGCGCTCGTGCACACGGTCGCCGAGAAGGGCTACGCCAACGCGCGGGTCAGCGACATCTGCACGGCCGCCGGAGTGACCCGGCCGGCGTTCTATGCGCTGTTCGCCGGCAAGGAGGACGCGTTCCTCGACACCTACCGGCACGGGACCCAGGTGGTGCTGCGGCTGATGGACGAGGCGTACGCGCTGGCGCCCGACTGGCGTACCGGGGTGCGGGCCGCGCTCAAGGTGCTGCTGGACGTGCTGGCCAGTGTGCCGGCGTTCGCGGCGATGGCGATCGTGGAGATCGACGCGGCGGGGACCCTCGCGCGGGAGAAGCGCACCGAGCTGCTCGGCCGGTTCTCCCGGTTCTTCGCCGAGGCCCCGCCGGTGCCCGACGGCCTGGTCGACACCGTGGTCGGCGGCGTCTACGCGACGATCTACGGCCATGTCTCGACCGGCCGGGTGGCGCAGTTGCCCGACCTGTTGCCGATGCTCAGCTACTTCATGACGGCCCCGTTCGTGGGCCGTGAGTCCGCGTCGGCCGAGCTCGCGTTACCGGCGGAGGGGGAGCGGGTGGTCGCCCCCTGCGCCACGTCAGATACCGACGAGGTTTTTCACTGACGGGAAAGCGGGTTCCTGGGCTTGACGGGCCGTGTTACTGGGGCGTAACTTCCCGGCAATCCATCGAGGTCTCCCGATAGGGATCCCGCCGGGCGGCATCCGCAGTGCCGGCACCGGTGGCGATCACCTGTGCCCAGGCGCAATAAGGAGCGTGCATGTCCTCCACCCCGTTCGGCCGCACTCGCTGGCGCCGCTTCACCGCGGTCATGGTCGGTGGCCTGGCCGCCACCGCCGGCCTGGTCCTGCTCACCGGCCAGGGCGTCCTCGCGGCGTCCTTCTCGATCTCCGGCATGCCGTTCGTCGTCACCTCGCCCAAGCTCCACGGGTACGGCTTCGCGCAGTACGCCGAGTTGGACCAGATGGTCCCCGGCAGCCCCAACGAGGGTGACACCGGCGGCCAGGTGGTCGTGATCGTCTCCGCCGTCCGCGACGCCGAACTGGACGGCCTGTGCCAGAGCATCGAGCTCGGCGGTGTGTACCTGAAGCTCACCGCGGGCAGCGCGACCAACAAGGTCAAGGCCGACACCCTCGTCGTCGACTCCGACGCGATCAGCGCGAACGCCGACTTCAAGACCATCGACATCGGCCAGGACGCCAGCACGCTGAACCGGGTGCCCGGCAAGACCGGCGCGATGGGCGTCTTCGGTCAGCAGGCCGAGGAGGTCACCCTGACCAACCTGCGGCAGAACAACTACGCCACCACGGCGGCCCGGTTCTACCTTCCCAACCTGAAGATGGTCTTCTCCTCGGACGGCTGCTGACCATGTCGCAGACCGGCCTGGCCGTCGAGGTGAGGTCCTGGCGGCGCACGCGGCCCTTCTGGGGTGGCCTGTTCGTCCTGCTCGGCGGCCTGGAGATCATGTTCACCGTGTGGGCGCCGCTGGGTGTGGTGCTCCGTGTCGGCATGCAGAACTTCATCGGATACCTGATCCCGATCGTGATCATCCTGTGTGGCCTGCTCCTCTGGTTCACCCCGGCCCAGCGCATCTTCTATTCGCTGGTCGCCATCGTCTGTGCCCTCGCCTCGTTCATCACCTCGAACATGGGCGGATTCATCATCGGCCTGCTCCTCACCCTCACCGGCGGTGCTCTGGCCTTCGCCTGGACGGCCGGGAGCCCGGCCGCCGACACCCCAGCCATCGCTGACGAACCGACGGAGGAATAGTGGAGCAGGCGGGATCTCCCCAGGTCAGCCGTCGTCAGGCGATCGGCGTGGCCGGTGGTGTGGTGGCCGGTGCGGCGATCGCCCAGGTGGGCGGGCTGCCCGCGTTCGGTGCGGCCGCCGCGGCCGACGCCGACGCCATCGTGGTCGGTCACGGCTTGGCCGGTCTGGTCGCCACGGCCGAGCTGGTCGCCGCCGGGCGCAAGGTGCTCCTCCTCGACCAGGAGAACGAGGCCAACCTCGGCGGGCAGGCCCACTGGTCGTTCGGCGGGCTGTTCTTCGTCAACTCCGACGAGCAGCGGCTGATGGGCGTCAAGGACACCTACGACCTGGCCTGGCAGGACTGGCTGGGCACGGCCGGTTTCGACCGGGGCGTCGACGACCCGGCCGGGCAGGACTACTGGGCCTACAAGTGGGCCCAGGCCTACGTGCAGTTCGCCGCCGGGGAGAAGCGGTCCTGGCTGGCCGGGCTGGGCATGCAGTGGTTCCCGATGGTCGGCTGGGCCGAGCGGGGTGGCGGACTCGCCGACGGGCACGGCAACTCGGTGCCGCGTTTCCACGTCACGTGGGGGACCGGCCCGGCCATCGTCGAGCCGTTCGAGAAGAAGGTGCGGGCCGGGGTCGCCGCCGGCAAGGTGGTCTTCAAGTTCCGGCACCGGGTCGACGAGCTGATCACCACCAACGGGGCTGTCACCGGTGTCCGTGGCAAGGTCCTCGAGGCCAGCACCGCGGCTCGGGGGAAGCCGAGTTCGCGTACCACGATCGGCGATTTCGAACTGAAGGCGCCGGTGGTGATCGTCGCGTCCGGCGGGATCGGCGCCAACCACGACCTGATCCGGCAGAACTGGCCGGGCCGGCTCGGTAAAGCGCCCGGCAACATGATCACCGGCGTGCCCGCGCACGTCGACGGCCGGATGCTGGCGATCACCGCGAACGCCGGCGGCCGGATCGTCAACCCGGACCGGATGTGGCACTACACCGAGGGCCTGCGCAACTGGGACCCGATCTGGCCCGGCCACGGCATCCGCATCCTGCCCGGCCCGTCGTCGATGTGGTTCGACGCCACCGGCAAGCGGTTCCGGGCGCCGGACTGGCCCGGGTACGACACGCTGCACACGCTCGGATCGATCACGGCGACCGGTTACGACTACTCGTGGTTCGTCACCACGCAGAAGATCGTCGACAAGGAGTTCGCGCTCTCCGGCTCCGAGCAGAACCCCGACCTGACCGGCAAGAACATCTGGCTGCTGCTCAGCCGGGTGTGGCAGACGCCCGAGCCGATCCAGAAGTTCCAGACGTACGGCACCGACTTCGTCAAGGCGGCCACGCTCCCCGAGCTGGTCACCGGCATGAACCGGATCACCGGTACGAACCTGATCAACCTGGAGAGCCTCAAGCGGCAGATCGAGGCCCGGGACCGGGAGATCGACAACGCGTACAGCAAGGACGCCCAGGTCCAGGGCATCCGCAACGCGCTGTCCTACCCCGGCGACGTCCTCGGCCGGACGGCCTCCGCGCACAAGATCCTCGGATCGGACTCCGAGGGCCTGGTCGCGGTCCGCCTCAACATCCTGACGCGCAAGACGCTCGGTGGTCTGCAGACCAACCTGCAGGGCCAGGTCCTGGGTGCCTCCGGCAACCCCGTCCCCGGCCTCTACGCGGCGGGCGAGGCGGCGGGCTTCGGCGGAGGCGGTGTGCACGGTTACCGATCCTTGGAGGGTACGTTCCTCGGCGGCTGCCTCTTCTCGGGCCGGGCCGCCGGTCGCGCCGCGGCGGCGGCCACCGGAGGCTGACGCCGGTAGTCGGTCTCGCAGCGACACGTCACGGTTGCCACCGGGCTGTTCGGCAGCCGTGACGTGCCGCCCGGGCCACCAAGGTCCGTCAGCCTCTCGGTGGGCCGGTCGAGCCGCGGACGATCAGGCGGGTGGGCACCGTCACGCCGTCCGGGCCGGGCTCGCCGGCCAGCAGTTTCCGCAGCATCCGCCCGGCCCGGACGCCCTGCTCGTGCACCGGTTGCGCGACCGTGGTGAGGTCGGCCATGTCGGCCAGCGGGTGATCGTCGATGCCGACGACCGACATGTCCCCGGGGATCCGCAGCCCGGCCCGGCGCAGCGTGCGCATCGCCCCGAGGGCGACCTCGTCGGAGTGGGCGTAGACCGCGGTCGGCGGCTCCCGCAGGCTCAGCAGCCGCGCCATCGCGTCGGCCCCGTTGGCGCCGCCCCAGTCGACCGTCACCACCAGTCCGGGGTCGGCGGGCAGCCCGGCGTCGGCGAGCGCCGCATGGTAGGCCAGCGTCCGGCCGGGGCTGGCCGGCCAGCCGGGCTCCGCCGGGTCGACAGTGGCGATCATGCCGATCCGCCGGTGACCGAGAAAGATCAGATGATCGACGGCCTGCCGCCCGGCGGCCCGGTCGTCGATGGACACATACGGATAGTTCTCCACCTGGCCGCCGGCCGCGACGATGTGCACCCCCATCAGCTCCAGGCGGGCCCGCTCGTCGTCACGGACCGGCATGCCGAGGACCACGACCGCGTCGACCTTGCGCCGGGCCGGCAGCCGGTGGAAGAAGTCGCGCCGGTCCGCGGCGTCTCCCACGTGGTAGAGCAGCACGTCGAGGTCGGCGTCGCGCAGCACCGACTCCAGGCCGTCGAGGAGCGCCCCGAAGAACCAGCGGGCCAGATGTGGCACCACGACCGCGACCCGGCCGGTGGTGCCTCCGGCCAGCCGGGAGGCCTCGGGCGAGACGACGTAGGACAGCTGCTCGGCGGCGGCCAGCACCCGGGCCCGGGTCTCGGGGGCGACGTGTGGGTGGTTGCTCAGCGCCCGGGAGGCGGTCGCCATCGACACGCCCGCCCGGCGCGCGACATCGGCCATGTTCGCGGCTGGCACGGCGTCAGGGTAGCAGCGCTGGAAACGTTTCCGATGACGCGGTGTATGCGTATAGCGACCATTGACATGAGACGTGGGTCACATCGAGGCTGAACTCTGAAAGCGTTTCCAGGCGCGCCTTCATCGTCGAAGGGGGACGGCATGGTGCTGGACCGGAAACCACGCCGCTGGGCCTGCGGCTCCGTGTTCGTCCTGCTCGCCTCGGGCCTCGCCGGCTGCGGTGGCGGCGACGGCGGGGCGACCACGCTGACGTACTACATCGCCGACGCCGCCCAGCAGGACGTGGCCACACGATGCGCGGCCGAGTCGGGCGGCGCCTACGCCTTCAACATCCAGCGGCTGCCGAACAACGCGGCCGGCGGACGCGAACAACTGCTGCGCCGGCTCGCCGCCGAGGACCGCTCGCTGGACATCGTCAGCGTCGACCCGCCGTTCATGGCCGAGTTCGCCAACGCCGGGTTCCTGCGCCCGTTCACCCCGGCCGAGCGCGAGGAGTTCTCCGCCGGGGTGCTCGACGGCCCGTTGCTGCAGTCCACGTTCCGCGACACGCTCTGGTCGGCGCCGCTCTACGGCAACACGCAGCTGCTCTGGTACCGCAAATCGGTGCTGGCCGAGGCCGGGATCGACCCGTCGGCCGGGCCGGTCACCTGGGACCAGCTGATCGAGGGCGCCGGCCGGGCCGGTGTCACCGTCGCCGCGCAGGGCCGCCGCAACGAGAGCCTGATGGTCTGGGTCAACGCGCTCGTCGCGTCGGCCGGCGGCTCGATCCTGCAGCCCGGCTCCGAGAACGTGCCCGCCGACCAGGTCAGGGGCGGGCTGAACAGCGAGGCCGGCGCACAGGCGGCCCGCATCATGCACGACCTCGCGGTCTCGCCCGCCGCACCGGCCGGCTTCAGCACCGCCGGCGAGGAGGACTCCCGGGCCGCGTTCCAGGCCGCCGACGGCGGCTTCATGGTCAACTGGCCGTACGTGTGGGCCGCCTTCGACTCCGCCATCGCCGAGGGATCGCTGCCGGCCGGTTTCAAGGACGACGTGGGCTGGGCCGCCTACCCACGGGTCGACGCCGGCACCGAGAGCGCCTCACCGTCCGGCGGTCTGGGCCTGTCGATCAGCGCGTTCAGCGGCCGCCAGGACCTGGCCGTGCAGGCCATCCGCTGCCTGGCCTCGGCACAGAGTCAGACCGAGTTCATGAAGACCGCCGGCAACCCGGCCGCGCTCGCCTCGGTCTTCGACGACCCGGGGATCCGCGAGATGTTCCCGATGGCCGACGAGATCCGCACCGGACTCGACGCGGCCACCCCGCGGCCGGTCAGCCCGTACTACGGCGACGTCACCGGTTCCATCCAGACCGCGTTCCACCCGCCCGGCTCGCTGTCGCCGCAGACCACTCCGCAGGAGGCCAACGACCTGCTCGAGGACGTCCTGTCCAACAAGAGACTGATCTAGGAGCGGCCGTGAGCACTGTGGAGACGCCGCGCCGGATCCGGCTGACCGACCGCGCCCGGCACGAACGCAACCTCGGCTGGCTGCTGGCCGGGCCCGCCTTCATCGCGATGGTCGCGGTCACCGGCTACCCGATCCTCAACGCGGTCTGGCTGTCGATGTTCGACTACCGCCTGACCGACCCCGGCGACCGCGACTTCGTCGGCCTCGGCAACTACGCCATGATCCTCACCGACGGCCTGTTCTGGCAGCAGTTCGGCGTCACGTCGCTGATCACCGTGGTCACCGTCTCGGCCGAGCTGGTGCTGGGGTTCGCGCTGGCCATGGTCATGCACCGGGCGCTCTACCTGCGGACGGCGCTGCGCACCGCGATCCTGGTGCCGTACGGGATCATCACGGTCGTCTCCGCCTACGCCTGGGCCTACGCGTTCAGCAACACCTACGGGTTCGTCAACGACCTGTTCGGGCTCGGCGACTTCGACTGGTTCGGGGGCACCTGGTCGGCGCTGGCCACGGTCTGCGTCGCCGAGATCTGGAAGACCACCCCGTTCATGTCGCTGCTGCTGCTCGCCGGCCTGGCCCAGATCCCCGACGACTACCTGGAGGCGGCCAAGGTCGACGGCGCCACCGCCTGGCAGAGGGTCAAACGGGTGATCCTGCCCAACATGAAGGCCGCGATCATGGTGGCGCTCCTGTTCCGTACCCTCGACGCCTTCCGGATCTTCGACAGCGTGTTCATCATGACCGCCGGCGCGCAGAGCACCGAGACGCTGTCGTTCCTGGCCTATCGGCAGACCATCAGCCGGGTGATGGTCGGGCTCGGCTCGGCGGTCAGCGTCATCCTGGCGATCCTCGTCGTACTCATCGCGGTGTTGTTCGTGAAGGTCTTCAAGACCGACCTGTCGCAGCAGAGAGGGGAACGACGGTGAAGACCAGCCGGATGACCCGCGGCCTGTGGATCGCCGGCGCGATCCTGATCATCGCCTACGCGATCGTGCCGGTGTTCTGGATCGTGTCGCTGTCCTTCAAGGAGGGCGACGACATCACCAACAACAGCTTCCTGCCGACCGTGTGGAGCTGGGAGAACTACCGGACCGTCTTCGCCTCCGACCTGTTCACCACGGCACTGCGCAACTCGATCGGCATGTCCCTGATCGCCACCACCATCTCGGTGTTCCTGGCGACCCTCGCGGCGTACGCGATCTCCCGCCTGGACTTCCCCGGCAAACGTCTGGTCCTCGGTGTGGCGCTGGCGATCACCGTCTTCCCGGTCATCGCGATCGCCACCCCGCTGTTCAATCTGTGGCGCACCCTCGGCCTCTACGACACCTGGCTCGGCCTGATCATCCCCTACCTGTCGTACTCGCTGCCGCTGGCGGTCTACGTGCTCGCCGCCTTCTTCCGGGAGATCCCGTGGGAGATGGAGCAGGCCGCCCAGGTCGACGGGGCCACCTCGTGGCAGGCGTTCCGCCGGGTGATCGTCCCGCTCGCCACCCCCGGCGTGTTCACCGCGGCGATCCTGACGTTCTTCGCCGTCTGGAACGACTTCGTCTTCGGCATCACCCTCACCTCCAGCGAGTCGGCCCGGCCCGTCCCCGCCGCGCTGGCGTTCTTCCAGGGCGCCTCGCAGTTCTCGCAGCCCACCGCACCGATCGCGGCCGCCGCTGTGGTCGTCACCATCCCCGTGGTGATCCTCGTGCTGCTCTTCCAACGCAAGATCGTGGCCGGTCTCACCAACGGCGCCGTCAAGGGCTGAAAGGACTTCCCGTGGCAGCCATCGAGATGCGCAACATCGTCAAGGAGTACGGCGACGGCTTCAAGGCCGTCAACGACGTCAGCCTCGACATCGCCGACGGCGAGTTCATGATCCTGGTCGGGCCGTCCGGCTGCGGCAAGTCGACCCTGTTGCGCATGATCGTCGGTCTGGAGGACATCACCTCCGGCGACATGGTGATCGGCGGGAACCGGGTCAACGAGAAGGCACCCCGCGACCGCAACCTGTCCATGGTGTTCCAGAACTACGCCCTCTACCCGCACCTGACCGTCTTCGAGAACATCGCCTTCCCGCTGCGGCTGAAGAAGAGCATCACCGAGGACGAGGTACGCAGCCGGGTGAAAGCCGCCGCCGGGATGCTCGAACTCGACGAGCACCTGGACCGCAAACCGGCCAACCTCTCCGGCGGGCAGCGGCAGCGGGTGGCGATGGGCCGGGCCATCGTCCGCGAGGTCGACGCGTTCCTGTTCGACGAACCGCTGTCGAACCTGGACGCCAAACTCCGCGGCCAGATGCGGACCGAGATCTCCCGGATGCAGCGCCGGCTCGGCACCACCACCGTCTACGTCACCCACGACCAGACCGAGGCGATGACCCTCGGCGACCGGGTGGCGGTTCTGCGCCGCGGCTTCCTCCAGCAGGTCGCCTCCCCGCGGGAGCTGTACGAGCAGCCGGTCAACATGTTCGTCGCCGGCTTCATCGGGTCACCGCCGATGAACTTCCTGCCCGCGCTCGTGGCCGACGGCCGGCTCAGACTGCCGTTCCTGGAGATCGACGTGCCGGCGACGGCAGCCGGGAAGGTCACCGACGGGCAGCTGCTGATCGCCGGGCTGCGGCCGGACCACTTCGAGGACGCCCGCCTGCTCGACCCGGCCAAACGCGAGCGCGGCGCGACCTTCCGGGCCCCGGTCGACGTGACCGAGTGGCTCGGGGACTCGCAGTACGCGTACGTCCCGTTCGACGCCGGCGAGGAGGTCACCCGGCAGCTCGCCGACCTGGCCGCCGAACTCGACAGTGAGGCGCTGCGCACCCAGCTCGTCGTCAAGATCGACGCGATGAGCCGGATGCGGGAGAACCAGGAGGGCGAGTTCTGGGCCGACACCCGCCGGATGCACCTGTTCGACCCGCGGACCGGCGCCAACCTCACCCGCGACGAGCGGGCCGCCGCCGAACTCGCCGAACTCGAGCGGGAGAGACTCCAGGAGCGGACCGGATGAGCTGGTGGCGCCACGCGGTCATCTACCAGGTGTACGTGTGGAGTTTCGCGGACTCCGACGGCGACGGCATCGGTGACCTGCGTGGCGTCCGGTCCCGTCTGCCGTACCTGCGCGACCTGGGTGTCGACGCGATCTGGCTCAACCCGTTCTACCCGTCACCGCAGGCCGACAACGGCTACGACGTCGCCGATCACCGGGACGTCGACCCGCGCTTCGGGGTCCTGGCCGACGCCGACGACCTGATCCGCGATGCGCACGCCCTGGGTCTGCGGGTCATCGTCGATCTGGTACCCAACCACACGTCGTCGCAGCACCCGTGGTTCCGGGCGGCGCTCGTGGCCCCTCCGGGCGCCGCCGCACGTGGCCGCTACCTGTTCCGCGACGGCCGCGGACCCGGCGGCGACCGGCCACCCAACAACTGGACCAGCAACTTCGGCGGACGCGCGTGGTCACGGGTGCCGGACGGCCAGTGGTACCTGCACCTGTTCGCCCCGGAACAGCCGGACCTGGACTGGACCGCCACCGACGTCCGCGAGGAGTTCCACGCCATCCTGCGCTACTGGCTGGACCGGGGCGTGGACGGCTTCCGGATCGACGTCGCGCACGGCCTGGCCAAGGACCCGCAGATGCCCGACGTCTCCGGCGAGCCGGGCTCCACCCACCCGCACTGGGACCTCGACGAGGTGCACGACGTCTACCGCGACTGGCGCCGGATCCTGGACGGCTACCCCGGCGACCGGATGTTCGTCGGCGAGATCTGGGTGCAGACGACCGACCGGCTCGCCCTCTACCTGCGTCCCGACGAGTTGCACACCGCGTTCAACTTCGCCTTCCTGACCGCGCCGTGGCAGGCGGCGGCGCTGCGGGCGGCGGTCGACGACAGCCTGCGGGCGCTGGAGCGGGTCGGCGCGCCGGCGACCTGGGTGCTGTCCAACCACGACGTGGTCCGGCACCCCACCCGCTACGGCGGCGGTGAGCTCGGCACCCGGCGGGCCCGGGCCGCGGCCCTGCTGATGCTCGCCCTGCCCGGCAGCGCCTACCTCTATCAGGGTGAGGAGCTCGGACTGCCGGAGGTCGAGGACCTTCCCGACGAGGTACGTCGTGACCCCGTCTTCCAGCGCACCGGCGGCGCCGAGCCCGGACGGGACGGCTGCCGGGTGCCGATGCCCTGGTCGGACGACTCGGCGTCACTGGGCTTCGGGCCCGGCCCGGCGACCTGGCTGCCCCAGCCTGCCGGGTGGGCGGCGCTGACCGTGGACCGGCAGAACGCCGACCCGGCGTCGACACTCACCCTCTACCGTTCCGCGCTGGCCCGCCGCCCCGACATCTCCGGCGACCTGACGTGGCTGGCCACGTCCGGCGACGTGCTGGCGTTCCGGCGCGGCACGGAGTTCCTCTGCGTGGTCAACGCCGGTGACGACCCGGCGCCGGTGCCGGTCGAGGCCCGGTCCGCCACGCTGCTGCTGGCCAGCGACACCGGGGTGACCGGTGACGAGCTGCCCGGCGCGACAGCCGCCTGGTACCGGAGGTAACGGCGACACGGGCCGTCCGGCCCTACCCGGCCCGAGCGGACTTTCAGCAGGCTGCGAGGGTGATCACTTCCGGAAGTCAGCCTGTGCTCATCCAAGGTGGCATGGGCGTCGGCGTCTCCGATTGGCGGCTGGCGAACGCGGTCGCCCGTACCGGGCAGATCGGGGTGGTGTCCGGGGTCGCCCTCGACGTTCTGCTGGCCCGGCGGCTGCAGCTCGGTGACGAGGGCGGGCATGTGCGCCGGGCCCTTGCCGCCTTTCCGGTGCCGGAGGTGGCGCGGGACATCCTGGACCGGTATCTCGTTCCCGGCGGGATCGCCGACGGACGGCCGATGCGGCCGGTGCCCCAGCAGGGACTGCGGCCCCGAAAGCACACCCAGCAGCTGGCGGTGGTGGCCAACTTCGTCGAGGTGTTCCTGGCCAGGGAGGGCCACGACGGGCCGGTCGGCGTCAACTACCTGGAGAAGATCCAGCTGGGCACACCAGCCTCGCTGTACGGCGCGATGCTCGCCGGTGCCGACTACGTGCTGATGGGCGCGGGACTGCCGACCGAGATCCCGCGACTGCTGGACGATCTGGCCGCACACCGGCCGGCGCGGCTGCCGGTGACCGTCCATGGTGCCCGGCCGGGCGAGGAACACCACGTCACCCTGCACCCACGCGAGCTGCTCGGTGCCGATCTCGCACCGCTGCGGCGGCCCCGCCTGCTGGCGATCGTGTCGTCGGCGACGCTCGCCGCCTACCTGGCCCGGGACGCGGCGACCCGGCCGGACGGGTTCGTGCTGGAGACGTCGGTGGCCGGAGGGCACAGCGCCCGGCCGCGCGGCAAGCTGACCCTCGACGACGACGGCGAGCCCGTCTACGGGCCCCGCGACAGCCCGGACCTGGTGAGACTCGCCGCGCTGGGGCTGCCGTTCTGGCTGGCCGGCGGGCAGGCCGACCCGGACCGGCTGGCCGCCGCACGAGCCGCGGGGGCGGCCGGGATCCAGGTGGGTACGGCGTTCGCGCTGTGCCGGGAATCGGGACTCGACGACGACATCCGCGCACGGCTGCTGCGGCAGGCCGGCGACGGCACACTCGTGGTGCGCAACGACGTCCGGGCGTCGCCGACCGGGTTCCCGTTCAAGATGGTGCCGATGGCCGGGACGACCGCCGACGAGCAGGTGTACGCCGTCCGCCCGCGCCTCTGCGACCTCGGGTATTTGCGTACGCCGTACCGCCGCCCGGAAGGGGGTGTGGGTTTCCGTTGTCCGGCCGAACCGGTCGACGAGTACGTGCGCAAGGGCGGCGCGGCCGAGGACACCGTGGGCAGCCGCTGCCTGTGCAACGGGCTGGTCGCCACCGTCGGGCTGCCGCAGCGGCGGTCGGGCGACTACGTGGAACCGCCGCTGGTCACGCTCGGGCAGGACCTCGGGTTCCTGCCGCACCTGCCGGACGGGTTCACCGCCGCCGACGTGGTCGGGTTCCTGGTCAGCGGTGCAGCCAGCGGTTCGGGTCCCGTCGCACCCGGTCGACCGCGCTGAGGGCGGCGCCGATCACCGCCGCGTCCGGGCCGAGCGGGGCCGGGCGGACCTCCACCGGCGACCAGGCGGTGCTGAGGACGCGGCGGCGCAGCTCCCGGTCGATGCCGTCGATCAGCCAGGACGCCAGCAGCGCGTAACCGCCGCCGAGCAGGACGGTGTCGACCTTGACCAGGTTGATCAGGCCGGCCAGGGCGATGCCCAGGGCGGTGGCGGCGTCGTCGAGCGCCTTGAGGATCCGGGGGTCGCCGGCCGACACCAGCGCGTCGACGGTCACCGCGGGGGACCGTCCGGTCTCGTGGGAGCCGGTCCCCTGGGCGCCGGTTTCGTGGCATCCGGTTTCGTGGGAGCCGGCCGTGTCGGAGCCGGCCAGGATCGAGGTCAGGCCCGCGAACGACTGGAGGCAACCGGTCGCCCCGCACGCGCACGGCGGGCCATCGGAGCGGACCATGACATGCCCCAGCTCGCCGGACCAGCCGTCGAGCTGCGTTCCGCCGAGGACCAGGCCGGCGCCGATGTCGAACTCGCCGCTCACGCAGACGAAGTCGCGCAACTCCCGGCCGGCCGCATACCACTCGGCGAGGGCGGCCAGGCGGGCGTCGTTGCCGATATGGACCGGTAGGTCCAGCAATGCCGACAGGGCGGCGCCGGCGTCGACGTCGTGCCAGCCCAGGGCGGGGGCGCGGCGGACCACGGTGTCGTCCTGCACCGGGCCGGGGACGGCCAGGGTGGCGCCGACGACGGTCAGATTCTCGGCGGCCGCGGCCCGGACCGCCCGGTCCGCCATCGCCGCCAGCGCGGCGAGCACCGCACCTGGCCCGGTCCGTGGATGCGGAGCTTGCGGGCGCGGGGCTTGTGGGTGTGGGGCTTGTGGGTGTGGGGCTTGTGGGTGTGGGGCTTGTGGGTGTGGGGCTTGTGGGTGCGGCGCTTGTGGGTGCGGGGCTTGTGGGTGCGGGGCGAACTCCAGGTGGCGGACCGTTCCGGTCAGGTCGACGACGGCGGCGGACAGCACGTCGGCGCGGATGTCCAGGCCCAGGCCCGCCGGGCCGGTCCGGGCCAGGCTGAGGCCGACCCGCGGGCGCCCCGAACCGCCGGAGCGGGACGGGCCGGCCTCGACGATCAGCTCGGCGGCCAGCAGCTCGTCGACGATCCGGGTGATGGTCGGCCTGGTCAGGCCGGTTGCGGCGGCCAGCTCACTGCGCGAGATCGGGGCGTCACGGGCGTCGGCGATCTGGCGGAACGTCAGGTCCAGGTTGTGGGCGCGGAGACTGTCCTGCCGGATCGGGCCGTCCGTGCGGGGCGCGACCCGATGCACCGGCCGGGTCATGCCGCGAAGTCGTCGGCGTAGGCGGCGGCCCGGCCCGGTGGCAGGTCACCGTCGGCGATCACGGTGACGATCCGCCGTCGCAGGCCGGCATGCGGGGCCAGGACCAGCGGCTCGTCCCAGGCCAGCGAGGAGCCGACGCCGACGTAGTCACGGGTCCGCACGAACCACCGGTCGCCACGCGTCTCCTCGTCACCGCCGAGGAACACCAGCGTCCAGCGGTCCCCGGCGACGGACAGCCAGCGGGCCCGGTCGCCGTGCACGCTCTCGGTCGGGGCGGTCACCCGGCACCGCCCGGACGGCGCCCGCCAGAAGAAACCGCCATACCCCGCCCCGGCCCGCCCGTGCGCGGCCGGGCTGCGGATCGGCAGCTCCCGCTCGGTCATGTTGGTCAGCGCGAAGGTGAAGTCGAGCGCCCACGCGTCCGGGCCGGCCGGCTGCCATGACACCGTGCGCCGTTCGTAGAGCAGGATCGATCCGTCGATGCCGGTCCACCGCAGCGTGTGCATCAGCTGATCGGGCCGCCGTCGCAGCCAGCGCAGGTGCACCTGGCTGCCGTGATTGTCCAGCCAGGCCGGACCATGGCCGGGCAGGAACGTGCGGCCGCCCCAGAAATTCGCACCGTCCACCTCGGCGACCGCGACACTGACGCCGAGATGATGGCGGTGCGAGGCGGGCATCAGCTCGGTCACCGTGGTCCCGGCCAAGGTCCGGATCGGATGGAGGTACGGCCGGGGCGCCAGCGAAGCCGGCAGGGAGGGCCGCCACACGTACTCGGCGACGGCCCGGTCGCCGAGACGCAGCACCTCAACGGCGTCACCGGTCACGGAAGCAGAATAGTGTCACCGCGCCGCCGGCGTGATCACGGTCGCTTCGACGACTGTCGTTCCGGGGCCGCCGACGCTGCCGGCGATCGGGTCGGTGGTCGCGGCGGCGGGTGCGGCAGGTCCGGTGAGCAGGGCGGCTCCCATGACGAAGGCGGCGAGAGGGCGGTTCATCACTCCTCCAGGGCGTGGTCGGGGTCCGCTACCGGTGTGATCCGGAGCGGGCCGAAGTCGGCGTGGCCGGCGTGACCGATCGCGAACAGGCCGAGCGTGGCGCCGATCCAGCCGCCCGGGGTCGCGGCGAACGGCGGGCCGATCTCCTGCCAGCCGGTTCCGGTGTCGGCGGCGAAGTGGACGACGGCGCCGTCGGTGACGGTCACGGCGAGTCGTACCGGGCCGATGACCGGTTCCGGCCGGGTCACGTCCTGTTCGGCCTCGCCTCCGGCCTCGCCTCCGGCCTCGGCGGTCCGCCGGATCAGTAGCGGTCCGCCGGGCTGCTGCTCAAGGCCGGCCCAGCTGTACGTGTGACCCAGCACCACCAACCCCGCCCGCGCCCCGGGTCCGGCGTCGAGGCGCACCGTGGTCTCCGCCCGGAACCGGGGCCCGGGCAGTCGTCGCCCCAGCACCGCGGGAAAGGTCCGCAGGTCGTCGCCGGGTTCACAGCGAAGGCGGAGGCCGTCCGCGGGGTGATGGTCGATCGCCGGAGCCCGGCCGGGCGCGGGGTTCGCCGGCCAGGTCCACTCGCCGACGTCGTCGAGAACGCGTGTCGTTGCCGGCCCGTCGTCGGAAACGCGTGTTGTTGCCGGGTCGCTGTCGGGAACGCGTGTCATGTCCGGCTGGAGTGCGGGCTTGGGGTGTCGCTCGACGGGCTCGCCGTGGTGGCCGATCACAGGCCAGCCGCTGTCCAGCCACCTCATGGGCTGCAGGTGGACCACACGGCCGTACGCATGAAGGTCCTGGAAGTGCAGGAACCAGGAGTCGCCGGCGGGTGTCTCCACCCACGCGCCCTGGTGCGGGCCGTTGATCTTCGTTTGTCCCTGTTCGAGGACGATCTTCGGCTGATACGGGCCGAGGACGTGGCGGGAGCGCATCGCGTACTGCCAGCCGTTCGTGACGCCGCCCGCCGGGGCGAAGATCCAGTACCAGCCGTTCCGGCGGTACCACTTGGGGCCCTCCAGGGTCCGGCATCCGGGGATCGCGTCGCCGTCGACGACGAGCGTGCCGGGGTCGAGTGGCCGTTCCAGATCAGGTGTCATCCGGTGCGCGGTGAGCCGGTTGTGGAAACCGCAGCGGCTCTTCGCCCAGGCGTGGATCAGGTAGGCGGTGCCGTCCTCGTCCCACAGCGGGCACGGGTCGATCAGGCCGCGCCCGGGGAGCACCAGTCGCGGTTCGCTCCACCGGCCGGCCGGATCGTCGCTGGTGGTGACGAAGATGCCGTGGTCCGGGTCGGGATAGCAGATCCAGAACCGGCTGTCGTGATGGCGCAGGCTGGGTGCCCACACGCCGCAGCCGGACCGGGGCTCGCGGTAGGCGTCGTCGGGAACGAGCCGGTCCAGGGCATGCCCGATCAACCGCCAGTCGACCAGATCGGTGGAGTGCAGGATCGGCAGGCCCGGCACCCGGTTGAAGCTGGAGGCGACCATGAAGAAGTCGTGACCGACTCGGATCACGTCCGGATCGGACCAGTCGGCGTGCAGGACCGGATTGCGGTAGTGCCCGTCCCCGATGTCCGCGTTCCACAGCGCGTTCACCGGGCCGCCTCCGTGGCCGCCGCCGGGAGCCGGTGGGCCCGCTCGGCAGCGGTCAGTGCCTCGCCGGTGGCGGAGCCGTCGGCGACCAGGACCGACAACCGCCGGGTGAGCGTGCCGCCGGGCGGGACGACGAGCCGGTCCCAGGCGATCGCCGAGCACACCCCGGCGTAGTCGTCGCACCGCACGAACCACGGATCGGACGAGACGGTGTCGGTGAGGAAGACGAGCGTCCATCCGCCGCCCTCGACCGACAGCCAGCGTGCCGCTCGGCCGTGGACGGCGTCGATGCCGGTGCCGGTCTCGGCGCTGATCCGGTAGTCGCCGTCGGGTGCCCGCCAGAAGAAGCCGCCGTAACCGGCGCCGGCCCGCCCACGTGCCGCGGGACTGTCGATGGTGAGGTCCCCGCCGGTGGCGCCGGTCAGTGTGAACTCGACCCGCAGCAGCCAGGCGTCCCCGTCGATGTGGTGTGCGGACAGGCCCCGCGACTCGTGCGCCAGGACGTGGCCGTCGCGGTCGAGCCAGTCGAGTTCCTGGTGCAGCCGGTCGCCGGAGCGGTGCAGCCAGCGGGCGTGCCGCTGCCGTCCGTGGTTGTCGAGATGGACCGAGCCGTGTCCGGCCACATAGGTGCGCCCGCCCCAGAAGTTGGCCTCGTTGAGGACCGGGACGGCGATGCTCGCGCCGAGGTGGTGCAGGTGGTCGGCGGGCATGAAACCGGTGACCGTCGTTCCGCCGAGAGTGGTCACCGGATGCAGGTAGGGGCGGGGCGAGACGGTCAACGGCAGGTGCGGATCCCACACGTACCGGGCCACCACACGCCCGCCGCAGGACAGATCGTGTGCCTTCACGGTCGGCATGGACGGCAAGTTAGCGGCGAAATCCCAGTTACGTCAATCTCTGAAACAAATCCTGGGTCGCCCGTTGACATCCATGGCATTCGATAGATAAAACACTGAAACAAATCGCGTCCGGAAGGATCCATCGTGAACTCACGTCTCGACCGGCGCCGGCTGCTCACCCTCGCCGGCCTGACCGGGCTCGCCGCCGGGCTGCCCGCCTGTGGGCGCGGGTTCGGTGGCAAGGGCGGCGACGACGGCAAGGTCGAGCTGAACATGGTGTGGTGGGGCGACACGCAGCGCGCCCAGCTCACCCAGCAGGCACTCGACCTGTTTCAGCAGGCCAACCCGGGTGTCCGCGTCCGCACCGAGTATCAGGACAGCAGCCCGTACAAGGACAAACTGGCCGCCCGCTTCGCGGCCGGCGACCCGCCGGACCTGATGGCGATGCGCTTCGACAGCCTGCGCGAGTACGCCGACCGTGGCACCCTGCTCGACCTGGCCCGGCATCCCGAACTCGACCAGTCCGGGCTCACCGACCCGGCCCGGGCCCTCGGCCAGGTCGGCGCCGCCAGCTTCGGCGTGCCGTCCGGGCTCAACACGATCGGTTTCGTCATCGACAAGACCCTCGCCGATCAGTACGGCGTGGCGATCCCGGACGGCGACACCTGGAGCTGGGAGGACCTCGCCGGTTTCGCGCAGAAGGTCACCAGGGCCAGTGGCGGCAAGGTGTACGGCACCAACTTCGAACCGTGGACCGTCGCCAACCTGCTCGTCTTCGCCCGGCAGCGCGGCGAGGACTTCTTCACCGCCGACGGCAAGCTCGGCGCCACCGAGGCCACCCTCATCGCGTGGTACCAGCTGGTCGAGGACCTGCGGAAGTCCGGTGGCATCCCGCCCGCCGGGTTCATCGACCAGAACAACGGCGCCTCGGCCGCACAGTCCTACCTGGCCAAGAAGTCGATCGCCTCGCAGGTCATCCCCACCAACAACCTGATCAGCTTCAACCAGGCGTGCGGCGGCAACCTGGTCCTGCTGCGGATGCCGGGCGAGACCCAGGGCAAGCGTCGCGGCCAGTCCGTCGACACGCCGGCGCTGTGGTCGATCGCGGCCGCCTCCAAGCACCCGGCGGAAACGGTCAAGCTGCTGAACTTCCTGATCAACGACACCGAGGCCGCCAAGGCGTCCGGTGCCACCCGCGGCGTGCCGGCCAGCAGTAAGGTCGCCGAGGCGATCGCTCCCGGGCTGGAGCCGGACAACAAGCGGTCCAGCGACTTCCTGGGCGCCCTCCAACAGGAGAAACTGCCCGCTTCATACCCCTATCCGGTCGGCGCCAGCAAGCTGACCAACATCCTCAAGACGTTCAGCACCGAGGTCGAGTTCGGCCGGACCACCCCGGCTGACGCCGGGAAGCAGTTCATCACCGAGGCCCGCAAGGCCATCGCCCCATGATCAGAAAACGTCAGGACTGGGCGGGGTACGTGTTCCTGCTGCCCTGGTTCGGCGGGATGGTCTTCATGGTCGTCCCGTTCGTCGCCTCGCTGTACCTGGCGTTCACCGACTACGACCTGCTCACCCCGCCACGCTGGGCCGGACTGGCGAACTTCGAGGCGATGCTCGGCGACGTCGAACTGCACCAGTCGCTGAAGGTCACCTTCGTCTACACCCTGGTGTCGGTCCCGGCGTCGCTGGCGGTCGCGCTCGCCGTCGCCATCGTCCTCGACCGTGGCGTCCGGGGCCTGGCGATCTACCGCAGCATCTACTACCTGCCGTCGCTGCTCGGCGGCAGCGTCGCCATCGTCATGCTCTGGCGCTACCTGTTCGGCTACGACGGCATCGTGAACGGCTTCCTGTCCTGGTTCGGTATCGACGGCCCCGCGTGGACGACCGATCCGGATCATGCGCTGACGACGCTGATCCTGCTGCACGTGTGGACCTTCGGCGCCCCGATGGTGATCTTCCTGGCCGGGCTGCGCCAGATCCCGGCGATGTACTACGAGGCCGCCTCGATGGACGGCGCCTCCCGCTGGCGGCAGTTCCGGTCGATCACGTTGCCGCTGCTCAGCCCGATCATCTTCTTCAACCTGGTGCAGGCGCTGATCGCGTCCTTCCAAACCTTCACCCAGGGGTACGTGATCAGCAACGGCAGTGGCGGACCGGCGGACTCCACCCTGTTCTACAACCTGTACCTATACCAGAAGGGGTTCGCCGAATTCGACATGGGCTACGCCTCGTCGATGGCCTGGCTGTTGCTGATCATCATCGCGGGGTTCACCGCGATCAACTTCCTCGCGGCCCGCTACTGGGTCTTCTACGACAACTGACGGGACCCCGCGATGACCCTCACCCTGACCCGCTCCCCGGAGGCCCCCTCGGAGGCGCCGCCCGTCGCCCGTCCTCGGCGGCCGCGTTTCCTGCGGCATGTGCTGCTCAGCGGCGTGGGCATCGTGATGATGTACCCGCTGCTGTGGATGATCTCCAGCTCGGTCAAGCCCAGCGACAGAGTCTTCACCGACGAGGGTCTGTGGCCGGCCGTGTTCGACTTCGGCAACTACGCGCGCGGGTGGACGGCGCTCAGCGAGCCGTTCGAGATCTACCTGGTCAACTCGCTGGTCATCGTCACGCTCAGCATCATCGGGAACCTGCTGTCGTGCTCGCTGGCCGCCTACGCCTTCGCCCGGCTGCGTTTCACCGGCCGGAAGCTGTTCTTCGCGATGATGCTCGGCACCATGATGCTGCCCGGGCACGTGCTGGTGGTCCCGCAGTACGTCATGTTCGACCGGCTGGGCTGGCTCAACACGTACTACCCGCTGCTGGTGCCGCACTTCCTGGCCACCAACGGCTTCTACATCTTCCTGATGGTCCAGTTCATGCGCTCGTTGCCGCAGGAGCTCGACGACGCCGCCCGGATCGACGGGTGCGGCCCGTTCCGTACCTTCTGGAAGATCGTCATGCCCCTGTGTCTGCCGGCGTTCGCCACCACGGCGATCTTCACCTTCATCTCGGTGTGGAACGAGTTCTTCAGCCCACTGCTCTACCTCACCGACCCGCAGCTCTACACGGTCCCGCTGGCGATCCGCCAGTTCATGGACTCCGAAGGCCAGAGCCAGTGGGGCGAGATGTTCGCGATGTCGTTCGTCTCGCTGGCCCCGGTGATCGGCTTCTTCATCGCCGGCCAGAAATACCTGGTCCGGGGAATCGCCACCACCGGATTGAGGTGATGCCCACCCACCCTTGAGTCCGGCCCCCTCGCCGGCGGCGGCAGCGGTCCCGGCAGGCGCCC
>NZ_JBHSBL010000024.1:576182-589385 GCF_042650585.1 Actinoplanes subglobosus
CAAGTCCGGCATGTGTCTGGATGTGCCGGGTTGGTCGACGGCGTCGGGTGCGCAGAATCCTTCCGAGAATGGACCGGAAACGGCGGTGACACGCCTCCCGGCGATCAATCATCGGGCATCGGTTATCGGTGGCATTACACTTCGGGAAAGCCGAGCACGGCCGTCTCGCGCGACTGTATGTTCACGGTGTTATCACCGTCGGCGCAACGAGGTTGGTGCATTCTCATGAAGGCTCGAAAAATGGCGGGGACGACTGCTGCCGGGATTGTCGTGGCGATCATCGTGGCAGGTCAGGGCAGTGCCATGGCGGCGCCGACCGGATTCTCCTACACCGGATTGACTCCGGCTCCGTGTTCGAAGGTGCTGCTCTCCCAATCGGGTGACAATACGCAGGTGCCGCTCGATATCACCAACGACACCGAGGAACCGATCAAGCTGGCGTGGCGCGATTTCGCCGGAAAGCGTGCCCAGGAGCGGACCATTGCGGCGGGTGACAGTGTCGAGACGTCGCTGACTTATCGGAAGCACGTCTGGGAGGTCATGGACAAGGGCGGGAAGTGTCTGCGGCTCTTCGTCGTCAAGCCGACGGCCACCTCCGCGAGCATCGTCCTCAACTGATCATCGACGTCGGCGCGGTGACGGTTCGCTTTCCGGAAGGACACTGATGACCGTCACCGACATCCTCTCCCCGGAGTGCCTGGCCGACCCCACCGCAGTCTGGGAGGCGCTGCGCGAGACCGAGCCGCTGGCCTTCCATCAGGGCATGAACGCGTACGTGATCAGTCGCTACGCCGATGTCGAACGAGCCTTCAAGGATCCGGTCTTCACCAGCGACAACTACAGCTGGCAGCTCGAACCCGTGCACGGCCGCACGATCCTCCAGATGGACGGGCGGGAGCACTCGGTCCACCGGCGCCTGGTCACCCCGGCCTTCCGGGGTGGTGAGCTGACCGCCAGGTTCGTGCCGGTGATGCGGCGCAACACCACCGAACTGCTCGACGCGTTCCGGTACGACGGCGAGGTCGACCTGGTCGACGCGTTCACCACCCGGTACCCGATCAACGTGATCGTCGACATGCTGGGGCTGCCCAAGTCCGACCACGCGCTGTTCCACCGCTGGTACACGTCGCTGATGGCGTTCCTGGCCAACCTCACCCAGGATCCCGCCGTGGCCGCGGCCGGGTTGCGGACCCGTGACGAGCTCACGGACTACCTGCTGCCGCGTATCGCCGAGTGCCGGGCCGACCCGCGCGACGATCTGCTGTCCGTGCTGTGCACCGCCGAGATCGACGGTGAGCGCATGACAGAGCGCGAGATCAAGTCGTTCGTCAGCCTGCTCCTGCTCGCCGGGGGCGAGACGACCGACAAGGCGCTCGCCAGCATGATGCTCAATCTGGTCCGCCACCCCGACCAGATGGCCAAGGTGCGTGCCGACCGTTCACTGATCGGCCATGCTCTCGCCGAGACGTTGCGGCACTCGCCGCCCGTACAAATGATCATGCGGCAACCGGCCGCGGACGTGGAACTCTCCGGCGGAACGGTGCCCGCCGGCGCCACCGTGGTCTGTCTGATCGCCGCCGCCAACCGCGACCCGCGCGTCTACGCCGACCCGGACCGTTTCGACGTCTCCCGCCCGGATCTGGACTTCGCCAAGGCCTACACGGCCGCCGCCAACCACACCGGTTTCGCTCTCGGGCGCCACTTCTGCGTCGGCGCCATGCTCGCCAAGACCGAGGTCGAGGTCGCCGCGAACGCCCTGCTCGACGCCATGGACGACATCGAGCTCGCCGAGCCGGCCCACCCGCGAGGTCTGTTCACCCGCGCGCCGGCCTCGCTGCGGCTGCGGTTCCGCCCGGCCCGGTGAGAGTCTCCGCCGCATGAGAGCCCCTACACTCCAGCGGTGATCTCCGAGCTCCCGGTGGCCCGGCACCCCGCCGCCGTGATCCGCCATCATGCCGCCGGACCCGCCGCCGGTGGACTCGGTTGACGACGGCCGTGGACAGTCGTAATTTTCATCGGGTCAACGGGTGGATGAAAAGGGTGACCATCAATGTCGGGTGAGAGCGGCGGGCTGCTGGGGCGCCTGCGCATCGAGGGACCGCAGATGCCGGAGGCGCTGCGGCGGATCGCCGAGGCGATCCTCGCCGACCCGGAGACGTCGGCACACGCCAGCATCGTCGATCTCGCCGAGCGGTCCGGGACGTCCACCGCGACGGTCACCCGGTTCGCGCGGACGCTGGGCTTCAAGGGGTACGCGAGCCTGCGCGTCGCCGTGGCCACCGAAACGGGGCGCGCCGAACAGGCACGCTGGGAAACCGACATCAGTGGTGACATCTCGCCCGACGATCCCTTGGACCAGGTGCTGAGTGTGGTCGCGGCCGCCGACACCCGGGCCATTCAGGGCACCGCGGCCGGGCTGGACGTGGCCGCCGTCGATCGGGTCGCCGCCGCCATCGCCGGGGCGCAGCGGGTCGAGTTGTTCGGCTTCGGCAGCAGCGGCACGGCGGCACGGGAGATGGCGTTCCGGCTCGAGCGCATCCGCGTGCCGGTCTGGCACCGGCAGGACAGCCACACGGCGCTGACCAACGCGGCCCTGCTGCTGCCGGGGGACGTCGCGATCGGGCTGTCGCACTCCGGGCGTACCCGTGAGGTCATCGAAACGCTTGCCGAGGCGGCCGATCATGGCGCGCTCACCGTGGCGGTGACCAGTTTCGGTCGGTCGCCGCTGGCTGAGGTCGCCGACATCGTGTTCACGACCAGCGTGCTGGAGACGACGTTCCGGTTGGCGGCGCTGTCGGCGCTGCACTCGCAGCTGCTGGTGCTCGATCTGATCTATGTGGCGGTGGCGCAGCGGACCTACGAGCGCACCGCTGAGGCACTGAAGCTCACGGTCCGGGCCGTCGACGCGCACCGGCTGCCCGAGAAGGCGCCCAGCCGGAAGCGCCGGTCCAGCCCTGACCGATAGTGGTCATGACCGGATTTCTCCGGCGATTTGGGTCGTCATCGCGCCGCGAGATGGATCGCCGCTCGTCGCCGGGCGGTTTCGGCTCAGGGCCGGTCGCTGCCGAGGACTCGCTGGACCACGAGGTAGACCTGCTCGACGGTGATGCCGTACTTGCCGGCGATCATGGCGACGTCGTGGCCGTCGCCGTAATCGGCGACGACGGCTTCGAGAACCGCCGACTCGGCCGCCTCATACGACGACGGTGCGTAATAGGCCGGCGGAGGTGCAGGCGCCGGGTATCCCGGCGGCAACGGCGCGGGATCAGGCTGCGGTGGGTAACTGCCGGGCGGCGTCTGAAAGCCTGGCCCTGGGTGGTCGGCCGGTCGGCGGTAATCGATCGGCCCCTGGTATTCCGGTGGCACCGGATAGCCGGGAATGCCCTGGTAACCCGGCGCGGGCGGGGCGTAGTGACCCGGCGCGGGCGGGGCGTAGTGACCCGGTGCGGGCGGGGCGTAGTGACCCGGTGCGGGCGGGGCGTAGTGACCCGGTGGCGGAGCCTGCCCCGCGGGCCCGACCTCACGCTCGACCACGGCGAACACCTGCTCGACCGTCAATCCGTAACGCGCCGCGATCCCCTCGACCTCATACCCGTCGCCGAACTCCGCGACGATGCGGTCCTCCCTGCTCGGGTATGCCTCAGTCACGGATTGAAGCTACCGCGCCGTGTCCACCACCGGAACCACGGTCAGCTCATCGCCAGCGGGTCCGGCGGAAAGAGATCATGTCCCTCCCAGGGATCGACCGCTTCGGGATATGCCGATTTATCCGGCTCGGGTTGGGGAGTGCCCGGTGCCGGAGGCTTCCCGGCGGGAGATCGCGACCCGGCGGCAGATGCCGTCCCGGCGGCGGGCGCTGAGGGCGACCGCCCAGCGGCGGGCGGAGGAGCGCCGCCACCCGAGGGCGGCCCGGCGATACGCGTCGGCGGCAGCGCCGAGTCGGCCATCGTCGCGGGCCCGGCGATCAGCGTCGGCGGAAGGGCACTGGCCGCCGGCGGCGAGCTGACAGCGGTAGGCGGCCCGGCGATGAGGGTAGGCGGCAGCACGGACGACGGCGCGGCTGACGGGGTCGCGGGCGACACGGGAGCGGCCGGCTCGACCAGCAGCGCCGACGCCGCGGCCCGCTCCGACTCGAGCCGTGCCCGCGCCGAATCGAACACCGGCCCGCGGAGCCCGGTCAGTGGCTCGTCCCGCCACATCTCCAGCGCTGTCCGGATCTCATCAGTCGCGGTCCCGATCGCCCCGGTCTGGTGCTCGGCCCGGGCCCGGGCCAGCGTCGCCCGGAACACCCCGGTATCGACCGAGGTTTCACCCGCCCGGATGACGTAGCCGCCGTCGGTGAGGGTGATCAGCGAGCTCCGCTCCGGATCGAGAGCCCGCCGCAGCGCGCCGATGTAGCGTTGCACGACGTCGACCCCGTTGGACGGCGGGTCACCGTTCCACAGGGCGGCGACGATCTGCGGCAACGGCACCGGCCGCGGCGCGTGCAGAAGCAGCAGAGCGAGCACCGCCTGCTGTTTCGGATGTCCGAGGTCCACCGCTTCGGCGCCGCGGAACGCGCGGATCGGCCCGAGCATCTCGAAGCGCAGCTCGCCGGCGGACGAGCCGTCGTTCATCTGGAACCCCCTAGTTCCCCGGCAGCAGCAGCATAACGACGGCTGTCGCGCCGCAGGTCCGGCGGGTGAACAGGCGCTGTCGCCGAACGGTCACCGATCGCGGACGGGTTTCCCGGTAGCGGTACGGCGCAGGGCGCCCACGATGCTGATGTCGCGCGGACGTTCGGCACGGGACAGCCGCCCGCTCGCCCAGTCACGGAGTTCGGCGGCGGTGAGCGTGCTCCCGGCCCGGACCTCGACGGTGGCGCGCAGACGCTGACCGAATTCGGTGTCGTCGACGGCTTCGAGCAGCACGTCGGTCACGTCCGGATGCCGGGTGAGGGCGTCGGCGACCGGTCCCGGGTACACGTTCTCCCCACCGGAGACGATCATGTCGTCGAGTCGCCCGTCCACGAACAGCCGCCCGGCCGGATCGAGATGTCCCAGGTCCCCGGTGCCGAGCCACTCTCCGTCGGGCTGCCAGCCGCGCACCCGGATCTCACCGATACGGCCGGGCGGCTCACCCGTACCGTCTGATCCGACGATCTTGATCTTGACCCCGCGTGGCGCACGGCCGACGGTGCCCGGCGCGGCCCGCAGATCGGCCGGGGTCGCCATCGCCGCCCAGCCGGCCTCGGTCGTCGCGTACATGTTGAAGATCCGCTCCCCGAAGCGTTCCCGCAGCCGTTCGCAGAGGTCGGCGGTGAGCGGTGCGGCGCCGCTGACGACGCCGCGCAGCGAGCCGAGATCCGGGAATTCCGGCAGCTCACAGATCCGTCGCAACTGGATCGGCAGCGCGAACAGCAGCCCGGCCCGATGCTCGGCGACCGCGTCGAGGATCCGCCGCGGATCGCCGCCGGGCACCAGGACGACCGGTGCGCCCAGGGTCAGCCCGGCGGACAGATAGGTCAAACCGTATCCGTGGTGCGGCGGCGTCGCCACGACGATCGGCTCGCCACGCCGCACCGGCGTCATCCGCAGATGGGTGGTGACCGGCCCGAGCAGCATGCTCACCGGAAGCGGCCGCGACACACTGCGCGGCACACCGGTGGTCCCGGACGTCAGCACGAACACGCGGCCACGCCGGACCCTCCCGGCAGGCGGAGCGCTTTCGCCGATCATTTCCGGCCAACCCATGTGCGGTACGCCCACTCCCGGCCCACCCAGCCGAAGGCGGTCTCCCCGTACCCGCTCATCACGCGGCGCCGTCCCCGCCGTCAGCGGTTCGGTGATCAGCGCCGTCGCTCGTTCGCGCCGTAACACCTCGTTCAGCCGGTCGGCGGGCAGATCCGGCGGCAGCAGGATCACGTCCGCACCCAGCCGGGCCAGCCCCGCCGCCACCGCCACGAACCCCCGATGCCCGTCACAGGCCACCCCGACCCGATCGCCGGCCCGCACCCCGAGCCGCTCGGCCGCGTTCCCCGCACACCGTTCGGCCAGCGCGGACAGCTCCCGGTAGCGGACCGGCCCGTCCGCATCGATCAGCGCGATCCCGTCAGCCGGCCCGGCGGCGACCGCGGTGGCCAGGCTCCGCCCGTACCGCCGACCGGCGACCAGGATCCGCAGAATCCGCTCAGGCCGCCACAACCCGGTCGCCGCCAGCACCCGAACCGGCTCGACGGCATCAATCGCCCACATACCCGCGGCGAGTGCCCGTTCCACGATCCGCGGCATGATCGCCAGGAGAACCGACCCGATCTTCGCCCACCACGGCCACCACGACGTCCGATGGGCCACCGACCGGCAGACGATCTCCGCGGCCTCACCCGCAGTCATGGCCGGAACCCGCCGATAGTGCGGCGTAGGAGCGCTCATCCGGGTCCGGACCAGATTGAGATAGACCGTGCTCACCGTCACCCGGTCGGCCCGCAACTCGACCGCCGCACAGCGCAGCCACGTGTCGAACGCCGCCTTCGACGCCAGATAGGCCGACCAGTGGGGCGTCCGGGACGCGAGCCCCGCGGTCGAGACGTTGACGATGTGCCCGCCACCGGCCGCCCGCATCGCCGGAAGCAGCGCCAGCATCAGCTGAACCGGCCCCAGATGGTTCAGCGCAACGGTCCGCTGGATGTCATGGAACCGATCGGCGGTGTCAGCGACCGACCGCCGGATCGAACGCCCCGCATTGCTCACGATCACATCGATCCGGCGATACCGGTCCAGCAGGTCCGCCGCGAGCGCGGCCGCCGCTTCCGGAGACGAGAGATCAGCCGGGTGTACGAACGCCCGCCCACCCGCCGCCACGATGTCAGCCCGGACCTGCTCGAGTCGTTCCACGGTGCGAGCCACGAGAAGTACGGTGGCCCCGGCCCCCGCCAGCCGCCGCGCCGTGGCTTCCCCGATCCCTTCGGAGGCGCCGGTGACGAGAACGGTCTTCCCCGCCACGGCCGCCCGAAGCCGCCGCTCCCGAGGCCCGCGCCCGGTGATCCCCGCCCCGATCCGAACCCACCGTCCGATGTACCCCACCCGCACATTGTGATCCACTACGCCCCCCACCACCGCCCCTCCGCCGTCGCCCGGCTCCGGGACCCTGCATGGTCGGGAGGCCTACGGGTTGTTCGGGGTGGCGTCCAGGGCGGCGGCCGCGTCGGCCGGGTACGTTCGCTGCCCGCCCAGGACGATCAGGCTGCCGATCACCAGGGGGATCAGCACCACCGTGTAGGCCAGCCGCAGGGAGCCGGTGCTGTCGGAGGCGATCCCGATCAGCCACGGGCCGAGGGCGCCGCCGAGGGTGACCAGCATCTGGAGTACCGCGAAGCCGAGCCCGCGCCGGGATGCGGCGACCACGTCGGCGTTGGCCGCGGTCAGGTTGGCGATCGCTCCGGCGAAGCCGACGTTGGCCAGGGTGAAGCAGATGGCCTGCGGTACCAGGACCGGCACACTGACCGCCCCGGCCAGGAACACCGTTCCGAACAGGAGTGACCAGCCCCCGATGGCCACCCGCCGGGAGTGGTCGCGGTCGCCGAGCCAGCTCCCGGCCAGGATTCCGGCGACGATCCCGACCAGTCCGGCGCCGCCGCCGACGGCCGCCGCGGACGCCTCCGGCAGGCCGAATTCGCGGGCGTAGAAGGACGGCATCCAGAAGAACAGCCCACCGAGCCCGAAGAAGAGGATGCTCAACCCGATGATCACCGAGCGGAGGGTACGGATCCGCAGCAGCGTGACCAGCTGAGCCCGCATCGGGACCACCGGTGCGGCGACGGCCGGGGTGTCGGCGGTGGCGGTCGTGTCGGCGGCGGCAACGGTCGCGGTGGTGTCGTTGTACCAGCGGGACAGGCTGTCCCCGACGCCGCGTACCGGCTCGCGGACCGTCAGCATGAGCAGCGCGATGATCACCCCGGGGACCGCCACGAGGAAGAACCCGGTACGCCAGCCGACCGTCTGTGCCAGTGCCCCGCCGGCGATGACCCCGATCGGCAGGCCCGCGAAGTACGCCATCCGCTCGTAGCCGTAGGCCCGCGCCCGCCCCGGCCCGGGATAGAGGTCACCGAGCAGGCTGGACGCCGGCGGGTTGTACAGCTGCCCGGCCGCCCCGAGCAGCACCCGTACCGCGAAGAGGGTCGCGTAGGTACCTGCCAGCCCGGTCCCGACGGTCAGCAGCGCCCACACCGCGACGATCGCCGACACGGTCCACGTGCGTTTCCCGGTGTCGGCGAGACGCCCGGCGGGCAGCAGGAGCACGATCGCCGCGATGGCCCCGGCCGTGGCGATCGCCCCGCCCTGGCTGTCGCTGAACCCGAACTCCTCCTGGATCGTCGGCAGCGCCCCGGCGAGCAGGTTGTACTCGATCCGGTCTATCGCGGCGACGAGCGCGATGCAGACGGCCGGCCACCATCCGAACGGCGCTCCGGTCCCGCGCCGCACGGTCACCGGCGGCCGCCCGCGGTAGGCCGTCACCTGTTTGATCTGCTGCTCGGACTCACCCGTGACCGCCATGCAGGCACCCTACGGTGGGAAACGCTGTTTCGCTAGAGGACACGGGATGATGGACCGCGGGGGGTCCCCGGCCCGGAACGGATCGCCGAACGACAGGGTGACCCGGTCGGTGCTCCGCGAGGCGACCGGCAGTCCGGCCCGCGCCAGCAACACGGTGAGTGTCCTCCTCGGACAGTGACGCCCGGGACGTGGTCGTGTTCCGGGCGTGACCCACCACCACCATGCCCCACGTACCCGGCCGGAGGAAGACCCGCCCGCGTACGTACGGGGGAGCGGACGGCATGTGGTTCAGTGGCGGAATGGACTTCGAGACCGCGCTGGGATCACTGTTCTCACCCGAGGGGCGCCGGGATCCGTACCCCGCCTATGACGTACTGCGGGAGCACGCACCGATCTTCTCCGCGCTCGACGGCCGCTACTTCGTCACCACCCACGCGCTGACCAGCAGACTGCTGCGTGACCCGAGCGTCCGGGTCGCCGACGCCGCCGTCTACGACAGTTTCTGGCCCGACTGGCGGGAGAACCGTGGTGTCGCCTCGGTCGTCCAGTCGATGCTGCTGACCAACCCGCCCGACCACACCCGTCTCCGCCGTGCCGCCGCCGGGACTTTCACGGCCCGCCGGGTCGCCGCGATGCGCGACATGATCGCCGAGCAGGCCGCCGACCTGATCAAGGCGATGCCGGAGCGGGCCGACTTCGTCAGCGCGTTCGCGTACCCCCTGCCGATCGCGGTCATCTGCGCCCTGCTCGGCGTCCCCGACACCGACCGCACCTGGTTCCGGGAGCAGGCCGCCGACCTCACCGTCGTCCTCGAACCGATCAGCACCGAGGACGAGATGGCCCGCGCCGACGCCGCCGGCCGCGAGCTGGAGGACTACTTCATCGGCCTGATCGCCGAGCGACAGAAGGAGCCCCGCGAGGACCTGACCAGCGAACTCGCCGCCGCCGGCTCCGGGCTCACCGGTCCGGAACTGCTCGCCAACCTGGTGCTGATGCTGGTCGCCGGCTTCGAGACCACCACCAACCTGCTCGGCACCGGCCTGAAACTGCTGCTCGACCAGCCCGCCCAGGCCGACCGGCTGCGCGCCGACCCGGAGCTGGCGCCCGCCTTCGTCGAGGAGATCCTGCGCTGGGACTCGCCGGTGCAGATGGCCGCCCGCTACGCGTCGGAGCCCCTCGACCTCGGCGACGGCGTCTACCTGCAGGCCGGCGCCGACCTCAACCTGCTGCTCGGCTCGGCCAACCACGACCCCGAGCGCTACCCCGACCCGCACCGCTTCGACCCGGACCGGCCCAACATCCAGCCGGTGTCGTTCGGCGGCGGCGCCCACTACTGCCTCGGCGCGCCACTGGCCCGGCTGGAGGCGCAGGTCGCGTTCCCGCTGCTGCTCGGCATGCTGCCGCGGCTCGCGCCGGCCGGCGAGCCCCGCCTACGGGACCGCCTGGTCCTGCGTGGTTACGCCGAACTCCCCGTCACCACGGGCTGACCGCCGATGCCGACCGCCGATTTCCTGTACGAGGCAGGCGTGCTGAAGCGGACCACCCGTACCGGATGGGCTCTCGCCCGGATCGCGAACCGTGAGTCGGTCGCGGACCACTCGTTCCGCACCGCGCTGATCGCCATGACACTGGCCGCGATGACCGGCGCCGACCCGGACCGGGCGGCCACCCTGGCGCTGCTGCACGACCTGCCGGAGGCCCGTCTCGGCGACATGCACCACCTGACCCGCCGCTACCTCGACGAGCCGAAACCGTTCCGCCAGGTGATCGACGACCAGACCGCCGCCCTGCCCGCCCCCGCCCGCGACCTGATCCGTACCCGCGCCGCTGAATGGCTCGGCCAGGACACCGAGGAGGCGCGCCTGGCCCGTGACGCCGACATCCTCGACTCGGTCCTGCACGTCCGGGAAAGCCTGGCCGACCGCCCCGAACTGCGCGAACGCTGGGAGGAATACCTCGCGGCCGCAGTCACGACCGACGCCGGCCGCACCCTGCTCGCCGAGATCCGCGCCACCGATCCGGACGACTGGTGGCCCCGCACCGTGTCCGGCTGATCACAGCCTTATGGTCGTGAGATGCACATCCGGCCGATCCACCACGGCGACGCCGCCCGCCTCGCCGTCCTGCTCGACCAGCTCGGCTTCCCGTCGACCGAGCGGGAGGTCCGCCAGCGTCTCGACTACTGGCTGGGCGACCGGGCGGGCGCGCTGCTCGGCGCCGACGACGACGGCACGCTGGTCGGGATGGCCGCCCTGCACATCACCCCGCTGTTGGAGGTGACCGGCAAGTTCGGCCGGCTGGCCGCGCTGGTCGTCGACGAGGCGGTCCGCGGCCGAGGCGTCGGCCGGCTGCTGATCGTCGCCGCCACCGAGCGGGCCAGATCCGCCGGCTGCCTGTTCGTCGAGGTCAACAGCAGCAACCATCGGGAGTCCGCGCACCTGTTCTACGAGAGTCTCGGCTTCACCGACAGCCGCGAGACGTCCCGCCGCTTCGTACTCCCTCTCCAGGGCACCTGACCGGACAGCGCACCCCCGGTAGGAGGCGGTGACTCAGGCGGTGGGCGAGCGATCGGTGTCGGCCGGATGGACCGGCGGGCTGCACGGGTCGCAGAATGTCTTCACCGGCGTGTGGGCGGTCAACCGGTCCGGGATCAGGAACCAGGCCAGCACCCCACCACCCGTCATCAGCGCCGCGCACAACAGCATCGCGTCGTGGTAGACCGGCGCCAGGACGACCGGGTCGGTGAGACTTCCCGCCCCGATTCCGGCGGCCAGCGGCAACACCGCCACCGCGAGCAGGCTGGCGGCTCGCGCCACCGCGTTGTTCACCCCGGAGGCGATTCCGGCGTACGAGTCGTCGAGCGCCCCGAGAGCCGTGGCCGTCAGCGGCGCCACCAGCAGGCACAGCCCCAGACCGAAAAGGATCACCGGAGGCAGGACGTCGGCGGTGTAGGAGGCGTCCGTGCCGATCCGGGACAGCCAGGCCAGGGCCGCCGCGCAGACCAGTGGCCCGGCCGTCATCGGGATCCGCGGCCCGATCCGCTGCCCGAGAGCCCCGGCCCGGGCCGACAGCAGCAGCATCAGCACGGTCACCGGCAGCAAAGCCATCCCGCTGGCCAGCGGCGTGAACCCGGCGACGACCTGCAGGTTGACCACGACCAGCAGGAACACCCCGCCGTTGGCCGCATAGACCAGGAACGTCACCAGATTGGCCCCGCTGAACGCCCGCGACCGGAAGATCCGCAACGGCAGCATCGGATGAGACGAGCGGCGTTCGACCAGTACGAACGCGACCATGGCGGCGACGCCGACGGCCAGTGACACGAGCACGGCCGGGTCGCCGGGCCCGTGCTGCGGCCACGCCGTGAAACCGTAGGTGAGCCCGCCCAGGCCGGCCGCCCCGGTGAGCAGCCCGGCGACGTCCACCGACCCGGTCGCCGACGGGTTGCGGGACTCCGGCACATGCCGCCCGGCCACCCACAGCACGACCGCCGCCACCGGCACGTTGATCAGGAAGATGAGCCGCCAGCTGCCACTCTGCACCAGCCAGCCGCCGAGGAACGGCCCGAGCGCACCGCCGATGCCGCCGAGCCCGGACCAGGCGCCGATCGCTTTGGGCCGGTCCTCCGGGGTGAACGACGCCTCCAGGATCGCCAGCGCGCCGGGGGTGAGCAGAGCCCCGCCGATGCCTTGCAGGATGCGGGCCGCGACCAGCAGTTCGATCGTCGGCGCGAGCCCGCACAGCAGGGAGGCGGCGGCGAACCAGGCGACCCCGCCGAGGAAGATCCGCCGCCGGCCGAACCGGTCGCTGAGCGAACCACCGAGCAGCACCAGCGAGGCGAGACTGAGGGCGTAGCCGTTGACCGTCCACTGGAGGCCGGCCGAGTCGGCGTCCAGGTCACGCCCGATCTCGGACAGGGCGATGTTGACGACTGTCGCGTCGATGAACGCGAGGCTGGAACCGAGCACGGTGGCCAGCAGCACCCACCGCCCGGCCGCGGACCGGTATCGCAGAGTCACGTGCCGAGCCTCGCACACGGCTGATGGTGGCAGGCCGTTCGGGCAGGTCCGACCGGCTGACCTACCGACTGGTGAATCACTCAGGTCGCCTCGCGCAGCCAGGTGCGGCACAGCCACCACGCGTTGACGGCGCCGAACGTGCCGGCCGGGTCGATGCCGGTCACCTCGGTGAACCGGCGGACCCGGTTGCGGACCGTGTTCGGGTGCACGAAGAGCCTCGCACCGGCGACGGTGACGTCGCGGTCGGCCTCCAGCCAGGCCAGGACGGCGTGGGCCACCGGTTCGGCGTTCGGGCCGAGCCCGGCCCACGCCGGCCGGTGCCGGTCGAGGAGTGCGGCGGCCAGGTCGGTACGGGCGGTGAGCGCCGCCTGCCAGGCCACGTCGGCGATGTGGGTGACCCCGGCCCGGCCGGTCGACTCGGCGGTGAGCAGGGCGGCCAGCGCGAGCCGCTGCACCGGGGCGAGCTTGTCGGGGGCGGCCGGACCGGCCAGTCCGGCTGTCGCCTGGCGGACCGACGGCGCCCGGGACAGGACGCCGACGAACAGGTCGTCGACGATCGCGCACACCACCGGCGGCTGTTCGCGCAGTTCCCGCTCGTCGAACCCGGGCCGGGCCACCAGCACCCACAGCCCGCCGGGCGGCAGGCCCGCCTC
>NZ_JBHSBL010000024.1:589405-635336 GCF_042650585.1 Actinoplanes subglobosus
CGCCAGGGCCGCCGCCGAGCCGCCCTGCAGCAGCCGGCGCAGGATCGCCGCGTCACGACCGCCCGGCCGTGGATCGACCAGCGCTTTCGTGGCCCGGTGGGCGGAGATCAGCCGGCCGCGGACGGCGTCGGCCCAGTCGTCGTACAGCTCCCGGGCATCGAGCATCCGTTCGGCGCTGACCCCCTCGGCCCGGGCGACCTCCCGGGCCCGCGCCCAGATCGCCCGCTCGGCGACGTGGATGGCGCCCAGGACCGCCTCGATCGCCACGCCCTGCCGGGCCCGGGTGACGCCGAGCTCCTCCACGAAGGACAGCTCCGCCTCGGTCGGTCCGCGCCGGTCAGCGAGCGCCCGGGTCGCCGCGGTGAGCAGGGCCCGGGTGTGGCCGGCGATGTCCGACGGCGGCAGCACCGCGACCTCCCGCACGGTCGCCCGCACCCCGGAGATCACCGACGGCAGCAGGTCCTCGTCGCCCATCACCCGCTCGATGAGATCGACCATCGCGGTCCAGTCGTCAGCAGGCTGCATCCCGACATGCTGCCGTGCCGTTGTGGTGGCCCACAACCACAACATGAAACGGCGTGGTCCACTCCATTCTCAGGGCGGCGGCCAGCGCCTACGGTTTGGCCAGCGCTACAACCTCGGTAGGAGAAGTTCCATGCGTGTCGCCGTGATCGGCGCGGGAGCCGCGGGACTGGCCACGGTCAAGGCTCTGCTCGACGCCGGCTGCGAGGTGGTCGCCTACGAGCGCGGTGACCGGCCCGGCGGGCTGTGGACCGACACCTACGCTTCCCTGCACCTCAACACCAGCAAGGGCCGCACCGAGTTCGCCGACTTCCCGATGCCCGCGGGCTGGCCCGACTACCCGTCGGCAGCCCTGGTCGCCGGGTATCTCGCCGACTACGCCGACCGGTTCGGGCTGACCTCGCACATCCGGTTCGGCACGACCGTCACCCGGGTCGAACCCGCCTGGACCGTCACCACGGATCAGGGCGACACCGAGCGTGTCGACGCGGTGATCGTCGCCAACGGCCACAACTGGCGGCCCCGCCACCCGGAGCCCGGTTATCCCGGGACGTTCGACGGACTCCAGATGCACGCCCACGACTACCGTACGCCCGAGGTCTTCCGGGACCGGCGGGTGCTCGTCGTCGGCATGGGCAACTCGGCCATGGACATCGCCGTCGACGCCTCCCACACTGCCCGCGGGCCGGTTCTGCTCTCCGCCCGGCACGGCGTCCACATCGTGCCGAAATACCTGTTCGGGCGGCCGGCCGACGCCACCGGCGGGGCCATCGCGGCGCTTCCCTGGCGGTTGCGGCAGGCGATCGCCGAACGGTTGCTGCGGGTCGCGGTCGGGACCCCTCAGCGGTACGGGCTACCCGCGCCCGCCGGCGGCCTGTTCCAGAACCACCCGACCGTCAGCGACACGATCCTGCACCGGCTCACCCACGGTGAGGTCGTCCCGCGGCCCGGCATCGACCGTCTCGACGGGGCGAAGGTCGTGTTCACCGACGGGACGATCGACGCGGTCGACGTCATCGTCTGGGCGACCGGGTACCGCGTACACATCCCGTTCCTCTCCGAAGAATGGCTGGGCCCGGACCCGGAGAGCCTGCCGCTGTACCGCCGGGTCTTCCACCTCGACGACCCGGCGCTGGCGTTCGTCGGGCTGATGCAGTCCACCGGCGCCGCCTTCCCGGTCGTCGAGGCGCAGGCGAAGCTGGCCGCGGCGTACCTCTCCGGGAAGTTGATCCTGCCCTCCGCCGCCGCGCAGCGGCAGGCCGTCGACCGTGACCTGCGCGCGGCCGTGGACCGCTGGGGCCCGCACGCCCGTCCCCACATGCGGGTCGACTTCGACAGCTATGTCGCCGCACTCCACCGTGAGATCGCCCGAGGAGGTTCCCGTTGAACGCCCGCGATCCGCGCGGGATGCGTGTCCTGGTCACCGGCGCGTCCGGGACGTTCGGCCGGGCGATCTGCGCCCGTCTGGACTCCCTCGGCGCCCGCGTCGTCGGCCTCGACCGCGCGCCCCGCGTCAACGACCCGGTCGAGGTCCTGCCCTGCGACGTCACCGACGACGCGTCCGTCCGCGCGTCCGTCGGCGAGGCGATCGCCCTGCTCGGCGGCCTCGACCTGCTCGTCAACAACGCCGGCGTCGGCGGTCCGGCACCGGCTGAGCTGCCACCGGGCGAGGAGGTGCGCCGGCAGCTCGACATCAACCTGCTGGGCACCTGGCGGGTCACCGCCGCCTGTGTGGACGCCCTGGTCGCGTCGCGCGGGCGGATCGTCATGCTGACCTCGCGGATGGCGGTGATGCAGCTTCCCCTGGCGGCGGCCTACGGCGCTTCGAAAAGGGCCCTGGTGGCGTACGCCGACGCGCTCCGCCTGGAGATCGGCACCCACGTCGGCGTCACCTGTGTGTATCCGTCGGCCGTGCGCAGTCCCATCCACGACTCCACGGCCGCGGCCGGGCTCTCCCTGGAGGGCATGAGCCGGTACGAGCCACTGGACGGCGTGGTCGACACGGTCCTGCGGGCGGCTCTCAGCCGGCGGCCACGCCGTGACCTGCCGACCACCCGGCGCGGGGCGGTGGAGTTCTTCCTCGCGCGTCACCTGCCGGCGCTCACCGATCGGATCGTCGCCCGTACCCTCGCCGGACGGGTCCGGTCCGGCGCCTTCGGTGACGCCTCCCTGGCCGCCGGTGTGGTCTCCCGCCACGGTGACGCGCGGTGACCGTCCGGCGCGGTGACCTGCTGGCGTACGCCACCGGCTCGGTCGGGATGGGCGTCTGGGTGACCGTTCCCGGGTTGCTGCTGCTCTACTTCCTGACCCACACGCTCGGTGTGCCGCCGCTGCTGGCCGGGCTCACCCTGCTGCTGCCCAAGATCATCGACGTGGTGGTGCACCCGTACCTCGGCAGCCGCTCGGACCGCGCCGCCCGTCGCACCGGGAACCGGATCGGCATGCTCCGGGTGGGTCTGCTGCTGGCCGTGGCGATGGTCGGCATGTTCTCGGTGCCGGGCGGGTTGTCCGGCGCGGGCGCGGCTCTGTGGGTCGGTGCGTGGTTCGTCGCCGGAAATCTGCTGTTCGCCTGCTTCCAGGTGCCCTATCTGACGACGCCGTCGGATCTGGAGGTCGGCTATCACGAGCGCACCCGGGTCTTCATGTTCCGGATGCTGTTCCTCACGCTGGGGCTGCTCGGGGCCGGGGTGGCGGCCCCGGCCCTGGTAGCGGCCGGCGGGCGCGGCGACTACGCCCGGATGGCGCTGCTGCTCTCCGGGATCATGGTGGTCTCCGGGCTGGTCGCGATCGTCGGGGTGCGGCGGCTGACCGCGCATTCCGGGTTCCGTGCCCCGGCCGATTCGCACTCCACACTGGCCGACATCGGCGTCGCCTGGCAGGACCGCGACTTCCGGGCGCTCGTGCTGTCCTACCTGTTCACCGGGACGACCACCCACCTGTTCCTGGCCGCGCTGCCGTTCTACACCGAACACGTCTTCGGTGACCCGAAGCTCACCGCCGTGTTCATGGGGGCGTTCCTCGGCCCGGCCGTCATCGCCGGCCCGGTGTGGGCGGTCGTGTCACGCCGCATCGGCAAACAGCGGGGACTGGTCATCTCGCAGTCGGTGTTCGTCGCCGGGTCGCTCGCACCGCTGCTCGGTTACGGCACGGTGCCCGCGGTCGCCGTCGTCGTGGTGCTCGGGATCGCGTTCGCCGGCCTCCAGCTGTTCGCGTTCTCGATGGTCCCGGACGCGGTGGCCGCCGCCTCGGCCCGGGGCGCGACCAGGGCCGGGGCGTACACCGGGGTGTGGACCGCGACCGAGGCCACCGGAACCGCCATCGGCCCGTACGTCTACTCGGCGGCGCTGGCGCTGGGCGGTTTCGTCGCCACGACCGACGGCCGTACGGTCACCCAGCCGGAGTCGGCACAGACCGCGCTGCTGCTCGGTTTCACCGTCGTCCCGGCCGTCCTGATGGCCGTGGCGCTGGCCTTCCAGCTCCGCTGGACCCTGGACCGCACGCCTGCGACAACGTCGGTGTGACCGATTCCGGCCGTGCGACGATGGGCCGATGGGGGAGCCGTACCGGCCGTCGGCCTTGAGGGTCATGGCGGAGTATGAGGTGGTCGACCCGGTCTGGGACTCGGACCTGGAGCACATGGGCCCGGTCGACCTCGACGACCTCGGCGTCCGCCCGGAGCTGGTGCGGCGTCTGCGGGCGTGGAACGACGAGTACACCGGCATCGCGCTGACCGGCTTCGCGTTTCCCAGCGCCGAGGCGGAGAGCCGCTGGCGGCAGGCCGGGCTGATGCTGTCCTACGAGTTGCAGAACGAACTGCCCGACATCGCGATCACCTACTTCGAGGACGGCGACCCGAGGCCGTTGCGGGACCGCCGCGGCCCCTGAGGCGCTCAGCCGGACCCGCGGGACTGCGCTGGCCCCTGGACCGCTCCGCCGCCGTACCGTTCGCCGGGAGAACTCATGATCGGGGAGCCCTCGCCGATCGTCCCCGTCGCACAGGTCGGAGGCCGCACGTCAGGGGGAGCACATGATCCGCAAGCTGGTGGCAACTCTCGCCGCCACCGCCATCGCCGTCGGTTGCGCGGCGAGCCCGGCTGCCGCCTACGGCAAGGACCGCTGGAACGCCTTCGGACTGCTGTACGAGCCCGCCGGCTCCTGGACCAAAGTCGAGGACGGCTGTGTCGGCTACCAGGTGACCGGTCGTGCCGGCAACACCATCACCGTCCGGCTCGTCGTCGCCGGCAAGGTTCGCGCCGCCGACAAGATCGGCGTCTACGACACCTACTCCGGCCACTACTGCCTGCCGCGCAAAGGCACGTACCGCTGGAAGGTCGTCCTGAAGTCCGGCGGGAAGACCCACGTCGTCAACCGCGGCACCGACCGTATGGGCTGGTGACTGGCGCGAACGGCGGGAGAGCCCCGAGGGCGGGCCCACAGATCCCACCGGCGGAGGCCGCAGGTGGACTGCGAGGCGAGGTGGGAGTCCGCCCCGTAGCGGTGACCGAGGTGAGGTGCGGATAACCTGGCGGTGATGAGCCGAGATCTTGACGCCGCCCGTGACCTCGCCGCCGACCTCGCAGTCCAGGCCGGGCGGCTCCAGATCGAGCGCCGTGACACCCTGCGCATGGGTGCACCCAAGGCGCACGCCAACGACGTCGTCTCCGACGTCGACATCGCCAGTGAGCGGCTGATCGTCGACGCGATCCACGACGCCTGGCCCGGCGATGCCACCCAGGCCGAGGAGGGCCACGGCCGGGCCGGGGCCAGCGGCTGGACCTGGATCATCGACCCGCTCGACGGCACCCGCAACTATGTGAGCCGGACCGGCCCGTGGTCGGTGTGCATCGCGCTCTACGAGGGCGACCGGCCCCGGATGGCGGTCGTGCACGACCCGGCGGCGAACGAGACGTTCAGCGCGATCGACGGCGGCGGCGCGCTGCTCAACGGCGAGCCGATCGCCGCGTCGAGCGGCCCGCCGTTGGCCGAGGCCCTGATCGGCATCAGCTTCCAGCCGAACCCGAAGACCAAGGAGCGCGCCGGCCGGGTGCTGCGGGAGCTGCTGCCGCTCTCCGGCGACATCCGCCGCATCCCGGCCGCCCTGAACCTGGTCTATCAGGCCGCCGGGCGCCTCGACGGCGGCCTGGCCCTCGACACGAAGCTGTGGGACATCGCGGCCGGCGCCCTCATCGCCCGCGAGGCCGGCGTGACCCTCGGCGGCCACGGCCCCGACTACTCGACCGAGCTCACCATCGGTGCAGGTCAATCGCTGTGGCCTGAGTTGTCGGCGAGGGTCCGCGCCGCCGACGTGTGAGCACCGTTACCATCCGCGCGAGCCCGGAAGAACCCCGGTACCGGGCAACTTGTCGCTGAGGTGGCTTCCCTTCGCACCGTGACCCCGCCCGACGACGACCTATCGCCCGGAGAGCTGCTCTCACCCGGGCGCCGTTTCCGGATCGTTCTCGTGCTCGGCCTGCTGACCGCGCTCGGGCCGCTCACCATCGACATGTATCTTCCGTCGCTGCCGGCGATCACCGCCGACCTGCAGACGACTGCCGCCGCCGTCCAGCTGACCCTGACCGGCACCCTGATCGGCCTGGCGTTCGGCCAGCTGATCGTCGGCCCGCTGTCCGACGCGTTCGGCCGCCGGTGGCCGCTGCTGGGCGGCATCGCGGTGCACATGCTGGCGTCGGTGTTCTGCGTGATCGCGCCGAACGTCGCCGTCCTCGGCACGCTGCGGGTCCTGCAGGGCCTCGGTGCCGCGGCCGCCGCCGTGGTGGCCATGGCGATGGTCCGCGACCTGTTCACCGACAACGCCGCGGCCCGCTTGTTCTCCCGGCTGATGCTGGTCGTCGGGGTGGCGCCGATCCTCGCGCCGACCATCGGTGGCCTGGTGCTGAACTGGACGTCGTGGCGCGGCGTGTTCGTCGTCCTGACCGTCGTCGCGGTGTCGATCAGCGCCGTGTCGGCACTGGTCCTGCCGGAGACCCTGCCGGTGGCGAACCGCCGCGGCGGGGGCGTGCTGGGCACCGTCCGTGACTACGGCCGGCTGCTCACCGACCGGGTCTACGTGGGCCTGATCCTGGTCGCCGGTCTGGCGATGGCGGCGCTGTTCGCTTACGTGAGCGGTTCGTCGTACGTCTTCCAGGACGGGTACGGCATGAGCGAGCAGCAGTTCGCGCTGATCTTCGCCGGAGGTGCCGTCGGGCTGATCGGCGCGACCCAGTTCAACGTGCGTCTGCTGCGCCGCTGGACGCCCCAGCAGATCATGAGCGCCGCATTGCTGGCCGGGCTGGCCTTCAGCGTGGTGTTCCTGGCCCTGGCCGTCACCGGAGCCGGCGGCCTGGCCGGCATCCTGATCCCGTTGTGGCTGGTCCTGGCCACGGTCGGCCTGGCCATGCCGAACGCTCCGGCCCTGGCCCTCTCCCGGCACGGCGAGGCGGCCGGGACCGCGGCGGCCCTGCTGGGCGCCGTCCAGTTCGGTGTCGGCGCCCTGGCCGCGCCGCTGGTGGGTGTGCTGGGCGTCGGCGAGGTGGCGATGGCGATCGTCGTCTTCGGTGGAATGCTCGCCGCCACCCTCGTGTGCTTCCTGGTGGTCCAGCCGCACCGCCTTCCGGCCCACCACTCGGCCACGACTGTTGCCGTCGTTCATTAGCCATCTCGTGTTCATGTGACCGACGTCTCAGCTTCAGGTTTCGCTGTCCATGTCTGCCCAGTTCAGCGGCGTGTCGATGAGTGAACGGAAATCGGGTTCGTGGTCGTCTGGCGACAGCCCGTTCACCTTGGTGCCATACGGTCCCTCTCGTCGCGCACGGTCCGCGGGCGCTGACTTTGCGTGATGGGAGGCGTCGCCATGGCCAAGGACAAGAAGAAGGACAAGAAGGACAAGAAGAGCAAGAAGGCGAAGAAGAAGTAAGTGGTGCCGTGGCTCGCCCGGATCATCCGGGCGAGCCGCTCCGTTTCCGGAGATCGGGCACGGACCGGCGTCCCGTGAAATCGGGACCGGCCAGACAGGGAGTGCGGCCCGCGGTCCGGATCCGATCCGACAATCGGGCCGGCGCCGTCCGCCGCGGGACCGATCTCCGTCGCCGAAGCAGTGTGCGCCGCACGATGACACCCACACGATCGGCGACCCGTGATGCGTACCCCCGGCCTGCTGTTGTTGGCCATTCTCGCTCTCGCCGTCGGCGCCTGCGACGAGACGTCACAGCCGGCACCCGCCGCCCCGTCGAGCGCGGCCGGTACGGCCGCTGCCGAGCCGTCCCGCGGAGGTGACGACCTTCCGCCGCTTCCCCGGGCACCGGACACGCGCGGCGATGCGAGGCCCGACCTGAAACGGCAGAGACCGTTGCCGGTACCCACGTTCCGCCCGACCCGCCCGCCGTCCTCGCCCACGGCAGCCTCGCCTGAGCCGAGCCCCTCCGAGGACTCCGGATCGTCCCCGCCGGTGCAGACCGAGTCGCCCGAGCCGGCTACCAGCCAGGAGCCCGACGGGATCGGCGGTTGAGCCGTCGGCGGAGCCGCGAGCGAGCCGCATCCCCGAGCAGGGCGGAGGTGTCATCGCCCGAGGTCGCCGAACCGCCGTCATGGTGGCCGCGGGGCCTCGTCACCCTCTTCTCCGAACTCGCGGCGATCGGAGCCGTGCTGTACTACTTCGGGTGGGCCAGCAGCCAGGCCACGTTCGCCTACTTCGGCCTCAACGTGCGGTGGTTCGAGCTCTCCACCACCGACTACGTGATGCAGAGTCTCCAGTCCGTCTTCGACCCGTTCCTGTGGCTCTGCGCCGCGACCGTACTGGCGACGTACCTGCACGGCCGTCTGGCGACTCGTTTCCGGCGCCGGACGGTGACCGTCGTACGTGCGGCCGCCGGGATCCTGGCGGCCGTCGCCTGCTTCGCCTACATCTACCCGCGGTTCGGTTACGCCCTCGACATCGGCCTGCCGCTGCTGATGACGGCCGCGGCCGGGGCGGCGGCCTATGCCGACCACCTGGCCCCTCTGGCGACCGGCTCGCCGGTGGCCCGCGGCCGGGCCGCGGCGCTCGTCGGTGTCTGCCTGCTCGGAGGCTTCTGGGCGCTGTCGCTGTACGCCGAGGACGAGGGTGAGGGCATCGCCCGATCGTTCGTCGGCGCGGCGCCGCATGCCGCCGACGTCCTCGTCTACAGCAAGGAACGCATCGCCGTCGCCGGAACCGGGGTGTCCGTCCTCGACATCCCGGCCAAGGACAGCCACTACCGCTTCCGCTACGCCGGCCTGCGCATCCTGCTGCACACCAAGGACCGATTCGTGCTCGTGCCGGCGTTGTGGCAGCGCGGCCGGGACACCGTGATCGTCCTGCCCGACGGCGACGATCTACGGATCGACGTCCTGGCCCGATGACCACAGTGGATGTCGTTGGCATCATGGCCTGATGGGAGTCGCGGGTGTCCTCGCCGTCGTGGCCGTCATCGGATTGCTGGTCGCGCTCTGGGCCGGCGCCGGGCTGGAGAGCGCCGACCAACTCGCCAGCGTCGTCGGTGCCGTCACCGCGATCGTCGCCTTGGCGGCGACGGTGGCGTTCTCGGTCCGCCAGACAAGGCAACACCATCATCGGGTACGGCGCCTCAGCACCGCCTGGGGCCGGCACCGCCTCCCCGAACCCGTCCACGAACTGCTCAAAGCCGTCGCGGCCGCCGTCGACGCCGCACAGTCGCCGATGGCCGACGAACGCCGGACCAGAGTGTCGGTCATCTACGTCCGGCAGCGGATGGAGACACCCCAGCCCGAGCAGGTGCCACGACGCCGCCCGCACGGGGACGTCGACTTCCTGCCGCCGGACCAGCAGCCGCGGGTCATTCCGGTGCGGCGCCCGCTCGACGGCACCCTGAACAACTTCCGGCATCTCTTCCTGGAAGGCGGCCCCGGATCGGGCAAGTCGACCACGGCCGGGCAGGTGTGCAGGATTCTCGCCGAGGGCTGGCTGTCGGCGGATCGGCACGCGTACGCCCTCACCTCCGAGCCGGTCGTGCCGGTCTGGACCACGGCCCGGCAACTCGCCGAGCATCCGTCCCTGCCCTGGGCGGAGGCGCTGCTCAAGGCGGTCACCGCGACCCTGGGCTGGAGTGCCGACCAGCGCCTCCCCGCAGACCTGTTCGCCACCGCGCCCGGCGGCGTCCCATGGCTCGTGGTCATCGACGGACTCGACGAGGTGCCCGCCGATGACCGTCCGGCGCTCATCGGCAAGTTCGCCGACCGGGCCGCGGCCGCCGACTCCCCGTACCGTCTGCTGATCACCAGCCGTCCGCTGCCCGGCGGCGCCGCCGCCCTGCTCGGTGCGTCGTCGGTCGGCCACTACATCCTCGTGCCGTTCGACCGGGCGTTGCTCACCGAGTTCGCCACCCGATGGTTCGGTGCCCAGCGGGTCGCCGAGCCCACCGCCGAAGCCGGCCGGTTCGTCGCCGCGGTTCGCTCCTCCGGGCTGCTGGACGTCGCGGCGACGCCCCTGCTGGCCCGGGTGGCGATCAAGGTGTATCACGACAGCCCCGACCGGACGCTGCCGCGCACGCGCCACGACCTCTACGACACCTATCTGAAGTACGTTGCGCGAGTCAACCGGGACCGCCGGGTCCGTGTCCGGGAAGGCCTGCACCGGGCCCTCGACGGCTCCGCAGCCCGGGACCTGCACGACAAGCTTCCCACGGTGATCGAGGAACTGGCCGAGGTACGAGTGTCGAGCCGTCGCAGCCTGCTGCCGCTGGCGGTCGAACGGCTCGCGGCCGTGGGCGTGCCCGGCACCGACGAGCCGCTGGACTGGGACGACAGTGTCCGCGAGGCGCTGGCCGCCACCGGCCTGCTGGTACCACGTGGTCGTGACGTCGACTTCGTCCACCTGACGTTCGCCGAGCACCTGACCGCCCGTCGGCACGCACGCAGCCTTCCCGGCCACTTCGACCCGGAACACCCGGACTGGCGGATCTGGCTGCGCCGGGCCACCGACAGCGATTCCGCCGTCGGGGTGGCCGTCCTGACCCGCTGGTCGCGAGAGCACGACCCCACAGAGCTCGCCGAATGGCTGCTGTCCGGCGGCACCGACAGCCGGATCACCGCGGTCTGTCTACTCGGCGAGGGCGCTGAGCTGCGAGAGGACCAGATTGCCGCCTGTCTGGCTCACCTGGAGCATTCCAGTCACACCATCCGCAGCATGGCCTGGCATCTGGTCCGCAGGCTGCCGGACTTCGCTCAGGTGACACAGTGGCTGGACCGGTTGTCGCAGGACCGGCTGCTCCGTCCGGAGGAAAGGGTCCGCCTGGACCAACAGCAGGCCCAGCGGGATCCCTCGCGTCAACCGGCGGTTCTGACCAGTCTGCGGGCGGTTCTGCGTGGCGGTCGCGCAGGCCCGGCGGCCGTGGCGGGTGCGGCGATCCTGGACCTGGACCCCGGCATGGCCGCAACGGTGGCCGATGACCTGATCTTCCGCCTGGGTGAACCCGGCCTTGCCGCCCGTGACCGCATGTCGTTGGCGATGAGGCTGCTCGACTGCGGGGAGGAACATAGGGGCGCCGCTCTCGGCGTGTTTTCGGCGATCCTCGCCGACGGGAGGGCTGAACTCGAAACCGTCACCGTGGCGGCCGAGGCACTCGCCGAATCGGGCGTCCTCGACAGATCCGCCATTGGAACCGCGTTGACCGAGGTGATCAGGAAGGCGCGACTCGGGACGTACGAACTGGTCTTTGCCGCCGAGATCCTTGCGGCCTTGACTCCCGCCTCCCGCGACTACGCCATCGTGTTGCTGGTCACCGCCATGAACGGCCGGAGAGGTGTCTACGTCGCGGCAGAGGCAGCGGCGACCCTCGCCGCGCTTGCGCCGGAGCGTTTCGAGGACGCCGTCGCCGCGCTGAAGACATTGGCGACACTTCCGGTCTCCGACGGGGCTGCACGCAGCTACGCCGTGCAGGAACTCATTCGACTCGGCGGTGCCGAACTACGTGACGGCGTCCGTCTGTGGTGCGTCCTGGCCGACCGTCCCGACATCGACAACGGCGCGCTGGACCATGTGCTCTCCGCGATCCGGAGGATCGATCAGGAAGCCCGGGCGCTGGTCGTCGAGGAGGTCGTCGCTTACGACTGGAGCGTCTCCAGCGAACGTGCGCTGCTGGCCAGGGACCTGCTTCTGGCCGCCGCAGACCCGGCCCGGATCCCGGCGGCCGAACACGCGCTGATCACCCGGCTCACGAATGATCCGGCATTCGAGGAACTGAACGGCGTCGACAGGTTCACGCGGCATCTCAGCACCACCGCCTATCGTCGAACACTTTCAGCGGTGACAGAGTGGGCACGGAACCCGTTGAACCCGGTCAGGGATCGCCTGTCGGCTCTCACTTCCGTCCTGAACGCCGAGCCCGAACCGGCAGACATCGTCGTACGTGCCGTCACGGAATTGGTCGGCGACCCGTATTTCGACAGCAGCGAGACCGATGCCACGACCCTGCTCTGGACAGTCGACCAGAGCGGCATGCGGCACGCCCTGATCAGCGGCGACCTCTCGCCGACCACCGGATTCCTCATGCGGGTGCTGCCCGTTGGGGGATCCTCGATCGGAGATCCACAGCTCCGGCAGGTCCTCGAATCGGCCGCGGAACGCATGGTGAGCGAGCGGCACCAGGATTTCTGGCAGCGGCGGCAGCTCATCTCGCACCTCATATCCGCCGACTACTGCCGGGAACAGGCGCTCACCGCCGCACAGGAGATCTTCGACGATGACGACACGCCACCGGACAGGCGGGTGGCGTTGTTCGAGATGCTGGAGAACACCGGTGCCCTGGAGGCGCTCACCGGATCCGCGAATGATCTTCGCGTCATCCTGGCTGACCGTAATCTCACGGACCTCGAACGGATCAACGCGATCCCCTCGGCGGCGCGGGCCGGGGTGACCGGCGCGTGGGCCATCGAGCTCCTCAGGGGCATCGCCGACGACGAGTTCAGCGACATCTTCCTACGGTGTCTCGCGGTGCGGACACAACTGTCGTTCCCGGAGGTGACCACGACCGAGGTGGCCGACCGGTTGACCCGGCTGCTGGACGGCGCTCCGGAGGCGCCGGGGGACAGTTTGAACGTCGCCGAGTCCGTGGTCTGGTCGCTGCCGGAGCGACCGGACCTCGTCATCCGGTATGCCACCCGCGCGCTGACCGAGCCATCCCGCCACAACGCTGCCGCGCGGCTGCTGGCCGACCTGGATCCGGCATCCGTGCGGGTGCCGGCGCCGGCGGAGGGCTGGGACGCCAGGGCGCTCGTCGACGCCGCCGAACCGGCGATCCTGGCGTGGGGCCGGACCGATGATCACACAACCGCCATCCTCCGGCAGGTGACGACGGATCCCCTGACTCCGGCCGAGGTACGCGAGCGTGCGCTGACCCTCGCCCTCGAAGCGGATGGACCGGCTGCCGTCCATGCCGTCGAGATGTTGTGCGACACCGTCGTGATCGATCCCCTGGATGCGGCCCGGATCCTTGCCCGGTCCGGTGGGTCGCGTCACGCCGCGATCGCGCTGCGCGGCCTGGTCGCGGTGCTGGCCGATGAGTCCGAGGCGACCTACCGGCGGTACGACGCGGCCTGGGAGCTGTTGAATGTCGGCGCGACCGCTCATCGCGCCGAGGTGGTGAAAGTCGCCGGGCCGGGATTGGACAAGTCGGTGCATCCCCGGCTGCTCTGCCTCTTCGCCGAAACGGTCTGCCGGTTCGCTCCCGCCACAAGGGCGGAGGCCCGGGCACTGCTCGAGAGCCTGCTGACCGGCCCTTCGATCTCGGGCAGACGGCTGGCCGCCCGCAGCCTGCTGATCCTCGAACCGGGACATGCCGACGCTCTGGACACACTGTGCACCCTTGCTGCCGGTACCGGCGTCGCGCCGGCCGAGCGGGACCACGCCCGGGGCATCCTGTGGTTCGGCACGCCGGTCCACCGGCAACGCCTCGGCGAGGTGCTCCAGGAGGTCCTGCGCTGCCCGGACCTGCGTCCCGCGGTGCGGATCCGGGTGGTTCTGTGGCTCGCCGAGACCCTTCCGGGCCGCCGGGCCCGATCCGGCGACATCCTCGTCGCGTTGATCGACGACCCGGGTGTCCCGGTGGTCCAGCGCGTGGCGGCGGCCGTCGGGCTGGCGAAGACCGGCTGGGCGAACCGGCTCTGTGCCGAGAGGTTGCGAGGATTCCTCGACGACACCGCGATTCCCGATCATGTGCGCGCTGAGGCGGGCTGTCAGCTGGCGGTCATGGCCGGCCCGGTGCGCGAGGATGCTCGCCGGTGGGTGCTGGGCATGCCGGACGTCCGTGACCGTACCCGCTCGGCGTTGCGGCTGGTCAACGTCCCGGGCCGGTGCCGGGAGGACAGTCTTGCGGTGCTGCGCCGGTCGGTGGGTGACACCGCGTTGCCGGCGGCACGACGAGCCAGGGCAGCGCTGGCTCTCATCGACGGCAGCCATCACGACCGGGCGGCGGCGATCACCGCGATGTGGCACCTGATCGGCGACCCGGAGACACATGGGTGCATCCGAGCACGCGCGGTGACGGTCCTTCACCGGGCCGGTGGCGTCAGCGCGGCCGATGCCGTCGGCCGACTGCGCTCGATCCTCGATGATCCCGGCGCGGACCTGGACAAACGGCGGTGGGCCGCCGAGGAGATGCACGCGATCGACGGCACGCTGAGCGCCCCGCTGCGGGATACGCTGCGCCGGATGGCCGATCAGTGCACCGACCGCCGCGATCGGGACAGATTGCGGCGGTCGGCGAACGAGATCGACGGGTGGGGGCTGCGGTGAGGCGAGCCCCGATTACAGGCCGGCGTCCAGCGGGGCGTCGAGGTACAGGCCGGGGTGACGGCCGGCCACCGTGCGCATCCGCCAGCGGTGGGCGAACACCGCGAGCAGCGCACCGTCACGCACCCGGGTCATCACCTCCACCTGGGACTCGCCGCGCAGCATCTCCTTGCCCTCGGCGTCGGTGACGGCCGCGATCTCGTACGGCAGCCGGTCGAGGTGCACCTTCACCCCGAACTCGGCCTCCAACCGGAAGCTGGCCACCTCGAACTGCATCGGGCCGACCGCCGCCAGCACCGGCAGGCCGTCGCCGCGCAGGTCGGAGCGCAGGACCTGCACGACGCCCTCGCCGTCGAGCTGTTCGATGCCGCGGCGGAACCGCTTGTAGGCGCCGGTGTCGTCGGTCCGGCAGACCGCGAAGTGCTCCGGCGGGAACGACGGCAGCGCCGGGTACTGCACCGGCTTGTCGGCGTAGAGGGTGTCGCCGATGCCCAGCGCCGTCGCGTTGACCAGGCCGACCACGTCGCCGGGGAACGCCTCGTCGATGGTGTCGCGGCCCTGGCCGAAGACCTGCTGGGCATACTTGGTGGTGAACGGGCGGCCGGTGCCGGCGTGAGTGACGATCATGCCGCGCTCGAACCGGCCGGAGCAGATCCGCATGAAGGCGACCTGGTCACGGTGGGCCTTGTTCATGTTCGCCTGGATCTTGAAGACGAACCCGGAGAACCCGCTGTCGACGGCCTGGTCCGTCCCGCTCACCGTGGGCCGGGCGGTCGCCGGCGGGGCCAGCTCGACCAGGATGTTGAGCAGCTGCCGTACGCCCAGGTTGGCGACCGCCGCACCGAAGAGCACCGGCGTGCTGGTGGCGCCGAGGAAGGTCGCCTGGTCGTGGTCGGCGCCGGTCATCTCCAGCAGTTCGAGTTCCTCGTTGGCGGTGACCCACTCCGCGCCGTACCTCTCGGCGGCCTCGGCGTCGGACATCTCCTCCTCGATGGCCAGGTCGGCGCCGCCGGGGGAGCGCTGCATCCGGGTGAACACCCCGGTCCGGCGGTCGATGACGCCGTGGAAGTGCCCGGCGATGCCGACCGGCCAGGTCAGCGGGGTCGGTTTGAGCCCGATCCGCTGCTCGATCTCGTCCATCAGTGCGAGCGCGTCGTGGCCGGGCCGGTCCCACTTGTTGATGAACGTGATCACCGGAATGGCCCGCTGCCGGCACACCTCGAACAGCTTCAGCGTCTGCGGCTCCAGGCCCTTCGCCGCGTCCAGCAGCATGACCGCGCTGTCGACCGCGGTCAGCACCCGGTAGGTGTCCTCGGAGAAGTCGGCGTGGCCGGGCGTGTCGAGCAGGTTGATGACCGTGTCGCCGTAGGAGAACTGGAGCGCCGCCGACGTGACCGAGATGCCACGCTGCTGCTCCATCGCCATCCAGTCGGAGACGACACCTTTACGGTCGCCCTTGCCGTGCACCGCGCCTGCCTGGCCGATGACGCGCGCGTGCAGGGCGAGCGCCTCGGTCATCGTCGACTTGCCGGCGTCCGGGTGCGAGATCACCGCGAACGTACGCCGCCGCGCCGCCTGGGCAGCAACCCCCGCCGCCGATGTCAGCACGTTTTGACTCACCGATTCCACCCCTCACAAAAACGGTGGCAGCCACCGGCCGCCACCCAGCAACCATAGGTCAGGTACGGCCGTCGCGTTCCTGAGCCTGTCGCAGCGACCGTTCGTACGGCACCCAGTCGGCCAGCAGGACCGGGAGCCCCTCGCTCTTCAGTCGTTTCACCACGGCCGGGTCGTCGTCGACGATCACCGCGATGTCGCCGTCGCGGGCCAGCTTGCGCAGCTGCCCGAGCTTGTAGTCCCGGGCGGGCCGCCGATCGTCCTCGGGCCGCATCAGCAGGCGCCCGGCCGGCAGGCCGTGCCGCGTGAACCACCGTTCGGTGACCGGCCGCAGCCACTCGGGCCGCCCGGTCAGCCAGACCAGGTCGTGGTCACGCGCGTAGTGGTGAACCAGGTCGGTGCCCTCGGACAGGGGCGGGTCCCGGTCGGCGGCGGAGAAGAAGCGGGCCCAGTCCTTGGGCTGGCGGGCGATGTGCCGCAGGCGGTGCCTTACGTCGGCGACCACCCCGTCGACGTCGAAGACTGCGAAGGGCATGTGATCATTGTGCCGCCCGGATCCGGTCGACGATCTTGCGGCGGTCGCTGTCGTCCTGGCCGAGGTCGGCGCCGTCGATGGCGGCCGTCAGGGTGGCCCGCTCGGCCTCGGTGAAGCGCCGCAGGTTGGCCAGAACCAGGACCAGGGCCTGGAACTGCTCGTTGCGGGTGACCGGGACACTGATCCCCTCGGCCAGCGTCGCCACGTCGACGAGCCGCGGATCGCCCTGCATCAGGCCGAGCAGCAGCACCCGCACCGGCCCGGACGCCGTCGGGAACAGCACCTTGATCTCGTCCGGGTTGAACGTCCGCTGGCTGGCGAAGGCCGCCGCCCGGGTGACGAGGTGATCCTGCACCTGCTTGCGGACGGTGTAGAAGGTGCCGCCGACCAGCTGGGTGTGGATCACCCCGTACGCCTCGGCGATCTCGGCCAGCTCGGTGTTGTCGAGCAGCCGGGCCGTCTCCGGTGCGCCGTGCTGGGCGATCTGCCGCACGACCCGTAGCTCGAAGCCGTCGGCGCCGAGGACCAGCGCCTCCAGGCGGGGCAGCACGAACGGGCTGATCAGCAGCAACCCGCCGGTGATCACCAGGACGACGAGAGCCGCGCCCGGGTCGCCGGAGAAGAAGATCTTCCACCCGGCCACCGCCAGGACGACCGCGCCGACGCCGCCGACCGCCCACAACCACCATCGATTCATGCCGCAGAACCTATCGGCTCACCCCTGAGGCCGGTATGGGCCGAACCTTCGATGAAGCGCCGCTGAGCGATCACGAAGACGAGCGGTGCCCGGGCGATCCGAATCATCTGCGCGGGGTGACGCGACCGCCCTCCGATCCGTCAAGGCTGTAGCCGGAGACGGATCCCGGAGGTGGTGCCGCGTTGAACACGACGATCGCCGCGTCGGCCGCGCTGTTGGCGCTGTCGTTGTTGCTGCTGTCCGGCCTGCTCGTGGACCGCCGCCGCCAGCGGGCGTTCATCCGGGAGGGCCCGGTCTTCACCGCCCGGTTCCGCACCGCCGGACCCCGTCCACCGGGCTGGCGTGGCCTGCGCCGCGGCTGGTCCCGGCGGATGCTCGCCTACTGGCGCGACGACGTGCTGGTGATCCGCCGGGGCCTGGTCGTCGACCGCCGGCTGCGCCTGTTCGCGCAGATCACGTTCGCCGGCGTGTACGGCCTGTCCGGTCGCCGCGACGCCATCGCCGTCCACCTGCGCCTGCCGGACGGTGCCCTGCTGGAGGTCACCGCCCCGTCCGGGGACCGGGTCGAACTGGTCGGCCCGTACCTCGCGGCCGGGATCAGCCACCTGCCGCGGGCCCCGCTACGCCGCCGTGACCGTCGCCGGCGTCCCTGACGGGTCACCGTCGGGTAGTGTCCCGGCGTGATTCGATCATGGTCAATCCTGTTGGCGGGGGCCGGGCTGGCCGCCCTGACCGGCTGCACCGCCGGCGATCAGCCCACCCCTCCGCCCCCGTCCGCGACAGTGTCGGCGCCGGTCATGCCCGCCTACTTCGCCTCACTGGGCACCACCTGCCCCACCCTCGACTCGCCGGAGTCCGCGAGATTCACCCGATCCCAGCCGGGCCGCTGGAATCTGCTGCCGGAGAAGAGCGACATCATCGACTGGGTCGACTGCGGCTGGCGGCCGAAGGACGCGGACGACTCGGAAGCTCCGCCCTGGGTGACCGTGAACATCCGCATCCACCTGGACAGCTCCACTCCGCACAAATCCGCCTACGAGTACGCCGAGCGTGACTTCACCCGAAGCCGGGACGAAGCGATGACCCGGGCCGGGAGACTTCAGCCGGGTGTGGTCCGGGTGGCCGAGCGCGACACCCCGTCCGGGCCCGCCGTCGTGGTCGCCGACGTCGACGACGCCGAGATCACGAAGAACATCGACGAGCTCAGGCAGACGACCCGGGTCGGAAACCTGCTGGTCACGGTCATGCTGTTCGAGGCGAAGGACGCCGGCGGCGGTGACGCGGACAAGATGATGGCGGAGCTGCCCGCCACGGCCGACGCGATCACGGCCGAGGTGCTCGAACACATGGCGAAACAGCAGACGGCCACCGCATGAGAAAGGCCCGGTGCGGCGGCACCGGGCCTTTCCCGCCCCCTCCTACTTGCGGTAATGCCTCAGGAACAGCGCCTCGGCGTGGGCCAGCCGGGCGATCTCGCCCGGGTCGACGCTCTCGTTCGGAGCGTGGATCGCCGCGAGCGGCTCCTCCACACCGATCAGGATGATCTCCGCCTCCGGATAGGTCGCGGCGAACACGTTGCACAGTGGGATCGAGCCGCCCTGGCCCAGGGTGGCCATCTCCCGGCCGTACGCCTCCCGCATCGCCGACGACAGCGCCCGGTACGCCGGCCCGCCGGTGCGCGCCTCGAACGGCTGGCCCAGCGCCTCCGGCTCGACGGTGACCCGCACGCCCCACGGCGCCGCCGCGTGCAGGTGCGCGATCAGCGCGTCCTGCGCCTTGGCGGCGTCGGTGCCGGGCGGCACCCGCAGGTTGAGCCGGGCCCGGGCACGCGGCTGGATCGCCGCGGCCGAGCCGACCACCGGTGGGCAGTCGATACCGAGCACGGTGACCGCCGGCCGCGCCCACACCATGTCCGACACCGTGCCGTCGCCGAGCAGCGCCACCCCGTCGTGCAGGCCGGCGTCGGCGCGGAACTGGCTCGCCGGATAGGGCGCGCCGGTCCACGTCTGGGCACTGTCCAGGCCGGTGATCGTGGTGTTGCCGACCCGGTCACGCAACGAGGACAGGATCTGGATCAGCGCGGCCAGGGCGTCCGGTGCGGGACCACCGAACATGCCCGAGTGCACCTCCCCGGCCAGGGCGTCGACCGTCACCACCACATTGGCCAGCCCGCGCAGGGTCACCGTGGCGGCCGGGACGCCGACCGCCGCGTTGCCGGTGTCGCAGACCAGGATCGCGTCGGCGTGCAGCAGGGCCGGGTGACGTTCGACGAAGTCCTCCAGGCCGCCGGTGCCCTGCTCCTCCGAACCCTCGACGATCAGTTTCAGGTTGACCGGGATGTCGTCGCCGAGAGCACGCAGCGCGGTCAGGTGCATGACGATGTTGCCCTTGCAGTCGGCGGCGCCACGGCCGTACCACCGGCCGTTCACCTCGGTGAGGGTGAACGGAGGGGTACGCCACGCGGCCTCGTCGAGCGGCGGCTGCACGTCGTAGTGGGCGTAGAGCAGGACCGTCGGCGCGTCGGGGTCGCGCGAGGGGCGTACCCCGTAGACCGCGCTGCTGCCGTCGCTGGTCTCGCGCAGGCTCAGGTCGGTGAAACCGACCTCCGCGAAGCGGTCCGCCACCCAGTTCGCCGCCCGCGTGCACTCCTCGGGCGGGAACTGCCGGGGATCGGCCACCGACGGGATGGCCACCAGTTCGGCCAGGTCGCTGCGGGCCCGGCCCATCAGCGCCCCGACGTCGTCGGCCAGTCCCATCACGCCACGTCCTCGAGCTTGAGGTCGTCCACGACCTTCTGGAACGACTCGATGTACTCCGGGCAGTAGACCTTGATGATCAGCAGCTGGCCCTGGACGACCTTGTTGTCGGCGATCACCGGCCGCTGTCCGGGCCCGGCCGCGCCGTTGGTGAGCTGGCCGTAGAGGATGCCCCGGCGCAGCGCGTCGTCCGGGTCGAGGCAGACCGCGCCGCCGTCGGCGCCGAGCGTGTGCACGAGCTGGTCGGCCGACGGTGACCGGAGCCCGGCCGCGGCCAGTTCGGTCTGCAGTTGCGCGGCCTTGTCGGTGGCCTCCTGGGTCTGTTTCTCCGCGGTGTAGGTGATCAGGCCGATACCGGCGAACAGCAGGAACGTCACCCCGGTGATGCTGTAGAGCAGCGTGTTGGCTCTCATGACGCGGGGGCCTCCTTCCAGGACGGCTTGCGCAGGCGGTAGAAGAGGTACGGCACCAGCAGGCCCAGGCCGAGCGCGCCGCCGGCGACGATCAGCAGGTAGGTGCCGACGCTGCCGGAGCCGAACTGCGACGGCGGGATGAAGCCGATCAGCAGGGCGGCCAGCGACGCCGCGAAGCCCACACCGCAGAGGCCGGTGATCATCGGGGCGCGGTAGCCGCGCGGGTGGTCGGGCTGGGTCTTCCGCAGCCGGACGGCCGCCACGAACATCAGCAGGTACATGATCAGGTAGACCTGCGTGGTGATCACGGAGAAGATCCAGTACGCGCTGGACACGTCCGGGATGAACGCGTAGGCCAGCGCGATCACCGTCGTGACCAGACCCTGGGTGACCAGGATGTTCTGCTGCACGCCGTGCTTGTTCAGCTTCTGCAGGAACGGCGGGAGGTAGCCCTCCTGCTTGGAGATCAGCAGCAGGCCCTTCGACGGGCCGGCCAGCCAGGTCAGCATGCCGCCCAGCGATGCCGCGACCAGCATGATGCCCACGATCGGGGTCAGCCACTGGGTGCCGAACTCGGCGAAGACCGCGTCGAAGGCCTGCATCACCCCGGCGGTCAGCGACAGCTGCTCGGCCGGGACCACCCAGCTGATCGCCAGCGCGGGCAGGATGAAGATCAGCAGCACCAGGCCCATGGCCAGGAACATCGCCCGCGGGAACTCGCGGCCCGGGTTCTTCAGCGAGCCGACGTGCACCGCGTTCATCTCCATGCCCGAGTAGGACAGGAAGTTGTTGACGATCAGCACCAGGCTGGACAGCCCGGCCCAGGTCGGCAGCAGGTGGTCGGCGGTCATCGGGGCGGCCGACTCGTTGCCCTGGCCGAGGAAGATCATGCCGAGCAGTACGAGCACGGTGCCCGGGACCAGCGTGCCGATGATCAGGCCGCCGCTGGCCAGGCCGGCGACACCACTGGTGCCGCGCGACGAGATCCACACGCCGGTCCAGTAGCAGACCATGATCACGATGGCGGTCCAGACGCCGCTGGAGGCCAGGTCGGGATTGATGACGTACGCCAGCGTGCTCGCCACGAACCCGAGCAGGCTCGGGTAGTAGAAGATCGTCATGGCGAACTGGCACCACACCGCGAGGAAGCCCAGTGGCTTGTTCAGCCCCTCGCTCACCCACTTGTAGACGCCGCCGGACCAGCCGGACGCCAGCTCGGCCGAGACCAGCGCGGTCGGCAACAGGAACACGATGGCCGGCAGCAGATAGAGGAAGATGCTGGCCAGTCCGTAGACAGCCATCGTCGGGGACGGCCGCAGGCTGGCCACCGAACTCGTGGTCATCAATGCCAGCGCGACCCAGGATATGTAGTTGATGGTCCGCTTGGCGGACACGTCGGTCGAGCTCAACGCCGCCTCCCTTCGCGACAGAGCGGTATTCTGCGGGCATCGTCAGGGCAGGCCCTCCTCCACCACCTCATCCGTGGAGAGCGGTTTACCTGCGCTCCTTGCGCAGCAGACCGGTCCGGCCGAAGGTGCGCGCCAGGGCCCGGAAGATCGGGTGCCCGCAGAGCACCCCCAACGCCACCGCCACCATCGATCCGGCGGCGCCGAGCAGATCCTCCGAACCGAGCTCGGAGCTGCGGGCCAGGTACTCGGTCAGCCCGATCAGGCTCAGCGCACCCGGCACCAGCAGCCAGAACCCGGGCAGGAAGGACACCAGCGCGGGCGGCCCGGAGGGAAACCTCTCCACGGTGTACGCCACGACGGTGAGCACCAGCGCGCCGACGAACCCGCTCAGGTACCCGCCGAGGACCAGGCCCCCGAAGTACTGGCCGGTCCACCCGGCGTAGAGGACGAGACAGAGCCATCCGAGCGTGCGGGGCGGGCCGGAGTAGACCAGGTAGCAGCCGATCCCGACGACCAGCGCGCCCAGCCACGGCGCCCACGTGCCGATCGAGTTCTCCGGGGAGCTCACCGGCACCTCGTACCGGGGCAGGTCCACCACCTGCGCGGCCCCGATGATCCCGAAGGCGAGCAGCATCAGCTGCAGGATCCCCGCGACCAGCCGGCTCGCCCCGGTGACCATCTCGGCCGCGGACAGTTCCACGACGGCCATGGTGAGCATGGCACCGGGCAGGAACGTGGCCAGCGGTGCCACCATGGCCCGCAGGTCGGCGTCCGCCCAACCGCTGTCGGCCAGCAGGAACGTGCTCGCGGCGACCAGGAACGACGCGGCCACCGGCATGATCATCTGTACGCTCGTCCAGCGCGCGCCGACCAGTTTGAACACCCCGACCAGCGCACCGAAGACGCCGGCGAGCGCCAGATCGGACCAGGTCGGCTGGAGGATCAGGCAGATACCGACGGCTAGTACGGCGTACCCCAGGATCTGCATCAGGAAATGGAACCGGGCCGGCATCGCCGTGATCTCCCGCAGCCGGGCCATCCCCTCGGCCGGGGTGACCTCGCCGTGCTCGGCCAGCTTGAGCAGGTCGTAGACGGCGGCGGTCTGATCCAGTCGCAGACCGCCGTTGAGCTGCCGCGTCGGTTCCAGGGTGGCCGGATGGTTCGGTGACAGCGCGACCACCAGATAGGTGGGCAGCACCGCGATCCCGGCCCGGGGCGAACCGTAGGCGACCGCGACCCGCAACAGCCGTTCCTCGATCTGGTTGACCGCCTCACCGGCCGCGGTGAGCGCGCTGCCGAGGTAGAGAAGGAACTCCTGCACTTCCGCGTCCTTCATCGGGTGGACGGTAGGCGGGCGCCGGAACCCGTGGATTCACCCCGAGCGGGTGATCCATCGGGGCGCCACGGCGGCGAGGCTGACCGGCGTGTCCCCGACAGAAGTGCAGTTGAAGAAGGCCGGACCGGGTGTGCTCCTGGCCGCCTGCATCTCGGCGCTCGTGGTCAACGCCAACACCTCGGCAGTCACCATCCTGCTCCCGGCGATCAGCGCCGACCTCGGCACGCCGGTCGACCAGCTGCAGTGGGCGGTGACCGGATACATGCTGGTCGGCGCGGCGGTCATCGTCACGTCCGGCGCGCTCGGCGACGTCTTCGGCCGCCGCCGGGTGTTCATCGGCGGCCTGCTGCTGTTCGTCGCCTCGTGCGCGCTGATCGCCCTGGCCGGCTCCGGAACCGGTGTCATCGCCGGCCGGATGATCCAGGGCGCGGCCGGCTCCACCATCCTGGCCTGCGGCATGAGCCTGCTGTCGGTGGCCTCGGCCGGAGCCGGGCAGATGAAGGCGATCACCATGTGGGGCGCCGCGTCGGCGGTCGGCGCGGCCGCCGGCCCCCTGATCGGTGGCCTCCTGGTCGACTCCACCGGATGGCAGGGCCTGTTCTGGATCGACGCCGCCATCGCCGCCGCCTGCATCCCGCTCACCATGTTCACCGTGGCCGAGTCCCGCGACGAGCAGCGGACCCGCTCGATCGACGTGCTCGGCACGATCCTCGTCGCCGTCGCGCTGGCCCCGCTCGTGCTGGCGCTCAGCGAGGGCAGTTCGTGGGGCTGGATCTCCGCACCGACGATCGGCTGCCTGCTGCTGGCCGTCGCCGGGGCCGTCGGTTTCGTGGCCGCCGAGAAACGGGCCGCCGCGCCACTGGTCGACCTGCGGCTGCTGCGCAACCGGGTACTGGTCGGCGCCACCATCGCGATCCTGCTCGTCGCCGGGGCCATCAACGCCCTGATGTACCTGCTCAGCCTTTACTTCCAGGATCCGGCGGCGTTCGGGATGACGCCGTTGGAGGCCGGGCTCGCCACCCTGCCCGCGGCGGCCGCGATGATCGCCATCACGCCGCTGATCACGCCGCTGGCCGTGAAGATCGGGGCGGGGCGGGCGGTCGCGCTCGGCTTCGGGCTGGCCACCCTGGCCAGCGCCGCACTGATCCTCGTTGACGCCGGATGGACCTACACGACGTTCGTGCTGCCGCTGATCGTGATCGCCGTCGGGCTCGGCCTGGCCAACGGCCCCGCCTCGTCGGCGTCGACCTCGGCGGTACCCGAGGACCAGGTCGGACAGGCGTCCGGCATCTCCAACATGGCCCGTTACGTGGGTGGATCGCTCGCCGTCGCGGCCGTGGCCACCGTGTCCACGGCGGTCACCGACGCCCGTACCGCCGAAGGGGCCTCCACCGCCGACGCCCTCGCCGCCGGCCTGGCCGGGGCCTCGATCCTGATGACCGTCATGTCGGCCGCCGGTGTGGCGCTTATCGTGTTGATGCGCCGCCACCAGGCCGCGCAACCGCATGCCGTGCACCTGGCCGCCGCCGCGGCCTCGACCAGCCACACCATCCCGACCCGGCCCGTTCCCACTCGGTCCGATCCCATCCGGTCCGGCCCCATCCGGTCCGTTCCCACCCGGCCCGTTCCCCCTCGGTCCGTTCCCACCCGGCCCGTTCCCCCAGAAGGAGACGAGCGATGACGGCCCATTTCCGACGCCGGATGGAACGCGCGGTCGCCCAGGCCGCCGACGCCGGACTGACCGGACTACTGATCACTCCCGGTCCCGATCTGATCTACTTCACCGGCTACCGGCCGACCGCGATCACCGAACGGATCACCATGCTGGTGCTCGACGCCGACCACGACCCGCACCTGATCGTGCCGGTGCTGGAACGGCCCGACGCCGTGAAGGCGGCCGGCGCCGGTGCGGTGACGATCACCGACTGGGCGGACGGCACCGACCCGTACGCGGCGGCCGCCGGGCTGCTCGACCCGAAAGGCCGCTACGCGGTCTCCGACAACGCGTGGGCCCTGCACCTGCTCGGCCTGCAGGAGGCGCTGCCCGGTTCGGCCTACACGTCGATGACCGGATCGCTGCCGATGCTCCGGGCGGTCAAGGACACCGACGAGGTGGACCGGCTCGCCGCTGCGGGTGCGGCCGCCGACGCGGCCTACGAACAGATCGTGGGGGTACGGTTCGCCGGCCGCACCGAACACCAGGTCGGCACCGACCTGGCCGCGTTGCTGGTCGCCCACGGGCATTCGCAGGTCGACTTCACCGTGGTCGGTTCGGGACCCAACGGCGCGAACCCGCACCACGAGATGGGCGAGCGGGTGATCGCCGACGGCGACATGGTGGTCCTCGACTTCGGCGGTCTCAAGGACGGCTACGGCTCCGACACCACCCGGACCGTGCACGTGGGCGAGCCGACCTCACTCGAACGCGAGGTTTTCGACGTCGTGCGCGAGGCCCAGCAGGCGGCCTTCGAAGCGGTGCGTCCCGGTGTGCCCTGCGAGGAGATCGACCGGGTGGCCCGGGACGTGATCACCCGGGCCGGGTACGGCGAATACTTCATCCACCGGACCGGGCACGGCATCGGGCTGACCACCCACGAACCGCCGTACCTGGTGGCGGGGGAGCGGCGTCCGCTCGTACCCGGGATGTGTTTCTCCATCGAACCTGGTATCTATCTTCCCGGCCGTTTCGGGGTCCGCATCGAGGACATCGTCACGGTGACCGCCGATGGTGGCCGCCGTCTCAACAACACCAGCCACGACCTGCACATCGTCGCCTGAGTGTCGGCTTTGTGAGGTAAGTCCCCAGCGGCAGGGAGCGCGTCTCGCGACAGGTATCACCCCGTCCCCACGGCGATCAGACCTGAGGGAGCGAGCAACGGGGGTTACCGGCATGTCTCTGGATCTGATCGACCTGCGCACCGACACGGCACGCGGCCCCAGCGGACCGGCGCTGCGTGCCATGACGGCCGGCGGGAACACCGCCACCGGGGATCTCGAGGAGTACTGCGCGGCCCTGTTCGGCAAGGAGTCGGCGCTGTTCATGCCGTCCGGGACGGTCAGCAACCAGGTGGCTCTGAAGGTTCTCGCCGGTCGTGGCCGGCCGGTGCTGTGCGACGCCGGCAACCATCTGGACGCTTTCGACGCCTCACCCGCCGCCGACCTCGGTGGGGTGACGATCAACGCGGTCGCCACGCCCGACGGTTTCCTCCGCCCGCCGGTGGCCGGCTCCGACGGGTTTCCCTCAACGTTGTCGGCCACCTCCGACGGGTTCCCCTCGTCGCCGGCGGCCTCCGCTGGGCTGTTTCGGTCGTCGCCGGCGACGACCGATCGGTTCTCGTGGCCGCCGGCGGCCACGCCTGGCGGGTTCCACCGGTCGTCGGCCGGGGCGCCGGTCGGCCTGATCTGGACCGAGAACACGGTGAGTGCCCGCGGCGGCCGGATCTACCCGCTGGAACTGCTCGCCGACCTCCATCGGTGGGGTACCCGCCACGGCGGCGCCGTCTATCTGGACGGGGCACGCATCATGCACGCGGTCGCGGCCACCGGCATCGCACCGGCCGCATGGGGCGCCACCAGCGACGCCATGGCGCTGTCCGTCACCGAGGGCCTCGGCGCACCGATGGGATCGGTGCTGCTGGGCACGGCGGAGTTCATCACCGCCGCCCGCCGCCACCGCCGGTGGTACGGCGGATCGCTGCGCCAGCGGGGCCCGTTCGCCGCGGCCGCCCTGTGGGCGCTGCTCAACAACAGCGCCCGCCTCGCCGACGACCACGCCAGCGCCCGGTTGTTCGCCGCGGTCCTCGCCGAATCGCCGCTGTTCACGGTCACCCCGCCGGACACGAACATCGTTCTCCTCGACGTCGCCGGCGTCGGCTGCCCACCCGCCGAGTTCGTGGCGCGCGCCGCGGACGCCGGTGTGCGGGTGCTGGCCCGCCGCGGCAGTGCGGTGCGGGCCGTCTTCGACCATCGGACGTCCGCACGGCAGGCCCGCCGCGCGGCGGAACGCCTGATCACCGTGGCGCGGCAGCTGAAACCGGTCCGGCCCACCACGCCGGCCCGGCTCCGCTGGTGGTACCGGATCGATCCGCCGCACCCGGTCACCGTCACTTCCCAGATGCACAGCCGAACCTGGGCGTAGGCCCGGCTCGTCGGACCTTTACCGTGGCCGGCCTTGCCTCCAGCAGTTCCGTCGCCCGCCTTCGCGGCACCACACGGGCCGCGGTTCCCATGTGGTCGCGGTTCCCATGTGGTCGCGGTTTCCGTGTGGTCGCGGTTTCCGTGTGGTCGCGGTTTCTGAATGGTGTGAGGGCCGCACCTCGGCTTCCGGATACGGCGAGGGTCGAGTGCCGTCCGGGAATGAGGTCACGCGCAAGCAGCCCGCCGACCGGTGACCGTGGTTCAGGTGGCGGCCGCGGTGCCGACGCGGGCGTACCTCTCGGCGATGTCCTCGGAGACGGGGGAGCGCATCAGGGTCAGCTCGTAGAAGATCGGCGCGCAGGAGGCGATGAGTACGGTCCGGGAGTCCGCCCCGGAGGTGGCCTCGCCGCGTTCGACGGCGCGCTCGATGACCACAGCCGCGCTCGTGTAGCGGTCCTCCCAGAACATCCGCAACGCGTGGGCGGCCGCGGGTGAGCGGAACGATGCGGTGATCAGCGCCCGCGTGATCGACGGTTCCTCGGTCAGGGCGGCGACGATCTGATGATTGATTTCGGTCAGATCGCCGAGCAGGGAACCGGTGTCCGGCGGTCGCCACCGCTGCTCGCGAGCAGCGTCGAGGGAATCGGCGAGGAGGCTGCCGGTGTCGCGCCAGCGCCGGTAGACGGTAGTGCGGTGCACCCCCGAGCGGGTTGCGACAGCGTCCACGGTCAGGGCGTCGAAACCACCCTCCAGCAGCAGCGATGCGACGGCGTCGAGGACTCGCTCGCGAGTGCGTGCGGTCCGACCGCCGGGGCGTGCGGCACCGGGGGGTGCTTGCGGGATCGACTCCATGCTATTAATGCTACACGTGTAGCGTTAGTGCGGAATGGAGGTGGTGGGGCATGACCGAGGTGACTCTCCCTGACGGATGGGCGCCCTACGCGGTGACCGGTGATGCCACCGGCACGCTGTGGACGACGATTCTCGACCCGCCGGGGCTTGCGCGTGTGACGCCCGGCGACGTCCAGCGCGAGCCCTTCGACGCCCGGCCGGAGTCCGTCGGCGTCCAGCGGGAGTCCGTCGGCGCCCGGCCGGAGTCCGTCGGTGTCCAGCGGGAGTCCGTCGGCGCCCGGCCGGAGTCCGTCGGCGCCCGGCGGGAGTCCGTGAATGTCGGGCGGGAGGCTGTGGATGTCGCACGGGAGGCTGTGGATGTTGCGCGCGAGGTGTTCGAGGTCAGGCGCGAGGCGTTCGACGGCCGCCCGATGCTCCTGGCCGTCACCGACGATGGTGCGCTTTGGTGCACCCGCAGCGACGACCGGCTGGTCCGGAGGGATGTCACCGGCGAGTATGTGGTGATCGAACTCCCGGCTGGGTCGGCGCCTTACGGCATCGTGGCGATCCCGGGTGGTGGCGTCTGGTTCACCGCGCCCGGCCTGAACCAGGTCGGCCACTCGACCGTGACGGGCGACCTCACCATGATCGACCTGCCGGTGCCGGACGCAAGGGCCGCGATGATCACCGTGGACGCCGCCGGTGATGCCTGGGTCGCGCTGAACGGAGCCGGCGCGCTCGCCCGCATCTCCGCCGCTGCGGCTCCCGATGGTCGTACCATCGCCGGCGAGTCCGTGAAGATCATCGAGCTGCCGGGTGGCAGGGCGACGCCCGCCCCGGTCGGTGTCGCCGCCTCGGTCGCCGGTGTCTGGTATGCGGACATTGCCGGCGGCTGTGTCGGCCTCGTCGATCGTTCCGGAGCGGTGCGGCAGTTCGCCTTCACCGACCCCGGGTGCCGTCCACACGCTGTCGCCGCCGACCCCGACGGCGACTGCTGGGTAACGCTGTGGGGTTCCGGCGAACTGGCCCGGGTCACAGCCGACGGTGACATCGCCCTCCACGCGCTGCCGGGCCGGGAGCCTCATGGCCTCTGGGTCTCCACCACGGCGGAGCCCGGCGTTCCCGACTCGCCCGTGACCGGCGTGCTGTCCGAGTCGGATGCCTCGTCCGTTCCAGCCGCTTCGTCCGTTCCAGCCGCTTCGCCCGTTCCAGCCGCTTCGTCCGTTCCTACGGCTTCATCCGCTCGGGCCGCTTCGTCCGTTCCTACGTCTTCGTCCGTTCCAGCCGCTTCGTCCGTTCCTACGGCTTCATCTGCTCGGGCCGCTTCATCCGCTCCTGCGGCTTCATGCGGCTGGGCCGCCTCGCCCGTCTGTGTCGCTTCGTCCGGTCGGACCCTGGTTTGGGTAGCGATGGAGAGCGGCTCGCTGGTAGCGGTCGACCCGAACAAGGTCGTATAAGATCCCGGCCGCTGGGATGTAGGACGGTTTCGGGATCGCGCGTGGAAGGTCGCCGAAAGCGGCGTAGCGTGCGGGTGCGAGGACCGCAGCCGGCTGAGCCACATGGTCGTCAGCTCGGAAGGCGGCCGAAATAGGCTGCGTCGCGCGGGCGGGAACCTGTCGCAAGATTCGGGCCTTGAGCGAGGCGGCAACGGATGAACGGCGGGCCGGGGGCACGTGATGGGCTAGTGCCTCCGGCAACTCTCCGGATTCGGGGCGGGCGTCAGGCCTGAGCTCCGGTCAGGATTCGGATGGCGCGGTCGGTCGCTCGGCGGACTCGTTCGACCGGGTCGCCACGCATATCGGCCAGTGTGGGGAGAGCGTCGCCGACCTGGTGTTTCGCTATGGTCTTGGCGGCCATCTCGCGGACCCGCCACGACTCGTCGTGCAATGCCGCGATCGTGGCCGGAGCTGCGCTGTCGTCCCACACCCACAGCAGACCGCGAAGTCCCCAGACCCGCAGCCAGTAGCTGTCTCCGCGGGCCGTCCCGGCCGGGAGCCGGTCCGCAACCGTCTCGTCTGGGAACCGGTCACCGGCTGGTTCGCCCGGGAAGCGGCCTGTGGCTGGTTCGCCCGGGAAGCGGCCTGTGGCTGGTTCGCCCGGGAAGCGGCCTGTGGCTGGTTCGCCCGGGAAGCGGCCTGTGGCTGGTTCGCCCAGGAAACGGCCTGCGGCCGGCCCGCCCAGCGCCATGATCAGGGCCGGGTCGGCGGTGTCGCCTTCGACGAGACGAATGCACCCGGCGACCACGGCGGCGGTTCCCCGCCGGCCGCACTCCGCCTCGATGCTGTCACGTGGCCGGACACCCCAGTGGGAAGGCGGCGTCATCGGCTGGACTCCGATGGGTTCGGTCGACGCGGGGCTGACCTCACTCGGTGGTCTCCGAGGACTCCGGCCGAAGCGGGGGCCGGAGACCCGGTCCGGACACACGGCCTCTGATCGGAATTACGACGCCGTCCGGTTCCGGCTTTGCGGAAGCCGGCAGGTCGATCGGCTCGAGGGGCTCGGTGATGGGCACCATGGCGTGGCCTTTCCGGTAGAGCCGTCAACAGCGACGGGAAAGGGACGAGCAGCGAACGTCATGTTTCCGAGACTTGTCGGCGGCGAACGGGCCGCGGCGATCTGGTCAGGGTCGTGGGCGGTAAGACGCGGTCGGCGGAATGGTGATCCGATCGTGGCAGGCGGTGGGCGAAGCGGGCGGTGGGCGAAGCGGGCAGTGAGACATGGGCAGTGACGCAGAAGCTGTCACGCCGCAATCATGCCTCGCGCGTATGACACTTTCGGGCCCCCGGAAACCGGGTGGTCGGCGGGCTTCGGAAACCGGGTGGTCGGCGGGCTTCGGAAACCGGGTGGTCGGCGGGCTTCGGAAACCGGGTGGTCGGCGGGCTTCGGAAACCGGGCGATCAACGGGCTTCGGAAACCGGGTGGTCGGTGGGCCCCCGGAGCCGGGCGATCAGCGGGTCCCGGCCGGGACGGCGTCGGCGACGGGGGCGCGGGACGGGGTGGAGACGGCTCCTGCGCTGGCCACGATCACGAGGGCGACGGCGACCAGTTCGAGGGGTGACAGCCTCTGGCCGAGGACGACGAATCCCGCCAGCACCGCCACCGCCGGGCCCAGGCTCATCAGGACCGCGAACGTCGACGTCGGGAGGCGGCGCAGGGCGAGCAGCTCCATCGTGTACGGCAGCATCGACGACATCAGCGCCACCACCGCGCCGAGTCCGACGGTCGCCGGGTCGAGCAGGGCGGCTCCGGCGTCGGCGATCCCGAACGGCAGGGTGATGACGGCGGCCACGGCCAGGGCCAGGGCGAGCCCGTCGGCCTTGGGGAACCGTTGTCCGGTCCGCGCGCTGAACACGATGTACCCGGCCCACATCACGCCGGCGCCGAGAGCGAATCCGGCTCCGGCCAGGTTGAGCCGGTCGAATCCCTGATAGCCGAGCAGTACCACTCCGGCGAGCGCGAGCGCCGCCCACAGCCAGCTGGACCGGCGCCGGGCGGTGACGACGGCGAGGGTGAGTGGCCCGAGCACTTCGAGGGTGACCGCCGGGCCGAGCGGGATCCGGTCGATGGCCTGGTAGAACAGCCCGTTCATGCCGCCCATGGCGACGCCGAACCCGGCGACGGCCAGCCAGTCCCCGCGTCGGTGGCCGCGCAGCCGGGGACGGCACACGATCAGCAGCGCGATCGCCGCGATGACCAGCCGTAACGCGACGACTCCGGCGGCGCCGGCGCGGGGGAAGAGCAGCGCCGCCACGGCCGATCCGAACTGTACGGACAGGGCCGCGCCGAGGACGAGTCCCGTACCCACCGAAGTCACGTGCCCGACGCTAACGGCGCGGGTGGCCGTACCGGAAATGCGGTTTTGAACTTTGGTTATGCTCTCCGGTTATGACCGTGGACCTGCGTCACCTGCGGGCCTTCCTGGCGATCGCGGCGGAGGGTGGCATCACTCGCGCGGCGGCGCGGCTGCACGTCACGCAGCCCGCCCTGTCGCGGACGTTGCGGCAGCTGGAGACCCATCTCGGTGTGACGCTGGCGGACCGTTCCACGCATCATCTGGAGCTGACGCCGGCGGGTGTGGCGTTCCGGGATCGGGCGGCTGCCGCCGTCGCCGCGGTCGATGAGGTTCTCGATCCGGCGCGGGCCGGCACGTGGCCGCTGCGGCTGGGTCATGCCTGGTCGGCGCTGGGGGAGCACACCGGCGCGTTGTTGCGGGCGTGGGACGAGGCCTATCCGGACGTGCCGTTGCGGCTGCTGCGGATCGACGACCGCACCGCCGGGCTGTCCGACGGGCGGACCGACGCGGCGGTGCTGCGCGACCCGGGGGAGATCGCCGGTGTGCACACCGAGTGCCTGCTCAGCGAGGCCCGGCTGGCGGCGGTCCCGGCCGACGGCGACCTGGCCCGGCGCCCGCGCCTGACCCTGGCCGACCTGACGGTCCTGCCGATCGCGATCAACACGGTGACCGGTACGACGAGCCTGGACCTGTGGCCACCGCACGCCGCACCGCCCGCGACGGTGGAGGTGGCGAACACCGACGACTGGCTGGCCGCGATCACCGCCGGACGAGCGGCCGGGGTGACGAGTGTCGCCACGGCCGCGATGTATCCGCATCCGGCGGTCGCCTACGTGCCCCTGACCGACGCCCCGCCGTTGCATCTGCACGTGGCGTGGCGGCTGCCGCCCACCCATCCGGCGGTTCCGGCCCTGGTCAGACTCCTGCGTGCGCTGCTGGCAGGGTGACCGTCGCGTCGAGGCCGGTCGGTGTGGCCGCGTCGAGCCGGATCCGCCCGCCGCTGGCCGCGGCGAGTTTGTCGACCAGTGCCAGCCCGAGCCCGGTCCCGCCCTTGGGTGCGTCGGGTGCCCGCCAGAACGCCTGGAGCGCCTGACCGCGCTGTTCGCCGGTGAGGCCGGGTCCCGCGTCGACGACGTGCAGGTCCACCGTGTCGCCGTCGTCCTGCCAGGTCACGGTCACGATGCTGCCGGCCGGCGCGACGGTGAGCGCGTTGTCGAGCAGGTTGTCGAGGATCTGTTCGAGTGAGCCGGGGACGGCCCGGGCGACGGCGCTGTCGGGGCCGTCGGCGACGAGGGTGGCTCCGCGTTCGTCGGCGACCGGGCGCCAGACGGCGAGCCGGTCCCGGACGAGGGCGGCGACCGGCGCCGGTTCGGGTGGCAGGGCACGATGTTCGGTACGCGTCATCGCCAGCAGGGTGTCGACCATGCCGGCGAGCCGATCGGTCTCGACGACGGCGGCCCGTAGGTTGTTGCCGGCCTCCGCGGCGACGTCCGGTTCCAGGTTCTCCAGTCGTAGCCGCAGCGCGGTCAGCGGGGTTTTGAGCTGATGCGACGCGTGCGCGAGGAACGATCGTTGCGCGGCGATCAGCTCCTGCAGCCGGGCCGCGGTGGTGTTGAACGTGACGGCGAGCCGCCGCAGCTCCGGCGGCCCGTTGGTGGTGGAGGCGGGGGTGGCGGCGCCGTCGGCGAGGCTGCGGGTGGCGCGTTCCAGGTCGCGGACCGGCCGCCCGATCCAGCGGGCCAGGGCCAGCGCGATGAGGGCGCTGCACATCAGCACCGCGATGCCGACGCCGACCAGCACGATCCGGAACTGGCTGATGCTCGCGGTCACCGACGAACTGGAGACGGTGACACGCAGGGTGCCCTGCAACGGTTCGCCGGGGTGCACCGGGACTTCGACCGACATGGTTCCGCCGCTGATCTCGCTGACCACCAGCGTGTGGCGGGGGCTGTCGCCGGTCATCTCGATCCGGGCGTCCCAGCGGCGGGCGGCGTCCCGGACCAGGGTCTCGACCTGGGTGTCGTCGTCGATCTGCTGGGCGGTGTCGATGAACGCGGCGAGCGTCTCGGCGTCGTGTTCGAGCTGGGTGAGTGCGTGCTGCTGTTCGGCGCGCTGGTAGACGTACCCGAACGGCAGCGCGAGGCCGGCCAGCACCACGAGGGCCAGGGTGAGGTATGTCAGCAGCAGACGACGGATCACGGGCATCGCTACGTTCGACCAGGCCGTTCGGGTTCAACCATGAGGCGCGCCGCTCCGTATCCGTGGGTATGCGAGTGCTGCTGGTGGAGGACGACGAGTCGATTGCCGAGCCGTTGGCCGAGGGCCTGAGCCGGTACGGGATCACGACGAGCCGGGTCGTGACGGGTGCCGCGGCGCTGGCCGCCGAGCCGGGCGACTTCGTGCTGCTGGATCTGGGCCTGCCGGACATCGACGGTATCGACGTGTGTCGGCGGATGCGGCAGGTCAGCGACGTGCCGATCATCATGTTGACGGCCCGTGGCGACGAGACCGACCGGGTGCTGGGCCTGGAGATCGGCGCCGACGACTACATGGCAAAGCCGTTCTCGACGCGGGAGCTGGTGGCCCGGATGCGCGCGATCGGCCGCCGCACCCGCCCGGCCCCGGAACCGGCGGCGCCCGCCCTGGGCCCGCTGACCGTCGACGACCGCACCAAGCAGGCCTGGCTGCACGGCGAGCTGCTGCCGCTGACGCCGAAGGAGTTCCAGCTGCTGGCGCTGCTCGCCGCCGACCCGGGCGCGGTGGTGGACCGCCGCCGCATCCTGGAGACGGTGTGGGAGCCGAACTTCTTCGGCCGAGGGAAGACCCTCGACTTCCACGTGGCGACGCTGCGCCGCAAACTCGGCGACCCGGCGTGGATCGAGAACCGGCGCGGCGTCGGGTTCCGGCTGGTGGTGCCGTCATAGCGGACGGGCGGTGAGCAGTCCGTCGCGGTGCCCGGTGAGCAGCCACGGCCGGTGCTCGCCCTCGATCTCGGCCGCCGCGTCCGGGCACGACGGCAGGCCCCGCACCGGTCCGTGGTAGGCGGCGGTCGCGTAGTCGTGCCGGTCCATCGTGCCGTCCGAGCAGGTGAACACCCCGGCGCCGGCGATCACCGCGTGTCCGGCGGCCGCCGTGCCCGGCGACGACCAGCGCGCCACCACACCCTCACCGGGCACGATCTCCTTCAGGCCGCCCTCACCGGCCAGATAGACGCGCCCATCCCGCGCCCACATCCGCTCCGGACGTTCGCCCTGCTCCCACACCCACGCGACGACGCCGTCGGTCCCGGTCACCGAGACGCTCCCGCGATGCGTCGCGACGACCCTTTCACCCCTGCTGTGGTACGCCACCACGCGCGCCGTGGTCCCGAGGATGTCGCGGAACCGTCCCGTGCGGGCGTCGAGCTCGACGGCCCCGGCACCGGTGGCCACCAGCACCCGCTCGCCGGGACCGTCGACGGCCAGCCCCGACGCGGTGCCGGGCAGTGGCATGCTCCAGCACAGCCGGCCGACCGTGTCGATCCGGAACACCCGCCCGCCGGCGGTGGCCGCGACCACCCCGCCGGGGACGGCCGCCAGATGCCGTACCTCCCCGAAGCCCGGTGTGTGATGGTCCTGGACCGTCAGGGTCCACCCGATGTCCCGGCGCAGCCGCACCACACCGACCCCGGCATCGGTCGCCACCCATGCGGTCGCCCGGTCGTCGAAGTCCATCGTGATGTCCCGGACGGTCCGGCAGGTGATCCGGGCCGTCACCGCACGCCCCGGATGGGCGGGCGGCGGAGTCTCCGGCACCCGCAGGCCGTCGTCGAGGATGCCGGTGACCTCCCCGGTCGCCGCGTCCACCGAGGCCGTGCACAGCCAGGTGCCGCGCACGAACTGCACCAGATGCACCTGGCGGCCGAACTCGTACGCGATCCGCACACCGGCCATCCGGCCGCCGCCGGCCTCCCGTAGTGCCAGGTCCACCGCCCGGCCGGTCCCGATCGCCGTCGCCGTCTCCCGCATCGCCCACCTCTTCTCGCCGTTGTTCACAGCGGAAGACGGGTGCGGCGGATGATGCGGATTCCTGCCCGGCCGGACTCTGACCGGGCCCTGGCCGTTTTCTATACCTTCAGGACGAACCCCGGCTCAGGAGACGGCGACGTCGTCGAACCAGACCGTGCCGCGGTTGTCGCCCGATTTCAGGTGCAGTTGGACACCGGCGGCGCCGGGCGGGGCCACCGTCTCGACGGCCAGTTTCGTCCAGGAGGTGGTGCCATTGGGCAGCCGGTTCGAGCTGTGCTGGCTGATCCACCGGCCGTTGGCGTCGAACCAGCTCAGCGTGATCTCGGTGATACCGGTCGCGGACGCGCCACGGGCGTACGCCTCGGCCCGCCACCGGTGACCGGCCTGCACCGGGGTGATCGGAGAGGTGACCAGCGACGGCAGCCCCGCCGGGGTGCGGGTGGTGCCGGAGAACCGGGCGGCCGCCTTCCCGGTGCGGGCCGTGCCGGTGGCGACCGTGCCACCGCCGGCCCGGGGCAGGTTCCGCCGCCACGGCGAGTCCGGGAGGTCGGCTTCGAAACTCAGGTTCAGCACCGAGTTCGGGGTGGCCCCGGTGGTCCACGCGTCGCGGACGACACCGGCCGCCGCCTTCGGCGACCCGTCGATGTGGTGCAGGCCGAACTTGTACTGGGCCGGCTTCTCCGACACCGCCGAGTGGTCCGGGATCGCCCCGGAGATGAAGTCGGTGAACGTCCACGGCGAGACCGAGCCGACCCCGGCCTCCCGGGCCGCCCGGAACACCCGGGCCAGGAATGCGGCCTGCTCGCCCTCACTGTCGGCGGCGGTGCTCAGACCGGTCTCGCCGATCACGATCGGGGACGGCGCGACAGCGGCCTGCGCCTTGCGGATCTCCGCGAGCGCCCGCTCGGAACTGCCGTAGAAATGGAAGTCGTAGTAGTCCAGCGGCGTGCCGGCCAGCGCTTTCTTGATCTTCGCCATGCCGGGGGCGCCGGTCTGGCCGTCGACCGACAGGGTCAGCGGCATCGACGGAGCGGCCGCACGGACCACCGGGATCAGCTTGCGCACCCAGTTCACGGCCCCGGCGTCGTCCGGCTGGAACTCGTTCTTCAGCTCGACCGCGATCACGCGGGGATCGTTGGCGTACGGCGCGAGCACCGACCGGGCCCAGTTGGTGCTCCGGGCGATCTCGGAGTAGCCGTCCCACCAGTCGAACAGGGTCAGCTTGACCGTCATCCCGTTCTTCGCGGCCAAGCCGATGAAGGTGCTGAGGCGCTCGGCGTACCCACTCAGGGGTTTGGGGTAACCGAAAGCCTGCGGGAAGACGATGACCCGCACGTTGTCCGCGCCGAGCTTGGCCGCCTTGGCCAGGTCCGCGTCGATCCGCTTGGCGTCGAAGTCGGTCCACATCGACGACCAGGCGGCGTTCGACGGGTAGTAGTTGAGGCTCTTCGCCACGCGCACCGCCGCGAGCCGGCCCGCGAGGGTCGGCAGGGCCGCCGCCGACACCCCGGTCCGGGAGTCGGCCGCGGCCGGCACCACGGTCGAGGACACCACGCCGAGGGTGAGCGCGGACGCCAGGACGGCCGCGCGGAGACGAGCGCTGCGCATTTCTGTGTAGGCCTCTCTCGCGGATGCGGAATGGCCTACTGATCGGCGTCCGGTCACCCGGAGGGCAGGACTCGCCCGGGGGCGGAGGCGTTGCGGTTCGGTCGCCGGGACTATGCCCCGGTGGCCATCCGGATGAGTGCGTTGCCACCCAGGAGCAGGACGTCCGCGCCGGCGACGAACGCCATGCTCCTCTTCAGCAACTGCTCGGCGACCTCCGGCTCGGCGGCACCGAAACCACGCACGGCGAGGATGATCGCGCACAGCACCAGCGGGATCCCGCCGACCAGCAGCAACCCGACCTGCCACGGTGTGTCGCCGCCGGCCACCAGCAGGGACACCAGGACTGCCGGCAGGATGCCGAAGAAGAGGATGGCCAGGACGGCGTACCAGCGCAGGGGTCTGATCGGGTTGCTCACGGCGCAGATCGTAGCGGGGCACCCGGCGTCACTCGCCGTCGCCGCACTCCGGGGTCACCGTCACCTGGGCGTCGCGGACCATCCGGGCCGCGGCGATCTCCGGTGGCGTCCAGGTGTCGTAGGAGCGGGCCGGCCGGGGCGTCAGCGAGCGGTCGGTCGCCTCCCAGCGTTTGCCGCCGACGACGAAGTCCATCCGCGCGGTGTGCCAGAAGCCGAGGTCGCCGAACCGCATCGACCGGCCGACCCGCTGCCAGGCGTCGTAGAGGTGGCCCCGCTGCACCCAGACCTTCATCTCGGTGCAGGGCGGGATCATCCGGATGTAGACCTGCGGTGCGAAGGAGTTCTCGCCGCCCTCCTGCAGCAGCACCACGTCGGTCACCGGCTTGGCCGACATGTTGCGGACCATGGTGAGGGTGACGCGTTCCCGCGGGTCCGCGATCTTCGGATAGGTGGCGGCCTCCCAGTAGGTCACCTCGGCGGCGTGGCGCTGTTCGGTCCGCTCCAGGGCGCGTGCGTTCAGTTTCAGCTGGTCCCGCATCAGATCCTGCTGGTCGTGATAGGTCAGGAAGGCGAGACCGAGCAGCAGGACGTTCGCGCCCGTCTGGATCATCTGGACGGTGGTGTCCCGCCGTCGCGGGGACTGCGGCGGCCGGACGGTGACGGCGGTCCGGCGAACGACACGGGTCCGGATCTTCTGCTCCGGCGACTTGTACAACACGACCGAAGAATGCGACTTCACCCGAAATTTCCGGATGTTTAACACGCCGTTGTCGCCCGCTAGGGGTCTGTCCATCGGCGCGCGGACACCCCTTCGCGCCACGCCGTCTCACCATGTGCGGATTCCCGACACCGCATCGAACCCGATCCGCATCGAAGAGCGTTGCTAGTTTCGTAGTCCGGCGACGCGGGGGAGCTGATCGAGCATGGGTGATGAGATGCAGGGGGTCGTGTTCGGGGGGCCGCTCGAACGGCTGCGCCAAGCTGCCCGGATCGACCTGCCGCGCCTGGCCGACGAGTATGCCCAGATCCGCAACGCCTGCGAGACCACTGCGAGCTACGACGAGACGCTCGACCGGCCCGGCTACTTCGGGCCGCCGACTCTCAAGGGAAGCTGGACGCAACTGCGTGACGTCGTGTGGGCCGCCGCCGGCGAGACCGGGGAGAACCTGTGGGAGTTGTCCCAAGGGCTCGAGTCCGCGCTCAACCGATTCGCGTACGAGGATGCCGTCGCCGCCGCCGAGATGCTGGACGTCCGTCACCGGGTGCAGGGCGATCACTCTCCCGCCAATGACGAGTGGACGGTCGGCTACGACGGCGGGTCCTACCCGAGATAGCAGGAGGTCCCACGGTGCCGGAGTTCCCGCAGAGTCTCGAACTCGCGATCAGCAGTCTCGTCAACACGCTCGTTCACCGGATCATGACCCGCGACGGTGACACCGACGCTCTGGAGGAGTTCGTCCAGGTCACCGGGATCCCGTACGTCAGCGACGTCACCGTCCGGAACTATGCAGGCGAGAAGGCCAAGGAGATCTGGGGTCCTTACATGGAGCTTCCGGTCCCGTCGTCGTTCGACCCGGCGATCGAGGCGCTCGCCAGTGCCCATCACCGGCTCACCAACACCGGGGTCACCAGTCTCGAGGACGCCGAGGCGTTCAGCCTCGGTGCTCTGATCCCGGACTTCATGACGGATTTCCGCACCAACCAGGCCGGGTGGCGTGGCGCGACCATCGACGCCGTCCGCAGCGGATATCTCGACCGGTGGGGCGGCATGGTGTTCCTCCAGGCCAATACCATCGCGTTGCTCTGGCTGGTCCTGCGGGGCTACCAGGAACAGGTCAGGCAGGCGCAGAACGACGTAGTCAAGCTGGTCGGCCTTGCGGAGGAGGTGATCGCCGCCTACGACCCGTCGTCGATGTGCGGATCGACCGACAGCAAGAACCTCACTTTCAACATCGCCATCGGTGTGCTGGGCGTCCTGTCCGCCGGTGCGGGCGCCGCCGGAATGGCCGTCACCTCGGTCGTTGCCGCCGTCGGAACGGCCGGCCTCGGAGTCGGCAAGGACATGTACGAACCGGATGCTCCCCGGGACTCGGACATCGGGGGTGACAGCGTCGCCGCGATCTGGCAGAGCATTCTCGACGCTACCGAGGGGCTGCGCCGGCAATTCGAGGCGTCGGAGCGAGAACTGCACGACATCGTTGACAGCTTCCACAGCAGGGTGGTGAATGGTGCCGTCCTTCTCGGAAAGGCCGGCGGTGGCGGGCGGGTCAGCGTTCCGGCGCTGGAGGCGTTCCGATCGAAGCGGTTGGGCGTGGACACCACGAGCCTCGAACGACCCTTCATGGGCTCCGCGAACCCTGATCCGGCGCATTCCCCGGACTACTGATGTACATCGGAGGTGACCGGATGGGCGCCATCGCCGATGACCTCGGGGCGATAGCAGTCACGGCGACCTCACCCGACGGGCGTATAGAGGGGCGGGTGGAGTCGCTGGAGCACGTCACGCTCTGTTTCGTTCACGACAGTTACGAGGGCTACTATCGCCATCGTGACGCCGAGGCGCTGGCACATCAACTGGGCCGAGGGGCGACATTGATGGCTGCGACCTATCAGAAGGCCCGGCGGGCGGTCATGCTCGCCCACGGTTTCGAGCGATACAGCACCGTGCGGCCACCGTTTTCGTCCCGGCACCGTGAGTACCTCGAGCGGGCCGCGAAGCTGATCGCACATGGCAGCTCGCCGGGCGGGGAGATCCGGGTGACAGCGGTCGCCCTCACCGACTACGTCGTGAGTATCGCGCCTGACACGTTGGATGGCCGGGATGAGCGGATGTTCCTTCAGATTGCTCATGCCGCGATGTCGGACCTGCGAGCCGACCATCGGCGGGCGCATGCGGCACTGCGGCACGAGCTGTTCCTGAAACACAAGGACAGGCAACGGTGAGCGGCTCGCGATCTTCACGGAGGTGCATGCTTGCCGTGGTGCTCGGTGCGATCCTGACCGCTGGTGCGGCCGCCGGTTGCACCGGGCGATCCGACGACAGCGTTCCGCCATCACCCTCGCCGAGCGCCGACCCGTCGCTGCTGCATGATGACATCACTGACGGGGTCGCGGTCGAGGACCGGGGCTTCTCGACCTATTCGGTGCCTGGCGCCAGCGCCACCGAACGTGTCGTCGGCGCGGCGGCCGTGTTCCGTAACAAGACGGACCGGCCCATGAAGATCCACGTTCAGTACCGTTTCGTCGATTCCGGCGGCCGGGGATGGCGTTCCAGCGAGCGGGACGACTGGGCTTCGGTGTTCAGCGCGGGATGGGCATACCTGCCACCGGGCCAGGTCGTCGAGTTGGGGGACGGCGAACAGTTCACGGCCGAGGAGGCTGCCCGAGTTGCGGGGATCGTGCTGTACGTCTACGGCGAGCCGACCACGCCGTCGGTGCTGTTGCGCGCAAGGATCGACAAGTTGCTGCTCCGGCCTGGCGTGAACGGCGACTGGGATTACGTGTCTTTCGATGTGGACCACAGCCTGGCCCGCCTGAGCGGGCCGAGTTATGTCATGGTGTTCCGCTCTCCCGACGGGCGACTGATCGGCGGGTGGTTCGTCGACCGCGCCCACTGGGTGGACATCGAGAAGTCGCTGCCACCGGGCGAGACCGATGAATACCGTCGCGGAACCAGCCGGCACACACTGCCCACTCTGCTACCGCCTGACGCCCAGCCCGCCGATGTGACCATGTACCTGTGGCCGTGACCGCCTACCGCCGGAGCCAGTCGGCGACGGTGAGGACGTCGGCCTGTGCCGGGAAGACCTTCTCGGTGAGGACCTCGTGGATCTGCGGGTCGTTGTCGAGGCAGGCGTCGGACAGGACCGTCAGGCGGTAATCGAGGTCGGCCGCCTGACGGAGCGTGGACAGGACCACTCCGCTGGTCGCAATCCCGGTCAGGATCAGGTGGTCGATGCGCTGGGCGCGCAGCAGCATGTCCAGGTCGCTGCCGGCGAACGCGGACACCCGGCGCTTCGTGACCACCGGCTCGGCGGGGAGCGGGGCCACCGACGGGTGGAACTCGGTGCCGGTCGCCGGCAGGTCGCGGCCGGCCAGGCCACCGAACATGCGGTTGGCCGGGTCGACCTCCGGCGCGCCGGCACGGAAGCCGACACCGACGAAGACGACCGGCAGCGACGCGGCGCGGGCGGCGTCGACGGCGGTGCGCAGACGCGGCAGATATCCGGGGTCCGGATAACGGGCTACCACAGCGGGCTGGACATCCATGACCAGCAGGGCGGTACGGCTCAACGGTGCTCCTTCTCTGACGGGGCGGCGGACTCGGCGGAGGCGGCGGGCTCGGCGGAAGCGGCGGGCTCGGCGGAGGCGGCGGGCTCGGCGGAAGCGGCGGGCTCGGCGGAAGCGGCGGATTTGGCGGAGGCGGCGGGCTCGGGGGAGGTGGCGGACCAGTTCGCGAGGAACTGGAGGGCGGCGGCGGACGGGGAGCCGGGGTCGGCGACTCCGGCGAACAGGCGCAGCCCCGGATGCGACAGCAGGGTCATCGCCTCGAAGTCCACTGTCAGCGGCCCGGCCACGGGGTGGCGGAACTGCTTGCGGCCGCTCCGGCGATGGCGTACGTCGTACAGCTGCCAGAGGGACCGGAACGTGCCGCTGACCGTGAGCAACTCGCTGACCAGAAGGGAAAGCCCCTCGTTGTGCGGGTTGCGGCCGGTCGCCGTGCGCAGCACCGCGACGGCGTCGTGCGTCATCTCCTCCCACTCGGGGAAGAAGTCGCGGGCGCCCGGGTCGCAGAACAGGTACCGCGCCTGGTTGACCGGCTGGTGCGGGCCGTCGAAGAGCGGCGCGAACAGTGCCCGGCCCAGGCCGTTGGCGGCGAGGACGTCGAGCCGGTCGTTCCCGACGTACGCCGGAGTGCCCGTCATCGCGTCGAGCAGCAATCGCACGCCGGGCCGCAGCGCCCGGGTGTCGCGGGGCGCCCGGGCGCGGGTGTTCGCGGCGTGGACCAGGTCGAGCAGGTGCTCCCGTTCGGCGTCGTCGAGGTGCAGGGCCCGGGCCACGGCGGTGAGCACGTCGTCGGAGTAGCCGCGGGCGTTGCCGCGTTCGAGACGGGTGTAGTACTCGACGCTCACCCCGGCCAGCTGGGCGACCTCCTCGCGGCGCAGACCGGCGACGCGGCGCTCACCGTGCCGGGGGAGTCCGGCCTGCTCGGGGGAGATCCGGGCGCGCCGGGACAGCAGGAAGTCGCGGATCTCGTCTCTGACACTCACCGGCCGACGATAGAACGCCCTGGTCAGCGACTGGGAGGAACTGTTGCTGCCTGGCAGGGGGAGGGGTGCCCGCCCCGCACGGGGATTCGGGGCGGACCTGCTCAGCATCCTCCCGTCCGGCCGCGTGAACGGGTAGGCACACGGTGCGTTTTCGCTGGCCGAACAGGTGATGACCGTCTCCGGGAAGGCGGGGTGGCCCGGCCGGACAGCGACTGGCAACAACCCTTTCGTGGAATCGACGACGTTCAGTCACGGCGAGAGGGTGATCCGGTGACCAACTTCGGACTGCTCTCGCTCCATGACCAGCCGCCGTCCAAGCGGCCGGCCGGGTGGAAGCTGTTCGGTGGGGTCACCGCGGCGGTGCTGGCCCTGTGCTGCGGTGGTTTCCTCGGGCTGGGGCTGCTCGTCGACGAACCCGGCACCAACCGGGCGGCGGCGACCGCGTCCGAGGAGGCCGGGAATCCCGCGCTGCCGGTCGTCCGGGGGACCTCGGTGACCACCGAGATCACCTCGTCACCCAAAGCGGGGGCAGTGGTGACGCCGTCTTCCGCGCCGCCATCGGCCAGCCCGGTGCCGACCCGGACCACCACGAAACCGGCACCGCTGAAGACCACGTCGAAGCCCGCGCCGAAACCGGTCGTCCCGAAGACGTCGACGCCGAAGACGCCCACGCCCACGTCCGATCCGACCCGGCTGGGGATCACCCCGGGCGCCTTCTGCAGCCCGGAAGGTGCCTACGGCATCGGCAGGAAGAACGGCCGCCTGTATCGGTGCCGCTCGGTCGACGGCGACCAGGCGCGCTGGAAGCGGGTCCGCTCCTAGGCAGTGGCCCGCACGACGACGGTCGACGGTGCCGGGGGAGTGTCGTCGGTGGGCAGCCCCAGGACTGCCCGCGCGGCCCGCCGGCCGTACCCGGCGGCGTCGATCCGCACCGTGGTCAGTGCGGGGCGCCACCACTCGCCGTACCCCAGGTCGTCGAAGCCGATCACCGCGAGGTCGCCCGGCGCGCTGAGCCCCCGGTCGGCCATCGCGCTGAGCAGCGCGAGTGCCACCCCGTCGTCGAACGCGGCTACAGCGGTGACCTCCCCGGGCCGGTCCAGATCGAACGGCGACACCGCCGCGAGACCCCGCGTGGCGGCCACCGCCCGGGCCTGCTCCAGCCGCAACCGCCCGATCCGCTCGAGCCGCGGATCGGCCGGCGGGGCGAACCCGATGCGGGTGTGACCCGCCGCGGCGAGGTGGTCGATCTGTGTGGCCGTGTGCGCGGCCAGCCCGTCGATCCACCCGCCGTCGAACCGGCCGGGATCAGGCGTCGCATAGAGCAGCGCCAGGTCGATGACGGCCCGCGGGTCGGCGGTCTGCACCGCCCGACGCAGCGACGCCGCGTCGGTGGGCCCGTGCCGCACGAGCAGGGTGTGCCCGTGCTCGGTGAGCTCGCCGTCGAGCCCGTCGATGAAGCTGCGCAGGCTCCCGGCGACGGGAAGCTGCCCGGCGTTGAGCAGCACGAGCCGCGAGTTGCCCTCCCGCAGGGCCCGGGCGCTGCCGTGCGGCACGTAGCCGAGCTCGGCCGCGGCCCGCCGGACCCGCTCCTGCGTGGCGGGCGGGATGGTCTGCCCGGTCACCCGGTTGAGGACGAAACTCGCGGTGGTCGGCGAGACCCCGCTGGCGGCGGCGACGTCTTTCAGGGTCACTCGGGTACGCGGCACGACATCCCCCTTCCGCCCGATACCCTACCGCTCCACTAATTCGATTTAGTGCAGCTCATGAAAACAGTGATGGTCACCGCTCCGGGCCAGACCACGATCGTCGACGCGCCCGTCCCCGAGGTCGGCCCGGCCGACGTCCTGGTGCGCATGCGAGCCTGCGGCATCTGCGGCTCCGACAGCCTGTACATCTCGGTCGGCGGCATCCCGCCCCGGCAGGGCGCCACCCCGCTCGGTCACGAGCCGGCCGGTGAGATCGCCGCCGTCGGTGCCGACGTGACCGGACTCGACGTCGGCGACCACGTGGTGATCAACCCGATGGCGTCCTCCGACGGGATCATCGGCAGTGGCGGCGAGCAGGGCGGGCTCTCCGAGTTCGTGCTGATCCGGGACGCGCGGGTCGGCACCCACCTGGTGACGGTGCCGAAGCACATCCCGTTCGAGGTGGCCGCCCTCAACGAGCCGATGGCCGTGGCCACCCACGCCGTCAACCGTCTCGAACCGCGGCCGGGCCAGACCGCCGTCGTGTTCGGCGCGGGCCCGATCGGGCTGGGCGCGGCGATCGGCCTGAAACTGCGCGGAGCCGCCCACGTGGTGGTCGTCGACGTGGTCCCGAACCGGCTGGCCAAGGCGCTGCTGGTGGGCGCCGACGCGGTGATCAACTCGGCGGAGGAGGACGTCGCGGCCCGGCTGCTGGAGCTGCACGGCGAGGCGCCCCGCTATTTCGGGCGGTACGGCAAGCCGGCCACCGACCTCTACCTGGACGCGGCCGGCGCGCCCGCGGTGATCGAGACGGTCCTGGCGACGGCCCGGCACGGTGCGCGGCTCAGCATCGTGGCGGTGCACAAGAAGCCGGTCGCCGTCGACTTCGGGTCGCTGCTGACCAGCGAGCTCACGATCGCTCTCGCGATGGGCTACCCGACGGAGATCTTCGAGGTGACCAGGGATCTCGTCGAGCACTGGGAGAGGTACGCCCTGATCGTCAGCGACGTGCTGCCGTACGCCGAGGTGGAAAGGGCGTTGACCCTCGCCGCCACACCGGGGGCCGCCGACAAGGTGGTCGTCACCCTCCCCTGAGCCCTCTCCGAGGTCCGGGTGGGG
>NZ_JBHSBL010000024.1:635349-702632 GCF_042650585.1 Actinoplanes subglobosus
CCGTTCCTCAGGAGACCGGGGCCAGCGCCGGAGCGGGGGTGCTCTCCGGGGTGTTCGCCTTGCCCTCCAGGTCGTAGGCGACCTCCGCGTGCTCGACCAGGTCGACGCCTTCGGCCTCCTTCTCCGTGGACAGCCGCAGGCCGATCGTCTTCTGCAGCGCGAACGCGATCACCCAGGTGACCGCGAAGGAGTAGACCAGCACCGCGAGTGCCGCGACGGTCTGCTTGCCGAGCAGCCCGAACCCGCCGCCGTAGAACAGGCCGGCCTGGCCGCTGGGCGCGTCCGCGACGCCGAACAGGCCGATCAGGACGGTGCCGATCAGGCCGCCGGCGAGGTGGACGCCGACGACGTCGAGGGAGTCGTCGTAGCCGAACCGGTACTTGAGGGCGACGGCGAGCGGGCACACCGCCCCGGCGATCGCGCCGATGGCCAGGGCGCCGAGCGGGCTGACCGCGCCGCAGGCCGGGGTGATCGCGACGAGGCCGGCGATCGCACCGGACATGCCGCCGAGCGTGGTGGCGTGCCCGTCACGCAGCTTCTCCACCAGCAGCCAGGCCAGGATCGCCGCGCACGTGGCGTTGAACGTGGTCAGCATGACGATGGACGCGCTGTTGCCGGCCGCCAGGGCCGAGCCGCCGTTGAAGCCGAACCATCCGAACCACAGCATCCCGGCGCCGAGCGCGACGAACGGCAGCGCGTTGGGCCGGGCCTGCGACGGCCACCCGGTGCGCTTGCCGACCACCAGGACCAGGGCGAGCGCGGCGACACCGGCGTTCATGTGGACTGCCGTGCCGCCCGCGAAGTCGACGGCGGCGAGCTTGTTGGCGATCCAGCCGCCGATCACGCTGCCGTCGGCGGCGTCGAACGCGAACACCCAGTGCGCGACCGGGAAGTAGACGAACGTCGCCCACAGGCCGGTGAAGAGCAGCCACGGTCCGAACCGGATCCGGTCGGCGACGGCACCCGCGATCAGGGCCGTGGTGATCACCGCGAAGAGGGCCTGGAAGATAGCCACGAGGGCCGGTGGGAGGGTCGCCTCGGGGTCGCCGGCGACCATCGCACCGAGCCCGGCGTGCTCGGTCAGGTCACCGAGAAGGCCGAGCCCGCCGTAGGAGTCGCCGAAGACGGCGGAGAAGCCGAACAGGGTCCACAGGACGCCGACGACGGCGACGCTGCCGAACACCATCATGATCATGTTGAGGACGGAACGGGCGCCGACCATGCCGCCGTAGAACAGGGCGAGGCCAGGGATCATGAGTGCGACGGCCATCGAGGCCGCGAGGATGAATGCGGTGCTGCCGACGTCCAAGAGAGGCGGTCCTTTGTCTACTGGGAGTGTCCGGAGTCTTATCCCAGTAGACGTAAAGACTGTTAAGGCCGCGTATCAGCGGTGCGGCGCGACCGTATCCGGGAAGGCGATCACCGACAGGAACCGGATCGGCAGCTCGATCAGGTCGGCCGGGCCGTGCGCGCCCTCCCCGTCCATCTGCAGCGAGTCACCCGCGGTGAGCCGGTGCACCGACCGGCCGTGCGCATAGTCCATGACCCCTTCGAGCATGTAGATGAACTCCGTCCCCGGATGCTGGAACAGCGGATACGTCTCGCTCTTGGCGGTCAGCGTGACATGCAGGCACTCCAGGCGCCGGTGCTCCCCGCGCAGCGACCCGAGCAGCAGGTACTCATGGCCGGCCTGCGAGCCGTCCCGGACGATCGCGGTGCCGCCCCCGGCCGGCACGAAGGACGACGGACGCTCCCGGTCGGCGCCCCGGAACAGGCTGGTCACCGGCACGTCCAGGCCGTCCGCGAGCGCGCCGAGCGTGCCCAGGCTGCATGAGGTCTGCGCATTTTCGATCTTCGACAGCATGGCCTTGGAGATGCCGACCCGGGTGGCCAGCTCGGCGACCGTCAAACCGTACTGAATGCGCAGCTCGCGCACGTTGCGCCCGATCGCCACCTCGAGTTCGAGGCCGCCGACCGGTTCGCCGGAGGCCCGTTCCCGGGCCGTCCCGGTGTCATTGCGAAGGATAGTCACCTAGACAGTCTCCCGCAGCGGCCGGACCGCGGCCGGAACCGGCGCCCCGGCCGGCACGTACCCGGCCGTGAAGCTGCCGTGATAGCCGAAGAGCGGCCCGAAACGACGGTTCGTGACGGTCACCCGGATCCGGAACCGCTGCGCCCACTCGTCCCACAACTCGTGCACCTCGGCGTCCCCGCGGATCAGCGCCGGGCACCCGAACCCGCCGCGGAACATCTGCGCCCCGCTACGGATCCGCAGCCCACCACGGCCGTCGGCGGACACGTCCAGGTCGACGGCGAGATGCTGGGTGGTGCCGAGATAGTCGACGGGAACCCGGCGGTCCGGGTCGTAGACCATCGTCGCGTCGAAACGGCGGCGCCGGTGCGGCCCCACCTGGAAGGTCCGCACGAAGGTGAGCGCCGGTCGGCCGAAACTGTCCTGGTAGGCGTAGTTCTCGATGGTGAACGGCACGTCGGCGCCGGTCTCCGGGAACAGGATGTGCCGCAGTGTCCCGACATGCAGGAACGGCGCGGTGAACGCCCCGCCACGCCAGATCCGGTCCATCGTCCCGGCGCCGACGCATCCCTGGTCCCGCTCGCCGTCGACCCCGAAACGCCGCTGCAGGTTCGGATGCAGGCGGTCGAAATCGTCACCGAGAGCATGCTGAAAGACCGAGGTCATCGCTGGTCACCCTTTCCGGGCCGGCGCCGGCATCGCCGGGCGGCAGGCGTCTTCCGATGCGGGGGTACGGCTACGGCGAAGACCGTGGCCAGCAGAAGGCTCCAGGGCCGTCCATCGACTGTGGCGGCGACGACCAGCCCGCCCCGCAGGAGCAGTTCGGCCGCCGCGTGCAGCCGGGCCCGCTCCGGCGGCACACCATGTTCGAGCCAGATCCGCAGACGGTCGAACGACCAGGCCGTCGCCCACCCGAACACCGGCCCGAACCCGAGATCGAACCATCGCCCGAGCCGTCCCCAGCGCGTGCGGTAGCGATATCCCGTGAGGAACCGGACTCCGCCGTCGACCGGCACATATCGCCAGTAGCCCGCCCCGTCCCGAATCGGCGACCGCCGATCATCCGACCCGAACCGCAGCGACGACACGGCTTCCCCGTCACGCCGCCGCTCGCCACCGTGCACCCCGAAGCCGGCGATCTCCACCCCCGGCAGCACGGCGGTGGCATAGGTGAACTCGGCCGGTGCGGTCCCGGCGACCGCCTCGATCCGCCCGAACCTGACATCCCACCGGGCATGCTCGCGATGGTCCTGGGTCGCTCCCCAGACGCGCTCCAGCGGAGCCGCGATCACCGTTTCCACGTAAACGCTGCCCACGACGCCTCCACACCAGTTTTGAGCACGTGCTCAAACTAGCCCCTTTTAAGCGATCGCTCAACCCTTCGGCGGAACACGGAAACGATCGGCCGGTGGCGCGAGGCCCAGGGCGGAGTCCGCGATGAGGGCGCCGAGCAGTGGGGCGAACTTGGCGCCGTGACCCGAGCACGGGGAGGCGACGGTGAACGGGCCGGCCGTGTCGATGACGAAATCCTCGGTCGGGGTCATGGTGAAGACGCAGGTGGTCTCGGCGTACGGCTCGGGGATCAGACCGGGCAGGTACTCCGCGACGTACTCGACGACCCGCCGGCGGTTGGCCGGGTCCACGATGCCGTCGTTGCCCGACGCTGACGGGATGTCGGTCCCGCCCAGGTATTCGGCCACCTTGTGGCCGCGGTGATCGGCGTCGCGGCCGCCCGGCAGCGAGTAGGTCGCGATGTCTCCCCGCTTGTGCACCGACGTCGGCCAGGCGGCGCCCGGATCGCGGTACGGGAAGTGGAACGCCTGCTCCTTGGTGATCCGCAGCGGCGGGAGCCGGAACGGCAGGTCGGCGGCGAGTGACGGCAGCCATCCGCCGGCGGCCACGATCACGTGGTCCACGGTCAGTTCGTCGCCGTGCGCGGACCGGATCGAGACACGGCCGGAGCCGGGTATCAGCCGGGTCACCGTCCAGTCGGTCAGGACCGTCGCGCCGGCCGACCGGGCCAGCGCGATCATGGCGTTCACCGACGATGCGGCGTCGATCACCCCGGCGCCGGGCTGCCACAGCACCGGGCCGTCGACGTGCATGCCCGGCCAGCGGGACGCGGCCTGCGAGGCGGTCAGCAGTTCGTGCTCGACACCGATCGACGTCAGGACACCGGCCAGGTGAACGGGGTCGCGCTGTGCGCCGAAGTCGATCGCCCCGACGTAGCGGATCAGCGGGACGTCGGCTGCCTGGGACAGTTCGTCCCAGTGGGCCCGGGCCTCGGCGACCAGGTTCGCGTAGAACGGGTCCGGGTAGGCGTACCGGAAGATTCTCGCCGAGCCGTGCGAACTGCCCTGCCGGTTGGCGGGCGTCGCCCGCTCGAGAACCGTGACCCGCTCACCGCGCTGAGCCAGCCGCCACGCCGTCGCCGCCCCGGCGAGCCCGGCCCCGACGACGGCGAACGAGCGGGTCACCGTGCCGCTCCCGGAGCCCGGCCGGAGGTGTAGGTGCGGGTCACTGTGCCGCTCCCGGGATCCACGAGGTGCCGGCCAGGGGGACCCGGGCCATCGCGGCGGCCTCGATCGTGACCGCGACCAGGTCCTCCGGCTCCAGGTGGGTGACGTGGGCCTTACCGCAGGCCCGCGCGATCGTCTGCGCCTCCATGGTGAGGACCCGCAGGTAGTTGGCGAGCCGCCGGCCGCCCTCGACCGGGTCCAGCCGGGCGGCCAGCTCCGGGTCCTGGGTGGTGATGCCGGCCGGGTCCCGGCCGTCCTGGAAGTCGTCGTAGAAGCCGGCCGCCGAGCCGAGCGCCTCGTACTCGGCGGACCAGCGCGGGTCGTTGTCGCCGAGGGCGATCAGCGCCGCGGTGCCGATGGCGACCGCGTCGGCGCCGAGGGCGAGGGCCTTGGCGACGTCGGCGCCGGTACGGATCCCGCCCGACACGATCAACTGGACACCCCCGGCCCCCTGCCGGTGCACGCCGAGTTCCTGCAGCGCCTGCACGGCCTGGGGCAGGGCGGCGAGGGTGGGGATGCCGACGTGCTCGATGAACACGTCCTGGGTGGCGGCCGTCCCGCCCTGCATCCCGTCGACGACGACCACGTCCGCCCCGGCGTGCACGGCGAGCTTGACGTCGTAGTAGGTCCGGGTCGCGCCGACCTTCACGTAGATCGGCTTCTCGTAGTCGGTGATCTCCCGCAGTTCCTGGATCTTGATGGTGAGGTCGTCCGGCCCGGTCCAGTCCGGGTGCCGGCAGGCGCTGCGCTGGTCGATGCCCTGCGGGAGGGTCCGCATCGCCGCCACCCGAGAGTTGATCTTCTGCCCGAGCAGCATGCCACCGCCGCCGGGTTTCGCACCCTGCCCGAGCACGATCTCGATGGCGTCGGCCCGTCGCAGGTCGTCCGGGTTCATCCCGTACCGGGACGGCAGGTACTGGTACACCAGGTGTTTGGACTGGCCGCGCTCCTCCGGCGTCATGCCCCCGTCGCCGGTGGTGGTGCTGGTCCCGACCTCCGACGCACCGCGCCCGAGCGCCTCCTTGGCCTGCGCCGACAGCGCCCCGAAACTCATCCCGGCGATGGTCACCGGGATGTCCAGGTGCAGCGGGTACTCGGCGTTGCGCCCGCCGAGCACGACATCGGTCCCGCACGACTCCCGATAGCCCTCCAGCGGGTAGCGGGACATGCTCGCCCCGAGGAACAGCAGGTCGTCGAAGTGCGGCAGCGCCCGTTTGGCACCCCAGCCCCGGATGTCGTAGACGCCGGTGGCCGCCGCCCGCTGGATGGCGTGGATGGTCGCCCGGTCGAAGGTCGCCGATTCGCGGAGATGGCTCATCAGTAGTCGTTCCCTGCCTGGAAGTGGTAGAGCTGCCGGGCCGATCCGTAGCGGGTGTAGTCGGCGGTGTCGTCGTCCGGCCAGCCCGCCCGGTCGAGGAGTTCGCGCAGCTCGGCGTGGTGTTCTGGGCGCATGTCCTTGGCGATGCAGTCGGCGCCGAGCGACGACACCTTGCCGCGGACGTAGAGGCGGGCCTCGTAGATCGAGTCGCCGAGGGCCTCCCCGGCGTCGCCGCGGACCACCAGGCGCCCGGCCTGGGCCATGAACGCGCTCATGTGACCGATGCTGCCACCGACCACGATGTCCACGCCCTTCATCGAGATTCCGCAGCGGGCCGCCGCGTCGCCGGTGATCACCAGCAGGCCGCCGTGGGCGGTGGCACCGGCCGACTGGGAGGCGTTGCCGTTGACCCGTACGCTGCCGCTCATCATGTTCTCGGCGACGCCGACGCCCGCGTTGCCGTTGATGACCACGTCGGCGAGCTGGTTCATCCCGGCCGCGTAGTAGCCGCAGTGCCCGTCGATCGTGACGGCCAGCGGGGTCCGCAGGCCGGCGGCGACACTGTGCTTGCCGTTCGGGGCGGTGATGGTCACGGTCCCGGTTTCGAGGCGGTGCAGGGCGCGGTTGACGCCGCTCGCCATGGCGTAGGTCAGCGTGTCCATGCGTAGATCCGTTCCGGCTCGGGTTCGAAGATGCGGGCCTGTTCGATGCCGGGCAGGCCGACGAGAGCGCGGTACTCCGACGCCATCGCGACCCACGCGTCGGTCTCGGCGACGACGGCGGGTTTGCAGGCGATCGCGTCACGGACCACGGCGAACGAGTCCCGATTGGACACGAGCAGCGTGTAGAAACCGTCGAACTCGGCACACAGGCTCTTCAGTGCCGACTCGATGTCCCGGCCGTCGGCGAGCGCCTGCGCCACGTACCGGGCGCCGACCTCGGTGTCGTTCTCGCTGTCGAACACCACGCCACGGGCCCGGAGGTGGCGGCGGATGGTGGCGTGGTTGGCGAACGAGCCGTTGTGCACGAGGCACTGGTCGGGGCCGACCGCGTACGGGTGCGCGCCGGCCGGGGTGACCGCCGACTCGGTGGCCATCCGGGTGTGCCCGACGCCCTGCCAGCCCTGGGCCCGCTCCAGGCCGAACGCGGTCGCCAGGTCCCGGGGGTGGCCGACACCCTTGAGCACGGTCAGTTCCTCACCGAACCCGGCGATCGGCAGGCCCGGCAGCCGGGCCAGGAGATCGCCGACCGGCATCGGGGCGTGCACGACCTGCACCTCGCCGAGGTCGATGACGGTGGCGCCGTCGATCGCCGGAACCGACGGGGCCAGCACGGTCACCGTCGCGTGGCCGGGCGGCGACCAGACCGGATCGCCGTAGACGGCCACCCCGGCCGAGTCGGCGCCCCGCTCGGACATCTCGCACAGCATGCCGGTGAGCAGTTCGCCGAGCCGCGGATACAGGTCGGGGTCTCGTAGGTGGAGACCGACGATTCCACACATCGCGGTGCATCCCCTTTCAGAACGCTTGCAGGTACTGGTTGATCTCCCAGGGCGACACAGCGCTGTGCCAGGCGAAGAACTCCTCGCGCTTGAGCTGGGCGAAGTAGGCGGCCACGCCCCCGCCGACGGCGTCGAGCACGCCGGTCAGCAGGTCGTCGGCCTCGAACGCACTCACGGCGTCGAGCAGGGTCAGCGGCAGCGGGCCGCCCTTGGACTCGCCGGCGCCGGGGCGCCCCGGATCCAGTGAACGGGCGATGCCGTCCAGGCCCGCGCCCAGGGCTCCGGCGATCGCCAGGTACGGGTTCGCCGATCCGTCACCGCCACGCAGCTCGACACGCTGGTCGTCGGGTACCCGTACGTAATGGGTCCGGTCGTTGCCGCCGTAGGTGGCGTGTCGCGGTGACCAGGACGCTCCGGATGTGGTGGCGACCGCCCCGGTCCGCTTGTAGGAGTTGACCGTGGGTGCGAGCAGGGCCTGGAGGGCGCAGGCGTGTTCGAGCACCCCGGCCACGAACGAATACGCCTCCGGCGACAACCCCAGACCCCGATCGTCGTCGGCGGTGGGAAAGACCCGCTGCTCACCCGCGGTGAGCGACATGTGCAGGTGCAATCCGTTCCCGGTACGGTCGGCGAACGGCTTGGGCATGAAGGTGGCGGTCATCCCGCGCTGCTCGGCGAGCATGGTCAGCAGGTAGCGCAGGGTGATCACGCGGTCGGCGGTGGTGAGGGCGTCGGCGTACTCGAAGTTCTGCTCGAACTGCCCGTTGCCGTCCTCGTGGTCGTTGGCGTAGTTGCCCCAGCCCAGTTCGTTCATCGCCGAGGAGATCGCGGTGAGGTGCTCGTACATCCGGGTCACGCCACGGGCGTCGTAGCAGGGCTGCGCGGCGGTGTCGAGCGCGTCGGCCGGCCGGATGCCGCCCTTGCCGTCGCGTTCGACCAGGAAGTACTCGACCTCGGCACCCACCCACGGGGTGTATCCGGCGTCGGCGGCCCGGGTCAGCACCGCTTTGAGGATGTTGCGGGGCGCGAACCGCCACGGCTCGCCGCCGACGTGCGGGTCGCAGTGCACGATCGCCAGACCCGGTTTGAGGAACGGCACCGGGGTGAACGACGACGGGTCGGGGATGGCCATCAGGTCGGGGTCGCGGGGCTGCTGGCCGATCGCGCCGACCGCGTATCCGGCGAAGCCGACACCCTCGGTGGCCAGTGTCTCGACCGCTTCGACCGGGACGAGCTTGGCGCACGGCTTGCCGCGCAGGTCGACGAAGAGCGCCAGGATGAAGCGGACGTCCGCGGCTGCGGCACGTTGTGCGAGTTCAGAAACCGGTGACGATGCCTGTGACACGTGACCTCCCCTGAAGAAGATTCTTCACAAGAAACTCTGTTTCGCAAGAGTGAACAGAATCTCTGTTACGGGAGGTCGCCGGATCTGTTACGTCCCCGGCACCGCGATGCCGGGGACGGGAACCGTCGTCAGGCGCGGTCGGTCAGGCCGCTCCCGGCGATCGCCGGCAGGTAACCGCGGGCCTGGCCGGTCGCGGTCGGGTGCAGAACCCGGTTGTCACGCATGCCCTCGGCGCCGACCAGCCACGGCTTGCGGCTGCACAGGCCGTGCGCCGCGAAGCCCGGCTCGACGTCGACGAAGCGGACCTTGTTGCGGGCGGCGGCCGCGGCGATCGCCGCGTTCAGGCGGGTGACCACGTGATTGGCGCGGGCCCGGACCCGCAGCGTCAGCGGCACCGACGGGCACTTCGGGCTCTTGGCGAACGGCAGCGGATAGCCGGTGATGACGATGCGCGCGTTCGGCGCGGCGGCGGTGACGGCGCGTAGCATGCGGTGCAGGCCGCGCGGCAGGTCCTCGGCCAGCCGGCGGTTGACCGCCAGGTTGTCGCTCTGGCAGGCGGCGTTCGCGAGCCGGTTCATGCAGGTCGCGAGCAGCTGCCTGAGCTGGAGGTCGTTGGCGCCGGCGGTGATGGTGACCAGCTGGGTCCGCCGGCTCAGTACGGACGCCTGACGAATCACGTCGGCGGTCGTGGCGCCGGTGCAGGCGGCGTTGCGCACCGAGATGCCGCCGTGCGCCTCGCGCGCGAGCAGAGCCGGGTAGGCGGCGCCGTTGCGGCCGCACTTGTCGCTGGTCGGCGCGGCGCCGAAGCCGGCGGCGTAGGAGTCACCGAGCGCGACGTACTGGAGCGGTGCCGGGGCGACGGCCACGGCCACGGCGGTCGCGGGGGCGGCCCAGGCGGTGGCGGTCAGTGCGGCGGTCGCACAGACGGCGACGACGCGCTGGAAGATCGCGGTGGGTTTGGACATTGCGGGTCTCCGTATTCGGTGCGGTGTGTGCGCGGTGAACCGGGGAGGGCTCACAATCGGACAAACGCCCCAAACAACGAAAAGTCACCCTATTGGAGACCGGACCGTACCGAGGTTATCCGCTGGGTGTTGAAGCCGAGCCAATGCATCCGGCCGACGTAGCGGGCGTGCTCGACCTTCAGGCAGCGGTCCATGATCACGGTCAGGCCGCCGGCCTCGGCGATGTCCGCGCCCTCCTGGTTGACCACTCCGAACTGGGTCCACAGCGCGCCCGCCCCGGCCGCCACCGCGTCGGTCGCGATCTGTGGCAGCGCGGCCGGCGCCCGGAACACGTTCACCACGTCGATCGGCACCGGCACGTCGGCCAGCGACGGGTAGGACACCTCGCCGAGGATCGACGACTCCCGCGGATTGACCGGGATCACCCGATAGCCGTGCCGTTTCATGTAGTAGCCGACGAAATAGCTGGCCCGTAGCTCGTTGCCGGACAGCCCGACGATCGCGATCGTCCTCGCCGAGTTGAGCACCCGCTGGATCGTCAGCGCGTCCTGATAGCTCACGACCGCACCCCCTCGAAGGCCTGCGTCAGGTCCCAGATCAGATCGTCCACGCTCTCGGTGCCCACCGACAGCCGGACCGTGCCCGGGCCGACGCCGGCGGCCCGCAGTTCCTCGTCGCTGAGCTGCCGGTGCGTGGTGCTCGCCGGATGGATGATCAGGCTCTTCGCGTCACCGACGTTCGCCAGGTGCGACCAGAGCTGCACGCCGCGGATCAGGTCCTGCCCGCCGTCACGGCCACCGGCCACGTCGAACGAGAACACCGCGCCCGGCCCGAGCGGCAGATACTTCTCCACCAGCGACTTGTACCGGCTGTCCGGCAGCCCGGCGTAGGTGATGTTCGACGCCAGCGGATGGCCGGCCAGGAAGGACGCGATGCGCCGGGCGTTGGCCACGTGCCGGTCCATCCGCAGCGACAGCGTCTCCAGGCCCTGCAGGAACAGGAACGCGTTGAACGGCGACAACGCCCCGCCCAGGTCGCGCAGCGTCTCCGCCCGCAACTTCATCAGATAGCCGTAGGTCCCGAACGTCTCATGGAACTTCAATCCGTGGTACGCCGGGGACGGCTCCGCCACCACCGGGAAGCGCCCGTTCGACCAGTCGAAGGTGCCGGCCTCGACGACCACCCCGCCGATGCTGGTCCCGTGCCCGCCGATGAACTTGGTCGCCGAGTGCACCACGATGTCCGCGCCCCATTCGATCGGCCGGCACAGGTAGGGCGTGGCGAACGTGTTGTCCACGATCAGGGGCAGCTCGTGCTCGTGCGCGACCCGGGCGATCGCCTCGATGTCGAGCACGTTCCCACCGGGGTTGCCGATGGTCTCGCCGAAGAACGCCTTCGTGTTCTCCCGCACCGCCTTGCCCCACGCCGACGTGTCGTCCGGGTCCACCCACGACAACTCGACGTTCATCTTGCGCAGCAGGTGCTTGAGCTGGTTGACGGTGCCGCCGTAGAGCGCCTGCGACGCGACCACGTGGTCACCCGGTTCCAGCAGCGTGAACAGTGCCGCCGCCTGGGCCGCGATCCCGCTGGCGAAGGCGACCGCCCCGCTGCCGCCCTCCAGGTTCGCCACCCGCTCCTCGAAGACCGCGGTCGTCGGATTCATGATCCGGGAGTACGTGTTGCCGTACTCCTGGAGGTTGAAGTAGGCCGCCGCCGACTCCGGATCCTCGAAGACGTAGCTGGTGGTCTGGAAGATCGGCACTGCCCGGGCGCCGGTGTTCGGGTCGGGCCGCTGCCCGGCGTGCAGCTGCCGGGTCTCGAACCCGAACTCGTGCGGCACTTCTTCTCTGCTCATGCCCTGCCTTCCAGGAATCGCCGGACGATCGGGGTCTGCCGGGCCTCTTCCAGCAGAAAGCAATCGTGCCCGTACGGCGCGTCGATCACGTGGTTCTCCACCGATTTACCGAGTTTCGTCAGCGTGTCGGCGATCTCCTGGGACGCGGCCGGCGGGTAGAGCCAGTCCGAGCTGAACGAGATCAGCAGCGTCCGGGCCCGCACGTCGTCGAGTGGCCCCAGCTCGAAATAGGTCAGCGCCCGGGACAGGTAGAGGTAGGTGTTGGCGTCGAACCGACGGACGAAGGCGGCAGCCTGGTGCCGCAGGTAGCTCTCCACCTCGAACTCGGGCTCGGTGATCGTGTAGTTGAGCCCGTCCCGGAGACGCCGGCCGAACTTCTCCGCCAGTCCCGGCGCGGAGAGGTAGGTGATGTGGCCGACCATCCGGGCCACACCCATCCCGGCGTCCGGCGAGCGGCCCGTGCCGTAGTAGCGACCGCCCTGCCAGTCCGGGTCCCGCATGATCGACTCGCGGGCGATGGCGTTCCAGGCCACCCCCTGCGGCTGTAACGCGTGCGTGGACGCGATCACCACGATCGCGTCGACCTGAGTCGGATACCGGACCGCCCATTCGAGTGCCTGCATCCCGCCGAGTGAACCGCCGGCCACCGCGGCGAGCCGGTCGATGCCGAGCTCGTCGAGGAACGCCCGCTCGCACCGGACCATGTCGGCCACCGTGATCACCGGGAAGTCCGGCCCGTACGGCTCACCGGTCGCCGGGTCGGTCGACGACGGCCCGGTGGTGCCCCGGCAGCCGCCCAGCAGGTTCGTCGACACCACGAAGTACCGGTCGGTGTCGAACGCCTTGCCCGGCCCGATCATGCCGTCCCACCAGCCCAGACCCTTGGCGTAGCCCTCGCGGGTGCCCTCCTCGGGCGGGCTCGCCGCGACGCCGGCGGCGTGCGCGTCACCGGACAGTGCGTGGCAGACCAGGATCACGTTGTCCCGATCGGGGGACAGCGTTCCGTACGTCTCGTAGGCCACCCGCACGCCGGTAAGGTCCCGTCCGCAGTCCAGTGGCAGCGGGCGGGGCAGGTCGAGAAAACGGGTCTCGACGACTCCGACGCTTTTCATGGCCCCCAACGCTAGGCCGGGACAAGATCATTGTCTAGTGTCCCGATGGGTGTTGTAGATCAAGGCGTCACCAGGGAGGATCCAGCCATGACCGTCACCGATAACGGAGTCAACGTCCAGGCGCTGCTCGACGCGCGTGAGGCCCTCAAGGGCGCGCCGGAGGCCGCCCAGTTCACCTGGCGGGCCACCTCCAAGTGGGACAAGGGCGTGCACAGCACCACCACCATCGAGAACTTCTACGGCCTCGGCGCCGAGCAGTCGCACAAGTCGAGGACCGAGTTCGCCGCCGACCACCCCGAGGTCTTCGCGGCCGAGGACAACGGCATCACCCCGATCGAGTACCTGCTGGTCGGCCTGGCCAGCTGCCTCACCGCCGGCGTCGCGTCGGTCGCCCAGAACCGGGGCGTCCAGCTGCGCTCGGTCACCGCCGTCGTCGAGGGCAACCACGACATCCGCGGCATCCTCGGCGACCCCGACGTGCGCAACGGCTACAACGACATCAAGGTCACCTTCAACATCGACGCCGACGCCTCCAAGGAGGACATCGAGGCGATCGTGGCCCAGTCGCAGAAGCGGTCGGCCGTCTTCGACGCGCTCACCAACCCGACCGACGTGACGGTCGAGGTCGCCTGACCTTGGGCGACAGCGTCACCACGGTCGTCGTCGGCGCGGGGCACGCCGGGCTGGCCGCCAGCCACTTCCTGCGGGCGCGGGGCGTCGACCACGTCGTCCTGGAACGCGGGCAGGTCGCGAACTCGTGGCGCACCGAGCGCTGGGACTCGCTGCGGCTGCTCACCCCCAACTGGCTGAGCCGGCTGCCCGGACAGGACTACGACGGCGACGACCCGGACGGGTACATGACGATGGCGGAGGTGGTCGCGTTCATCGAGCGCTTCGCCGCCGGGGCGCCCGTCCGGACCGGGGTGAACGTGACGTCGGTGCGGCGTACCGGCGAAGGGTTTGCCGTCGGTGACCTGCGGTGCCGGTCGGTGATCGTGGCCAGTGGCGCCTGCAACGTGCCGGTCGTGCCGGACTTCGGGGACCTCGGCGTCCATCAGGTCACGCCGTTCGGCTACCACAATCCCGACAAGCTGCCGGACGGCGGCGTGCTCGTCGTCGGCGCCTCGGCCACCGGCGTGCAGCTCGCCGCCGAGCTGCGGGCGGCCGGGCGGCACGTGGTGCTCTCGGTGGGGGAGCACACCCGGATGCCGCGCCGGCACCGCGACCGCGACGTGTTGTGGTGGATGCACGAGACCGGGCTGTGGGCGCAGCGTTACGACGAGGTGGAGGACCTCGACCGGGCCCGGCGGCTACCGTCGCCGCAGCTCGCCGGGGGCGCCGACGTCGACCTCAACACGCTGACCGACGCCGGGGTGGAGCTGGTCGGGCGGCTGGCCGCGGTGCGCGACGGGGTGGCGCTGTTCTCCGGCGGGCTGCGCAACGTGTGCTCGCTCGCCGACCTGAAGGCCAACCGGATGCTCGCCGGATTCGACGAGTGGGCCGGGCTGACCGGCCGGGTCCCGCTGGAACCGACGCGGGTTCCGGCCAAGCCCCGGCTGCGGCTCGACCTCGGCAGCGGCGAGATCAGCACGATTGTGTGGGCGACCGGGTTCCGGCCCGACCACTCCTGGCTGGACGTGCCGGTCCTCGACGAGAAGGGCCGGCTGCGCCACGACGGCGGCGTGACCGACATCCCCGGGCTGTACGCCCTGGGCCTGCCGGTGCTACGCCGCCGCCGGTCGACCTTCCTGCACGGGATCGAGGACGACGCCCGCTACGTGGTCGATCACCTGATCCGTACGTTGAGCGGCACCTTCGACCAGTCGGTGTCGGAGGCCAGGTAGAAGCTGGGGTAGGACGGCTGGTTGTAGGTGGTCTGCTGGCGGGCCACCTCCACCCGGTACTGCGGGTCCTGCATGAGCGTGTAGAGCTTGTGGTTCGTCACCTCGGTGCTCAGGTAGATCCGGATCGCCGAGCTGTCGGCGGTCCGGAGCAGCAGCTCCTCACGCCAGTCCCCGAGGACGTCGGCGACCAGGCCCGGGTTGCCCTTCGTCCCGTTGTTCGCCAGGGTCCCGTCGGCGGTCAGCAGCCGGCCTCGGGTCCAGTCGTCGATCGTCGGCGTGACGTCCAGCGCGCCGTTGACGATCTGCGTGGTCAGGTCGGCCGACCAGCGGATGCTCGCGTTCGTGCCGGGGATGGTGCTGGTCAGCACCTCGCCGGTGGCGCTGTGCAGGCCGAGCGCCTCGGAGCCGCCGGGCATGCTGGCCCACGACTCGACACCGCGCGTCCCCGGCAGCACGTCACCGACCATGCCGCGGCCGGTGTCACGCCCGGAGTACGTCCCGAACAGCACCTCGCCGGTCTTCGCGTCCCGCATCGCCATGCCGTACGGGGCCGAGGTCGCACCCTCGTGCACGGTGAAGATCTCCAGGCCGGGACGGTCCGGATCGATGTCGGTCACGTGCATGGCATCGCCGTGCCCGAGCCTGGCCACCGTCACGCCGTCCGGCAGTGTGTCGAACGACGAATACAGCACGTCACCGTCGTCGTCGATGGTGGCCGAGCCGTAGACGATCTCCTGCTTCCCGTCCTGATCGGCATCCGCCGCGCTCAGCGAATGGAAGCCCTGGGTGGTGATCTTCCCGTACTTCGCCGACGTGCCGTCACGCCCGTGCGGGGAGTCGTTGAACGGGTTCGTCATCGGCGTCCAGCCCGAGTCCACGTACCAGTCCTCGACCAGCTTGCGGCCGTTCCAGCGGTAGCTGACCAGCGTCGTGCGGGTGTAGTAGCCCCGGGCGAACACCGCCGACGGGTGCCGGCCGTCCAGGTAGGCGACCCCGGACAGGAACCGGTCGACCCGGTTGCCCGGCTCGATCCGGGCCATCGCGTAGTCGCCCCACATCAGGCCGTCGTCGTGGCGGCCCGGCTTGTACTCGATGGTCTGCAGCTCACGGCCGGTCGCGCCGTCGAAGACGGTCAGATATTCCGGGCCGTCGACGATGAAACCCTCGAAGGCGCGCAGGACGTTGCGGGCGCTGCGGGACGGGGCGTAGACGTCCATGAAGTAGTCGGTCAGCTTCTCGGCGTCCGTGCGGCTCAGCGGGTACTGATACTGCGGGGCGATGCCGAACGCCTGCTCCAGCGTCGCCGGCCAGTTTCCCGCCACCACCTCGGGATGCCTGTCCCAGCCGAGGAACATCTGCACGACGTGCTCGTAGTATCCGGCCGCACTCAGCCGGTAGTCCTCGGTGGGGGAGTGACCCGGGGTCGTGATGAAACGCTCCCGGCCGTCCCGGATCGTCTTCGTGCCCGGGGCGGTCTTCATCATCATCTCCGAGCGGCCGTCGCCGTCGAAGTCGTACACCAGGAACTGGGTGTAGTGGGCGCCGGCCCGGATGTTCACGCCCAGGTCGATGCGGTGCAGCAGGGTGCCGTCGGCCCGGTAGGTGTCGACGTAGACCGGGCCGGTGTAACCGACCTGTGAGACGTCCTTCGAGTTCGACGGGTCCCACTTGACGATGTACTCGTACCGGCCGTCACCGTCCACGTCGCCGACGCTCATGTCGTTGGCCGAGTAGGTGTACGCCCCGCCCACCGGGGTCACGCCGTCCTCCGGCTTCTGTAGGGGCAACTCCGTGTAGTTCGTCGCCCAGGGCGTGACCGTGTTCGAGCCGCTGACCCGGTACTTCGAGGTGGCGGTGCCGTCGCGGTCGAGGAAGTTGGTGCTGTCGGTGACGGTCGCGATCCGCCGGCCGTCACGGTAGACCGCGAAGTTCGCGCCGGTCAGGCCGGTCGCCGAGTGGCCGGTGGCCTCGTTCGCCAGCAGTCGCCAGCTCAGGAAAACGCCCTCGCTCGTCGCGGCCGCGACCAGGCCGCGGTCGAGACGTTCCATCTGCGGGCCGCGGGGCGGATGGGAGGCGGCGGGAGACGCGGGCAGGGCGGCGGCCAGGACGGCGGCCGCGACGCACGCTTTCCACAGTCTTCCGGTACGGGGACTCATGGGCTCGCATTCCTCTCGGTGGATGGGGGAAAGCGCTTTCCTGGAGTTTGCAGCCCCGCTTCGGTGTCGTCAACGGTTTCGATGGATCGTTTCAGTCGGCGCCTGGCGAGGTCGTGCCTGGTCCGGCCGCGACGTCGGCGATATCGTTTCCCCTCGATGAGTGAGACGTCTTCGCCCGAAGTCCACCCGGCCTGGCTGCCTCCGTCGGCGTTCCGCGCACTCGGCTCCCGTCGCGTCCACGTGGAAGCCTCCGGCCCACTCGCCGACACCGTCCGCGCCGAGGTTGCCCGGGCCTGCGCCCTGTTCGGCGGCAACGCGTCGTCACCACCGGCCGCCGCCGACCTGATCCTGACCCTCGCCGCCGTTCCCTCCTCCGGCTCCGGGGACGGGTTTCTGCTCGCCCGGCGGGGCGCGGCGACGATCGTGATCGCGGACGGTCCGGCCGGGCTGCTCCACGGCCTGTTCGAGGTGGTCCGCCGCGGTGAGGCCGCCTTCGCTCCGGATCTGGCCGACGAGCGCCACGAGCCCGCCCTCGGCCTCCGCGTCCTGGACCATTGGGACAACGTCGACGTCCACCCGGTGATGGGCCAGGTCGAACGTGGTTATGCCGGCGGTTCGATCTTCTGGCACCACGGCCGGCTCCGCAACGACCTGACCCGGGTCCGCGATTACGCACGGTTGCTGGCGGCGACCGGCATCAACGCGGTCACCGTCAACAACGTCAACGTCCACCGGAGCGAGACCCACCTGCTCACCGACCGGCTCGGCGAGGTCGCCGCGATCGCTTCAACCCTGCGGCCGTACGGGATACGCCTGCACCTGGCCATCAACTTCGCCGCCCCGGTGATCCTCGGTGACCTGCCCACCGCCGACCCGCTCGACGACCGGGTCCGCCGCTGGTGGCGGGAGACCACCGACCGGGTGTTCGCGACGATCCCCGACTTCGGCGGCTACCTGGTGAAAGCCGACTCCGAGGGCCAGCCCGGCCCGTTCACCTACGGCCGCACCCACGCCGACGGCGCCAACATGCTGGCCGCGGCCCTGGCCCCGCACGACGCTCCGGTCCGGTGGCGGGCGTTCGTCTACAACCATCGCCAGGACTGGCGTGACCGCTCCACCGACCGGGCCCGGGCCGCCCACGACCACTTCGCGCCGCTCGACGGGCAGTTCAGCGGCAACGTGATCCTCCAGGTCAAGCACGGCCCGATGGACTTCCAGACCCGCGAGCCGGTGTCCCCGGTGCTGTTCGCCATGCCCCGGACCCGGGTGGCCGTCGAGCTGCAGGTCACCCAGGAGTACACCGGCCAGCAGCGGCACGTCTGCTACCTGCCCCCGATGTGGAGCGGGGTGCTGGCCTTCCGGCCGGACGGTGACTCCGGTCCGGCTCTGGCGGAGCGCTTGTCCACCCGTACCCCTGGAGGTGGGGTCTTGTCGGCCGTCGCCAACGTCGGCGATGATCCGTTCTGGACCGGCCATCCGCTGGCGCAGGCCAACCTCTACGCCGTCGGCCGCCTCGCGTGGTCACCCGGCCGCGATCCGGCGGCGATCCTCGACGAGTGGATCACGCTGACCTTCCCGGACGCCCCGCGGCAGGCCCTCCACGACCTCATGGCCGATTCGTGGCTGACCTACGAGCAGTACACGGCGCCGCTCGGCGTCGGTTTCATGGTCCGCCCCGGTCACCATTACGGCCCGGACGTGGACGGCTACGAGTACACGCCGTGGGGCACCTACCACTTCGCCGACCGGGACGGCATCGGCGTCGACCGCACCACCGCCACCGGGACCGGCTTCACCAGCCAGTACCCGCACCCGTGGTCGGAGCGCTACGAGTCCCCGGCCACCTGCCCCGACGAGCTGCTCCTGTTTTTCCACCACGTCCCGTACACGCACGTCCTGCACAGCGGTACGACGGTGATCCAGCACATCTACGACACCCACTTCGCCGGCGCCGAGCGGGTCGCCGACATGCGGGCCCGGTGGGCGGACCTGGCCGGCACGATCGATCCGGCGGTCCACGCCCGCGTGACCGAGCGCCTGGCCGAGCAGCTCCGCAGCGCCGAGGAGTGGCGGGACCAGATCAACACCTACTTCCACCGCAAGTCCGGCATCCCCGACGCCAAGGGCCGCACCATCCACTGACCTCGGTGATCCTTGGCTTAGGATGCGCCGATGCCCGCTCGTGCCGCTCGTCTGCTCGCGCTTCCGTTCGTGCTGCTGGCGTTCGCTCTCCGCATCTTCGAGGCGCTCTGGCTGGAACCGCACACCTGGGGCATCGAACCGTCCGCCGCCGGTGTGCTCGCGGCTCTCGGCATGGTCCTGGGCACGCTGGCCGTGCCACTGCTGACCTACCGCCGGCTGACCCGGGCGGCACGTGACATCCCGTCGGCGTGGCGGGTCGACACCGTGGGGCGGCGGTTCTTCGTGGAGCCGGCGCCGGTCTGGAAGGGTTCCTTCGCCATCGCGCTCGCCTGGATGGCCCCGGGTGCCGTCCCGATGGAGCGGGTGCCGCACGAGGAGCAGCGGCGGATCGCCGAGTTCGGCGCCTACACCACGGCCGGGGAGATCCTCGCCGTGCTGTTGCTGCTGGTGGCCGTGGTCATGCTCCTGGTGAACCGGCCGTCGCTGGCGCTGGACGCTGACGGGGTGACGGTCCAGTGGTACCTCCGCCGGACCGGCGTGCGCTGGGCGGACACGCCGGCACTCAGGGTCCCCGGCCGGGGGCTGGCGATCACCTCGCGGTTCCTGGCCTTCTCGATCGACACCTATCGTGATGATCCGCAAGCCCGGAATCGGATCGGAACCATCGGGGAGGCGGACCGGCTGGAGTCGGCGTTCCGGTCCGGCGGCTGATCGGGGAAGCGCGGTCCTTCTACCGTGGATCCGTGACCGACAAGCTGCCCGAGCTCCCGCAGGCCTATCAACCACCACCGAGTGTCCTGGTCGACGAGTCCGAGCCGGCGCTCGTCCCGCCCGACGATCCCGCCCCGATCGCACCCCGCCGCCGGAGCCGTACCGGTCTGGTCGTGGTGACCGTTCTGGTGCTCGCGGCGGTGGTCTGGGGGTTCGTGCGACCCGCGCCGGCCCGGGAACCGGCGGCCCTGCCACCCGGGCCGGCGCCGGCGGCCAGTCCGGTGTTCCGGCTCGAGGCGATCCCCGGCAGCGCCGAGCGCAGCCGCCGCTGGCGGATCACCGAGGGCGCCCCGACGTCGATCTACTTCGCGAACGACACCGGCGAGACGGTCACCGTCAACCGGCTCACCGAGGAGCAGGAGCGGATCCGGTACGCGGAGATCGAACCGGGCCAGGGCTACCACCAGGACACGTACGCCGGCCACGTGTGGGTGATCACCAAGGCCGACGGAACGGCCGTGGCGTTGTTCCGGGCGATCAAGGAACCGGGGCTGGCCGAGATCCGCTGACGCACACGGTCGTCGCCTACCATCGAGACGCATGGATTCTCCATCGGGGAGGGACGATCGATGACATTCGGCAGGCGTGTGTTCGGTGCGATCAGTTTGCTGATCCTGGCGCAGGCGGCCCTACTGACCGGCGCGACACCGGCCCACGCGGCGGATCCGGTGACCAACGATGAGTACCACCTGCTCAACCGGGGTTCCGGGCTGCGTCTCGGCATCGAGGCCGCGAGCACGCAGAACCTGGCCGACGCGGTCCAGTTCGAGGAGAACACCAGCCCGGACCAGGTGTGGACGCTGTGGGCGAACGGCTCGCTGCAGAACCTCAACAGCGACAAGTATCTGAGCGTCGAGGCCGGCGGCACCCAGAACCTCAACCATGTCGTGCAGTACAAGTGGGTGGCCACCACGGACCAGTTCTGGGACCTCGAACCCAGCCCGTGGGGCCGCAACCTGCGGACCATCGTGAACCGTAAGAGCGGCAAGTGCCTCGGGATCGAGGCCGGCTCGACACAGAACCTGGCGCAGGCCGTCATCTACACCTGCGACGGCACCACGAATCAGTCGTGGTATTTCGTGAACTGGCTGGGGTAGACGGCTACGCCGTTCGGGCCGAGGGTGCGGACGGGATGGCCGGAGATCAGGTCGGGGCCGGCGCACGCGGCCGGCAGATCGACCGGGACCGTGCCGTGGTTGAGGACGAAGAGGAGACGGTCGCCGTCCGGGGTGACGCGGACGGCGGTCTCCACGTCGGGCAGGTCGGCGCACGGGCCGAGCAGGCCGTGCCGGGTGAGCACCTCCCGGACCACGTGGGTCACACCGTCCTGGGACAGGCCGGCCCCGACATACCAGGCGTGACCGGCGCCGTGCGTGTTACGGGTGACGGCTGCCGTGCCGGCGTAGAAGTCCGAGCGGTAGGTGCCGACGACCTCGGCGCCCTGCGGGATGACCAGTTCGAACAGCAGCCGGGACTCGAACGTCGAGCCGTTCATGGTCACCGGATTCACGACGGACGCCTCGCGGGCGTCCCACTCGTCCACCCGGATCCCCAGCAACCTTGCCAGGGGCCCGGGAACGTCAGCCAGAAATGCGTTGTCGTTCCCGTCGACGCGTCCGGACAGGAACGTGGCGAGCACCGTGCCGCCCCGGGACGCGACCTCCGTCAACCGATCGGCGAGACCATCTTTGATCATGTGCAGGGCCGGTGCGACCACCACGTCGTAAGAGTCCAGGGGCGCGGTCACCGGGATCACGTCGAGGTCGGCCCCGAGCTGCCACAGCGCGCGGTGATAGGTGGTGACCACGTCGAGGTAGCGGACCAGCCGGGACGGTCCGTCGGAGATCTCCAGCGCCCACCAGCTGTCCCAGTCGAACAGCAGCGCGACCTTCGCCGGGGTTCGTGCGCCCAGCGTGACGGCGCCGAGGGACGACAGCTCGGCGCCGAGATCCGCGACCTCCCGGAACACCCGCGTGTCGGACCGGCCGGCGTGCCCGATCACCGCCCCGTGGTACTTCTCGCTGGCCCCGCGACCGGCCCGCATCTGGAAGAACAGCACGGCGTCGGCGCCGTGCGCGACCGCCTGCCAGCTCCACAGCCGCATCACGCCGGGTCGCTTCAACGGGTTGACGTCCCGGCAGGCGGTGACGCTGGGTGTCTGCTCCATGAGCCAGAACGGCTGCCCGCCCTTGAGGCCGCGCATCAGGTCGTGGGCGAGGGCCATCCGTGCCGCGGACCGGTCGTCGGGCGGATAGTTGTCCCAGGAGACGAAGTCGAGGTCGGCGGCCCACCGGTGGTAGTCGATCGGCCGGTACAGCCCCATGAAATTGGTGGTCACCGGCGTGTCCGGATCCGATTGTCGGATCGCGGCCTTCTCGTCGCGGTAGTTGGCGAGCATCGCGTCGGACATGAACCGCAGGTAGTCCAGGGTGATGCCCTGGAAGGCGGTGTGATCGGGCCCGCGCCAGTGCTCGGTCAGCGCGGACGGCGGCTCGATCTCGTCCCAGTCGGTGAACGTGTGCGACCAGAACGTGGTGTACCAGGCCTCGTTCAGCGCGGACAGCGTGCCGTAGCGGCTCTGCAACCAGTCACGGAAACCGGCGGCGCAGAGCTCGCAGTAGCAGGCGCCGCCGTACTCGTTGCCGACGTGCCAGGCGATGATCGCCGGGTTGCCGGCATAACGCTCCGCGATCCGCCGCGCGACCTCGGTCGAATACCGCCGGAAATCGGGGGAACTCGGGCACGAGTTGTGGCGCTGGCCGAACCGGTGCCTGCGCCCCTCGAAATCGGTACGGGTCACCGACGGATGCGCGCGGGCCATCCACGCCGGATGCGCGCCGGTGCCGGTGGCCAGGCAGATCCGCTTGCCCTCGGCGCCGGCGCGTTCGACGATCCGGTCCAGTGTGGAGAAGTCGTAGACGTCCGGCGCCGGCTGGGTCAGCCCCCACGTGAAGACACCGACAGTGAGCGTGTCGATGCGCGCGGCCGCGAAGAGCCGGTAGTCGTCATCCCACACCTCCTTCGGCCACTGCTCCGGGTTGTAGTCGCCGCCGTACGGGATCCTCATCCCACGAACTCCTTCCGGACCACGGCAACCAGTGGCTGCGCGGTGCCCAGCAAACCGAGGACCAGCAAAGATGCGGCCAGTGCGAGCGTGGCCTCGGACCACAGCCACACACCGGCGAGCGCGACGACGATCAGGCAGGCGTTACCCACCGTCACCCCGAAAGAGCGGATCAGGAGGTACGCCGAAAGCCGCGCCACATCACGCAGGCGGAACACGAACAGTGACGTGATGACGAGAGCGTTCAGCATCCACAGCGTCGCCACCGCGATCAGCAGCAGCTGCGGAACCCCGGGATCGACCAGGTTCGCGGTGACCAGGAGCAGCCAGGGCACCCACACCTTCAGGGCACCGAGAGCGTTCAGCCGGTAGCCGCGCAGGAACGCCGTACCGGGATGGAGGTCGGTCAGGTCGAGCCGACGCCGGTCCAGCGCGTAGATCGCCGCCGACAGCGCCGGCCCGACCGGGAGCACACAGAGCGCCGCGAGCGGCAGGTTCGACGTGTCCCGGTCGAGCAGGGTCAGTGCGGCGATCCCCGGCCCGGCGGTGACCAGGAACAGCAGCTCCACCACCAGCAGGGTGTAGATCATCGCGGCGGCCTGGGACAGCAGCCCGGTACCGAAACGCTCGCCGATCGTGGTGTTCACGGCGTCCCCAGCAGCCGGGAGTCGTCCCACCACGACGGTGTCTCGTCGCAGACCGGTGTGATCTCCAGCAGGGTCACCTCGTGGCGGGCCAGCGTGAGGTCCACGGTGACGTGACCGTTGACGACCGGCCGCCGGCGGTGGGCGCGGACCGGCTCGGCGGCCTCCCGTAGCCAGTCGAGCTGCCGGGACGTCGGCGAGGCGGGCCGGCCCATCTCCCGCCAGGCCGTCCACGCGTTGCCGCGTTCCTCGTCGACCGACGACCGCACCTCGAAAGCGGATTGCCCGGACATCGGCAGCGACAGCCGCAGGGAATGCGACGACGGTGAATTCCGCAGATCGGTGTGGTCGACCGGCGCCCACGCGAGAATCGTCACCCGCCCCGTGACATCGGTGGTCATCAGGTGATGCGGGCCGCGCGACAGCACCTCCTCGCCCATGCGCGCCAGGAACGCGTACAGATGGAAGGTCGGCTTTTTGATCTGCCGGTGGGTGAGGAGACCGAAACCGCCGTGGAACAGCGCGGTGGGGATGCCCTCCTCCTCGAACATGTCGCTGAACGTCCAGTAGGAGAACGAGTCGGCGTGGTCGCCGCCGGCCGCGACGACCGGCGCCAGATAGGCCGCGTGAAAGGCCGTGTCGTGGATCGGGTTGTCCGGCCGGTAGGACGAGTTGAACTCGGTGATGTGAACCGGGAGTCCGTCCAGTGGGGTGCCGGCCAACTGCCTGCGGGGCAACGCGAACTGTTCCAGCAGCCGCGAGGCCGGCGCCAGTGTCTGATGCGTTCCGAACGGCACGTGCTCGGCCGGTCCGGAGGTGTACGCGTGCCGGCTCACGAAATCGATCGGCACATCCCGGGCGACCACGAATTCGGCGAACGTCTCCAGCCACTTGTCCGACCCGGGCGAGATGGCCGGGCCGCCGACCTGCAATTCCGCGTCCACATCCTTGACCGTCGTCGCGCTGATCTCGTAGAGCCGGTGATAGGCGTCGGCATCCGCGTCCCGCCAGAACTGGGTCAGGTTCGGCTCGTTCCACACCTCGATCGGCCATTGCCGGACCTCGGCCAGCCCGTAGCGGTCGACCAGGTGGGTGACCGTGTCACGGACCAGATCGGCCCACGCCGACCAGGAGCGCGGCGGCGTGATGTTGCCCTTCCACCAGAAGACCGTCTGATCGCCGGAAGCGAGCCCGGACGGCATGAAACCGAGTTCGAGAAAGGGCCGGATCCCCCGTTCGAGGTACAAGTCGACGACCTGGTCGAGATAGGTGAAGGAGTGTCGCACGTGCTCCTGGCCGAGGTGCGTGAACGGCCGGTGGATGCCCATTCCGTCGCTGAACAGGCCGTGCCCGCGAATGTGCCGGAACCCGATCTCCCGCTGCACCAGAGCGAGCGAATCCTGGTAGTCGCGGCGCAACGCGAGTTCCATCCGGCCGGTCCCGACACATGCGCGCCAGGCGGCCGGCAGCCGGCTCAACCGTGCTCCTTCTTGTACCGCTCGTGCGCCTTGTTGACGATGTCCAGGTACTGGGTGGCGTTCTTGCCCTCCAGTTCCTTGACGTAGGCGTCCCATTCGGAGAGGGGCCGCTGGCCGAGCGCGAACTTCAGTGTGTTCTGGAAGACGTGGTCCTTGAGACCGGCGTCCCAGAGGGTGACCTGCTCGCGTTCCTCGATGGTCAGCGGTGCGGGCGGCGGGACCGGCCGGACCTGCCGTTTGTTCATCTCGGCCTGGAATGCCTTCTCCTCGTCGGAGAACTGCGAGTTGAGGACGGCGGTGCTGCCGCCGTACGCGAAGACGCCGTTGAAGAATCCGAAGTCGACCTGCAGATCCTTGGTGGCGTCGGGGTTGAGGCCGGCCCATTTGATGCCCGGGTCGAGCTTGAACGAGCCGTCCTCGACCTTGCCGGTGTAGGTCTGCCCCTCGATGCCCCACTTGCTGAACATCAGGCCGGCGTCGGAGTACCACAACCAGTCGACGAACTGCATCATGGCCACGAAGTTCTTCGACTCCAGGGCCTTCTTGGAGATCATGATGCCGTTCTCGAGGCGGGTCTCGCCGGGCAGTGTGGCGCCGGCCGGGCCGATCGGCAGGATCATCTTGGCCACCGTGGCACCGGGGATCTTGGCGATGTCCTTGCGGGCTTCGTTGACCACGGTCTGCGCGTTGGCGCTGATCACGAACGACTTGCCGGTGGCGAACTTCTGCCGGGCGATGTCATCGGTCTGGGTGAAGCTCTCCGGGTCGAGCAGACCCTCCTTGACCAGCGTGTTCACGTATTCGAGGACCTGCCGGTACTGGTCCATCGCGCCGGTGTAGACGAACTTCCCGGCGGTGGCGTCCCAGTAGGTCGGGTTCCAGCCCCACCCGGCGCGGGTGCCGTAGGAGGACGAGATCAGGTTGAACAGGTTGTTGGCGCCCGGTTGTGGGGGAGTGCTCCAGCGGTCCGACAGCGGGTACTGGTCGGGGTAGGCCTTCTTCATCTCGCGCAGCACGCCGGTCAGGTCGTCCCACGTCTGCGGCGCGGTCAGGCCCAGCTTCTCCATGATGTCGGTACGCACGGCCAGCGAATAGTCCTGCCAGGCGTTCTCGTGCAGGCCGGGCAGCAGGTAGAACTTGCCGTCCTGGGCCTTGAACCCGTCCAGGTTGCCCTGCAGGTTCCAGCGGGCGACCTTGTCCTGGAAGTGGGGCATCAGGTCGACGTAGTCGCTGACCGGCAGGATGGCCCCACCGGCGATGAACGCCTCCTCGTCCGGGTGGTAGGTCTTCGGGATGATGAACGGCGCGTCCCCGGCGCTCACCATGACGCTGCGCTTCTGGTTGTAGTCACTGCCCGGTACGGCCGTCGACTCCAGCGTCACGTTGGTGCGAGCGGTCAGCTCCTTGAAGAACGGCCAGTCCGCCTTGTACGGGTAGGCCGGGTTGCTCAGCATCATGATCGGGAAGGTGACCGGCTCGGTGGCCTTGAACTGGTCACCGGCCTTGAAGCCGTCCATCGCACCGGCCCGCTTGTCGTCCAGGCCCTCGGACGAGCCCTCGTCGTCGCTGCAACCGGCGAGCCCGGCGACGGCCGCGGCGCCCGCGGCGGTCAGGAGATGACGTCTGGTCAGCTGAAACATGGGGGAGTGCTCCTAGCCCTTGACGGCGCCGAGCATGACGCCGGAGACGAAATATCGCTGGATGAAGGGGTAGACGAGCATGATCGGCAGCATGATCAGGACGATCGTGACGGCCTGGATGCTCGCGGCGATCTGCAGCGCGGCCTCGCTGGAAGCGGTGTTGTCGGTGCCGGAGGTCGCGCCGGCGATCAGATTGCGCAGGTAGACGGTGACCGGGAAGAGCTCCTGCCGGTCCATGTAGAGGAACCCGGCGAACCAGGAGTTCCAGAAACTCACCGCGTAGAAGAGCGTCATGGTGGCGAGCACCGCCTTCGACAGCGGCAGCACGATCCGCAGCAGCGTCCCGTACGTGCCGGTGCCGTCGACGGCGGCGGCCTCCTCGAGTTCCAGGGGCAGGCTCTCGAAGAACGCCTTCATGACGAGCAGGTTGAAGACGCTGATCGCGTTGGGCAGCACGATCGCCCACAGCGTGTTGCGCAGGCCGAGCGAACTGACCAGGACGTAGTTGGGGATGAGACCGCCGTTGAAGAACATCGTGAACACCGCGATGCCGACGAGCGCGCCGCGGCCCCTCAGGTTCCTCTTCGACAGCACGTACGCGTAACAGGTGGTCAGGACCAGCGCGATCAGCGTGGCCACAACCGTGTAGTAGACGGTGTTGCGGTAGTTGGTCCAGAACATCGCGTCGGACATGACCCGGTCGTACGTGGTGAGGTTGAACCCCTTCGGCCAGAACGAGACCTGACCCGACCGGATCTCCTGCTCGCCGCTGAACGAACGGGCCACCACGTTCGCGAACGGGAACAGCGTCACCAGCACCACGCCGGCCAGCACGAACCCGTTGACCCACTGGAACACCCGGTATCCCCGGGTCACGCTCACCACAGGCTCGTCCCGGCGACGCGGCGCGACAGCGTGTTCGCACCGAGCACCAGCGCCAGCCCGATCAGCGACTCGAACAGTCCGATCGCGGTGGCGTAACTGAAACTCCCCGAGACGATGCCGACCCGGTAGAGGTACGTCGAGACGACATCCGCCGTGACGTAGGTGAGCGGGTTGTAGAGCAGCAGGATCTTCTCGAAGCCGACCGCCAGGAACGTGCCGATGTTGAGGATCAGCAGCGTGATCATGGTCGGCCGGATGCCGGGCAGTGTCACGTGCCAGGTCTGCCGCCAGCGGCTCGCGCCGTCGACCATCGCCTGGTCGTAAAGGTCGCTGTCGATCGTGGTCAGTGCCGCCAGGTAGAGGATGGTGCCCCAGCCGACGGTCTGCCACACCTCCGACGACACGTAGATGGTCCGGAACCAGCCGGGCTCCTGGATGAACGCGACAGGTTCGCGCCCGATCGCGTGCAACCCCTGGTTGATCACGCCGTCGATCGAGACGGTCTGCATGATCATGCCGGCGATCACCACGATGGACAGGAAGTGCGGCAGGTAGGAGACCGTCTGCACGAAACCCTTCAGCCAGCGGGTGCGGACCTCGTTGAGCAGCAGGGCCAGCACGATCGGCAGCGGGAAACAGAACAGCAGCGTGAGTGCCCCGATCACCGCCGTGTTGGTGAAGACCTGCCAGAACGTCGGATCGGCGAGGAACATCCGGAAATACCGGAGCCCCACCCAGTACTCGCCGAACAGGTCGCCGCCGGGCTCGTACCGCCGGAACGCGATCACGTTCCCGAGCATCGGCAGATAACGAAAGATCAAAAAGAACAGCAGGGGGAGTACGGCCAGCGAGTACAGCTGCCAGTCGCGGCGCAGAGCCTGCGACCAGGAACGGCGGCGCGGCCGCAACGGGGTGTCGGGTGGGTCCTGAGTGGAGTGGGACGGGGTTGCCTGGGCTGTCAGCATTAGCCAGCCTTCCGAAACTTTCATCGAAAAACCGGGATGTATGGCGGCGAACCTAAGTCCGTTACGAATCGATGTCAAGCCTGATGGGAACGCTCAACTGATGGCGATCAACAGTGGACTCCGTCGATGTCCGGCGGCTATGGTGCCTTCACGTTCGACCGAAAAGCGGTTCGCAACTACCGAAGGGTGGTGCGTGATTTTCGATGACGAAGCCTGACGGGCCCGCGACCATCGCTGTCATCGCGAGTGACGTCGGGGTGTCGGTGACGACGGTGTCGAAGGTGCTCAACGGACGCTCCGATGTGGCCGCCCGCACCCGGGAACTCGTCGAGGCCAGCCTCCAGCGGCACGGCTACCGCCGGCGCAGCCGCCGCCCGCCCGCCGTCACCGGGCACCTCGACCTCGTCTTCCACGAGTTCGACACGGCCTGGTGCATGGAGGTCATACGCGGCGTCGAGGCGGTCACCTCCCCGGCCCGGGTCGAGCTGGTGGTCTCCCAGCTCGGCGGCAAGCATCGGCCGCCCCGCCACTGGGCCGACGACGTCCTCCAGCGCAGCCCGCTCGGCGTCCTGCTGGTGCTGTGCCATCCCACCGAGACCCAGCGGCGGCTGCTGATCCGGCAGCGGATCCCGTTCGTCGTCCTCGACACCGACAGCGCGACCGCCGCGTCGGTGCCGACGGTCGGCTCCAACAACTTCAACGGCGGTCTGCTGGCCACCCAGCACCTGATCGATCTGGGGCATCGGCGGATCGCCGTCGTCTCCGGCCCGGCGGACGTGCTGTGCAGCCGGGCCCGCGTCGCCGGATACCGGTCGGCCCACGACGAGGCGGGCCTGCCCGTCGACCCGGCACTCGTCCGGTACGGGGCTTTCACCGGCCACACCGGCTACGACATCGGCCTGGAGCTGCTCGCGATGCCGGACCGGCCCACCGCCGTCTTCGCCGGCTCCGACACCCAGGCCCTCGGCGTGATCCGCGCGGCCCGCCGGCTCGGCCTCCAGATCCCGGCCGACGTGTCGATCGTCGGTTACGACAACGTCCCGATGTCCGCGTGGACGGCGTCCGCCCTGACCACCGTCGACCAGCACGTCGCCGACATGGCCGGCACCGCCGCCCGGATGCTGCTCGACCTGGCTCGCGGCGTGGACGTCCCGATGACCCGAGTCGACCTGGTCACCGAGCTGATAGTCCGCGAGACCACCGCCCCACCACCGTCGTCCCCGCCGCCTTCCGCACCCTCGCCGTCTCCGATGCCCGCTACCGTTCCGCCGCCCTCGCCCTCGCCCTCGCCCTCGCCCTCGTCGTCGCCCTCGCCCTCGCCCTCGCCCTCGCCCTCGCCCTCGTCGTCGCCCTCGCCCTCGCCGTCCCCGTTTGCCTGAGGACCGTCGTGCCCGATTTCGATCTTCCGCTCGACCAGCTCGAGCGGTATGCGCCCGCCCTGCCGGAACCGCCGGACTTCGACGCCTTCTGGCTGTCGACACTCGTCGAGGCCGCCGGCCCGGTCGTCCTCGACGCCCGCCCGGTGCCGAACGACCTGGCCCTGTTCGACTGCTGGGACGTCACGTTCGGCGGATTCGGAGGTCAGCCGGTCCGCGCCTGGTACACCCGTCCCGCCGGCCGTCCCGACGCACTGCCCGGAGTCGTCGAGTACGCGGGTTACGGCCGCGGCCGGGGCCTCCCGCACGAGCGCCTGATCTGGCCCGCGGCAGGCTACGCCCACCTGCTGATGGACAACCGTGGCCAGGGCGACCTCTACGGTTGCGGCGGCGACACCCTCGACCCCTCATCCGGTACGACAGCGGGCGGCCCCGGCGTGGCGACACGCGGAATCCTCTCCCCGCACGACTACTACTACCGTCGCCTGATCACCGACGCGTTCCGTGCCGTGATGGCCCTCCGCGAACTCCCCGGCGCCGACCCGGCCCGCAACGCGGTGATCGGAAACAGTCAGGGCGGCGGCCTAGCCTTGGCGGTGGCAGGCCTGATCCCCGACCTGGCGGCAGTGCTCGTCTCGTCCCCGTTCCTGTGCCACTTCCCACGGGCGGTGTCCTTGACCGACCTGGCCCCCTACGGCGAGATAGCCACCTACCTGTCCGTGCACCGGGACGCCGAGTCCGCGGTGTGGAACACGCTCTCCTACATGGACGCGGTCCACTTCGCCCGCCGAGCGACGGCCCCCGCCCACTTCGGCATCGGCCTGAGAGACACGGTCTGCCCGCCGAGCACCGGCTTCGCCGCCTACAACCACTACGCGTCCCCCGACAAGACGATGCACACGTACCGCTTCAACGGCCACGAACACGGCGACGCCATCCACACCCGCACCCAGCTCCGCTGGCTCCACTCACGCCTACACTCCTGATCAGTGCGGTGGGCACTGGTCACCGTTCATCCTGGCGGCTGTCGCCGGGGTGGTTGCGCAGCAGGATGGTGAGCACAGTGCGAGCGTCCCGGCGCCGCTGCGGTGTGGGGGCGAGCAGTGCGGTGAGCGCCGCGGTGGTGACGGTCGCCGTGTAGAGAACGGTGCCGAATCCAGCGGCGAGTGCCCCGTCGTGGATCAGTGCGAGCGCGGTGGACATGTGAGGACTCCTCTGCCTGGCGAACGGCTGTTGTCCTCCTGTTGTCGGGTGTCCGGTGGGTGTCCGCCGAGCCCGAGACGGACACCTGCTCTCTTCGCCCAGCCGGTCACCTATCAGGAACTGTCCGGTCCGGAGGCCGTCCAGGCCCGGAACGGACAGCCTCCGGACCGGACAGGAAACGCCCGCTTCGCTACGGTGCGGTGGCCACCCTCATTTTCGGCTTCTGGCGCCGGACCTTCGATAGATTCGCTACCGGAGACCGTTTCCGGTGATCGCAACGGACGGTGGATCGCCTCAGAGGGAGAACTCGTGCCGGAGGCTCTCGGCCGCCGCTGTCTCGCCCAGTGCGTCCAGGTTGACGGCGAGGCGGGTGGCCGACGCGATGGTTTCCGGATGATCGGCGCCGAGGGCCTGCCGGCGGCGTGCCAGGACGTCCTCTCCGATCTGGCGGGCACTCGCGGTGTCGCCTTCCTCCGTGAGGATGTCGACCAGGGTGGCGCCGGCGGTCAGGGTCAGGCGGTGATGGTCGCCGAGCGCGTGGGAGGCGTCGGCGAAGGTCGTCTCGGCCTTCTCCCTTGCGTCGGGCAGGAGGCCGATGCGGGCTAGGTCGCGGGCGAGCCCGATTCTGGAGCGCAGGGTGTCCGGGTGGTTGGGGCCCAGCCTGCGCAGGCGTTCCAGCAGAACGACGTCCCGGAGTTCCTTCGCGGCTTGCGGGTCGCCCAGGTCGGAATGCCGGTTGGCGAGGTTGTCCATCGAGATGAGGGTGCGGCTGTCGCCCGGGCCGAAGAGTGAGCGCTGATGCTCCAGGGTTTCCTTGGTCAGTTCGCGTGCCTCGGTGTGTCGGCCCAGGTCGGCCAGGGCCATTGCCCGGTTGTTGGCGGTCGCCAGGGTGTCCGGATGATCGGTGCCGAGCAGCCGGATCCGTCGCTCGTGAAGGTCCTCTTCGATCCGTAGCGCGTCCGGGTGCGCGGGCGGGAGGGTAGCGGCCTGTCGCTGGGCGGCGCGCATCGTGTCGGTATGGTCCTCGCCGAGCATCGCGGACCAGCGCGCCCGTGCCCGGGCCGCCATGTCGTTGGCGGCGCTCGCGTGCCCGGCCAGCTCACGGTAGCGGGCCGCATCGAGGATCAGCTGCCGGAACTCTTCCGACTCGTCGGGCGAAACGGTTTGCAAGAAGGCGGCACGCGGAGCGAGCAGCGCCCATTTCGGCCAGATCGCCGTCTCATCCGGCGCGCCCGGCCTGAGTGACACGAGGATCTCCTGAAGACGGATGGTCAGCGCATGCCGATCGGCGGCCGGCGTGATGTCCCGGACGATGGCGGCGGTGGTCCGGTGGACGACGAGCACGTCATCGGCGGCCTCGTGTTTGGCGAGTCCGATGCGGACCAGCCGGCTCACCGCTTTTCGGAGTTGGACCTGACTCATCTGCCCGGAGACGACGAACCACGACAACGGAACCGGGTCGGGGCCGAGGAAGGCGCTGAAGCGCAGCAGCTCGAGCGCATGCTGATCCTTTTCGGTCAGCAGCTCCACGGAGATGATCACTACTGAGGCGACTGACCGTGGATAGGTGGCCGGCCGGCCCTCGTCCAGCAGATCGCTCGCGTGGGTCTCCAGCTCGCTGACGTACTCGCCGGCCGGCATCCCGGTCTCGCTGATGAAGTTCGCCGCCTGCGTGACGGCCAGCGGCAGGTCGTCGACGGACGCCGCGACCAGGTCGGCCTCGGCGTCGCTCATCGCTGGATTCCGCTCCTTCAGGACGGCGGCGGATTCACTGCGGGAGAACCTGTTCACGTCGATCGTCGCTCCGATCGTGTTCCATCGTGGGTCTCTGGAGGTGATGACCACCCGGCCGTGCCCGGCCGGAATGAGCTCGTGTGCCAGATCGGCACTCGGCACGTTGTCCAGGATCACGAGCCAGCCGACATTACGTTGCAGCCAGTTGCGTGCCTCGGCCGCGGCGCGTTTGGCCAGGGTCTGCTCGGAGGTTACGCCCAACTCGACGGCCAGCGCCGCGAACTGCTCGATTGCCGACGCAGTCTCCTCCGCGTCGACCCACCAGACGACGTTCAGCACGTCGGCGTGCTGGTAGGCGTACTCGACGGCCAGGCTGGACTTGCCCACGCCGCCGATGCCGTGCAACACGGCGATGGACGGAGCCAGGCCGTTCTGTAGCGTCAGCCGCACGGTGGTCAGGACCGCGGCGCGGCCGATGAACGAAGCGTTCCGGGTGGGCACCCGCCAGATCCGAGGAGCCCGTCGTGAGGGCGACGGGTCCGCAGCGCGCCCCCTGTCATCACGATTGGCCTGTCGCTCCCGCACCGCCCGCTGGTGAAGATCCAGCCACCAGGCCATCGGGTGGTGTGGGATGCCGGTGGCGCGCGGCTGCAGATGCTCGATGAGGAACCTTACGACGGCGGGATCGGCCGGCACCGCCTTGCCCCGGAACCAGTCGCTCAACCGCTGAGCGTTGATCGTGAGCGGCGGCTTCCGCATGTCGGCTTGTTTCACCAGCATGGCGTAGGAGACGGCGGTCGTGGCCTGCCGCAGCCCTTTCAGCGCGGCGATGAACTGTTCGGCCGCTGAGGACGGACCGTCGCTCATCGCGCCGCACGGCCGGGATCCGGACCTCGCCCGGACCCCGGCCGGACCGGACGGTTCGTTACCAGAAGTGAGCGGCTCACGATCACACCGTAACGGATGCCGGGATCGGCGGGTACCCATGAGAAGACTGCCCAGCGAGCGCGCCGGCCGTACCGGATGGGGTCAGATCTTGGCGCCGACCGACGGGTTGTTGGAGGGGACCAGGAAGCTGGAGGAGCGGATGGTGCCGTCGGCGGCGCGGGCGCCGGTGATCGTGGCGGCGTCGGTGCTGTTCAGGGTCCAGGTGCCGCCGATGTTCCACGAGTTTCCGGACGCCGTCGAGGAGCCCAGCGCGACCGCGGTGGCGTTGCCGACCGCGAGGTTGGCGGTCAGGCGTGTCGTCGAGCCGCCATCGACGTCGAAACCGGTCTTCGCGTTCTTCCACGCGGTGCTGCGGTTGATCGTGATGGCGCCGGTGTTGCCGTTGTCGGTGAAGCCGTGGGCGGCGTTGCTCCAGGAGAACGTGTTGCTCACCGCGTGGGCGGCGGCCGGGCCGGTGCCGCTGCTGCCGCCCAGTTTGAAGCCGTTGCCGTCGCCGGAGAAGTTCGGGATGCTCCATCGGTTGTAGCCGTTACCGTAGGCCAGACTGTTCTGGATCGTGATCGGCGAGGTGAAGCTCCACGCGTCGAAACCGTCGTCGACGTTGTTCCACAGACGGGCGCCGCGGACCACGTTGCCGGTGCCGCTGCCCTCCTTGATGCCCAGGCCGTCGGCGGATTCACCGTTCTTGCGCGGGTCCCGGTTGCCGTACGAGTCCAGGTTGAGGATCAGATTGTTCGCCGAACTGTTCTGCAACTGGAAGCCGGTCTCGTAGTTGTCCCTGGTCACGAGCCGTTCGAAGGTGTTGTTGTTGCAGTTGGCGCAGTAGACGCCGTACGGCCCGTTGATGATCTCCAGGCCGATCAGCTTCCAGTAGGACGCCTCCATGTGGATGGCTCCGCGCTGGGCGGCCGGGATCGTCGAGCCGACCGCGCCGGGCGTGTAGCCGAGCGCCTCGCCGTCGATGATCACGCGCTCGGAGCCGTACGCGGTGAGGGTGATCGGCGCCGACGAGGTGCCGCTCTTGGTGATCTGGATGTTGGACGACAGCGCGTACGTGCCACCGCGTACCGAGATGGTTCCGCCGGCCGTGATCAGGCTGATCGCCTTCTGGATCGTGGCGAGCGGTGCCGCCGACGTACCGGCGTTGCCGTCGTTGCCGTTCGTCGCCACATAGAGGGTCGTGGCGGCTGACGCGGGCACCTGGAATACGGCGGACAGGACCACTCCGGTGATCGTCGCGGTCAGCACATTCCGCAATTTCATGGGGATTCTCCTGGTGGGGGCGGGGGAGGCGCGACAAGGGGGAATGCGCTTTCCCGCCCGGACCGTACGACACCCATCGGGACAAGTCAATCGGTCGGGCTTCGCGATGGGTGCACTGCAACAATCCTGCAAACGCAAAAGCATTGACGCTTTCGGATGCGCGATTTTAGGGTCGCCCCATTCCCCCTCCCCGGAGTCCTCACATGCGAAAATCCCCATGGATCGTCGCGGTGGCCGGATCGGCCCTGCTGCTCACGGCCGTGCTCAGCGGCCCCGCCCACGCCGAGACCCTCTTCGGCGACAACTTCGACGACGGCAACGCCGACGGCTGGAGCCGCAACGGCGGCGCCTGGTCGGTGGTCAGCGGCGTCTACCGGCAGACCGCGACCAGCGGCACGGCCCGCGCCCTGGCCGGCACCGGCTCGTGGACCGACTACACGGTGCAGGCGCGGGTCAACACCACCGGAACCGCCGGGGTGGCCGCCCGCGCGACCTCGACCAGCCAGTACTACACGCTCGTGGTGACCGCCGCCGGCACCGCCCAGTTGCAGCGCCTCTCCGGCGGCACGGCAACCGTTCTCGGCAGCGCGGCCGTCGGCGCCGCGACCTGGCGGACCCTCGCGCTGACCGTGCGCGGCACCACGCTGACCGGACACGTCGACGGGGTGCAGCTCGTGCAGGCCACCGACGGCACCTTCGGTTCGGGGCGGATCGGGCTGATCACCACCGGGTCGATCGCGGGCTTCGACGACGTCACCGTGGACACGACGGCTCCCGGGCCGGGCCCGTCCACGTCGCCGACCTCGCCCACCCCGCCACCGCCCGGCGGATGCGCGGTGACCGGCACGGCGACCGGGTTCGCGGCCGGCACCACCGGAGGCGCGGGCGGCCCGACCGTCCAGGTGGACACCGCCGCCGAGCTCCTCTCGTCGATCGCCACCCCCGGGCCGCTGACCATCTGCGTCGTCGGCACGATCACCCTGCCCGCCGGGATGTATGACGTGACCAGCGACAAGTCGATCGTCGGGGTCGGCGCGACGGCCGGGATCACCGGCGGTGGCCTCAACATCGGGCTGCCGGTGTCCGAGGTGACGTCACCGCCCGCGAACGCCGTGCACAACGTGATCGTCCAGAACCTGTCGTTCCGCAACGCGAGCGACGACTCGATCAACGTGCAGATGTTCTCGCACCACGTGTGGATCGACCACAACGACCTGGCCCAGGGCTACGACGGGCTGATCGACATCAAGCGCGGCTCGTCACTGGTGACCGTGTCGTGGAACCACACCCACCAGCACACCAAGAACATGCTGCTCGGGCACGACGACGCCAACGGGGCGCAGGACACCGGGCGGCTCAAGGTGACCTACCACCACAACTGGTTCGACCGGACGCCGCAGCGCAACCCGCGGGTGCGCTTCGGTGAGCCGGTGCACGTCTACAACAACTACTACGTCTACAACACCGACACCGGTGTGGCCTGCCAGAACAACGCCGGCTGCGTGGTCGAGGGCAACTACTTCTCCGACGTCGAGGAGCCGGTGACCAACACGTACGCCGGACCGGCCGGGCGGTGCGTGGCACGCAACAACGTCTTCGTGGGGGAGTCGGGCGCGCCGGACTGCTCCGGGACCGTGCAGGAGCCGTCGACGTACTACAGCTACACCCTCGACGACCCGAACCAGGTCAAGTCGATCGTCACCGCCGGCTCCGGCGTGGGGAGGCTCTGATGTATCTCTTCCTGGCGGCGTTGCTGGCCCTGCCTTTTCCGAGTGCGGCCGACGGATTCGCGACCGGCACCACCGGTGGGGTGGGCGGGGCGACCGTGGTCGTCGACACCACCGACGAGCTGCTCGACGCGATCGACACCGTCGGACCGCTGATCATCCAGGTGTCCGGCACGATCGCGATCACCAGCAAGCAGGGTGTGCGGCCGAACAAGACGATCGTCGGGCTCGGGTCCGACGCCACTATCACCGGCGGTGGGTTCGACTTCTACCGGTCGTCCAACGTGATCGTGCGGAACCTGACGTTCGTCGACGCCGAGGACGATGCGATCAATGTCGGTCAGCAGTCGCATCACATCTGGATCGATCACAACACGTTCGTCCGGCCGGTGGACGGGTCGATCGACATCGTGCGCGGCGCGGACTACGTGACCGTGTCGTGGAACCACTTCGCCGGGACCGACAAGAGCATGCTGATCGGGCACTCCGACGGCGCTTCCGGCACCGACGTCGGCCACCTCAAGGTGACCATCCACCACAACTGGTTCGACGGGTCGCGGCAGCGGCATCCGCGGGTCCGGTTCGGTGAGCCGGTGCACGTCTACAACAACTTCTTCGACGGCAACGAGTTGTACGGCGTGGCGTCCACGATGAACGCGGGCGTCGTCGTCGAGGCCAACGCGTTCGCGGGGGTGCCGTTCCCGTGCTTCTCCACCGGTGGTTACGCCGACAGCGGGCCGGGACGGCTCGTCCAGCGCGCCAACGTGTTCACCGGCTCCGGCACGTGCCAGGCCGGCGGGACCGTCGCCGAGCCCAGTGGCTACTACTCGTACACGCTGGATCCGGCGGCCTCGGTCCCGGACCTGGTCCGGGCCGGCGCCGGAGCGGGCCGGCTCTGACGCCCGCCCGGCAAACGGCCGCACCTGTACCGGCGCAGTCGCCGACCGCACCCGCAGGCGCCACCGGGTGCGCTGGTGGCCTTTGGTGGGCGGTGGTTGCGCCCGGTCGTTCATCGGGTGCGCTGGTGGCCTTTGGTGGGCGGTGGTTGCACCCGCAAGTGCCATTGGGTGCGGCTGGCGGCCCTTGGTGGGCGGTGGTTGTACCCGGTTGTTCAATTGGGTGCGCTGGTGGTCCTTGGTGGGCGGTGGCCGGACCCGCAAGTGCCATTGGGTGCGCTGGTGGTCCTTGGTGGGGGGTGGCCGGACCCGCAAGTGCCATTGGGTGCAGCTGGTGGCCTTTGGTGGGCGGTGGCCGGACCCGCAAGTGCCATTGGGTGCGCTGGTGGTCCTTGGTGGGCGGTGGCCGGACCCGCAAGTGCCATTGGGTGCGGCTGGCGGCCCTTGGTGGGCGGTGGTTGCACCTGGTTGTTTATCGGGTGCGCTGGTGGTCCTTGGTGGGCGGTGGTTGCACCCGGTTGTTCATCCGGGTGCGGCTGGCGGCCCTTGGTGGGCGGTGATCGCACCCGGTCGTTCACCGGGTCGGCTGGGCTGTCTCATCGGGGCGGCTGGGATGTCGCGGCGGGTCGGCCGCGCGTGGCCGGCGGGTCGGCCGGGCGTGGGCGGCGGGGCGGCCGGGCGTGGGCGGCGGGGCGGGGGCGGCGAGCGGGGGCGGCGGGTCATGGCAAGTGCAGCCGGCCGGACATCAGCTCCGGCAGCAGTGCGTCGCGCGTCGCCTCCAGGACCCGGGTCTCCGCGCGCAGCGCCGTCAGGTGCGCGAAGGCCGCGTCCGCCCGTTCCCCGAATCCGGCCAGCCGGGCCGGGTCCGGGACGGCGACCAGGAACTCGGCGATGTGGGCGGCGTTCACCCGCTGCCGCCCCGACGATCCGGCCATCTTCCGGATGGCATGGCCGCGGAACCGCTCGTCGCGGGCGAGGAAGTACGGGAACTGGGCCGGCACGCCCGCGCGGGCCCGCATCACGACGAATTCGGTGGACCCGGTCGCCGTCTCGTCGGGGGCGAGGAAGTCGACCCAGGCGGCCTTGCCGTTCTCCAGGCAGGGTGTGATGCGGGCGAGCAGGGTGTCGCCGTTGCGGAACCGGCTGCCTCCGCGCGGCACCCGATGCGACCACGAATCGATTCCGGCGACGTACGTGGACAGGGCGGCCATGTCCACGTACGGCGCGCCGTCGCGGTCCGGCGGCGGGGTCCGCGGGTTGAACTCGACCATCGCGGTCACCGGTACCGTGCCGCCGGAGGTGACGGCGAGGGCGTCGAACTCGGCGCGCAGCAACTCCTCGGAGGCGGTCACCACCCGGTCGTTGATCTCGATCTTGTCGTCGAAGGCGGCCAGTACGGCGACGATCCGGCGCTGCTCGTCCATCGGCGGCACCCTCAGCAGTTCGGCGTCGAGGAACCGTTCGAACTGGAAGTTGCTGATCCCGGTCGACTGGTTCTCGTAGTCGCCGGCCCGCCCGGACAGATACATGTCCCGCAGGCCGTAGTAGGCGTAGCGCGGGTCGACCACCTCAGGGTCGAACCGGACGACACGGCAGAAACTCGCCGGGATCACCGGGTAGTCGAACGCCGGCAGGACGTCGGGGCCGACGAAGAGCGAACGGCCGGTGCTCTGGCCGCGGGCGGCGCTGCCGCCCGAGATCTCCAGCAGGACATCGTCCGGCCTCACCCGCCGCGGCGCGATCAGGGTGCGTTTCTCCCACCGGCGAGGGACGGCGTCGGTACGGCCGGAGCGTACCGCCGCGAAGTCGGTGCCCCGGATGACCGCGACCCGGTCGTGCCCGTCGACCTGCCGGTCCGTGCCCCATCCACCGCCACGGGCGAAGACCACGATCTGGCGGTACGGACGACGCGTCACGGCAGCCGCCCCAACTGGTCGCGCAGCACGTCCTCACGGCGGCGCGACTCGTCGAGGCAGGCCTGCAGCTGCTTGGTGAGCCGGGCGATCCGGTCGGGCAGCGGCTCGGCGGCCGGATCGTGCCCGGACCCGGCCGCGCCCACATAGCGGCCGGGACTCAGTGAGTGATCACGGGCCGCGATCTCGCCGAGGGTCGCCGAGTAGCTGAAGCCGGGCGTGTCCTCGTACCCCGCCAGGTCGGACCCGGTGTCCCGCCAGGCGTGGAACGTGCCCGCGACGCGCATGATGTCGGCGTCCGTCAGGACGCGCTCGGTCCGGCCGGTCATTGTGCCGAGCCCGCGTGCGTCGAGGAACAGCACCTGCCCGCGGCGGTCTCGTTTGTCCCGTGACAGGAACCAGACGCACGCCGGGATCGCGGTGGTGCGGAACAGGTTCGGCGGCAGCGCCACCATGCACTCCACCAGGTCGTCCTCGACGATCGCCCGGCGGATGGAGCCCTCGCCGGCCAGCTGTGACGACATCGAGCCGTTCGCCAGGACCACGCCGGCGGTGCCGTGGTCGCCGAGTTTCGCGATGATGTGCTGCAGCCAGGCGTAGTTGGCGTTGCCGCGCGGTGGCAGCCCGTGCCGCCAGCGCGGATCGTCCTCGCGGCGCGGCCAGTCGCTCATGTTGAACGGCGGGTTGGCCAGGATGAAGTCGGCGCGCAGCCCGGGATGGCGGTCGTCGGTGAACGTGTCGGCCCACCGGTCGCCGAGCCCGTGCGGGTCGATGCCGTGGATGGCCAGGTTCATCTTCGCCAGCCGCCAGGTCCGCTCGTTGGCCTCCTGCCCGAGGACCGTGAGGTCGCCGTTGTGCTCACGGCCGGCCTGCACGAACATGCCACCGGAGCCGCAGCACGGGTCGTACACCGTCCCCTGGTCCGGCCGCAGCAGCGCCACCAGCAGCCGCACCACGCTCGCCGGGGTGTAGAACTCGCCGGCGCGCTTGCCCTCGGCCCGGGCGAACCGTTCCAGGAAGTACTCGTAGACCTCGCCCAGTACGTCGCGGGATCTGCCGGTGAACCGGGCGTTGCCGATCACCCCGACCAGGTCGCGCAGCCGGTCCTGGTCGACGTTGTCCCGGCCGAAGATCCGGGGCAGCACGCCGGTCAGTGCCGGGTTCTCCAGCATGATCGCGTCCATCGCGGCGTCGAGCAGCGTGCCCATCCGGTCGCCGGCGTGCGCGGCCAGACGTTCCCAGCGGGCGCTCTCCGGCACCTTGAAGACGTTGCCCGCGGTGTCCGACACGTATTTGAGGAACACCAGGCCGAGGACGAACTCCTTGTACTGGGCGGCGTCCACCGAGCCGCGCAGCTTGTTCGCCGCCTTCCACAGGACGTCCTGGATCTGCATGCTCCCCGTTTCTGTCGGCCGGAACCCGTACGGTACGTCGAACCTTGGGGGCGGTCCGGTACGTACCACCCGTCGGCACGCGGGCGATTTCACTCGCGGGAAATTCTCCCCGTGTCAGAATCGGGCCGTAATCGGTGGGGACACCTGGTCTTCCGGACCGTTCCAACGACGACCGTGACTGAAATAGGCTGGGCGTCGGTTCCACGTAGAGTGATCGGATCGTCAGCGGGGAGTGTATGTGTCTCGCGACTTCAACCGCCGGTATGAGCTCAAAACCCGCGATGATCGCCTTCTCCGCTTCGATGTCGCCGGGCATCCGGAAGGTTCGCCGGTCCTTCTGCTTCACGGCTCTCCCGGCAGCCGGCTCGGTCCGAGACCCCGCAGCAGCGTCCTTCACCGGCTCGGCATCCGGCTGATCACCTATGACCGACCTGGATACGGCGGCTCGAGCCGCCATCCCAAACGTTCCGTCGCCGACGCCGCTCACGACATCGAGGACATCGCCGACAATCTCCGGCTGGAGCGCTTCGCGGTGGTCGGCCGCTCTGGCGGGGGCCCGCACGCGCTCGCTGCGGCCGCCCTGCTCCCCAGCCGTGTGACCCGGACGGCGGTGCTGGTCGGTATCGCCCCGTCGGACGCTGAGGGCCTCGACTGGCTGGGCGGAATGAGCGAGGACAACGTCCGGGAGTACGAGACGGCCGACGACGACTGGCCGAAACATGTCGAGCGCCTGCGGCTGCTGGCCGACCGTGCCCGCCGTGACCCGGAGTTCATGGTGGAGAACATCCGCCGCCAGATGACCGCTCCTGATCGCCAGGTGCTCGACGACATCGCGATCCGGCGGCTGCTGACCGAGACCTATGTGGAGGCCTTCGCTCAGGGCCCGTTCGGCTGGATCGACGACGTTGCCGCGTTCCGGTCGGCATGGGGATTCTCGTTGGCCGAGATCGTCAGCCCGGTGCTGCTGTGGCACGGCGCGGACGACAACTTCTCTCCGGTCGGTCACGCCCGGTGGCTGGCCCAGCAGATCCCGCACGCTGAGATCCGGATCGTGGAGAGCACCGCTCACTTCGGGGCCGTCGAGGTGCTGCCCGAGGTCCTGTACTGGCTGGCCGTCGGACGATCGATGGCTGCCGACCGGCGCTGAAACTCGGTCGCTGCCGGCGCGGGCCGGGAGGATGCAGACCGGCGGGCCCCTGATCAGAACGGGTGCGGGTCGAGCATGCGGTGCAGGTAGCGGCCTTCCTCCAGCGCGACCACCGCCGGGTGTGTCTTGCCCAGCGCGCTCTCCAAGCGGTCGGCGGCGTCGTCGGAGTCGGGCACGCCGGTGGCGCGGCGTATCAGGGCCCGGTTCGCCGCGCAGCGCAGTGTGTCCGGGTGGTCGGGGCCGAGCACCTCGCGGTGCCGTTGCATGGTCGCGTCGATGATCTGCAGTGCCGTGCCGATCTCGCTGGTCTCGGCGTGCAGCACCGCCAGGTTCTGTTCGGCCGCCAGAGTGTACGGATGCCACGGCCCCAGCACCTTCCCGAGTTCCCGTGCCGCCTGATGGGCGAACGTCAGCCCGGTGCTCGAATCGCCCCGCGCGCGATGGGCGGCGGCCAGGTTGTTCAGGCACACCAGCGTGTGCGGGTGCCGCAGGCCGAGACTGGCGCCGTACGCCAGCCGCACCTCCTCCAGCTCACTGATGGCGCTGCCCACCTCACCGGTCGCCTGCAGACTGACCGCTCGGCTCAGCCGGCACGCCAACGTGTCCGGATGACTCGGCCCGACCGCCTCGTTGAGCTGCTCGTACGCCTCCTCCAGCAGAGTGGCGGCCTGTTTCTGGCGGCCCGCGCAGCCCAGCGACACCGCCCAGTTCGCCTTGGCGCTGAGCGTGCGGTACGACGTCGGGCCGAACACCTGCTCGTGCTGCCGTGCGACCTGTTCCAGCAGTTCCACCGAGGCCTGGTACTCGCCGGCCTCGCGCAGGTCACGCCCGAGGTTGGTGCCCGTGCCGAGCGTACGCGGATGATCCTCGCCGTTGATCATCTTGTTTCGCTCGTAGAGCTCCTCGTCGCGGGCCCGGGCCGCCCGGAAGTCACCGGCCAGCCGCTGGGTGGTGGCCAGGTTGTTCAGCGCCGACAGGGTCCGTGACGAGTCCTCGCCGAAGTAGTCCGTCCACGCCGCGTACGTCAGCTCGTCGCGTTCCTGCGCCTCCTGGTAGCGGCCCAGCGCCCGCAGGTCGCCGCCGAGCCCACCGGCGGTCATCAGAGTGTGCGGGTGGGTGGCGCCGAGCAACTCGGACTGCTCGGCCAGGACCTGCTCGTCGAGGGCGCGGGCCTCCTCGAAGTGGGCCGACTCGCGCAGGATGTTGGCGATGTTGAACCGCAGGTTGAGGATCTGCCGGCGCAGCGACCTCCGGCCGGCTTCGTCGGTCTGGTAGCGGAGCATCTCGTTCCACCGGTGGTCGACCTGTTCGCCGAGCCGGCGGCCCTCGGGCAGGGCGCCGTTGTACCAGAGGTACCGCACCCGGTCGATCATCAGCTGGCGGACCTGCTCGTCGTCGCACTCGGCGGCGCCGGACATCTCCAGGTGCGGCCACAGCATCCGGAACCGGGGCCACGAGCGGGAGTCGTCGATCTCGTTACGCGGCCGCAGCCCGGCCAGCGCGAGGTGGATCTCGTGCCGGGTCTGCCGCAGCTCCTGCGGGGTCATCCGGTTGCGGACCGCGTGTTGCAGGAGCCGGTGCACCTGGATCTGGCTGCGCGCCCGGTCCAGTTTCAGCAGGGCCAGCCGATTGATGTGCTGGACCAGGGCGTGCCGGTAGAGCCGGACCGACATCTCCTTGTCGTAGCGGCCCAGCAGGTCGGCCAGCTCATCGCTGGTGATCAGGTCGAGGGTGATCTCCGGGGCCAGGACCGAGCAGAGCTGCAGCAGCCGGTACGCCGCCGGCGATCGTTCCTGCAGCAGTTCCAAAGACAGGTTCCACACCTGGTCGACGGTGCGGTCCGGGCCCTCCCGCTCGACGCGCCGCAGATATTCGCCGACGTGCTCGCCGGTCTCGGCGAGCCACGCGCCGGTCGCCGCCACCGCGATCGGCAGGTCGCCCAGCGCGATCGCGATCCGTTCGGCCTGCTCGGTACGGATGGTCGGCACCCGCTGCCTGAGGTGGGCGATGCTCTCGTGCCGCTCGAACACGTCGATCGTCATCGGCTGCGCCCGCTCACCCCACTGACTGTTGCGGGAGGTGATCAGCACGTGGCCGGGACCCTGCGGCAGGAACGGCAGGACCTCCTCGACGGCCTCGGCGTTGTCGAAGATGATCAGCCAGCGGGCGTGCGGTGTGCCCTGCTCCAGCGCGGTGATCACCGATCGCGCCGCGTCCAGGATGCTGGACTGCGGCGGCGCCAGGCCGAGGGCCTTGCCCAGGTCGGACAGGGCGATGTCGAGGAACTTGGTCTGCTCGGCGTCGACCCACCACACCACGTCGTAGGAGTTCTTGAAACGGTGGGCGTACTCCAGCGCGACCTGGGTCTTCCCGACACCGCCCATGCCCTGCAGCGCCACCTGGAGCGTCGGTGCGGTGCCGGACACCACGACCGGACGGCCGCCGCGTAGCCGGGCCCGCAGTTCCCGTAGGTCGGCCTCACGGCCGGTGAACCGTGCGTTGCGGACCAGCGGGTTGAACACGAGAGGCGGGCGGCCCGGGTACCGCGCACCGATGGCCAGCGGGTCGACGTCATCGACGACCCGCCCGACCAGGCGCAGCACCCGCTGCATCGCCACCTCCATCGTCTTGCCGCTGATGAACGCCGACGACGTCAGCGGATAGGACGGCAGCGGCGAGATGTCGTCGATGTAGACGGCGAGTGAGGGACGCGCCCCGGCCCGGTTGCGGGGCACCACGTCAGTGGGCGTGGCGGCGATCGCGTGCGAGATCAGGGTCAGGCGGCGGCCGGTGTCACCGACGGGGCGGCCACCGGTGTCGTGGACACGCAGCCCGGCCGCGGCCAGCAGCCCGCCGATCCACTCGGCCCAGGCCGAGTCCTCCGGCGCGTACTCCAGCGTCACCTCCTCCTCGGCGAGGGTGACCTGGCGGACGAACCGGTTGACCGTGCGCAGCCGAAGCGCCTCGTCCACCGGCGGCATCGCGATCACCTCGCCGTCGGTGATGTGCGCGGTGATCCTCTCGTAGGCGGCGAGCAGCGACGTGGTCTGGGCGGGCAGGTCACCGAAGGTCGCGAGGATCTCCTCGTAGGCGTAGTAAGCGCGGTACGGCACCTCGACGGAGTTCCAGTACCGGGTGCGCTCGGCTGGGGACATGCCGGCCGGCAGCCCCGGGAAACGCTGCATGGCGAAGGCCCGTCCGGCGTCGGCCTTGTTCTTCTCGGCCGGGTCGATCCGCATCGGCACCGGCAGCACCCGGATGTCGCGCTGCAACGTGTTCCGCGCGACCTCGGCGGCGACCTGGGCCGCGCCGGCGATGCCCTGCTCGCTGAAGGTGAAGCAGTCGACCAGCACGTCCGGCAGCTGCACGGTGCAGATCGCGGCCACGTCACTGAGCCCGGTACGGCTGTCGATCAGCGTGTAGTCGTAGTTGGCCCGCATGTCCTGGCGCAGCGCGTCCAGGAACAGGCCGCCGCCCATCCTCTCGTAGAAGTCGTCCCAGTTCATCCCGGTCAGGTTGGCCGCGTAGTGCGGGTTCTGCCGGCCGGCGGACAGGAAGTCGAGGTGGCCGCCGGGGGCGAAGTGATCCCAGTCGAGGGAGAAGGCGTGCTGGCCGACCCGGGCCAGTCGACCAGGCCAGCCGTTCTCCCTCTCCGTCCTCCTCGCGGTCTCCCACTCGTAGGCGCGGACCATGTCGATGACTCCGCTAGCGGCCTCGACGGCCTCGGCGCGGACGAACGGCACGAAGAAGCGGTGCAGGCCAGGCGATTCGAGGTCCCAGTCGGCGACCAGCACCCGCTTGCCGTTGGAGGCCAGGATCCAGGCCACATTGGCCAGTGCCATGGTCTGCCCGGTGCCGCCCTGGAACGAGTAGAACGTCACCACTTTGCCGAGGGGCGGCTGCTCACTCATCATCACTCGTCTCGACAACGTGTCGTCGCGATGGGTCGTCGATGCCGAGTCGTGGCAGCGCCGGGCCCTCCGGCAGCTGGACGGCGGCGTGCCGGATGAAATGGCGGCGGGCCTCGCTCACCACCGTCCGCATCAGCTGCGCCAACCGTTCCACATCGAGTGCACGGTAGACACGGGCCGCGCCGAGATCGGCCAGCCGCGCCTCGGCTCGGGCGAGCAGGTCCGCGCCGTCGCGCGGGAACCGCGGATCGGCCCGGTCGGCCACCAGCACCGGGGTGATCCAGCTATGCAGGTGGCCGCGGAAGACGTCGAGCGCGCCGGTGCCGCCCGGATGCCACGGATCGACCAGGATCATCCCGGGCGAGCCGTCGAGAATCTTCAGCTCGTCGGCCCGGTGGACGATCCGGACCGCGAGACCCTGCTGCTCCGCGCGGACCGCGGCGAACTCGGTGATCGGGACGTCCGGGCCGCCGCCGTACGGCAGCCAGGCCAGCTTGGCACCCGGGCCGGTGCTGACCGCCACCACGAACGGCGTCTCCCCGGACGGCAGGTCCGGCACGGCGACCTGGTCGAACGGCACGGTCCGGCTGGCCGGCAGCCACCGCCGCTCGGTCACCTCGACGATCCGCCGCGCGAGTCGCTCGATGATCCGGTGATAGTGGTCGCGGTAGGCGGTGAGCCGCCCGAGCGCCCGCAGACCGTTCTCCGCGTACTCCGGGATGCCGGTGCCGAGCGGCAGCGCCGCCGTCACCTCCGCCTCCTGGCCACGGTCGGTGACCGGCAGCCACAGCACCGGGATCACGTGCGCTCGCGCCGCTTCCGGCTCACCGGGGAACGCCCGCGCGAGCCGCTCCAGGAACACCGCCCGCTCCCGCATCGGCCACGACTTGAGGAAGTAGCCGGGGGAGTAGAGCGGCACGAACACCTCGGCCCGGCCCAGTTGCTCGGCGATCGTCGCCTTCGACGTGGTGCCCGGGGCGAGCAGGTCGTCGACGAACCCGACGGTCGCCGGATCCCGGCCGAGCAGCCGGCCGACCGCCGCCGACAGGTCGTCGAAGCAACTGCGGACCCAGATGTCGGCGTCCCGGTCACCCGACGAGGTGCCCGGCGCAGACTTGGCGTAGGAGAGAAAGAAATAGCAGCGGTCCGGCGTCATCGCGTCGCCTCCGTGAAACTGGCGCGTAGATCCTCGACACCGTCCGGGACGGCGGGCAACACGCGGTATCGTGCGTGGATACGCTGGATGTGCATCGCCAGCTTCCACACGATCGCGTCGTAGATCGCGGTCTGCCCGGTCCGGGCCACCCCGAGCAGCCCGTCGGCCAGATAACGTGCCGTCCAGTCCTCATCGGGCAGCCCGCTCGGGGTGAACATGTCGACCGCCGCGACCGGACCGGGCAGCGACTGCTCGAACGGCGTCCACAGCACCGGGACGATCGCGCTCTCCGTGGCCTGGCTCGCCCCGCCGCGCGACACCACCCGGCGGCGGGTGAACACGTCCCACTCGCGAGGGCACCACGTGCTGTGGAACAGGTACGGATACGACACCAGGCACACCATCACCTGGCAGGTGCCGACCGCCTGGAGCACCGTCTTCTGCCACAGCTCGCCGGTCCCGCGGCCCAGGTCCAGATAGCCCGAGTCACCGCCGACCGGTGAGCCGATCAGCTCGTTGACCAGCTCGCTCAGGTCGTCGAAGAGACGGACCACGTTGCGGTTGGGCTCGCGGGGCGGCCCGGCCGGGCGGGACCGGTCCGGACGGGAGTAGCTGAGGAAGAACACCGGCGCGCCCGGATCGTCAGCATTCACCTCGGTCACGGGTCGTCCTCCCTCCACCGCCGGTTCTCAGTCAACCACCGCACCGCAAAATCGACCGCCCCGCGCAACGGCGTCAGCAGTGCCTCGGTCCGCCCGATCCGGCCACGACGCGACCCGCCGGTACGGTCGAACGCCGCCCCCAGCTCCGCGAAGTCCCGGTCGTCGTGATCGATGCCGAGGAAGTGCTCGGTGACCCGCTTGCCGTCCCGGTCCACGAAGCACGTGTACGTCTTGCGCCGCGGCCGCGGCACCCGCCCCTCCGCCAGATGCAGGCCGGTGCACCGCTCCCACCCGCAGCCGATCATCAGCTCGTGCGCTCCGGCCCGGTAGAGCGCGCCCACCGGTGACCGCTCACCGAGATGACAGTCCAGATCGTGCACCGCCATGAACTCCTCCGCCCGCGGCCCGGCCGCCGCGAACGACGTCTGCGGATGTCCACTGCGGACGGTACCGGGCGCCAGGCGCACGTGCTCGGCGAACGCGCCCATCCCGGTCGACGCCATCGACGGCGTGAAACCCGGCATCGCGTCCAGGTAGGCGGCCAGCCGTGGCCCGTCCAGCCCGCGGGTCGCCTCCCGGAACACCGGGCTGGTCGTCGAGTTGTGCGCGGTGTGCGTCGGCACCACGATCGTCGCGCCCGGGCCGGCGACCTCGCGGAGCGCGTCGAGCAGCACCTGCGGGCCGTCGCGGGGCGGGCCGAGCCGCCGCAGCGACACGTGCACCACCAGGTCGCCGGCCGGCAGGCCGAGTGCCCGCAGATCGGCGGCCAGGCTCGCCCGGTCGGTTCTCACCCCGGCCACTGTCCGATCGTCGCGGCCAGCCGGCCCACGAAACGCCGGCCCTCCGCGGTCAGGGCACCCGAGTCCGACAGACGTCCGATGGCCTCGACCGTCCAGTCCCGGTACATCGCGTAGTGCTTGGCGGCGCCGTCCTCGCCGCGCGCCGCCCGGTGCCGCCACATGCCGGCCACCGTCAGGTGCGCGTAGATGCCCTGGAGCACCAGCTCGGCCGGGCGCGGATCGGGCCGCCAGCCGACCCGCACGAGCACGTCACTGTCCGGGTCGACCAGGTCGATCAGGTCGAGAATCGCGCCCAGTTTGCTGTGCTGGAACTCGTGCACCAGCATCACGGCGAGCGCCGCCGGGTCGGGGGTGAGGGCGATGCCGAGCGCGCCGTACGCCTGCCGGGACGTGGCGCTGCGCAACGTCACCGGGTCTCCGACCAGCGGGGTGATCGTGGTCAGGCCGCCGGCCAGGCCGGAAGCCTGCTCCGGGGCGTCACGCAGCACCGACGGCCAGGCCGCGCGCAGCGCCTCCGCCCAGGATCGCCGGTCGTCATCGCTCAGCGGGCCGGCCGGTGGCCAGCCGTGACAGTCCCGGTACGGGTCGGTGTCCTCCAGCAGGATCGTCACGTCGTCCAGCGCCACCGAGGCGGCCGGCGCCCAGCGGGGATCGCCCGGGACCAGACGGGCCGTGCCGCCCGGCCAGCGAGCCGTCCCGTCGCCGGTGACCTCCACAGTGGTCACCTCGGCCGGCACGGTCAGGGTGCCCAGGGTCGGTAGATGGACCCGGCCGTCCCGGGGCGTCACCGTCACGTCGTCCGGCACGCCGGCGATCACCGCGGCCGCCGCCACCAGATCGGCGAACCGCTCGGGGCCGTCCTGCCCGGCGAGGTGACGGACCGCCCACGTCCGCACGAACGGGTGGGACAGCACCCGCCGTACCGCCGCCGGATCTTGATCGTCGATCTTCTGCAACAGTGACCAGGCCGGGCCCGGCAGGCCGTCGGCCGCGGTGACCAGCAACGCCCGGTTGATCGCCACCTGGGTGGTGGTCAGGTGCCCGACGGCGATCGCGTCGCCGCCGCCCGAGGCCAGCTCGTCGAAGGCGGGCCAGGGCAGTTCCGGGTCACTCTGCATCGCGGTGACGAGTCCCTTCAGGTCGGCGCAGTAGACGGACGGATTGTCGAAACCGGAGCCGCTGCGGAACCGGTGCGCGTAGAGCCCGCCGCCGCAGCGCGACACCACCGGGCAGGCGCGGCAGGTGGCCGACAGCCCGGCCAGGCCGCTCTGCCGGTGCCGCATCGCCGGGGTCGCCACCAGGTCGTCGACCGAGGCGGTGAACACGGTGAGGCCGGTCGCCGCCGCCCCGTGGAACGCCGTCTTCATCGAATCCGGCTGCTCCCACGACCCGTCGGTCTCGACCACCGCCAGGTCACCGCGGTCGGCGCCGACCGACTCGACACCCGACTCACGCCCGGCGGCGGTGGCGTGCAGCGCGTCGAACAGGCGGATCGGTACCGGACGGCCGTCGGCGAGCCAACGGCGATAGACCCGCAACAACCATGCGGCGTACGGAGTACCGCCGGCCGTCCACAGCGGAGGAGGTTCGTCCCATGTCGCGTGCGGCAGCAGCAGATCGATGCGCGGCGGCTCCTGCGCCAGCAGCGCCTCGTAGACGGCGATCGGATCGTTGCGCACGTCGATCGTGCACAGGATCCCGGCGTACGCCGCCCGGAACCGCGGCGACCGCAGCAGCGCCAGCCCCCGCAACGTCCGGTCGTGGCTGCTCGCCCCGTTGCGGTACCGCCGGTGCAGGTCGTTGGCGGCCCGGTCGCCGTCCAGCGACACACCGGCCCGCACCCCGAACTCCAGCAGCAACTCCGCCATCGGCTCGTCCAGACGGATGCCGTTGGTCTGCATCCGCAGGTCCAGGGCGGTCACCGCACCCACCACCGACCGCAGGACCGTCAGGATCTCCCGCAACCGGGTGCGGCCCAGCAGCAGCGGCTCCCCGCCGTGCAGGACCACCCCGGCCGACGGGAGCCGGTGCCGGACCGCGTGCTCGGCGATCCGCGCGGCCGTACGCTCCGCGACCACCACCGACATCGTCGACGGCCGGTCACGCCAGGTCTGGTCCGCGTGCTCGTAGACGTAGCAGTGATCGCAGGCCAGGTTGCAGAGCTCGTGAACCTTGAGGACGAACTGGCGCACCGGGCTGGCCGGCGGCGCCGCGCGCTCAGATGGCCGACTGGAACGCGGAGACGTCAGAAGGCCGCTCCCGTGCCGCCACCCGGTCCGCCGGAGCGGCCGACCGCATGATCCGGTTGACGATTGCCGTGACGCCGGCCGCGGCCCCGCGGTCCAGCGGGACGGTGGTGGTCATCTGGCCTGATGTGGGTTCTTCCACGACGCTTTGTCTCCCGGGTGATCAGGACGAGCGAGTGTGTAGATCATTGTCAGCCAACCGGCGAATTCCACGTTACTCCATGGTCGGTGACGTGGTGTGTGTGCGGGCCGGAAGCAACGCCGTTCAACCCGATCGGACCCCACGACGGTTGGTGCGTCCCTCCGACCGAGCGCGTTACGTACCGAACCGTTGCTCATGTGCTTGGCGCAGCTCACGCAGGCCGGGGATCCGCAGGCCGCACGCGGTTCGGGTGGGGTGGCCGAGCCGCTCGTGGATGCGGCGTTCGGCGCTGGTGGTCAGCACGTGCCCCCACTCGACGGACTCCGGGTGGGCCTGCTCGTGGGGCAGGCCGATGAGCGAGACCAGCAGCAGCTCGGCGAGCCGTTGGCGGCGCAGGATCGTCACCGCCAGCCGCCGCCCGCGCCGGGTGAGCCGCAGCGTGCGGTCGGGGTCGTCACGGATCAGTCCGTACCCCTGGAGCCGGGCGATGTTCTGGCTGACCGAGGGCAGGCTCGCGAAGGTCCGTTCGCCGATCCGGGCCCGCATCGGCGGCACCCGTTCCTCCTCGAGCTCCAGGATGATCCGCAGGTAGGTCTCCGTGATGCGCGACGACGCCACGTGGGCGGCCCGTCAGACGGCGCGGGGTAACGGGACGATCAGCGGGGTGCCGGTCACCGGGTCGGGTATCACCATCGCCTTCAGGTCGAACACCTCGTCGAGCAGGCCGGGGTTGAGGACGTCGGCGGGGGTGCCCTGGGCGGCGATGCGCCCGTCGCGCATGGCGACGACGTGACCGGCGTAGCGGGCGGCCAGGTTCAGGTCGTGCAGCACCATGACGATGGTCCGGTCGCGTTCCCGGTGCAGGCGGGCGATCAGGTCGAGCACGTCGATCTGGTGGGACAGGTCGAGGTAGGTGGTCGGCTCGTCGAGCAGCAGCATCTCGGTCTCCTGGGCCAGCGCCATGGAGATCCAGGCGCGTTGCCGCTGGCCGCCGGAGAGCTGGTCGACGGGCCGGTCGGCGAGTTCCCGCATGCCGGTCCAGTCGAGGGCCGCGGTGACGATCTCCTCGTCGGCGCGCGACCACTGGCGGAACCAGTTCTGGTGCGGGTGACGGCCGCGCATCACCAGGTCGGTGACGGTCAGGCCGGGCGGTGCCACCGGGCTCTGCGGGAGCACGCCGATGACCCGGGCGATCTCGCGGGTGGGGATGCTGTCCAGCGGCCGGCCGTCGAGCAGCACCTCACCGGAGCGGGGGCGCAGCAGCCGGGCCAGGGCGCGCAGCAGTGTGGACTTGCCGCAGCCGTTGGGGCCGATCACGGCGGTCACGGTGCCGTGCGGGACGTCCAGGTCGAGGTGGTCGACGACGATGTCGTCGGTGTAGCCGAGGCACAGCGAGCGGGCCTGTAACCGGGCGGCAGGAATGGTGGTCACGCCGTCGTCCTTCGGTTGGTGCTGATCAGGAGCCAGATGAGGTAGGGCGAGCCGAGCATCGCGGTGACCAGGCCGACGGGCATCTCCCGGCCGGGCAGCACCACGCGGGCGAGCAGGTCGGCGGCGGCGACGAGCAGGGCACCGAGCGAGGCCGACGCGAGCAGCGGGGGACGGGAGCCGCCGCACAGCCGCAGGGCGATCTGCGGGACGGCGAGGGCGACGAACTCGATCGGGCCGGCCGCGGTGACCGCGGCGGCGGCCAGGCCGACGGCGGTGAGCACCACGGCGAGGCGGGCTAGTTGCAGCCGTACGCCGAGGCCGCGGGCCAGGTCCTCGTCGAACTGCATGGCCTGCATGGTGAACGCGGTGGCCACGGCGAGGGGCAGCAGGACGGCCAGTCCGGCGGCGAGCGGGTTGATCTGTGCCCAGTCGACGCCGGCGAGGGAGCCGTTGAGCCAGATGGTGGCGCGGGTGGCGTCGACGATCTCGGCGCGGACCAGGAACCACTGGACTCCGGCGGTGAGCAGTTCGCCGACGGCGATGCCGATCAGCACCAGGCGGAACCCGTCGATGCCGCGCCGCCAGGCCAGGAAGTAGACGAGGGCGGCCGCGGTCAGGCCACCGGCCAGGGCGGCGAGCGGTACGCCGGTGGCCGCGGAGCCGCCGAGGACGATGACGGCGACCGCGCCGAGTGAGGCCCCGTTGGTGACGCCGAGGACGTCCGGGCTGGCCAGCGGGTTGCGGGCGAAGGTCTGGGTGAGCGCGCCGGCGACCGCGAGGGCCGCGCCGACCAGCAGCGCGCCGAGGACGCGGGGCAGGCGCAGGTCGAGCACGATGAGCCGCTGGGCCGGTGTGCCGCCGCCGGCGAGCACGTCGACGACCTCGGTGGGGGAGATCGGGAAGCTGCCGCGGCCGATCGCGACGACCGCGACGGCGAAGGCCGCGGCCAGGGAGATCAACACCACGGCGGCGGTACGGACGGAGAAGGTCCCGGAGAACGCCCCGGCCCGCAGGACGTGACGCCCGGACGGCCGGATCGGTGTGGTGGTGGTCGTCACAGCTGCACCGTCCTGTTGCGGCGGACCAGGGCGATGAAGAAGGGCGCGCCGACGGCGGCCAGCACGATGCCGGTCTGCAGCTCACCGGGGCTGACGATGACCCGGCCGATGACGTCGGCGGTGAGCAGGACGGTCGCGCCGGCCAGGGCGGAGCACGGGATGAGCCAGCGGTGGTCGGGGCCGGTGAAGGCGCGGGCCAGGTGCGGGACCATCAGGCCGAGGAAGGCGATCGGGCCGCAGGCGGCGGTGGCCGCACCGGCGAGCAGGACGATCGCGACGACGCCGACGGTGCGGGCGACGGCGATGCGCTGGCCCAGTGCCCGGGCGATGTCGTCGCCGAGGCCGAGCGCGTTCAGGGCGGGCGCGTTGATGAGGGCGAGTGCCAGCCCGGCGACGATGAACGGCGCGACCTGCGCGGCGGTGCCGGCGTCGCGACCGGACAGTGAGCCGACCACCCAGAACCGGAACGCGTTGAGGCTGGCGTCGTCGCTGAGCAGGATCGACTGGGTGAATGAGGCGAGCAGCGCGCTGACCGCGACGCCGGCCAGCGCGAGGGTGATCGGTGTGGGCCCGCCGCGCCGGCCGGCGGCGGTGGCGAACACCACGACGCTGGCGATCAGGGCACCGGCGAAGGCGAACCAGATGTAGCCGGCCGGGGTGCGGGCGCCGAGCTGGATGCCGATGACGACGGCGAACGAGGCGCCGGCCGACACGCCGAGCAGCCCGGGCTCGGCGAGGGCGTTGCGGGTGTGGCCCTGCATCAGGGTGCCGGCCGTGCCGAGGGCGATCCCGACCAGGAGCCCGAGGATCGTCCTGGGCAGACGGAGCTCGCGGACGATGGCGGTGGCGGCCGGGTCCCGGCCGGGGGAGAGCAGGGCGTCCCAGACGGCGGCCGGATGCAGATTCTGCGCCCCGACGGCGAGACTGACCATTGTGGCCAATAGGACGGTAATGGCCAGAACGGCGAGCGTGAGGAGCCGTTTATGTCCGTTGATACCGCGTTCTGTCGCTGCCGGGTGAACCCGGCTCGGGGCGGTCATAGAGGACTCCTGAATTCACACATGGACTCTCGTCGAAGAAAGGGTAGCCTTACCAAACGAAGGACCCTGTATTGCCTCCGGATCCCGTTGTCGCTTAGGTTAGCCTTACCTAACAAGAAGCGCGAGGTTCTTCATGTCCTTTGTTCTGCGTCCGGGCCGCCGTGCGTTCGTGGCGGGCATCGCACTCGCCGCAGGGCTGTCGCTGCTGAGCGGGTGCTCCAGCGATTCCGGTGACAAGGCGGAGCCGACCGGCTCGACCGCCGCCGCCGCGGTTGCCTACCCCGTCACCCTTACCCACAAGCTGGGTACGGCGACGATCGAGAAGGCGCCCCAGCGCATCGTGGCGCTGTCCGATGCCGACCTCGACGCCCTGCTGCTGCTGGGCGTGCAGCCGGTCGGCATCTCCGAGTCCGCCGGCGAGGGTGGCGTCACCCCGTGGGCCAAGCCGCTGCTGACCGGCTCGCCCACCGTGCTGACCGCCGGTGACACCGGCTTCGACGTGGAGAAGATCGCGGCCCTGGCGCCCGACCTGATCCTGGCCGGCGGCGACTACTACATCGCCGACGAGTACGAGAAGCTCAGCAAGCTGGCGCCGACCACGGCCTACGAGACCACCGGCGCCTTCGAGGACCCGTGGCAGGGCACGGTCCGCCAGGTCGCCAAGGCGGTCGGCAAGAGCACCGAGGCCGACAAGCTGATCGCCGACGTCGAGGCCAAGGTCGCCGCGGCCAAGACAGCGCACCCCGAGTTGGCCGGTAAGAACTTCACGCTGGCCCAGATGTGGGAGGCCGGCTCGATCGGCGTGCTGCGCTCAGACAAGGACGCCGGCGTCAAGATGCTCAACGACTTCGGGCTGCAGCTCGCGCCGGGTGTGGCGAGCCTGGAGGGCGACGAGTTCGCCGTGCAGCTGAGCCTGGAGAAGGTCGCGGTGCTCGACTCCGACGTGACCGCGATCTACTACGCCGACCCGGCCCTGCAGCCCACTCTGGAGGGCAACTCGCTGTTCAAGGGGCTGAACTCGGTGAAGAAGGGCTCCTACGTGGCCCTGACCGCCCCGCAGTTCTCGGCGCTGCGCACCCCGACGCCGCTGTCGGCGCAGTACGTGATCGAGAACGTCGTCCCCGTCATCTCGGACGCCGCGAAGAAGTCGGCCGCCTGAGTGTCGGCCCGAGAAGTCACCGAGGGTCTCGCCGCGGCGGTCGTCGCGGCGGGCCCGCCCCCGGTGCCCGACCCGCCCGCGCCCTGGTCGGTGCGCGGGCTCACCCCGGGCGGCGGTGACCCGGAGCTGGTCAGCGCCTGGATGAACGAGCCGCATGTCGCGCTCTTCTGGGAGCAGGACTGGCCGCCGCAGCGGTGGGCCGAGACCCTCGCCGAGCAGCTGGCGGGGGACTGCACCCGGCCCTACCTGGTGTCGTACGACGGGGTGCCGTTCGCCTATGTGGAGGTCTACCGGACCCCTCGTGACGTGGTGGGGCGCCATTACCCGTACGACATCCATGATCTTGGTCTGCACCTGGCCATCGGCGACCGGGAGCGGACCGGCAAGGGCCTGGGGCGGGCGATGGTGCGTGCCCTGGTGGGCGCGTTGCACCAGGCCGACCCGCGGATCCGGCGGGTGCTGGCCGACCCCGACGAGCGGCACACGATCGCCCGCCGGATGTTCGTCGGCGCCGGCTTCCGGCTCCTGGGCGTCAGCGATCTTGGTCACAAGCATGCTGCGCTGCATGTTTACGACTTTTCGCCCAACGTGTGAGATAAGCCGCTTTACGTGTAGGAAATAGTAAGGTAAGCCTTACCTAACACGTTCGAATCGAAGGAAGCCACGAATGACCGCACCCCTGAGCCTCGACCGCGTCCGCACCGACGTCGCCGAGGTGCTCGACGAGGAGCCCGGCAGCTTCGCCGACGACGAGAACCTCCTCGACCGTGGTCTCGACTCGATCCGGCTGATGAGTCTCGCGGTGCGCTGGCGAGAGGCCGGCGCCGACGCCGGATACCTCGACCTGGCCAAGGAGCCGACGGTCATCGCCTGGCACAAGCTGCTGGAGGGCAAGCGTTGAGCGCCATCATCGAGAACACCGACGTCGTCGTCATCGGCGGCGGGCCCGGCGGGTCCACCACGGCCACCCTCCTGGCCAGACGCGGCCACCGGGTCGTGCTGCTGGAGAAGGAGACCTTCCCGCGCTACCAGATCGGTGAGTCGCTGCTCCCGTCCACGGTGCACGGCATCGGCCGGCTGCTCGGCGTCACCGAGGAGCTGGAGGCGGCGTCCTTCATGGTCAAGCGGGGCGGCAGCTTCCGCTGGGGCACCAACCCCGTGCCGTGGAACTTCCTGTTCGCCGTCGCCCCCGAGCTGTCCGGCCCGACCTCGTACGCCTACCAGGTCGAGCGGATGAAGTTCGACGACATCCTGCTCAAGAACGCCGCGAAACACGGCGTCGACGTCCGGGAGAACAGCCCCGTCACCGAGGTCATCGGCGACGACGAGCGGGTCCGCGGCGTCAGGTACACCGGCCCCGACGGTGTGCGCCACGAGATCCACGCGACGTTCGTGGTCGACGCGTCCGGCAACCGCAGCCGCGTCCACCAGAACGTGCGCGGCGAGCGGATCTACTCCGACTTCTTCAAGAACATCGCCCTGTTCGGGTACTTCGAGGGCGGCAAGCGCCTGCCCCAGCCGGACAGCGGCAACATCCTCTGCGCCGCCTTCGACGAGGGCTGGATCTGGTACATCCCGCTGTCGGACACCCTCACCAGCGTCGGCGCCGTGATCAGCCGTGAGCACGCCGCCAAACTCCAGGGCGACCAGGAGCAGGCGCTGCTCGGCTTCGTCGACCGGTGCGCGATCGTCAAGGACTTCCTGGCCGACGCCACCCGGGTCACCGAGGGCACCTACGGCGAGATCCGCACCCGCAAGGACTACTCGTACACCAACTCGACGTTCCACCGGCCCGGCATGGTGCTCGTCGGTGACGCCGCCTGCTTCATCGACCCGGTCTTCTCCACCGGCGTGCACCTGGCCACCTACGCCGGCCTGCTCGCCGCCCGGTCGATCAACACCGTGCTGGCCGGCGAGAACACCGAGGAGCGGGTCTTCGAGGAGTTCGAGGGCCGCTACCGCCGCGAGTACCGGGTGTTCTACGAGTTCCTCTCCGCGTTCTACGACATGCAGAGCAACGAGGAGTCGTACTTCTGGAAGGCCCGCAAGGTCACCAACTTCAACGCCACAGACCTGGAGGCGTTCGTCAGCCTCGTCGGCGGCGTGCACTCCGGAGAGCAGGCGTTCACCAGCGCCGACCAGCTGGTCAGCGAGTTCCGGACCTCCTCCGGCGACCTCGCCGACGCCGTCCAGCGCACCGGCGCCATGGACACCGACACCGGCGACAAGATGCACCACCTCTTCGGTACGCCGGTCGTGCGCGAGGTCATGCAGGAGATGAACAACGTGCAGGTGCGCGGCGTCCTCGGCGAAGCCGCCCGGGAACTGCCCCTGCTGGAGAACGGCCTGGTCCCGTCGGCCGACGGCCTGGCCTGGACGGAGGCGAAGTGACGACGAACCCGTTCGAGGACGCGGACGGCCGCTACCTGGTGCTGGTCAACCACGAGAACCAGCACTCGCTGTGGCCGGCCTTCGCCGACGTGCCGACCGGCTGGACCACCGTGTTCGGTGAGGACGGACTCGCCGCCTGCCAGGAGTACATCGAGCAGAACTGGACCGACATGCGGCCCGCGTCGCTGATCGCCCAGATGGACGCCGCAGCCCACTGACCGGCCGCCCCACCCGCGGACCGCCGCGCCGTCACCGGCGCGGCGGCCCCCGCCCTGCACAAAAACGGAGCAACAAGTGCCTGACCGTCTCGAACTCACCGCTGCCCAGGCCGGTGTCTGGTACGCCCAGCAGCTGGACCCGGGACCGGCGTTCACCACGGCCGCCTGCGTCGACATCGACGGCGACGTCGACCCGGCGCTGTTCGAGCGGGCACTACGGCACACCCTCGACGACGCCGAGGCACTGCGGATCCGGGTCACCGCCCACGACGGCGAACCGGTGCAGGAGATCGTCGCCGCCCCCGCCTGGGACCTGCGGGTCCTCGACCTCGACGAGGACGCCACCGAGTCGTGGATCCGCGACGACCTGGCGTCGCCGATCGACCTCGCGGCCGGGCCGGTCTTCGCGCAGGCGCTGATCCGGCGCGGGCCGGGCCGCTGGACCTGGTACCAGCGCTGCCACCACATCGTGATGGACGCCTACACGTCCGCCCTGGTCGCGCGCCGTCTCGCCGCCGTCTACACCGCGCTGGCCGCCGGGACCGAGGTGCCGGAGAACCCGTTCGGCACGCTCGCCGACGTCGTCGCCGAGGACGCCGCCTACCGGGGCAGTGAGCGCCGGGAGACCGACCGGCGGTTCTGGCAGGAGCACCTCGCCGGGCTCGAAGCGCCCGATCTCGCCTCCGGCTCGACACGGCCCAGCCCCACTTTCGTACGCCGCATCGCCGCTCTCCCGGCATCGACCGGACGTGGACTCACCGCCCTCGGCAGGACCGTCAAGGCGACCCGGATCGAGGCCGTCCTCGCCGCGATCGCCCTCTACGTGCACCGGATCACCGGGGCGGCGGAGGTCGTGCTCGGGCTGCCGATGATGGGGCGGCTCGGGTCGGTGGCCGCGAACGTGCCGGTCACCGCGGTCAACGTGCTGCCGCTGCGGATCGCGGTCCGGCCGGCCGACACGGTCGGTGAACTGATCGCCCGGGTCGCGGCACAGATCAGGGCGATCCGGCCGCACCAGCGGTACCGCGGGGAGGACATCCGCCGCGACCTCGGACTGGTCGGCGGGGAACGGCGGCTGGTCGGGCCGTGGGTCAACATCAAGCCGTTCGGGTCGACGCTCGACTTCGGCGGGGCCGTGGGCGCGCCACGTTACGTGTCGGCGGGGCCGGTCGACGACCTGTCGATCACGCTCGACGACCGGGGCGGGGACGTGCTCGAACTCGCCGTCGACGCCAACCCGGCCCGGTATCGGGAGAGCGACGTCGACGGGCACACCACGCGGCTTGCCGCTCTGCTCGACGCGCTGGCCGGTGTGGACGCGGGCACTCCGACCGGGCGGCTCGGGCTCCAGGACGCCCCGGTCGTCGATGACACCACCCATGACCTGCCGGGCGCGGATCTCCTCATGCTGATTCGTGAGCAGGTACGGCGTACCCCCTCAGGTTTGGCATTGATCGAACCCGGCGGTGCGTCGCTCAGCTATGCCGACCTCGACCGTCGCGTCGAAGACCTCGCCGCGGTGCTCGCCGCGCGGGGTGCGGCGCCGGGCCGGATCGTCGCGTGCTGCCTTCCGCGGACCGCCGACCTGCTCGTCGCGTTGCTGGCCGTGCAGCGGACCGGGGCCGCCTACCTGCCGCTCGACCCCGACTTCCCAGCCGACCGCCTCGCCTGGATGCTCACCGACAGTGACCCCGCCCTGCTGGTGACCGTCGCGGCCGCCCGCGCGCCGCAGAGCGATGTGCCGACATTGTGGCTGGACCAGCCGCTGCCCTCGGTTCCCCCGGCTTCCGACGTCTCCTTCCTCGCGTCCTTCCCCGCGTCCTTCCCCGCGTCCTTCTTCGCGGACGACGCCGCCTACGTTCTGTACACCTCCGGATCGACCGGCCGGCCCAAGGGTGTCGTCGTCACCCGGGAGAACCTGGTCAACTTCCTGCTCGCGATGCGTGACGAGGTGCCGCTGGACGCCGGGGACCGGCTTCTCGCGGTGACCACTGTCGGTTTCGACATCTCCGGGCTCGAGCTGTACCTGCCGCTGCTCAGCGGGGCCGCCGTCGTGCTCGCCGCCAAGGAGGCCGTCCAGGACCCGGAAGTCCTCGCCGGCCTGGTCCGCCGGACCGGAGCGACCGTCGTGCAGGCCACCCCGACCCTGTGGCGCGCGCTCGCCGACGTGCCCGGTGGTGCCGCCGCGCTGACCGGGCTTCGGGTGCTGGTCGGTGGCGAGGCGCTGCCCCCGGAACTCGCTTCCGAGCTGCGCAAACACGCCGCCGAAGTGACCAACCTGTACGGGCCGACCGAGACGACCATCTGGTCGACCGCGCAGCGGCTGCACTGCGACACCGTCACCGTCGGTCACCCGATCTGGAACACACGCGCCTACGTGCTCGACGCGGCGCTGCGGCCGGTGCCGGACGGCTTCCCCGGCGAGCTGTACCTCGGCGGGGCCGGCGTGGCCCGCGGCTACCTGAACCGGCCCTCGCTGACGGCCGCCCGTTTCGTGGCCGACCCGTGGGCGCCCGGGGAGCGGATGTACCGCACCGGCGACCTGGCCCGGCGCCTGCCGGACGGCACGTTCGACGTGCTCGGCCGGGTTGACCAGCAGGTGAAACTACGTGGCTTCCGGATCGAGCTCGGCGAGATCGAGACCGTCCTGGAATCCGGTCCCGGCGTGGTCCGGGCCGTGGTGATCATCCGCGAGGACCGGGCCGGGGACCGCCGGCTCGTCGCCTACGTGACCGGCGCCGCCGACCCCGACGTGCTGCGCCGTCAGGCCGCCGAGGCACTGCCCGACTACATGGTCCCGGCCGCGATCGTGCTGCTCGACACGCTGCCGACCACCCCGAACGGCAAACTCGACCGCAACGCCCTGCCCGCGCCCGACTACGCCGCGGCCGTTCCCGAGACCGCCCGCACCCCGCAGGAGGAACTGCTCGCCGGCGTGTTCGCCGAGGTCCTGGGCGTGCCGGCGGTCGGTGTCCGCGACGACTTCTTCGCCCTCGGCGGGCACTCGCTGCTCGCCGCCCGGGTCGCCGCCCGGGTGCGCAGCCTGCTCGGGGCCGATCTCGCGCTACGGGACGTGTTCGAGGCGCCCACCGTGGCCGGGCTCGCCGCCCGCCTCGCCGCCGCCGGCCGCGCCACCCGGCCCGCGCTGCTGCCCGGCACGTCCGCCGGCGCCACCATGTCCGCCGCCCAGCGGCAGATGTGGACACTGTCGCGGCTGGACGGGCCCAACCCGACCTACAACCTGCCGCTCGCGCTCGACGTCGACGGGCCGCTCGACCTGGACGTTCTCGCCCTGGCACTGAACGACCTGGTCACCCGGCACGAGCCGCTGCGAACCGTCTTCCCGGCCCGCGATGGCCTGCCGTATCCGCGGGTCCTCGCGCCGGACGTCGACTTCGCCGCCGGTGACGACATCGACGCGGCCGTGCGGGAGCCGTTCGACGTCACGGTCGCGGCGCCGCTCCGGGTCCGGTGGATCCCGTCGCAGCGCGTGCTCCTGCTGGTCGTGCACCACATCGCCGGGGACGAGTGGTCGCTCACACCGATGCTCGACGACCTGGCCACCGCCTATGCCGCCCGGCTCGACGGGCGTGCCCCGGCCTGGGCGCCGCTGCCGGTCAGCTACAGCGACTACGCCGCCTGGCAGGAGACGCTGCCGGTCGACGTCGGCTTCTGGCGGCAGAACCTCGACGGCATCCCCACCGTGCTGCGCCTGCCCACCGACCGTCCGCGCCCCGCGACCGCCGGGGAGAGCGGAGGCACCGTCGGCGTCCGCATCGGCACGGACCTGGAAGCCGGGCTGCGGCGGCTGGCCCGGGAACACGGCGTCACCCTGTTCATGACCGTGCAGGCGGCGGTCGCGGCGCTGCTCAGCCGGCTCGGCGCGGGCACTGACATCCCACTCGGCACACCGGTCGCCGGCCGCGGCGACGACGTCCTCGAACGGCTCGTCGGGTTCTTCGTCAACACGGTCGTGCTGCGGACCGACGTGTCCGGCGACCCGACCTTCGCCGCCCTGCTGCAACGTGTCCGGGAGGCCGACCTCGCCGCCCTCGCCCACCAGGACGTGCCGTTCGAACGCCTCGTCGACGAGCTCAACCCGCAGCGCACCCTGGCCCACCACCCGCTGTTCCAGGTGATGGTGTCGTATCAGGCGGCGTTGCCGCAGGTCGCGGGCTTCCCGGGGCTCACGGTCACGCCGCGGCTGGTGCCGACCGGGACGGCCAAGTTCGACCTCACCTTCGACGTGGCCGAACGCGACGGCGGCCTGGACGCCAGCATCGAATACCGCGCCGACCTCTTCGACGAGGCCACCGTCGTGGCCCTCGCCGACCGCCTGATCACCCTGCTGACCGCCGTCACCGTCGCCCCGGACCAGCCGATCTCCACGGTCTCCCTGCTCAACGACGACGAGCAGACCAACGACTGGCAGGGGGTACGCCGCCCGGTGCCGCCGCGGACACTCGGGCAACTCTTCGCCGCCCAGGTGAAGTCGGCGCCGGACGCGGTCGCCGTCGAGGACGGGGCGCTCACCCTCACGTATGCCGAACTCGACGCCCGCGCCAACCAGCTCGCACACCGCCTGATCGCCGACGGCGCCGGCCCGGAACGGGTCGTGGCCGTCCTGCTGCCCCGCTCAGCCGACCTGATCGTCGCGATGCTCGCCGTGACCAAGTCGGGCGCGGCCGTCCTGCCCCTCGATCCACACCACCCGGCTTCCCGCCACCGCCTGCAGATAGCCGACGCCAACCCGGTGACCGTCATCACGGAGGTGCCCCCCTTCGCCTCCGCCCCGTCCACCTCCTCCGCGGCGTCGGTGTTCGGGGTGATTGGTGACGTGTCCGATCCGGGTGTTGACGTGCTGCTGGACCACCCTGCCTACGTCATCTACACGTCCGGGTCGACCGGGCGTCCCAAGGGCGTCGTCGTGCCGCACCGGGGTCTTGCCTCGTTCGTCGAGAGCGTGCGCGACGGGTTCGGTGCCGGGCCGGGCACCCGGGCTGCGCAGTTCGTGTCACCTGGCGTGGACGTCGCGTTCAGTGAGCTGGCCGCCACCGTGCTGTCTGGTGGGACGCTCGTCGTCGTGCCCGAGGACGTGCGTCTCGGGGCCGGGTTGGGAGCTTTCGTCGCCGAGCGGCGGATCACCCACGTCGACCTGCCGCCCGCTCTGCTGGCCGCGCTCGACGAGGCGGTCATCCCGGCCGGGGTGACGATCACCATCGGTGGCGAGGCCATGCCGGCCGACGCGGTGCGGCGCTGGCAGCGTGAACACCGGCTGATCAACGCATACGGGCCGACCGAGACCACGGTCACCGCCACCACCTGGGAGGCGACGGACGACTTCGATGCTGTCCTGATCGGTCGGCCGGAACTCAACCGGTCCGCGCATGTGCTCGACGAGTGGCTGCGGCCGGTGCCTCCGGGCGTGCCGGGGGAGCTGTATCTCGGCGGTGACGGTCTGGCGCGGGGTTACCTCGGGCGGGCCGGGCTGACCGCGGCGCGGTTCGTGGCTGACCCGTTCGGGGAGCCCGGCGCACGTCTCTATCGCACGGGTGACCTGGTCCGGCGCGCCCGGAGCGGGGAGATCGAGTTCCTCGGACGCACCGATGACCAGGTGCAGATCCGCGGGTTCCGGGTGGAGCCGGGCGAGGTCGAAGCCGTGCTGGCGGGCCATCCCGAGGTAGCACAGGCCGCTGTCGTCGCTCGCGGCGGAAGGTTGATCGCCTACGCCCGCCTCCGCGACGGCGTCTCGGCGCACTCCGTCAATGTTGACGGCGTCAACATTGATCCAGTCAACATTGATGCCGTCAATGTTGATGCTGTCAATGTTGATGCTGTCAGTGTTGAAACCGCCGGCGTTGATGCCGTCAACGTTGCGGTCGGAAATGTTGAGTCGGTAAAGGTTGACTCAGTAAATATTGCGGCCGGAAATACTGACTCGGTCGATCTTGACGCTGTCAATGTTGAACGGGGCGATATCGAGCTGGTCCGCATTGATCTCGTCAATGGCAGTCCATTCAATGGTGTCAATGGTGAGCTTCTGCGTGAATACCTTGCGGCAGCATTGCCGGCTCCCTTGGTTCCGGCTGTGGTCGTGGTGCTTGATCAGTTCCCGCTCACCGCCAGCGGCAAGATTGACAAGAACGCGCTGCCGGAACCCGGCGCCGAGGCTGCTGGCGAAGCGCCCGAGACGTCGGCTGAGTGTGTGCTGGCCGGACTGTTCGCCGGGCTGCTCGGGCTGGGGGACGATGCGGTCGGGCGGCATGACGGGTTCTTCGCGCTCGGTGGAGACAGCATCCTCGCCATCCAGCTCGTCTCCCGCGCCCGGAGTGCGGGGCTGCAACTCGCGCCTCGGCAGGTCTTCGAGCACCAGACCGTTGCCGCGCTTGCTCACGCGGCCGGTGCCGTCACCGTGGGGCGGAGCGTCGACTCCGGTGTGGGCGTGGTCCCGGAGACACCGATCATCGGCTGGCTTCGTGGGCTCGACGCGCCGATCGACCGGTACTCGCAGGCGCTGCTGGTTCGTACCCCCGCGGGATCTGACGCCGAAAGGATCGCGGCCGTGACGCGCGCCGCCCTCGCGCCGCACGACGTGCTCCGTGCTCGCCTTGTCACCGCGGCGGACGGGCGCTGGGCCCTTGACGTCCCCGCCGGGGAACTCGGCCTCGACCTGCGGGTCGTCGCCGGTGACTTCGACATCGCCGAGCGGGAGGCCGCGGCCGACCGGCTCGATCCGGCCGCCGGGATCATGGTGCAGGCCGTCTGGTTCGACCGCGGTGACCAGCCCGGACGGCTGCTGCTGGTCGCGCATCACCTGGTCGTCGACGGTGTTTCGTGGCGGATCATCGCCGAGGACCTGGCCGCTGCCGCTCGGGGGGAGACCCCGGTGGCGAGTGGCACGTCGTTCCGGGGGTGGGCCGCCGCGCTGCACGGGAACGAAGCCGAGCGCCCGCTCTGGGAGCGGATCGTCGACGGGCAGTCCGGGCAGGTCAGCGAGCCTGCGGACAGTCTGCGGCGGATCACCGTCACCGTGGATCCGTCGATCACCGGGCCGTTGTTGTCGACCGTTCCGGAGACGTTCCGGGCCGGGGTGCAGGATGTGCTGCTCGCCGGGCTCGCCCTGGCTCTCGCGCGGCGCACCGGCGGGCACACCGAGACCCTGATCGGCCTCGAAGGGCACGGCCGTGAGGAGCAGGTCGTCCCGGGTGCCGACCTGGTTCGGACCGTCGGGTGGTTCACCAGCGAATACGCCCTCCGGCTTCCGGCCGCTGCGGGAGGTCCGGCCGCTGTCGTGCGTGGTGTGAAGGAGCGGCTGCGGGAGATCCCGGACGGCGGCATCGGCTACGGGCTGCTCGGCTTCGACGCCCGGCCCGAGGTCCTGTTCAACTACCTGGGCCGGTTCAACGCGGCGCCGGCCGAAGGCCGTTTCAGCGCCGGGGCGCCGGAGGACCGGATCGCTGCGGCGCCGGTGGAAGGCCGGATCGGCACCGGGCCGGCGGAGGGCCGGATCGACGCGGAGGCTGCGGCTGCTGACTGGACGATCGCCGGGGAGCTGCCGGTGGCGCACGCCACCGCCGACCCCCGGATGCCGGTCCGGCATCGGCTGGCGGTCAACGCCGCCGCTGTGGACGGCGGGGACGGACCGGTGCTGCGGGCCGAGTTCAGCTATCCGGCGGCCGCGCTCGGTGACGTCGAGGCCCGGCGGATCGCCGACGACTGGCTGGCCGCCCTGGTCGCCCTGCTGGCCGCGGCGCACGCACCCGGCGCGAACGAGCTCACCCCGTCCGATGTGCCGCTGTCCGGAATCGGCGCGGCCGAACTGGAGGTGCTCACCACCCGCTTCCCCGGCCTGACCGACGTGCTGCCGCTGTCACCGCTTCAGGAGGGCCTGTTCTACCTGGCCGACCTGGACGAGGACACCGACGTCTACACGGTTCAGCAGGTCTTCACCCTGACCGGCACGGTCGACGTGGCCCGGCTGCGGGCGGCTGCGGCCGCGCTGCTGGACCGCTATCCGAACCTGCGGGGCGGTTTCACCCGCACCGACTCAGGTTTGGCCGTGCAGTTCGTCCCGGCTGTCGCTGAGGCGTCGTTCACCGAGGTCACGGTCGCTGCCGAGCAGCTGGACGAGCTGATCGGGGAGGAGCGCCGACGCCGGTTCGACCTGGAGGCGCCGCCGCTGCTGCGGTTCGTGCTCGCGCACCTCGGTGACGGCGACCACCGGCTGATCCTCACCCAGCACCACCTGCTGATGGACGGCTGGTCGGGGCCGCTGGCCATGCGCGACCTGTTCGCGGCGTATGCCGGTGGGAAAGCCCGCGCCGATGGCATGACCGAGCCGCCACGCCCCTTCACCGACTACCTGGCCTGGCTGGCCGCCCAGGACCACCTGGCCAGCGAGACGGCCTGGAAGAACGCCCTGGCCGGCGTGGACGAACCCACCCGCGTGGCCCCGGACGCACCACCGATCGCCACGCTGCCCGAGGTCGCTGAGATCGTGCTCACCGAGCAGGACACCGCCCGCCTCACGGCCACGGCCCGCCGGTACGGCCTGACACTCAACACGGTCGTGCAGGGCGGCTGGGCACTGCTGCTGTCGGCGATGACCGGCCGCGACGATGTCGTATTCGGTGCGACCGTCTCCGGCCGCCCGGCGGACCTGCCCGGCGTCGAGGACATGGTCGGCCTGTTCATCAACACCGTCCCCGTCCGCGTCCGCCTGAACCCCACCGAGACCTGGACCGATCTGCTGCGCCGCGTCCAGTCCGAACAGGCCGCGCTCCTCGACCACCAGCACGTCGGTCTCGCCGCGATCCAGCGGGCCACCGGCGTCAGCGGAGATCTTTTCGACACGCTCACCGTATTCGAGAGCTACCCGGCCACCGGCGGGCTCCCGCAACTCGACGGCCTGCGGATCAGCGGCGGCATCCCGGTCGACGCCACCCACTACCCGCTGAGCCTGGTCGTGGTCCCGCACGCCGCCCTGCGACTGCGTCTGGAGCACCGGCCCGACCTCTACGACACCGCCGCGGCGACCGCGATCCTCACCCGCTTCCGCGACCTGCTCGACGCGTTCGTCACCGCGCCCGGCACGCCCCTGACCTCGGTGCGGCCCTCCGGCACGCTCGCGCTTCCCGGGCCAGCGCTCGACGTGCCTGACGGCACGATCCTCGATCGGTTCGACGAGGTGGTCCGGCGGACGCCCGATCTGGTTGCGGTCCGTTTCAAGGAC
>NZ_JBHSBL010000025.1:0-213756 GCF_042650585.1 Actinoplanes subglobosus
AGGGGCTTGACCGGCCGGTCAACTCCTCGATCTCGAACGTCGAGGACCGCGCCCACAAGCCGAGGTACGGCGAATCCGACTCCTGTCCCTGAACCGCCACCAGATGCCCGACGATCTCGGCGGCGGGGCGCGGGTGTCGCTCGGCGAGCAGCTGGCGCCGCAGGTAGGTCCGATTCAACACACGCGTGGTGAGGACTGTCATGCCGGTGACGCTATCGACCTTTGCGGCCACTTCCTGACCGCATTGTCTCGCTTCTGGCCGCAATGCGAACGGGCCGCCCCTGCGGGACGGCCCGTTCTGCTGCGCCTCTGTCGTGATGCCCTTCTGTCGCTACGGCTTGGGAGCCGCTGTGTCGCCGGGCGGCGGGTCGGACTTCGGGCGGCTGCGGCCATCGACCGTGCGACGTCGGCGCCGTTCGGTGCCCTTGGCAGCGGCCAGCAGCTCGGCGGCTTCCTCCCGGTAGCTCAGGGGCCGGGTCGCGGCGTCGGCCGCCAGGTCCGCTTTCGGGATGGTCGCGTCACCGGTCTGGCCGGTCTGGTCCGTCTGGTCCGTCTGGTCCGTCTGGCCGGTCTGGTCCGTCTGGCCGGTCTGGTCCGTCTGACCTGCCTGGCCGGCCCGTGCGGCCATCGACTCGGCGGCCTTGATCCAGGCGGCCGGGGCGCGGCGGGCCGCGGGCGCGGGCCGGGCCGGAACCGGCTTGCCGCCGGCCCTTCCCTGCGCCCGGGCCATCAGGTTGTCCGTGCCGCCCTTGGCACCGACGGTCTTCCGGGCCCGGCCGGCGCCTTTGTCCGCCTTGCCCCCGGCACTCGTGGCCCCCGTCACGGCCGCGGGGTCGGCGCCCTCCGCCTGTGCACCCGGTCGCTCGGCCGGCCGGGGGCTCGCTGGTTCGACGGCTGCGGTCTTCGCCGGACGACCGGGCGCCGGGGTCGATCGGGTGGGGACCGGGGCAGGCTTCTGCGGCAGGGTGGCCAGGCCCTGTGCCTCCACCTCGTGCATCGACCGCCGGGGCTCACCGGGTTCCGCGAGCATCTGTGGTGACATGGGAACCGCGGCCACCAGGTCCGGAGCCGAATCGGTCTTATCTGCAGAAATCGTCTCAGCCGGAGTCGCGTCATCGAGAGCCGGGATCGCGGCTTCCATCGAGTGGATCGACGCGCGGCCGGCACCGGTCTTCTCGCCGTCCTTCGTCGCCGGGTCACCGGCCGGAACGGACGACGCCGAACGAGCCGGAATCGGGACGATGGGTTCCTTGGCCGGATCCGCCGGCACCGGGGTCTCCACCGCGGTCGCGGCGACGGTCGTGGTTGCCTTCACCTCGGGCTCAACGAGCGTCGCGGTTTCCTCGGCCGGTCCGCTCGGCTGCCCGGATGGGCGTTCCGGTGAGGGAGCGACCTGTTCGATCGTCTTCGGTGATGCGGTGCCGGACGGCCTCGCCTGCGTGCCGACGATCTTCGCCGTGGTGTCGCCGGTCGCCTTCGCGGACTTCTCGGCGGCACGCTCGCCACGTGGCGGCCATTCCGGGGGCGAACCAGCGGTCTTCCGGTCGCTCGGGGCGTTCCGGGAGGTCCCGGGCCCGGACTTCTTCTGCGGAACGACCCCGGTACCCGTCGCAGCCCGGCCCGTCGTCGCCGGAGCGGACGGTGCCGGAGCCGGAGCCGGAGCCGACGATGCCGGAGCCGACGGCGCCGCAGCGGACGGCGCCGGAGCCGACAGTGCGGCAGCGGACGGCGCCGGAGTCGACGGTGCCGCAGCGGACGGCGCCGACGGGCGTCCTCCGGCGGGAACCGGCTTCGGGGAGGGACGCGGGGCCGGGCGGGGTGCCGGGGCCGGGCCGATGCGGGTGATACCGGTCGCCATCCAGTCGGTGGCCGCCGGGCCGGTGTGGACGGCGATCCGGGTCACCCTGGGCGACGCGCCATGAGCCGGGTGATCAGTGGTCTCCTTGCCACCGGCCGCGTTCGGCGACTCGCCCTGGTCTTCCGTCCGGGCGCGCCCGGAGTCCGCTGTCGCCGGTTCGACGGTCGCCTCCGCAGCCGCCGGGGTCGCTTCGAACGCCTCGCCGGCCCTCGCGGACCCGTCGGCATCCGCCACAACAGCCGCCGCCGGAACCTGGGAACCCGGAACAGGCGCCTCGGCAGAAGTCCCGTCGGCCGTCACCGATCCATCGACCGTTGCTGTGGATGCCTCGACGGCGGTGGACGCCTTCGCCGCCTGTTCGGCGGGTGCCGGCTGGGTGGGCGCACTCTTCGGGTCCGGGACGCCGGACTGCGCGGGAAGGTCGCCGTTGTCGCGCCGGGGGGCGGCGATCGGGATGCGGACGTTGGCCGGCATGTTGCGGCTTCCGGGCTGGGTGGGGGCGAACTTGCCGGCGTTGCGGCGGGCCGCCTCGGCCAGTCGGGCGGCGGCGCGGGCCTCGGTCTGGCGGGCGCGTTCCGGGGCGGTCGCGGCCACCCAGGCGCCGACCGCCGTCGCCTGGAACTGGGGCGGTTCGGCAGCGGTCTGCGGGCGACGGTCGCCACGGCGGACGGGTACCTGACCGGCCTGGAGACCGGCCGGCGCGGGGGTCTCGCCGAGCATGCTCAGGGGCTGGCCGGGAGCCGGGGTCCGGGCTCCGACGGGAAGACCGGCCGAACCAGCCGCTCCCGAGCCGGAGCGAGCCGATCCGACCGCGCCGGAGCCCGCGAGTGCGGAGCCCGCAGACCCGGAGCCGGAGCCGGAGCCGGCAAGACCAAGACCAGCAGACCCCGTGCCGGCAAGGGCGGAACCGGCTGGCCCGGAACCCGTGGGAACCGTGTCAGGACCGGCCACGCCGCCCGGCGCCGCGGCGGAGCGGGGCGTCCCGGCGGGAGCGGAACGGGAAGCGGTGGTGAGCGGGACGGCCGGGCCGGCGAGTGTGCCGGTGAGCGTTCGGGACGGCGGGTAGCCCGGGCCGGAGAGGTCGTCGTCCGGGTCGGCGGTGGCCGTACCCCGGGGGGTGGGGTCGAGGGTTGCGGTCGAAAGGGTGACCGGGTCGCCGGCGGTGAGTTCGGGAGTGAGCGTGACGGGGGCGTTCGGGGGCCAGGCGAACTGCGGGAGCGCCGGCGGGCGGGGACGGGTGTCGGCGAGGGTGCGGGGGCGGTGGGCGCCGCCGGTGCGGGTCCCGGAGAACCAGGCGACGCCGCCGGGGAGGGGCAGGGGGGCACCGATGGCGTGCATGAGTTCGGGGACCTGGCTGGGTTCGACGATGTAGACGACCTCGCGCCGCCGGGTCGGCCAGACCAGGATGATCATGCCGGCCATCAGCAGGAGGGTGCCGAGGGTGAGCAGGCCCCAGGTGCTGGAGTTGAGCCAGCCGGGGCGGACCTCGGCGACGGCGGCGATGCGGAGGACGGGCGCTCCACCGGGGTTCATCAGGACCAGGCTGTACGGCCGGTCGGTGAGCCGACCGGGCGTGAGGCTGATCTGGCCGGACCCACTGGTGGTCCAGAATCCCTGCTGGCTGGGAGCTCCGGCGGGCCCGCGACGGCCACCGACGCGGGAGGTGGTGAGCGGCAGGACCCCGGTGCCGATGTCGATGCCGTCGACCTGGCTGTACGGGACGCCGGCCAGGTAGCGGGCCACCTCGTCGGAGGGGGCGAGGCCGAGGAAGGCCCGCCCGTCGACGGTGGCCGCGGAGAGCCTCAGCTGGGTGTCGCCGATGCGGGCGAACGGCGCGTCGTCGCGCAGGAGCCGGTCGATGTCGGGGATGACGACGGCGTATCCGGGGACGGTGAGCCGCTGAAGCTCGCCACTGAACGCGCCGCCGGGATCGCGATGCTGCATGACCGCCCACAGTCCACCGCCGCCCAGCAGTGTGGGCAGTCCGATGGTGAGTAACACCATGCCGAGGATCGTGCGGAACACCCGCATCTTCTCTCCCCCTTCCCGGGCCCTACCTCGCGCACCATACAGACGCAAATAACCCCAAAGTGGTCAAATCGGCACGCGTTCCCCGATAGATGTGAAACGAGGCCCGAACCCCCGCAGGGGCCGGGCCTCGCCGAGCGTGCGACGTCAGGAGATCGTGGCCGTCATCGTCAGGGTGCTCTGGTCGATCTCGCTCGTCCGTGCGGTGAACTTGAACGTCCACTCGCCCGCCTGCGGCAGCCCGATGTCACCGATGGCGTGGAAGTCGGTGATCCGCAGCAGCGGGATCTCGATCGCCTCGATGCCCTTGGCCGGGAGCGACGCCGTGGCCTTCCACTCCACGACCGGCAACGGCTTGCTGTCGGGCGTGTACGCGTACAGATGGATCGAGTTGTTGCCGACCGCCGCCGGGTAGATGCTGACCTGGAGCGACATGTCCTTCGAGGTGAGCGTCTGCGCGATCGTGGTGCTGGCCGGGCCGGTCTCGGCGGCCTGCACGGTGCGCGGCGGCGGCTCCTGGACCAGGAAAGACGTCACGCCGAGGATCACCGCGATGATCGCCAGCTCGGCCAGGACGATCCGGCGCAACGGGCCCGGCGAGTCGTCCTCGGCGCGCTTGCTCACCAGCTTGCGGGAGAAGGCCGCGACACCGATCACCAGTGCGGCCAGGCCGATCTTGGCGAGGATCATCCGCCCGTAGGTGCTGTTGATCAGGCCGTCGAAGTCGGACACCTCGATCAGCGCCTGCACCACGCCGGCGAAGACCAGCACACCCACAGCGGTCATCGCCCAGCGTGACCAGATCGGCAGGATCGCGCCGAGCTCACGGCCGGTCGCCCGGGGCAGCAGGAACCCGAAGAGCATCACCAGGCCACCCACCCAGACGGCCATCGCGCCCAGGTGCAGTGCATCGATCACCACCGACACCCCGGCCACCGGCGAGGCCGTCGGGTGACCGGTCAACGGCCAGGTCGCGAGGGCTGCCACGCCGAGCACGCCGAGCAGCGCCAGGTCGATCCGCGACTCGCCGCCGCCGGGTCCGACCAGCAGCGGCCGCAACAGGAAGGCCGCCGCCACCACAACGCCGAGACGCACCAGCATGACCGCGCCGAAGGTGGTGCCGAGAACATCCCGGATGTCACTCACGGTGACGTCGAACAGGCCGGTGCCCAACGTGTAGGGCGCCTGCAGCCAGATGGCCAGCAGGGTGCTGCCGGCGACCAGGCCGATACCGGTCCAGATCAGCCGGCCGGGGCCACGCCGGTCCAGCCGGTGCGGCCACAGCAGGGCCAGGACGAGCACCGGGCCGACCAGGAGCACCAGTCCGGCGTACCCCAGATATTTGCCGACCGGGATCAGGGCCTTGACCAGCGGATCGACGGTGACGTCGGACTCGCCGCCGTCCGCCGGAGGCGTGGAGGCCGCGCCCACCGAATAGGTGATCGTGCCCGCCACCGGGTGGCTGTCGGCCGAGGTCACGCGGTAGCTGACCAGGTACGTCCCGCGCTCACCACCTGAACGCAGCGGGATCGTCACCTCGGTGCCGTTGACCGTCGGATCGCCCTGGTCGGCGCGGGAGCCGTCGGGCGCGAGCACCCGGATCTTGCCGGCGATCAGCTGGACCGACTCGCTGAACTTCAGCGTCACCCGGTTGGGCGCGTCCGGGACCACGGAGTTGGCGGCCGGGTCACTGCCCACCAGGGCGGCGTGCGCGCTCGCCGGAGCCGCCCCGAGGAGAGATCCGAAAAGTCCGATCAACAGCCCTACCAGCGCAGTTGTCACCCGGCGTCGGTACACGGTCTTGACTGGCATCCCTGCATGGTTCCAGATCGTCACTCGCGCTGCCGGAGCGCGTACCATGACGCCTCGTGACGGCAGGTGACGGAGAATCGGACGAGACCACCGCGCTGGCCCTGGCCGCCCGCGACGGCGACCGGGCGGCGCAGGCCGCGTTCGTTCGTGCCACCCAGGCCGAGATCTGGCGTTTCACCGCCGCGCTGGTCGATCCGGGCGCGGCCGACGACCTCACCCAGGAGACGTTCCTACGGGCCTTCCGCGCCCTCGACACGTTCGAGGGCCGCTCCAGCGTCCGCACCTGGCTGCTCGGCATCGCCCGCCGGGCCTGCGCCGATCATCTGCGCACGGTGGTGCGCCGCCGCCGGCTCGACGCCCGGCTCGCGGCCCAGGCCGTCACCGAGTCCCCGGTGCCCGACCCGGCGCACCGGCTCAGCAGCAGCGACCTGCTCAACCGGCTGAGCGAGGACCGGCGGACCGCGTTTCTTCTGACCCAGGTGCTCGGTTTGTCATACGCGGAGGCTGCCGAGGTCGAGTCCGTTCCGGTCGGCACCATCCGCTCCCGGGTCGCCCGCGCTCGTGACGAGCTCATGGACGCGGTGGCGCAAGCCAGGGCAAGTTAGGACCTTTGCCTCTTCCCCTGTGAAGATGCTGCGGATCACCATGCTCGGGAACCGAAGCGGAACGGACTCCGACCAACCTAGGTGACCATGGAAATCTCACGGCAGACCCGATTGCCGGCTGCCTGGCCGTGGATCGGCACGGCGGCGCGGATCGGTCTCGCCGCGGTCTGGCTGATCGCCGGCGGCCTCAAGGTCGGTGACCTCGCCGCCTCCGCCCGGGCCGTCAACGCCTACCAGGTGATGTCCTACGACACGGCCAAGGTGGTCGGTGCCGTCCAGCCGTTCCTGGAGATCGCTCTCGGCCTGCTGCTGCTGATCGGTCTGTCGACCCGGCTCACCGCCGCCATCTCGGCACTGCTCATGGTGGTCTTCATCGCCGGCATCGCCTCGGCGTGGGCGCGCGGGCTGCGGATCGACTGCGGCTGCTTCAGCACTGGTGGTGAGCTGGGTCAGGGTGAGAGCACGGCGTACGGCGCCGACTTCCTGCGCGACGCGGCGTTCCTGGCACTCTCCGGGCTCCTGGTATGGCGGCCCCGGACCAAGTACTCACTCGACGGCATCCTCCTGGGGGAACGATGAGCAGCGGTAAGAATCGTGCCGCCAAGGCGCGGCAGATCGTCGCCGACCAGCGGGCGGCCGAGCGCCGGCGGACCGTGACGCTCTGGACCTCGATCGCCGTGGTCCTGGTCCTCTTCGTCGCCGGCATGATCGGCTGGACCACACTGAGCGGGCAGGAGAAGGACACCGGCACGCTGGTCACCCCGAGCGTCGCCGTCGACGAGGGCACCGCGTTCGCCGTCGGCACCGGCCCGGTCGTCGTCGACGTCTACGAGGACTTCCTCTGCCCGGCCTGCGGCAACTTCGAGACCACCAGCGCGCCGGCCCTCCGGCAGCTCGCCGAGGCCGGCAAGATCACCCTGCGGTTCCACCCGGTGGCGATCCTCGACGAACTCTCCAAGGGCACCGAGTACTCCACGCGTGCCGCCGCGGCGTCCGCCGCCGCCGCACAGGAGGGCAAATTCACCGAGGTGCACGACGTGCTCTACGCCAACCGGCCCGAGGAGAACACCACCGGCCTCAGCAACGAGAAGATCATCGAGCTGGCCGCGTCGGTCGGCGTGACCAGCGACACTTTCACGACCGCGGTGAACGAGGGAACCTACAAGACGTGGGCGACCAAGGCGACCGAGACGTTCTCGAAACGGGGCTACACCAGCACGCCGACGGTCCTCGTCGCCGGGCAGCAGATCGACAGCCCCTCGACCGAGGTGCTCACCGAAGCCATCACCAAGGCAGCCGGGTGAGACGACTCCTCAGCACGATCCTGGCGGTGGCCGGCGCGATCCTCGTGCCGGCCACCCCCGCATCCGCCCACGCCGGCGACGCCACGTCGGTCAGCGACTACCGGGTCACCGTCACCGGGCTCAGCGCACCCGTCGACGGCCTCACCGTCCGCGTGGTCGAGGGCGGCGCACGACTCGAACTCAGCAACACCAGCGGCCGCACCATCGAGGTCCTCGGCTACTCCCGCGAGCCGTACCTCGAGGTACGCCCCGACGGCACCTACGAGAACGTCAACTCGCCGGCCACCTACGTCAACCAGACGCTCGGCGGCGAGACCCCGATCCCGGCCACCGCCGACCCCACCTCGCCACCCGTCTGGCGCCGCGTCTCCGGCGACACCACCGTCCGCTGGCACGACCAGCGCACCCGGTGGATGGAGGCCGCTCCCCCGGCTCTCGCCCTCGACCAGCCGCACCGCCTGCGCGAGTGGGCGGTGCCGCTGCGCGACCAGGTCCGCACCTTCGACGTCCAGGGCACTCTCGACTACGAGCCACCCCCGGCGGCCTGGGCCTGGTGGCTCGGCTCGGCCCTGCTGGGCCTCACCGTCGCCCTCCTCGCCCGTCGGTGGCCGAGGTCCGCGGGGACGCTCGCGCTCATCGGGGGTTTGACCACCTGGGGGTACGTGGTGACGACCGCCCTGGACGGTGGGGGCTGGGCGCCCGTACCGATCCTGGCCGGGCTCCTCGCCGGTGCGGCCGTGTGGCGGAGCCCGCCGTTCTACCTGACGCTGTCCGGTTTCATCCTGGCCGCGTTCGCCGGGTTCGGCAGCGCCGATGTGTTCTTCGCGTCCGTCGTCCCGTCGGCCGGGCCCGGGTGGTTCCCGCGGGCCGCCGTGGCGTGCGCCATCGGCGTGGGCGCCGGCCTGGCCCTCACCGGCGTCCTCCGCCTGCGCGCCGCGGTCCCGGCGCCGGTGCCCGCCTGACTCCCCGGTTTCCCGGCCGATCGCGTTTCCCGGCCCGCCGTCCCGGCCGATCGCGCTGCCCGGCCCGCCGTCCCGGCCGATCGCGCTGCCCGGCCCGCCGTCCCGGCCGATCGCGCTGCCCGGCCCGCCGTCCCGGCCGATCGCGTTTCCCGGCCCGCCGTCCCGGCCGATCGCGCTGCCCGGCCGGGATGCCTCTGCTGGCGGTCAGACTCCGGCGATGTCGTCGACGTTGACGTTGACGGCCAGGACGTTGAGACCGTAACCCTGGAGGGCCGCGGTCACCGCCTGCTGGACCGCCGCGGTCACCTCGGCCACCACCCGGCCGGCCTCCAGCACCAGCACCACATTCACCGTCACGTCGCTGCCGGTCACCTTCGCCGTCACGCCACGGCTCCCGTCGCCGACCTGGTCCAGGCCGACCTTGTCGAGAACGCTGTTGAAGAAGCGGGCCACGTCACCGCCCAGCTCCGCCACACCCGGCACGGCCTTCGCCGCCGCGACCGTGATCTTCTCGACGACCTCGCTGGAAACCGTGGTGGTGCCCGCCGGGGTCGTGCCGTCCGTAGCCTCGCTCATAGCGCTGATCTCCACTCTCGACGCTTGTGCCGCGCAGCGTACTCACGCCCGGCGGGCCGATGCCATCCCGGACGGCTGAAATTCTCGCGAAGGCTGTCACTCGAAGCGCAGAACCCCTTGCGGAACGCCGCCGTTTCCGTTCCCGAACGACATTCGGATCGCCAGAAAACCAGCTTCCGAATGGCTCGCGAAACGGAATCCACGGGGCTCGATTATTGGCATGAACCATTACGGACACGGGGCGTGAACAATTGCTAACGTTCAGTTACGGCAATGTTTGAGGAGGAACGATGCTCGACCATTACGGTGACGAACTCACCCTCCGGCTCTCCGGCATCACCGAGATCCGGCTCCTCGACGACGACGCGGCCCTCACCGGCTTCATGCGTGACCTGGTCGAGCGTATCGGCATGACGGTCATCGCCGGCCCGCTCGTCGGCACCGAGACCGGCACACCCGAGAAAGCCGGGAAATCCGCCGTCGTCATCCTCGCCGAATCACACGCGGCCATCCACACGTACCCGCACCTGCGCGAGATCTTCGTGAACATCTTCTCGTGCAAACCGTTCCTCGAAGCCGACGTCCTCGACGAATTCCACCGCCTCGTCGGCGACTACGAGATCAGCGAACGCACCTTCACCCGCCGCGGTGAGGAATGGCCCCGCGATCTCACCGCCGCCCGTGACTTGTGGAGCGCACAACGGATCCCACTGTGATCCCCACTATCGTCGGTTCCATGACAGACAACGTGCGTCTCAGCGCCGGCGACGCCGCGCCCGACTTCACCCTCCCCACCGACACCGGCGACAGCCTGTCCCTCAAGGACCTGCGCGGGCGCAAGGTCGTGCTGTACGCCTACCCGGCCGCCATGACGCCCGGCTGCACCAAGCAGGCCTGCGATTTTCGCGACAACCTCGCCTCGCTCCAGGCCGCCGGATACGAGGTAGTCGGGATCTCCCCCGACAAGCCGGCCAAACTCGCCAAGTTCCGCGAGCACGACGCCATCACGTTCCCGCTCGTCAGCGACGAGGACAAGAGCATCCTCACCGCTTACGGCGCCTTCGGCGAGAAGCAGCTGTACGGCAAGACCGTCACCGGCGTCATCCGGTCCACCTTCGTCATCGACGAGAACGGCGTGATCGAACGAGCCCTCTACAACGTCAAGGCCACCGGCCACGTCGCCAAGTTGCGCCGCGACCTCGGCCTCGACTGACCCACCCGTCCCGCCGGCCGAAATGTCGGCGGAAAAGCCCTAACTCCGGGCAGCCCCGGCCGATGGTGAAGACGAACCTTCCCCGGCAAGCGGAACCCGGACTCACGGCGGCCGTCATGCGGTACCAACCCGCAAGGCGGCCGCCGTGCACGTTCCATCGACGGTCGCTCCTGAAGACTGCGCACCATGTCCTGTGCCAAGTAAGCCCGTGACATGTCGACGGAGGCCGTCGCCGCCCACCCGAGGCGAAACGGCAGGCCCCGACCATGCCGCGCCGGGCATCAGAGGAGATCGGCCGGCCATATCTCTGCGCCCAGTGCGGCATCGGCGGCACCCGGAACGAGCGGCCTCTGGCCTTGCAGGTCGACGGACGAGGACCGGACCGCGGTGATCCGCCAGGCCGGTCGGAAGACATGTCCGTCGTCGATGCCGCACGCGCTCTCGGCTGCCACCCCAGCTATGTGTACAACGCTCCGGCGATGGGAGACCACCGGGACACTGGCCACGGCACCTCGACGGCGGCGTATTCCGGCAGAGACACGCGACGAGACAGTCACGTTCGCGGTGGCGAACCTCGACCCGGGTGTCGCGGTGGCGAACCTCGACCCGGGTGTCGCGGTGGCGAACCTGGACCCGGGTGCACGCAAGGTCGCCGGGGTGCTCCGGGCACGACCATTGCTGCCGATCGCGGTCTCCCCATCCACGGTGGAGAACATCCTCCGAGAGGCCAAGTTGAGCACCGCAGCGGCCAGATCAGCCACGAGCGGTGCGCCGGAGAGACATCGGACCGATTACACTCATCACAACGCATTGCCTGAACCGGCAAATCGGGCGGAAGTGGCGAAATAGGCATACGCGCGGGTTTTAGGTACCCGTGCCCGAGAGGGCGTGGGGGTTCAAGTCCCCTCTTCCGCACCCAGAAAAAGCGGCCCGGACTCTATCGCCGGGCCGCTTCGCGTACCGGTCAGCAGTTGCTCGGGTACCGCCTGGCAGACGCCCGTAAGCAGCTAGCTGCCTAGCCCCGCCAGCAGCTGCCTAGCCCCGCCAGCAGCTGCCTAGCCCCGCCAGCAGCTGCCTTGCCCCGCCAGCAGCTGCCTGGGCCCGTAAGCAGCTGCCTGGGCCCTGTAAGCAGTTGCCTAGCCCCATAAGCGGCTACCTCACGTTGTGGCCGGCAGCAGCTCGAGGGTTGCCGGTCAGCAGCCGACGGCGACTGGCTGGGCGGCCAGGTCGACCAAGGGCTGGGTAGCGGTGGCGGGCTCGGCGCCGGGAGCCGCGGTGGTGGACTCCAGCAGCGGCGCCGCGGTGGAGGCCGACGTGGAGGGGGACGGCGACTTCGCGGACTTCGCGGCGGCTGAGGTCGTGGCCTTTGCGGTGGGGGTGGTGGCCTTCTCGGCGCTCGCGACCGTCGTGGAACCGCCGGTGATGCGGGTGCTCGTCTTCTGGACGGCGCCGGGGGACATCTTGATGCCTGTGACGGTGGCCGTGTTGCCGTACACATCGGTGATTTTGATCTTGAAGGGTCCGGAGCCCGCCCCGGCGTCGATCAGCCAGTAGTTGAAGTCGGTGCGGTGCGCCGACTTGAAGCTGCCGCCGCCGCTCGCGACCTTGACCGAGGAGAGCAGGTTCGCGTGGTTGTCGATGCGGGCCGCAAACCAGTACTGGGAGGCGCCCTCCTTGATCCGCACGCTGATCCCGGCGGGCGTGGAGGGGTTCGTCACCAGCTTGTACTTGATCGGGATGATGCCGTCGATCTCGTTGCCGATCTTCTTGAACGCGGTACGACTCAGGTCGATGTGGCCGGCGGGGCACTCGGGGCAGGAGTCGAAGACCTTGACGCGGACCTTCCCCTTGGGGCCGGTGACGTCGAGGTAGGCACCGCAGGACGCACCGGCGGAGTATTCCGAGGGCCCCAGAGCGACGTAGAGGTCGTCGGCGGGAACCTCGAAGGAACAGTTCCCCGAGGTGCCGGCGAGGTCGTAGAACGTTGCCTTCCCGGATTTCTGCGTGGTGCCCGGCGGGGCGGCACAGGCCGCTCCGCTGTCGTGCAGGAGCATGGCGACGCCGAGGATGCCGGCGAGGACGGCGGCGCCGCCGGCGGCGAGCCATCGTGCACTGAAGCGGGATCGATGAGCACTCACGACCTGGCATCCTGGTCGCCCGGCGGGGGTGGGGGCAAATCTTCTAAGACTCTCCTAAGGCTGACTCACTCGCGACGGTGACCTGGTCACCCACTCGGACAAGGCCGGTCTGGCCGGCGGTGAGGTCCGGGATGAGGTTGACGGCGAAAAGGAGGCCGTCGCCGATGCGGCGGTGGCGGCCGAGGACATGCAGGGGCTGGCGGCCGGTTTCGCCGGTTTCCTGGTCGATGGTGGTGACACGGCATCGGGCGCAGGCTTCCGCGACGCGGAAGGTGAGGTCGCCGATGCGCAGGCGGTGGCCGATCCAATCGTCCTCGGCCCAGGCGGGCGCGCCGGTGAGGACGAGATTGGGGCGGAAGCGGTGCATGGGGACGGGATCGTCGCCGCCCTCGACGAGCCAGTCGTTGACGGCGTCGAGTGAGGCGGTGTTGGCGAGGAGGACGGGGTAGCCGTCGGCGAGGTTGACGCGGTCATCGGGCTGGGCGGCTCCGGCCACGGCGCGGGTGGTGGGGTCGGCCTGCCAGACCAGGCGGGCATCGCGGCCGAGGAACGCGCTGACCCAGGTGGTGTCGGCGAGGCGGGCGGGCACGGGTGGCTTGTTGCGGAAGATCCGGACCTGGATCTTGGACCCGTCGGCCGGCTCGGGAACGTCGATGTCGGGCCTGCCCGGGGCGCTGAGGTGCAGGCCGCCGGGGCGGGGCCGGGCGGTCAACTGGGTGAGTGCGGGGGTCTCGCGCTGGGTGATGCCGACGCCGTCGGGGTCGACGATCATCCAGCGGCGGTCGGCGGCCAGGCCCCACGGCTCGACGACGGCTTCGTCGTGGTCAAGGCGGTGACAGCCCTTGACCGGGTAGGTGTGAAGCGAGGTGATCCGCATGTCCGCAAGCCTGCCACAGCCCCGCTGACCCGCAGCTGAATCGCCAACGGTCGATACAGTTGCGCCGTGTCCGGTGACCGGGTTACGGATCTGCCCGGCACGGTGGCGAGCGGGGTGTGGTGTGGGTCCGGCGCGGGTGACGCTCGATCGGGCGCAGGACCGGACGTGCGGGCGTTCGCCGAGATCGCCGAGGAACGGACGCGGATCGCGTTCCGTCCGGATTACACCGTTCTCTGCGAAGGCGGCCGGGCGTTGAAACGGACACGAGGACTGGTCTTCTGAAAGATTTTATGCATAAGCTGCGTGAGTGAATGACGGAGCGGTCAGAACGGCCGGGCGGGTCCTGGATCTCTTTCAGGGCGCGCGCCTCACCCCCACTCAGCGGCGCATCGCGCACAGCCTCGTCGAGCATGCGGCGAAGGCGGCCTACCTGTCCGCCGCCGAGGTCGCCGACCTGGCCGGGGTCAGTCAGCCGTCGGTGACCCGGTTCGCGATGGCACTGGGCTACTCCGGTTACCCCGCGTTGCGACGGGAGCTGCGGGATCTCACCGCGGACGCGCCGGCCGAGCCGGCGGCACGCAACGCGATGCAGCGTGCGGTGCAGGCGGAGACCGAGCACCTGCGGCGTCTGGAGGAGCAACTGCACGACCCCGAGGATGTACGCAGAGCGGCCGCCCTCCTGATCGGGAGCCGCCCCCTGCCGGTGCTGGGCCTGCGGGCCGCGGCCCCTCTGGCGGCGTACTTCGGATATTTCGCGGCCAAGGTCTTCCCGGGCGTGCGGGTGCTCGACGGCGGCGGGACCAGCCTGCTGGACCGGCTCGATCAGGCCCGCGCGGACGGCGCCGGTGCGATGCTGGCCATCGTGCTCCCCCGCTATCCGCGTGAGTCGGTGGAGGCCGTCCGCGAGGCACGGGCGGCCGGGCTGTCGGTGGTCGCGATCACCGACTCGGCGGTCAGCCCGGTGGCCGAGCACGCTGACGTGGTGCTGCCCGCCGCGGTGGGCACGCAACTCGTCTTCGACCTGCACACCGGCCCGATGGCGATGGCCATGGTGCTGTTGCAGGCGATGTGCGACGCGGCTCCGGAGCCGGTGCAGCAGCGGCTCGAGGAGTTCGAGGCCACCGCCGCCCGACGGCACATTTTTCTCGCGTAAAGCGTGTGGGAGGAGACGAGGATGTCCGAGATCCGGGCGCCGCGCGGTACGGCGTACACCGCGAAGGGCTGGCCGCAAGAGGCCGCCAAGCGGATGCTGATGAACAACCTCGACCCGGAGGTGGCCGAAAGGCCGCAGGATCTGGTGGTCTACGGCGGGACCGGTAAGGCCGCGCGGGACTGGCCGTCGTTCCACGCGATCGTGCGTGAGCTCGACGAGCTGAAGGGTGACGAGACGCTTCTCGTGCAGTCCGGCAAGCCGGTCGGCGTGCTGCGCACGCACGAGTGGGCGCCGCGGGTGCTGATCGCGAACTCGAACCTGGTCGGCGACTGGGCGACGTGGCCGGAGTTCCGCCGGCTGGAGCAGCTGGGCCTGACCATGTACGGCCAGATGACCGCCGGCTCGTGGATCTACATCGGCACGCAGGGAATCCTCCAGGGCACCTACGAGACCTTCGCCGCGGTGGCCGCCAAGAAGTACGGCGGCGACCTGGCCGGGACGCTGACGCTGACCGGCGGCTGTGGCGGCATGGGCGGCGCGCAGCCGCTCGCCGTCACCATGAACGGTGGCGTCTGCCTGATCGTCGACGTGGACCGGACCCGGCTCCAGCGGCGTGTCGACACCCGCTATCTGGACGTGATCGCCTCCGACCTCGACGAGGCGGTCTCCCGGGCCCTGGCGGCGAAGGCGGATCGATCGGCGATCTCCATCGGTGTCGTCGGCAACGCCGCCGAGGTCTTCCCCGAACTGCTGCGCCGCGGTGTCGCGATCGACATCGTCACCGACCAGACCAGCGCCCACGACCCGCTCAGCTATCTGCCGATCGGCGTCGAGCTGGCGGACATGGCCGAGTACGCGCGGACCAAGCCGGAGGAGTTCACCGACCGGTCCCGCGTGAGCATGGCCCGGCAGGTCGAGGCGATGGTCGGTTTCCAGGACGCCGGGGCCGAGGTGTTCGACTACGGCAACTCGATCCGCGGTGAGGCGAAACTCGCGGGGTACGAACGGGCCTTCGACTTCCCCGGTTTCGTGCCCGCGTACATCCGGCCGCTGTTCGCCGAGGGCAAGGGCCCGTTCCGGTGGGCGGCGCTCTCCGGTGACCCGGCCGACATCGCCGCCACCGACCGGGCCGTGCTCGACCTGTTCCCGGACAACGACCCGCTGGCCCGGTGGATCCGGATGGCCGGGGAGCGGGTCGCCTTCCAGGGGCTGCCGTCGCGGATCTGCTGGCTGGGTTACGGCGAGCGGGACAGGGCCGGTGTCCGGTTCAACGACATGGTCGCGCGCGGCGAGGTGAGCGCGCCGATCGTGATCGGCCGTGACCACCTGGATGCCGGTTCGGTGGCGTCGCCCTATCGGGAGACCGAGGCGATGCTCGACGGCTCCGACGCGATCGCCGACTGGCCGCTGCTGAACGCGCTGGTCAACACCGCCTCCGGGGCGAGCTGGGTGTCTATTCACCATGGCGGTGGGGTGGGGATCGGGCGCAGCATCCACGCCGGGCAGGTGTGCGTGGCCGACGGGACCGCGCTGGCCGGGCAGAAGATCGAGCGGGTCCTGACCAACGACCCGGCGATGGGTGTGCTGCGGCATGTGGACGCCGGATACGAGTCGCACTCGGCCGGTGGCGTGCAGATCCCGATGAACCGATGAGCGAGCTCGCGAGCGGATCAGGCAGCAACGCCTGTGACTCATGGCGACGCCGGAGCGAAGCGGAGGTGGCGGCATGAGCCGGTTCTCCCAGCTCTGGGCGGAGATCGCGCCGATCGGGCGTGCGGACAGCGGTGGCTATCTGCGGTTCGCCCTGACCGAGCCGGAGCTGACGTTGCGTGACTGGTTCCGGGGGCAGGCCGCCCAGCGGGACATGACGGTCACCGAGGACGGGAACGGGAACCTCTTCGCGTGGCGTGGTGAACCGTGGGCGCCGGGCACGGTGCTGACCGGATCGCATTTCGACTCCGTGCCACACGGGGGCGGCTATGACGGCCCGCTCGGGATCGTGAGCGCCTTCCTCGCCGTGGACGCGGTGCCGAAGGATCGGAAGATCGGCGTCGCTGCCTTCGTCGAGGAGGAAGGCGGTCGTTTCGGCGTACCGTGCCTGGGGTCGAGGCTTCTGACCGGGGTCATGGACCCCTCTCGTGCCGCCGCCCTGACCGACCGTGACGGCATCTCCTTCGAGGAGGCGCTCGGCGCCCGGCCGGTCGGGCGGATCGAGCAGATCGCGAACATCGCCGCCGTCGTGGAGTTGCACATCGAGCAGGGCATCGCGCTGCGGACGCCGGTCGGTGTGGGTAGCGCGATCTGGCCGCACGGCCGCTGGCGGATGGATTTCGCGGGGGTCGGCGATCACGCGGGCACCACGCGGATGACCGACCGGCACGATCCGATGCTGACCTTCGCCTTCACCGTGCTCGCCGCCAACAAGGAGGCCCGCCTGTCCGGGGCGCACGCCACCGTCGGCCGGGTCCAGGTCGAACCGAACGCGACGAACGCGATCCCGTCGCTGGTCCGCGGGTGGCTCGACGCGCGCGCCGCCGACACGGCCACCCTCGACCAGCTCGTCGAGTCGGTGGTGAAGAAGGCGACCGAGCGGGCCGGCCGGGACGGGACCGCACTGTCGGTCACCCCGGAGTCGGTGACCGCGGAAGTGGCCTTCGACACAGCGCTGGCCGCCCGCTTGAGCGCACTGCTCGACGACGCGCCGATCCTGCCGACCGGCGCCGGCCACGACGCCGGGGTGCTGTCGGCGCACGTGCCGACGGCGATGCTCTTCGTCCGCAACCCGACCGGTGTCTCGCACTCCCCCGCTGAGCACGCCTCCGACGCCGACTGCGAAGCCGGTATCGAGGCCCTGGCCCGGGTGCTGGAGGACCTCTCATGAGAACTCTTTTCCACGCACGGCACGCCTGGATAGGGGACGGTGTGGCCGAGGACGTGCGGATCGAGATCGAGAACGGCCGGTTCACCGCGGTCACGCCCGGGTCGCCGGCCGAGGGCGAACCGCTGCCCGGTCTCGTGCTGCCCGGTCTCGCGAACGCGCACTCGCACGCCTTCCACCGGGTGCTGCGCGGCCGCACGCACAGCGGACGGGGCAGTTTCTGGACGTGGCGGGAGCAGATGTACGCCGTCGCGGCCACCCTCGACCCGGATGGCTATCTGGCGCTGGCCCGGGCCGTTTACGCCGAAATGGCGCTGGCCGGGATCACCTGCGTCGGCGAGTTCCATTACCTGCACCACGCACCCGGCGGAGTCCGTTACGACGACCCGAACGCGATGGGCGCGGCCCTCATCCAGGCCGCCGACGAGGCCGGCATCCGGATCACCCTGCTCGACACCCTCTACCTCACCGGTGGTGTCGACGGCACGCCCCTGGACGGTGTGCAGAAACGTTTCGGTGACGGCGATGCCGCGGCGTGGGCGTCGCGGGTGGCCGGGCTCCGCGGCGGGCCGCACTCGCTGATCGGGGCCGCCATCCATTCGGTACGGGCGGTGCCCGCCGACCAGCTGGCCACGCTCGCCGGCCGCGCGCCACTGCACGTGCACCTCTCCGAACAGCGGGCCGAGAACGAACAGTGCCGGGCCGTGCACGGCTGCACCCCCACCGAACTGCTCGCCCGGCACGGCATCCTCGGGCCGGGAACCACCGCCGTCCACGCCACCCACCTCACCGACGGTGACGTGAAGCTGCTCGGCGACAGCGGCACCGGAGTCTGTCTCTGCCCCACGACCGAACGTGACCTGGCCGACGGCATCGGCCCGGCCCGGCGGCTCGCCGACGCGCACGTGCCGCTCAGCCTGGGCAGCGACAGTCACGCCGTGATCGACCCGTTCGAGGAGATCCGCGGCCTGGAGATGAACGAACGCCTGGCCAGCGAAAGCCGCGGCCATTTCCCGGCCACCGCGCTCGTCGGGGCGGCGGCGGCTCATGCGGCCCTCGGCTGGGACGATGCGGGCACCATCGCTCCGGGCATGCGGGCCGATCTGGTGGCGATCTCCCTCTCCACCGTACGGACCACCGGCGCCCGTCCCGACCAGGCGATCCTCGCCGCCACCGCCGCGGACGTCACGCACGTGATCTCCGGCGGCCGGCGGATCGTCGCCGACGGGACGCACACCCTCGTCGACGTCCCCCGCGAGCTGGCGGCGGTGCTGTCGTGAGTGTGCTCGTCACCAACATCGGTGAGCTGGTCACCAACATGGACCGGCGGCTCGGGCTGGCCCGCGACATGGCGGTCGTGACCGAGGGCGACCGGATCGCCTGGATCGGGCCGGCTTCCCGGGCCCCGGCCGCCGACACGGCCATCGACGTGGACGGCGCCGCGGTACTGCCCGGTTTCGTCGACAGCCACGCTCACCTGGTCTTCGCCGGGGATCGTGCACCCGAGTTCGCCGCCCGGATGGCCGGTGAGCCCTACACCGGCGGCGGCATCCGCACCACCGTCGGCGCGACCCGCGCCGCGTCGGACGCGACCCTGCGCTGCAACACCACCCGCCTGGTCACCGAGATGCGCCGTCAGGGCACCACCACCGTCGAGATCAAGAGCGGTTACGGGCTGAACGTCGAGGACGAGGCCCGCTCGCTGCGGATCGCCGCCGAACTGACCAGCGAGACCACCTTCCTCGGGGCGCACGTGGTGCCGGCCGAGTACGCGGACGACCCGTGGAAGTACGTCGCCATGGTCACCGGCCCGATGCTGGCCGCCGCCCGGCCGCACGCCCGATGGATCGACGTGTTCTGTGAACGCGGCGCCTTCGACGAGGACCAGGCCCGCACGATCCTCGCCGCCGGTCAGGCCGCCGGACTGGGCTTGCGGGTGCACGGCAACCAGCTCGGCCCCGGCCCCGGGGTGCGGCTCGCCGTCGAGATGGGCGCCGCCAGCGTCGACCACTGCACCCACCTCGACGACGCCGACATCGACGCGCTCGCCTCCACCGCGATGGACTGCATGTGCGCCGAGGGTGGGCACTCCACCACGGTCGCCACGCTGCTGCCGGGCGCCGAGTTCTCCACGCGGTCGCCCTACCCGGACGCTCGGCGGCTCCTCGACGCCGGAATCACCGTCGCCCTGGCCACTGACTGCAACCCGGGGTCGTCCTACACCTCGTCCATGCCGTTCTGCATCGCCCTCGCCGTCCGCGAGATGCGGATGACACCGGCCGAGGCGGTATGGGCGGCGACCGCCGGTGGCGCGCACGCGCTGCGCCGCGACGACGTCGGCCGGATCACGATCGGCGCCCGCGCCGACCTGATCGTCCTCGACGCGCCCTCCCACCTGCACCTGGCCTACCGGCCCGGTGTCCCCCTGATCCGTTCCGTCCTGCACAACGGGGTGCTTCAATGATCGTCACCGTCCAATCCACCGGCGTCTCCGCGGCCGACGTCGTCGCCGTCGCCCGCTCGGGCGCCTCCATCTCCCCCACCGCCGACCACGGCGGCCCCAGCAACGGCACCGGCGGCCCCACCAACGGCGTTTCCACCGCCGGCCAGGGCATCCCCACCGCCGATCACGGCATCTCCGCCGCCGGCCACGGCATCTCCGCCGCCGGGCTCGGCGATTCCGCTGCCGGGCTCGGCGGGCACAGTGGTGCCGTCCATGTCGAGATCTCCCCCGCGGCCGTCGAGGCGATGGCCGCGAGCCGGGCCATCGTCGACGGCATCGAGGCGTCCGGACGGCCCGTCTACGGTGTGTCCACCGGGTTCGGTGCCCTGGCCAGCACCTCCATCGAGCCGGCCCGGCGTGCCGAACTGCAGCACGCGCTGATCCGCTCGCACGCCGCCGGCATCGGCGCGCCCATGCCCCGCGAGGTGGTCCGGGCGATGATGCTGCTGCGGGTGCGGTCGCTGGCACTCGGTCGTTCCGGGGTCCGGCCGGTCCTCGCCCAGGGCCTCGTCGACCTGCTCAACCACGACATCACGCCGTGGGTCCCGGAACACGGATCGCTCGGCGCCTCCGGCGATCTGGCTCCGCTCGCCCACTGCGCGCTCGTGCTGCTCGGTGAGGGCTGGGTGCTCGGCAAGGACGGCATCCGCATCGCCGGGGCCGAGGCGCTGCGCGGGGCCGGTCTCCGCCCGCTCGACCTGGCCGCCAAAGAGGGGCTGGCGCTGATCAACGGCACCGACGGCATGCTCGGCATGCTGCTGCTGGCGATCGCCGACGCCCGCCACCTCTTCACCATGGCCGACGTGACGGCGGCCCTGGCGATCGAGGCGATGCTCGGCTCGGACCGGCCCTTCCTGCCCGAGCTGCACGACATCCGGCCGCACCCGGGCCAGGCGGCGTCGGCCGCGAACATCCACCGGCTGCTCCAGGGCTCGGCGATCATGGACTCGCACCGGGACGACCTGGCACACGCGGTACAGGACGCATACTCCATGCGGTGTGCCCCGCAGGTCGCCGGCGCGGCCCGGGACACCCTCGATTTCGTCATCACGACGAGCGGGCGGGAACTCGTGTCGGTGGTGGACAACCCGGTCGTGCTGACGGACGGGCGGGTCGAGTCGACCGGCAACTTCCACGGGGCGCCGCTCGGTTTCGCCGCCGATTTCCTGGCCATCGCGGCCGCCGAGGTCGGTGCCATCGCCGAACGCCGGGTCGACCGGCTTCTCGACGTCACCCGCTCCCGGGAACTGCCTCCTTTCCTCTCACCGGACGCCGGCGTCAACTCGGGGTTGATGATCGCCCAATACACCGCCGCGGGAATCGTCGCCGAGAACCGCCGGCTCGCGTCGCCGGCCTCGGTGGACTCGCTGCCGACCAGCGGCATGCAGGAGGACCACGTGTCGATGGGCTGGGCCGCCGCCAAGAAACTGCGGACCGTCCTGGACAACCTCACCAGCCTCCTCGCTGTCGAACTGCTCTCCGCCGTCCGTGGGCTGCAACTACGCGCCCCGCTGACACCGTCCGCCGCCGGGCGGGCCGCCTTGGCCGCGATCGGCCCCTTCGCTGGTGAGCCCGGCCCGGACCTGTTCCTGGCCCCGGTCCTGGAACAGGCCCGTGCGGTCGTCGCCGGCCCGGCCCTCCGCGCGTCGATCGAGGCCGCGGTCGGCCCCCTCCGCTGACTGCCGCACCGCGCTGAGCTCCGGCACCGCGCTGAGCTCCGGCACCGCGGTGAACTCTGGCACCGCGCGGACGGTGGCGATCACGGCGATCATCGTGAGCAGGCCGCCCACGATGATCGCCGGACGTGGGCCGGCAACGGTGCCGGCGGCCCCGTGCAGCAGGTTCGCCAGCTGCGGGCCGCCGGTCAGGACCACGGTGAGCAGGCCCTGAACCCGGCCGCGCAGGGCATCGTCGGTGTGCGCCTGGGTGATCGCGTTGCGGTGGGTGCTGAGCACGAAATTGACTGTGCCGCCGAGCACCAGGGCGGCCAGCGCCACCCAGAGGTGAGCCGTCAAGCCCAGGACGACCACGGTGCCGCCCCAGGCGATCGCGGCGGCAGCCATCGTCCGGCCGGGGCGGCGGACCCGGGTGAACGTGCCGGAGAAGAGCCCTGCCAGGATCACGCCCGCCGGGTAGGCGGCATGGAACAGGCCCAGCACCGGTCCGCCACCGGACGGGTCGCCGTAGGTGTGCGCGGCCAGCTCCGGGAAGAGCACCACGGGCATGCCGAGAACCATCGCGGCCAGGTCCACCAGCAGAACGGCCGTCAGCATCCGGCTCGTCCGAAGATGCCGCAACCCGTCACGGAGACCGCTGGGCCGCCGCGAACCCACTCCCTCCGCAGACGACGGCGCTGGTGGTGGCATTTCGGGCAATCGGACGACCGCCCAGAGGACGGCCAGCAGCGTGACCGCGTCGCAGAGGTAGAGGGTGCTCAGACCGGCCACCGGAATGAGCAGGCCACCCAGCATCGGGCCGAGGATCCAGCCGCCGTAGCGGACCAGGGAGTTCAGGCTGTTGGCGGCGGCCAGCAGCTCCGGGGGCAGCAGACGGGGCAGGACCGCGCCCGCGGTGGTGGAGATCGCCGCGAAGGTCAGGCCCTGGCAGGTCACCAGGGCCAGCAGCAGCGGCAGTGGACCGTCGAGAAGCGCCAGCGCCCACAAACCCGCATAGGTGGCGGCGAGACCTGCCTGCGCCACCAGCAGAACCAGCCGCCGGTCCCAGCGGTCGGCCAGGGCGCCGGCGGTCAGCGCCCCGATCACCAGGCCGGCGAACGACAGCACCGCGGATCCACCGAGTGCCGCCGACGAACCTGTCTTCGCATACAGCTGAGCCGGGACGGCAACCACACTGAACGAGCCGCCGACTGCGATCACCAGGGACGCGACCCACCAGCGGCGGAACGCGGGAACGGCGAGCGGACGGCGGTCGGTGAGGGCCGCCCTCACTCGGCAACCACGTCGGCGACCACCGCGGCGACGTTGTCGTGGGCGCCGGCCCGGTAGGCACGGGCGAACAACTCGTCGAGAACCTGATGCGGGTCACCGGCGGCAGCCAGGGCGGAACGCAACTCCGGCTCCGGGACCGTCGTGGCCAGGCCGTCCGAGCAGAGCAGGTAGCGATCGCCGGCGGCTGCCTCGTGCAGGGACAGATCGGGGGTTTCGTCGCCCGCCCCGGTCAGGGCTTTGACCAGCAACGACCGCTGTGGGTGAACGGCGGCCTCGGCCTCGGTCAGGCGGCCCTCGGCCACCAGCGACCGGACATGTGTGTGGTCGACGGTGATCAGGCTCAGCTCACCGTCACGCAGGCGGTAGGCGCGGGTGTCGCCGATGTGCGCGAGCGCCAACTGTGAGCCGGACCAGTAGAGGGCGGTCAGCGTCGTGGCGGCCTCGCCGTCGATCTCGCCGACCGACCGGGACGCCACCCGCACCGCCTCGGCCAGCGCTCCGAGCAGGTCACCGGCCGGGACCGTCACCGTCTCCAGTGCCCTCAGCGCGTCGACCGCGGCGGCGCTCGCCCGGTCGCCGCCGGGTCCGCGCATCCCGTCGGCCACCGCCATCAGACGGGGGCCCGCGTAGGCGGTGTCCTCGTTGCTGTCACGTATCAGGCCGGTCTCGGACCGTGCCGCATAACGGATCCCCAGTGTGCCCATCGCGCTGCCCCTCCCGGAGAGATAGTCGACGAGGAAGGTGGCGAGGCGGCCCCGCTCGGCGGTCTCGGCGAGCACCTGGTCCCAGTAGGTGCCGATCTGGGCCGCCTGCTCGGGAGCGGGCAGCTCGCAGATCTGCCGGATCCGCTCCAGCGGCATGCCGAGCCGGCGCAGCCAGGCGATCAGACGGGCCTGGTCGAGCTGCTCCGGAGCGTAGAGCCGGTAGCCCGAGGCCACGTCGACCTCGGCCGGTCGCAGCAGACCCAGCTCGTCGTAGAGTCGCAGTGCCTTCGGCGACAGCCGGGCCGCCCGGGCGAAGACACCGATCGTCAACAGCTCACGCACCGCGTCTCCCGTCCCCGTGTCCTCGTGCCGGCCACCCGGCCGACACCGACGATGCTCGACCCTGCCCCAAGGGCAAGGTCAAGCCATTCGCGACAGACCACCGAAGTTCTGATGAGTGCCGTCGATGGGGGAGGCTCGGTGGATGATCCATCGTCATTCCGGGCTCGTCTTCGTCGGGCACACTCTGGCCGTACCACTGAATCATGCGGATCCGGACGGACCGCGCATCGAGATCTTCGCGCGGGAGGTGCGGGAATCCGGGGCCGAGGCCGAAGGCCGGCCGTTCCTGGTCTATCTCCAGGGTGGGCCGGGTAACCGGTCACCGCGGGACCTGCCGGTGTGGCTGCGCCGGGCGGCGCGTGACTACCGGGTGGTGCTGCTCGACCAGCGGGGAACCGGGCGCAGCACGCCGCTCACCCGGCAGACGCTGGCGAAGGTGGCGGATCCGGCCGGGCATCTGGCGCACTTCCGGGCGGACAGCATCGTGGCCGACGCCGAGTTGTTGCGTGCGCACCTGGCCGGCGACCGGCCGTGGAGCGTGCTGGGACAGAGTTTCGGCGGGTTCTGCGCGGTGACGTATCTCAGTTTCGCGCCGCACGGGCTCCGCGAGGTGATCATCACGGGTGGCCTTCCCGGGCTGACCGCGACGGCGGAGGACGTCTATCGGGCCGCGTATCCGCGCGTTCTCGCGCACAACGAGCGCTACTTCGCCCGCTATCCGGAGGACGAGGCGATCGCCCGGCGGGTCGTCGACGCGCTACGTGAGCAGGACGCCCGCCTGCCCGCCGGTGACCGGCTGACCCCGCGCCGGTTCCAGACCCTCGGCATCCACCTGGGCTCGAACGCCCGTTTCGACCTGCTGCACCACCTGCTCGAGGAGGCGTTCGCCGGGGACGAACTGTCGGAGCTGTTCCTGCGCCGGGTCGACGCCGCCGTCTCGTTCGCCGAGCAGCCGCTGTTCGCGGTACTGCACGAGGCGATCTACGGTCAGGGCGCGGCCACCGGATGGGCGGCGCACCGGGTGCGCGCCGAGTTCCCGGCGTTCGACCTGGACGCGGGCGGGCCGGTCCGGTTCACCGGGGAGATGATCTACCCCTGGTTGTTCGAGGAGGACCCGGCCCTGGTGCCGCTGGCCGAGGCGGCCCAGCGGCTGGCCGGGAAGACCGACTGGGCGCCCCTGTACGACGCCGACCGGCTGGCCGCCAACGAGGTGCCGGTGGCGGCCGCGGTCTACTTCGGCGACATGTATGTGGACCGGGACATGTCGCTGGCCACCGCGGCGCAGATCGGAAACCTGCGGCCGTGGGTGACCAACGAGTACGCCCACGACGGCCTCGGACGTGAGGAACGCGTCCTGGACCGTCTCCTGACGATGCTGAGGGACTAGCGGGGCAGTTCCTTGGCGATCACCTTCGCCAGCTCGCGGAACGCCTTGCCACGGTGGCTGATGGCGTCCTTTTCCGCGGGGCTGAGCTCGGCGTTCGTACGATCCTGGCCCTCGCCGAGGAAGATCGGGTCGTAACCGAACCCGCCCTCGCCGCGCCGGCTGCGCAGCAGTCGGCCGGCCTGGCGGCCCTCCACCAGGTGCTCGCGCCCGTTGGGCAGGACGAGTGCCGCGGCGCAGACGAACGCACCGCCCCGGTGCTCGTCGGCCACGTCGGAGATCTGCGCCAGCACCAGGTCGAGGTTGGCGGCGTCCTTGTCGTCGCCGCTCGTGCCGGACCATCGGGCGCTGAACACGCCGGGCATGCCGTTGAGCGCGTTGACCGCGATGCCGGAGTCGTCGGCGACCGTGGGCAGGCCGGTCCGCTTGGCGCCCTCACGGGCCTTGATCAGCGCGTTCTCACCGAAGGTGAGGCCGGTCTCGGGCACATCCGGATAATCGGGGAAGGCACCGAGGCCGACCAGCTCGATCTGGGCCACACCGAGGGCGGCGTCGAGGATGCGCTGCAGCTCGACGAGTTTCTTCTTGTTACCGGTAGCGAGTAGGAGCCGGGCGCTCACGCGGCGAGCGCCTTCTGCTGCAGCGTGGCCAGCTCGGCACAACCCAGCACGCCGAGGTCGAGCATCGCGTCCAGCTGGGCGCGGCGGAAGACGCCGTTCTCCCCGGTGCCCTGCACCTCGACGAAGTCGCCGGCACCGGTGCACACCACGTTCATGTCGACCTCGGCCGAGACGTCCTCGTCGTAGTCGAGGTCGAGGCGGGCCTCGCCGTCGAGCATGCCGACGCTGATCGCCTGGATCGACGTGTGCAGCACCTTGTCGACCTTGCCGGCGAGCGACTTGCGGTCGGCCAGCCAGGTGACCGCGTCGTGCAGCGCAACATAGGCGCCGGTGATCGCGGCCGTCCGGGTCCCCCCGTCGGCCTGGAGCACGTCACAGTCGAGGACGATCGAGTTCTCCCCGAGCGCCTTCAGATCGATGCATGCGCGCAGGCTCCGGCCGATCAGCCGGGAGATCTCCTGGGTGCGGCCGCCGACCTTGCCCTTGACGCTCTCCCGGTCACCACGCGTGTTGGTGGCCCGGGGCAGCATCGCATACTCGGCGGTGACCCAGCCGAGGCCGGAACCCTTGCGCCAGCGGGGAACCCCCTCGGTGACGCTTGCCGTGCACAGCACGCGGGTGTTGCCGAATTCCACCAGCACCGAACCTTCGGGGTGGATGCTCCAGCGCCGGGTCAGCGTCACCGGTCGCAGCTGATCGGCCGTACGGCCGTCGGGTCGCGCCATGCTACGTACCTTATGCGTAGCGTGCCGCACCCGCTTCGTCCGCCCCGGATTCACGGCCGGGCGCACCCATCCGCCGAGGCGACGGCAGCCCGTTGAACGGCGCCGCCGGCCGGATGAGCCCCGGCACCGGCACCGGGTTGGCCTCGTGGGCCTGCAGGAAGCCCTCGACCGATTTGGGCCACCCATACTGCTCGGCCTGCGCCCGCGCGGCGCCACGGCGCTCCACCCGGGGCCGCTCCATGATCCGGCTGACCGCGTCGGCGAAGTCGTCGGCGGTGCCGGGGACCGCCACGCCGCCGTCGCCGACCACCTCGGGCAGGGCGCTCTGCTCATTGACCACCACGGGCGTGCCGCAGGCCATCGCCTCCAGCGTGGCCAGGCCGAACGTCTCGATCGGGCCGGGTGACAGCACCACATCGGCGCTGGCCAGCAGGGCGGACACGTCGGCACGCTCGGCGATGTGACCGGCGAACCGGACCGGGAGCCGGGCCGCACGATAGGCCAGCGCCGTCCGCCGGGTGCCGTCACCGGCCATCACCAGCACCGCCGGCACCTTGCCGTTGCGCAGCGACGCCACGGTGTCGACGGCCAGCTCGGGCCGCTTGGCCGCGGAGAGCCGGCTGCAGTAGACCATCAGCAACTCGTCGGGCCGGGCGTAGCGGGCGCGGACCGAGACGTCCATCTTCGCCGGGTGGAACAGGTCGAGGTCGACGCCGAGCGGCACCTCGACCAGGTTGGGCACGCCGATCCGGCGGAACTCCTCGGCGGCGAACGCGGTGGTGCAGACGATCGTGTCGAACGCCTCAGCGGTCCGCCGGTTGAAACGGTCGGCGAGGGCGTCACGTTTCGGCATGCCCCAGACGCCGAGCAGGCCGGCCAGGCTCTCGTGGGACACCATCATCGACCGGACGCCCCGCTGGCGGGCCCAGCCACCGGTCCAGCGCAGCGTGGTGCGGTCGGAGACCTCGATCCGGTCCGGCTCCAGGCTGTCGAGCAGTTTGACCAGCTCACGCCGGCCGGCGAGCACCCGATATCCACCAGTGCGCGGCAAGGGGGCGCTGGGCAGCGTGATGACACGGCCCTGTCTGGTCATCTTGTCCGAATATCGGCGGCCGGGAATCACCAGAACCGCCTCGTGACCGGCGTCCTGATAGCCGCGGCCCAGTTGACGCAACGCGGTCCGCAGGCCACCGGTATGAACCGTGACGAAGTTGGCCAGGCGAACAATGCGCATGCAACAACTCCAAGGTCACGACTGCCGGTCCCTTACCCCCCGCTCCGACTCAGAGATCGTATCTGGCGCCGGGGCGGACGACTTCGACCGGTCCCGCGTAGGCGGCGGTAGCCGCCTCCACAATAGATGCCTCACTGGCCCATGCCGGAACGAGATGGGTCAGCAGCAGCTTGCCGACATCGGCCTTCGTCGCCGCCTCGCCGGCTTCCCCGCCGGTCAGGTGCAGGTCGGGCGGGTTGGCCAGGCCGTCCTGGTAACTCGCCTCACACAGGAACAGGTCGGCGCCGGCGGCCAGGCGCAGCAGCGCCTCGCAGGGTGCCGTGTCGGCCGAGTAGGCCAGCACCTTGCCATCGTGTTCGATCCGAACCCCGTACGTCTCGACGGGGTGGTTGACGCGGTCGACGGTGACCTGGAGCGGGCCGATCGGGAAGGTGCCGGGCTGCAGGCCGTAGAAGGTGTAGACGTCGTCGACCGGCTCGCCCTCGGTGCTGTAGGCGGCGGCGATCCGCTCGGCCGCACCGAGCGGGGCGTAGACGGGCAGTGCCGGCAGCGGCCCGGCCGGGTCGTAACGGCGCACCACGACGTAGGTGCACGCGTCGAGCATGTGGTCGCAGTGCAGATGGGTGAGGAGGATCGCGTCGACACGACGCATGTCCGAGTACCGCTGGAGGGCGGAGAGCGACCCGGAACCGAAGTCGATCAGGAGCCGGAACCCTTCGGCCTCCACGAGGTACGCCGAACACGCCGACTCGGGGCCGGGGAAACTGCCGGCACAACCGAGAACGGTTAGTCGCATCCGGAACCCTCTGGCTCACACCGGGTTGCCCTGCACGACCGGCCAATGCCCCAGTCAATCACGGAGCGAAGCGTACGCCGCGACCAGCGCTCAACGTTAACAACTGATCGATTTGTCGCTAAATCGACAACGCACATCACAGCCGTGATGACCAGGCTCATCACGTTTGCACCGTCACGTCCGGTGATCCATTCGCGTTGCTCAGGGTGAGTGCTCTGAAGATCATCGGATGGAGGCGACGTGACCGCGGTCGAGCAGATCCCCACCACGCGAGTCGTGATGCCCGCGGACGTCCCCCACGAGCCGCCGCCGCACGAACCGGTGCTCTTCCGGTTCCCGGCACCCGACGACCCGGCTCCGGGTGTCGGACGGATGCTCGCGATCGCCGTGTACGGCGCGGCACTCGGCCTGTGCGGAGTCGCTGTCGGCCTCTACGCGGTGGTGATCGTCCTCAGCGGGGCACCGGCGTGGTACCTGCCGGCGCTCGCGGCGCTGACGATTCTGAGCGTGGCGCTGGCGGTGGCCGCGTTCCTGGCCATCCACCAGCGCATCCTGCCCTGGCTGTTACTGCTGGCCGCGGCCCTGCCGATGGCCGCGAACGTCTATCTGACGCTTCTCTAGGCCCACAGCTGGCCCTCGAGGGCCTCTTCCGCCTCGTTGAGGGTGCCGCCGTAGGCGCCGGTCGACAGATATTTCCACCCGCCGTCGGGGACCACGAAGGCCACGTCCGCCCGGTTGCCCGCCTTGACCGCCTCGTGCGCCACCGCCAGGGCGGCGTGCAGCACCGCACCGGTGGAGAAGCCCGCGAAGATGCCTTCGACCTCGATCAATTGGCGGGTACGAAGAACCGCGTCCCGTGTGCCGACCGAGAACCGCCGGGTCAGCACCGAGGCGTCGTACAGCTCCGGCACATACCCCTCGTCGATGTTGCGCAGCCCGTAGACCAGCTCGCCGTACCGCGGCTCGGCGGCGATGATCTGCACACCGTCGACCTTCTCCCGCAGGAACCGCCCGGTGCCCATGAGCGTGCCGGTGGTGCCCAGTCCGGCCACGAAGTGCGTGATCGTCGGCAGGTCGTGCAACAACTCGGGACCGGTGGTCTCGTAGTGCGCCCGGGCGTTCGCCGGATTCCCGTACTGAAAGAGCATCTTCCAGTCGGGATGCTCGGCGGCGATCTGCTTGGCGGTCGCGACGGCCTGGTTCGACCCGCCCGCGGCCGGCGAGAAGATGATCTCCGCGCCATACATCCGGAGGATCTGGGTCCGCTCGGCGGACACGTTCTCCGGCATCACGCAGACCAGCCGGTAACCTCGCAGCTTCGCCACCATGGCCAGGGCTATGCCGGTGTTGCCGCTGGTCGGCTCGAGGATGGTGTCACCCGGGCGCAGGTGCCCGGACTCCTCGGCCTCACGCACCATGAAGAGCGCGGCACGGTCCTTGATGCTGCCCGTCGGGTTGCGGTCCTCCAGCTTGGCCCAGAGCCGCACCGGCGGCGCCCCCTCGGGCACCGCCGGCGAGAGGCGGGGCAGGCCGACGAGCGGCGTGCCCCCGCACGCGTCCAGCAGGCTCTCGTAACGAGCCATCGGTCTTACAGACCGCCGAGGAGCGCCGCGGCCGCAGCGAACCCGAGCGCGCCACCGGCGACAGCCGGGAGGATGGTGATCGAGTCGCCGTCCTTGACCTTGGCGTCGAGCGCGCCGAGGAAGCGGACGTCCTCGTCGTTGACGTAGATGTTGACGAACCGGTGCAGGCCACCCTCGGGGGTGATCAGACGGCCCTTGAGGCCGTTGTGCTTGGCGTCCAGGTCGTCGATCAGCTCGGTGAGGGTGTCACCGGAACCCTCGACGATCTTGGCGCCGCCGGTGTAGCTGCGAAGGATGGTGGGAACGCGAACTTCGATGGCCATGGCTGAATTTCTCCTAGAGGAGTCGACTTGAATGGGCGAAAAGGGTCGGTCTGGTCGGGTCGCACGCGCTAGCGGCGGCGACACTCGTAGAAGACCGACGCCGGGCTCTGCCCGAACATGAACGACTGCACTGCTGCGGAAATCACGCCTTCACCGTCGCATCCACGATGTTGACCTCTTCTTCGGTCACCACACCGTCCACGATACGGAACGACCGAATCTCCTCGGAGTCCGGCTCGCGGGTCGAGACCAGAAGGTAGTGCGCGTTGGGCTCGCCGGCGAACGAGATGTCGGTGCGGGACGGGTAGGCCTCGGTCGCGGTGTGCGAGTGGTAGATGACCACCGGCTCCTCGTCGCGATCGTCCATCTCGCGCCAGACCCGCAGATGCTCCATCGAGTCGAACTCGTAGAACGTCATCGAACGCGCGGCGTTGTCCATCGGGATGTGCCGGGCGGGCACGTCACTGTCGATCGGGCCCGCGACGACGCCGCAGGCCTCGTCCGGGTGGTCCCGGCGGGCGTGGGCGACGATCGCGTCGACGATCGCGCGGTCGATGGTCAGCACGGCGTTCACATTACCGTGGCATTTCCGTACCCGGCTGGTGGCGGTGCACACACCCGGGTTCACCGGATGTCGGGTAGCGCGTTGAGCAGCGACTCCTGTAGGTAGCCGAGGTACGCATACACCGACAGCTGGAACACCCGGCTCGATCCCGGGTCGTCGAGCACCGCCTGGTCCAGCTCCTCACCCAGGTCGGTGTCGGCGTGGATCTCCAGCCTGGTGCCCATGGCGAGGCGGGCGTCGTTGATCGCCCGGAGCCAGGCCTCGGCGGCCTCGCCGTCCAGCCGCACCTCCCCCTCGCCCTCATCGGGAAGGGCGGCGAGGATCGCGCCCGCCTGGTCGATCTTGCTGGTCTTCAGATCGCCCTCGGTGTAGAGCCGGAACTCCTGCGAGTCCTCCGGGCGATCGGGATAGATGTCCGGGAAGAGCCGGGAGACCACTGGATCGGTGTGGTCCATCCCGTCGGTCAGCAGGCCGACCACCTCAGCGGCCACCTTGCGCAGGACCCGCACCTCGTCGTGCGCGAACGTGGCAACACAGTGGCTACCGTTGCGTCGGAACATGCTTTACCCCACCCGATCGCCGTTTTGTTTCTCCGGCCCGCCGCACGGTCAACCCCGGTCGACCGTGGCCCAGAGACCGTATCCGTGCAGTTGGTTGGCGTCCATCTCCATGCGCTCGCGCGCGCCGATGGAGACCACCGCCTTCCCTTTCGTGTGCACGTCCATCATCAGCCTCTCGGCCTTTTCCTTGCTGTAGCCGAAGAGCTTCTGGAAGACCCAGGTCACATACGACATGAGGTTGACCGGGTCGTCCCAGACGATGGTCACCCACGGCCGGTCCTCGGCCGGTACTTCCTGGATCTCCGGCGTCTCGACGGGAGCAACCTGAGGCAACGCCATGCCCCCCATGGTGCCACCGGATTCGGCGAACCGGTGAACCAGGCATCCAACCCCAGGTCAGCGGCCGCGTCGCACCCCATCGTCGTCCTCGTCGTAGGGTATGACCGTGGAGACGATCGCGCCGGCCCTGATGACCGATCAGTACGAGCTGACCATGGTCAGCGCCGCGCTGCGGGACGGCACCGCCGACCGCCACTGCGTCTTCGAGGTGTTCGCCCGCCGGTTGCCGACCGGGCGCCGTTACGGCGTGGTCGCCGGCACCGGTCGCCTGATCGAGCTGATCCGCGATTTCCGGTTCGAGCCGGGCGAGATCGAATTCCTGCGCTCCGCCGGGATCGTCGACGACAATGCCGCGAAATGGCTGGCCGACTACCGTTTCAGTGGTGAGATCGAGGGCTACGGCGAGGGTGAGCTGTTCTTCCCCGGGTCACCGATCCTGACCGTTTCCGGCAGGTTCGCCGAGTGCGTGGTGCTGGAGACCCTGATCCTCTCGGTGCTCAACCACGACTGCGCGATCGCGGCCGCCGCGGCCCGCATGGTCACCGCGGCCCGGGGTCGCCCGATCATCGAGATGGGCTCCCGGCGCACCCACGAGCACGCCGCGGTCGCCGCCGCCCGGGCCGCCTATCTGGCCGGGTTCGCCTCGACGTCCAACCTGGCGGCGGGCCGCGCCTACGGCATCCCGACCACGGGCACCTCGGCCCACGCGTTCACGCTGCTGCACGACGACGAGCCGGCCGCGTTCGCGTCCCAGGTGGCCGCACTCGGTAAGAACACCACGCTGCTCGTCGACACGTACGACATCAGCCAGGGCATCCGCAACGCGATCGCGGTCGCCGGGCCGGACCTGCGGGCCGTCCGCATCGACTCCGGTGACCTGTCGGTGCTCGCCCAACAGTCCCGTGAGCTGCTCGACTCACTCGGCGCCACCGAGACGAAGATCATCGTCTCCGGCGACATGGACGAGTATTCGATCGCCACCCTCGCCGCCGAGCCGGTCGACATCTACGGCGCCGGGACCGCCGTGGTCACCGGCTCCGGCGCGCCCACCGCGAGCCTCGTCTACAAGCTGGTCGAGGTCGACGGCCGCCCGGTGGTCAAGCGCTCGGAGAACAAGGCGACGGTCGGCGGCCGCAAGACCGCGATCCGCCGCCACAAGCCCACCGGCACCGCCACCGAGGAGATCATCTACTCCCAGGGCGTGCCCGATCACCAGCCCAACGACCGGCTGCTGCAGCGCACCTACGTCGCCGGAGGCGAGGTGCTCGAGACGCCGAGCCTCGCCGAGTCACGCGACCACCTCCGGCAGAATCTGATCTCCATCCCATGGGAGGGCCTCAAGCTCTCCGCAGGCGACCCCGCCATTCCGGTCGTCATCGTTCCCACCACCTAGGGGGCACCATGTCACGCGCACTGATCATCGTGGATGTGCAGAACGACTTCTGCGAGGGCGGCTCGCTGGCGGTCGCCGGCGGGGCCGCCGTCGCCAAGGGCATCTCACTGGTGCTCGACAAGGCCGGTGACCGGTGGGAGCACGTCGTCGCCACCAAGGACTGGCACATCGATCCGGGCTCCCACTTCAGTGAGACGCCCGACTACGTCGACTCCTGGCCGGTGCACTGCGTCGCCGGTTCGGCCGGCTCCGACTTCCATCCCGAGCTGGCCACCGGCCGCATCGAGGCGGTCTTCCAGAAGGGCGAATACCAGGCGGCGTACTCCGGCTTCGAGGGCCGGGCCGAGGGCGGCGAAACCCTCGCCGGGTGGCTGCGTGGCAAGGGAGTCACCGAGGTCGAGGTCGTCGGCATCGCTACCGACCATTGTGTACGGGCGACCGCGCTCGATGCCGCGAAAGAGGGATTCACCACCACCGTGCTGCTGGAACTGACCGCCGGTGTGGCCCGTGCCACCACCGACGCCGCGCTCGAACAGCTGCGTGCCGCCTCGATCGAGACCACCGGGAGCCCTGTCGTTGACGCCTGAGATCCGCCCGTTCGCCGAGTCCGACTGGCCGGCCGTGTGGGCCGTCATCCAGGAGGTGATCCGGGCCGAGGAGACGTTCCCCTACGATCCGGCGATGCCCGAGGCGGCGGCCCGCGCCATGTGGGTCGAGCAGTCACCCGGCCTGACCGTCGTCGCGCTCCTGGACGGCGAGGTCGTCGGCACGGCCAAGATGGGCACCAACCGCCCCGGCCCCGGCGATCACGTCTCCACCGCCAGTTTCATGGTGGCGTCCACGGCGCGTGGCCGCGGGGTGGGCACGGCGCTGTGCCGGTTCGCGGTCGGCTGGGCCGAGCAACGCGGCTACGCGAGCATGCAGTTCAATGCGGTCGTCGAGACCAACACGAGCGCCGTCGAGCTCTACCGGCGGGAGGGCTTCGAGGTGATCGGCACCGTCCCGCGCACCTTCCGGCACCCGGTGCACGGCCGTGTCGGCTTGCACGTCATGTTCCTGGAGTTCGGCACGCCATGAGCTTCCTGTTGCTGCACGGCTGGCAGAATCGCCGGCCGCCCGGCCACTGGCACCACTGGCTCGCCACCGAGCTCGCCGCGGCCGGTCACCACGTCACCTACCCGCAGCTTCCCGAGCCGGACGAGCCGGTGCTCGCCGACTGGCTGGCCGCGTTGCACGACCACCTGGACGGTATGCCCGAGGGCGACCGGACCGTGGTCTGCCACAGTCTCGGCTGCCTGCTCTGGCTGCACGCGGCCGCCACCGGCCAGGTGTCGTCACCGGTCGACCGGGTACTGCTCGTCGCCCCGCCCGGCCCGGACGTCGTCGCCGGGATCCCGGAGATCGCCGGCTTCCACCCGCCGGACGTCACGGCGGGCCGCCTCGACGCGGCGGCCCGGTACACCCGGCTGGTCTGCTCCGACGACGACCCGTACTGCCCGGCGGGTGCCGCGGCCGACTACGGCGTCCCGCTCGGCATCCCGACCACGGTCCTGGACGGCGCCGGCCACCTCGACATGGAGGCCGGTTACGGTCCGTGGCCCTCGATCCGCGACTGGTGCCTCAGCGGCTCCCCCGACACGGTCCTCACCCACCGCGACTGACCTTTTCTCATCAGCCACTGTCGATACCATGTGGCGATGGCGCGACGGAGCCGCTTGACCGACAGCAGGTACCGGCTGTCCTATCTGTATTCGGCGATCGGCGCGCTCCTGCTCGTGGCCGCGTTCGTGCTGCTCTATCCGGTCCGGCACACCGCGGGCTTCGCCGACGAGCTGCGGATCAGCATCGGCGCCAACCTCATCGACCTCACGCTCGCCGTACTGGTCCTCCAGCCCCTCGTCCTCTACCTCAGCCGTAACGCGGTGCGACGACGCAACCGGCTCGACTACCGCGACGTCATCCGGCGCATCGAAACCGCCGACGATCGAGTCGACCTGTGGAAACACTGGACCGGGCTGCTGGAGGGGGCGCACGAGCCACGGTTCGCCGCGGCGGTCCGCGACGCCCTCGACCGCGGTGTCCGCTTCCGCATCATGCTGACCGACCCGTCCTCCCCCGACGCCGCCGAACGCGCCCGTCAGGTCGCACCCACCGACGCCGTCACCGCGATCCGGCAGAACATCGAACGGCTCCACCGGTTCACCGCCGACCTACCGGCCCGGCACCGGCCCGCCTTCCAGGTCCGGATCAGCGCGATCGGCCCGGCCCACGCCTTCTACCGGGTCGACGACTGGCTGTCCTACGGAGTCTTCCGCGACCGGCGGGTCAGCGAAAGCTCCCAGCGTGAGGTCCGCGTGCACGGTGACCTCGGCGAACTGGCCCTCGAAGCCTTCCAGAACCGCTGGAACGGCGTCGGGCTGCACAGCATCGCCGACCACTACCGGATGCGGCTACGCCTGACCGTCAACGACGAGACGAGCGAGAACGAACTCCAGTACGTCGTCCACGACGGCGAACACTGGGTCAACGTCAATCCGGCCGCGCTGTCACACGCCTTCCACCCGGACCATCGGGTCACCACATCGGACAACGGATCCGTCCACTGGATCCTGACCACCGCCGGCGCCGAGACGCTGGACCGGGTCACGGCCCTGTACGCGGCCAAGTACGGCCCGGGCCAGGGGCCGGTACTCCTACGACTGACCGCCCCCTGACACCCATCGGAATACGGCCCGGCTCACCGCCGTTCGGGGTGGGCACCCGCCGCTGGAGTACCTGCGGGGTCAAGGACCGCCGTTCCGCCACCGCGAGTTCGCGAGCCCTAGTCGGGGTGTCTGAGCTACGGCTCGCGAACTGGCCTTGACCGGACGACGGACCTGGTTCCGAAGGGTGTCTCGCGGTTACGCACTCCGCTGCTCTGAGGGACCCGGATCCCCCGCGGGTCCAGAGCTCTCCGACGAGCAGATCCTCCTCGGGGCACTCGTCATCGCGGACACCGTTACGCCGGAACTGCCGAACTCCGCAACGTGGCCCGACGCGCCGCCAGGTCAGCGACATACGCCAGGCCGATCACGGCCCTTACACCCCCGGCTCTCCGGAGGGGTCAGCGCCGACACCCGCACGCGCAGCGGAAACCGCGGCGTCAGTGGCGGGATCGGCGGGTGGCCCGAGCCGGGTGTCGCGGCGGTGGCGTAGCTCGGTCGGAAGGACCAGAAGGGCCACCAGGACGCCGACCGCTCCGACCGCCACGAAACCCCACGCCGGGCCCCAACGGTCGATGGCCAGGCCGGCCAAGGGGGCTCCGCAGGCGACGCCGACGGTGAGGGCCGAATTGTGCAGGCCCATGGCCTCACCACGGGCTCCGGCCGGGATGAGACGGCTGATGGCATCGGTGCTGGCGGTGATGGTGGGGGCGCACAGCGAGCCGGCCGGGATCAGCAGCAGGGCCAGCAGCGCCCAATGATCGCCACCGAGGCCGACGGGGATGGTGAGGACCGCCATCGGTGCGAAGAGGAGCAGCATCGGCAGGCCGCGCTTGATCATGCCGTAGACGAAGCCGCCGATGAGGGAGAAGAGCGCCCAGAGGGACAGGACCAGGCCGGCCCACTCGGTCTGGCCGGTCTCCCGCAGAACCGCGACGACCGCGACGTCGGTGCCGGACAGGACCAGGGTGGCGGCCATCGTGACGGCGAGGATCGCGACGAAACGGGGCTTGAGCCAGCTGCGCCGGGGAACCCGGTCGCCGGAGACGGGCGCCTCGTGGGCCGCTCGGACGGGCGGGTCGAGCAGCCACAGGCCGACACCGGCGAGGAGGATGCCGGCGGCCATGGTGAACATCGCGGTGCGGGAGCCGGCGGTGGTGACGATCAGGACGCCGAGCGCGGGACCAGCCATGAAGGACAACTCGGTGGTCATCGAGTCGAGGGCGAAGGCGGGCAGGCGATGTGACTCGGGGGTGAGCGCGGCGATCGCCTGCCGCGCGACGGAGAACGCCGGCAGGGCCAGGAAACCACCCACCACCGCGACGGGCAGCAGCGTCCAATAGGGCAGGGCCTGCGCGACCAGCCAGTAGACGACCTCGGCGACGGTGGTCAGGACGAGGACGGGCCGCAGGCCCCACCGGTCGATGAGCCGGCCCATCACCGGGGCACCGAAGGAGCCGCCGATCGTGGCCGCCGCGCCCACCAGCCCGGCCGCGCCGTAGCTCAGGTGAAGCCCTTCGACGACGTGCAGCGTGAGCACCACACCTGCCGCCGCGATCGGAATGCGGGCCAGCGTGGCGACCACCAGCAACGACATGATCTTCGGCAGGGCGAGTGTTTCGCGGTAAGGCGTTAGCGACATGTTGGATCCTGACCTCCACCGCACATCCTGCCGTGGGGGTACGACACAACGCCAACCCGATATCAGCCGAAACCGCTGCTCACGCGCACCATGTGACGAGGGACGCAAAACGGGGACGGCCCGTGCTCCTCGCGGAGCACGGGCCGTCCTGGCGTCAGGTCAGCGGTCGGTCGACACGTCTTCCTGGTAGGTCGCGCCACCGTCGGACTCCGCGGTGAGCGGCCGGGCACCACCCTCGGGCGGGCCGGCGAGCGAGTGGCCGGCGGCCAGCTCCGGGAACTTCAGGTCGAAGGCGGGACGCTCGGAGCGGATCCGCGGCATCCGGTCGAAGTTACGCAGCGGGGGCGGGCTGGTGGTGGCCCACTCCAGCGAGTTGCCGTGACCCCACGGGTCGTCGGCGGTGACGAGCTTGCCGACCTTGTACGACTTCCACACGTTGTAGATGAACGGCAGCGTCGACAGGCCGAGGATGAACGAGCCGATCGTGGAGAACGTGTTCAGGAAGGCGAACCCGTCGGCCGGCAGGTAGTCGGCGTACCGCCGCGGCATGCCCTTGGTGCCGAGCCAGTGCTGCACCAGGAACGTGCCGTGGAAGCCGATCATCGTGAGCCAGAAGTGGATCTTCGCCAGCTTCTCGTCGAGCATCCGGCCGAACATCTTGGGGAACCAGAAATAGATGCCGGCGAACACAGCGAACACGATCGTGCCGAAGAGCACGTAGTGGAAGTGGGCGATCACGAAGTACGAGTCGGAGACGTGGAAGTCGATCGGCGGCGAGGCGAGCAGGACGCCGGACAGACCACCGAAGAGGAACGTCACCAGGAAGCCGATCGCGAAGAGCATCGGCGACTCGAAACTGATCTGGCCGCGCCACATGGTGCCGATCCAGACGAAGAACTTCATGCCGGTCGGGACCGCGATCAGGAAGCTCAGGAAGCTGAAGAACGGCAGCAGCACCTGGCCGGTGGCGAACATGTGGTGTGCCCACACCGACATCGACAGCGCGCCGATCAGCAGCGTCGCGGCGACCAGGCCCTTGTAGCCGAAGACCGGCTTGCGGCTGAAGACCGGGATGACCTCGGTGATGATGCCGAAGAACGGCAGGGCGATGATGTACACCTCGGGGTGGCCGAAGAACCAGAAGAGGTGCTGCCACAGCATCGGGCCACCGGTCTCCACATCGAAGACGTGGGCGCCGAGGACGCGGTCGGCGGCGAGAGCGAAGAGCGCCGCCGCCAGGAACGGGAACACCATGACCGCGAGCAGCGCGGTGACCAGCATGTTCCACGTCATGATCGGCATCCGGAACATGGTCATGCCCGGGGCCCGCAGGGTCAGGATCGTGGTGATCAGGTTGACCGAGCCGAGGATCGTGCCGAGACCGGAGATCGCCAGGCCGACGACCCACATGTTCCCACCGACGCCCGGCGAGTGCAGGCTGTTGCTCAGCGGGGTGTAGGCGAACCAGCCGAAGTCGGCGGCGCCACCCGGCGTGAGGAACCCGCCGATAGTGATCAGGCCGCCGAACAGGTAGAGCCAGTAGGCGAACGCGTTGAGCCGCGGGAACGACACGTCGGGCGCGCCGATCTGGATGGGCACCACGTAGTTGCCGAACGCGAACACGATGGGCGTCGCGAAGAACAGCAGCATGATCGTGCCGTGCATGGTGAACAGCTGGTTGAACTGCTCCGGAGAGAGCAGCTGCATGCCCGGCCGGGCCAGCTCGGCGCGCATCAGGAGGGCCATCAGGCCACCCAGCAGGAAGAACACGAAGGCCGTGATCATGTACATGATCCCGATCTGCTTCGCGTCCGTCGTGCGCAGGATCCGAGCAAACGCCGAACCCTTGACCTGCCGCCGCACCGGGTATGGTCGGGTCGCGATCGGCGACGGCGCAACGGTCGTCACGAATTGCCTCCGTTGTCTCGTTCGTCCCTCTCGGGTTTCCCCGATGATCGGGCGTACCTCGGTGGCAGAATAGTCCCCCGTGGTCGTTCGGCCGTCGCGGGGTGACCAAACGTCAGACCTGCGACACCAGCGCCCGATAGTGATCGCTGAAGATGCGGGCACCACGACGGCGCAGCATCGGGTCGCGCAGGGACGGTGGGACGTCACGTGCACGGTCCCGCTCACGGGTCCGCTCGCGCACCTCGGAGCATCGCGGGCGCCGCCTGTCCTCGTAGGCCCGCAGTGCCGCCGGGATGTCGCCGGAGGCCGACCGCAGCTCCTGGCCGAGGACCCAGCCGTCCTCGAAGGACATCGCCGCACCCTGGGCCAGAGTCGGGGCGGTGGCGTGCGCCGCGTCGCCGACCAGCACGACCGGACCCTTCGACCAGGACGGCAGGATCACCTCGTCGGTCCGGGCGACCTGCACTTTCTCGATCTTGTCGAGGATCGCCGGGATCGGGCCGCCCCACGAGCCGAAGAGCTCGCGCAGCCGCGCCCGGGGATCCTCGGGGTTGGGCGAGTCGGGCGCGGTCTCGTCGGCGTGGCAGTAGAGCCTGCGCCCACCCATCGGCATGGCGACGAACGACGAACGCCGGCCGAGCATCCCCGTCCAGTCGGTGAGCGGCGGGCCGCCGGTGACGACCGAGCGGTAGACGATCTGGCCGGTCGGGGTGGCCGGGCCGCCGAGACCGACCTTGTCGCGGATCAGTGAACGCCGGCCGTCGGCGCCGACGACCAGGTCATACTCCGTCACCGCGCCGGTGCCGAACTCGACCTTGGCGGCACCGTCGACGATCTGCACGTCGCGCACCTCGGTCTCGAAGCGCACCTCGCCGCCCACCCCGGTGAGCAGGACCTGCTGGAGATCGGCCCGGGACAGGGCGCGGGACTCGCCGACGCCGGCCCAGAGCCCTGCGACATCCATCTCGAACAGGTCGCGGCCCCGGGTGTCGAGGAAGACCTGCCGGAAGATCAGATCACCGAGCGGGCGCAGCGGGACGTCGAGGCCGAGCAGCCGCAGGGCGCGGGACGCGTTGCCGGGTAGGTAGATGCCGGCGCCGGGAACGACGGTGGCGGGCAGCGCCTCCACCACCTCGGGCCGGAAACCCGCGACACGCAGCCCACGGGCCGCGGCCAGGCCGGCGATGCCGGCCCCCACCACGAGGATGCGCAAGCTCATCACACCATCGCTTTCTTGTCGATCTTGTCGATGGATACGCGTGGGAGCCAGAACATTACCCCCCGCAACCGTCGCGGGGGAACACCCGCGATCAGGACCCGGCGAGGACTGTCTCCTGTGGCGTGACCGGCGGCTCAGCGGTGACGGAAGCGAAAGCACGGCCCGCGCGGGCGAGCGCGACGGCCCGGCGGCGGGCGTAGAAACGGTTGAGGGAACGCGGCGAGCGGTTCATGCCGACAGCAAACCATCGGGGTACGACACTTTCGGCTGACGCGGTACGCAGGGGCTAGTTACACCGGTGTATTTCTGTCGTACCCCGGGCAGACAATCGAGGCATGACCGACCGCCTCGACGAGTACCGGCGCAAGCGCGACGCCCGGCGTACCCCGGAGCCCGTGCCACGGACCGGCCCGGTGGCCACGACCACGAGACGGTTCGTCATCCAGCAGCACCACGCGCGCAGCCTGCACTGGGATGTCCGGCTGGAGCGTGACGGAGTGCTCGTCTCGTTCGCCGTGCCGCGGGGGCTGCCCCGCGACCAGGCCCGCAACCACCTGGCCAAACACACCGAGGACCACCCGCTCGAATACCTCGGTTTCGCCGGGGAGATCCCGGCCGGGGAGTATGGCGGCGGCCGCATGACGATCTTCGACCAGGGCACCTACGAGGCAGACAAATGGCGTGACGACGAGATCGGCGTCACCTTCCACGGAGACCGCACCAACGGACGTTACGTCTTCTTCCAGACGGACGGGCCGGACTGGATGGTTCGGCGGATGGATCCGTCCGAACCGGGCTGGGAGCCGATGCCCGAGGCGGTGGCGCCGATGCTGACCACCCCGTTCACGGGGCTGCCGCCCGATGACGCCGACTGGGGCTATGAGATGGCGTGGGGCGGGCGCCGCGTCCTGGCGTACGTCTCGGGCGGAAGACTGCGTCTCACCGATGGCGGCGGCACCGATGTGACCAGGTGGTTTCCGGAGATCCGGCCGATCGGGCCGGCGCTCGCGCCGATGGAGGCCGTGCTCGACGGGGAGATCGTCGCGTTCGCCGGGCCTCGTCCCGATCCGGGCCTGCTGGCCCGGCGCGAGGCGCCGAAGGACGCCGCCGCGGCGAAACGAGCGGCCGAGCGGACCCCGGTGCAGTTCCTGGTGTATGACCTGCTGTGGCTGGAGGGTCACTCCACGATGGAGCTGGTCCGGTATGCCGAGCGCCGCGAGCTGCTGGAGGGCCTGGCGCTGGCCGGGCCGCACTGGCAGACGCCGCCGTTCTTCGCCGGTGGCGGCGGGTTCGCCCTCGACGCCGCCCGCGCGCAGGGTCTGCCGGGAGTCGTGGCGAAACGCCTGGACTCCCCCTATCTGCCGGGTCGCGCCAGCCGCCTGTGGCGCAGCATCGGGGTGTGACGAAAAACGCCACCCCGGTCGGCGGGCCGTGAGCCGGCGACGCCAGAATGCGTGCGCCCGTTTTCCTGGAGCCGGCCACCCGCCGGCCGATGAGCCGGGCGGCCCAGTGGAAAGGCGCGTTGCCAGCATGCATCCCGTCCCGTCCCCGACCGCGCCCGTCGTCCCGGACATGTGCGCCGAGCTGTGGCGCTCGGCCGCCGGGGTGCTCGACGCGAACTGGACCGGCGACTACACCGTGCCGTCGCGGACGCTCTATCCGCACCAGTGGAGCTGGGACAGCGCCTTCGCCGCGATCGGCCTGGCCTACGTCAATCCGGCGCGGGCGTGGCGTGAGCTGCGGAGCCTGTTCGCCGCGCAGTGGCCGGACGGCCGGGTGCCGCACATCGTCTTCGACCCGGAGATCGGTGAGGACGCCTACTTCCCCGGCCCGCGGTTCTGGAACGTGCCCGCCTACAACGGCCGGGCGGCGCGGGGCAGCACCGGTCTGGTCCAGCCGCCGATGCACGCGCTCGCCGCCTGGGAGGTCTACCGGCACGCGGCCGCGCACGGGGCCGACGCCGTGCAGCAGGCCCGGATCGAGCTGGGCTGGCTCTACCCGCGGCTGGTGGCGCAGCAGGAGTTCCTCGGTGACCGGCGGGACGCGGGCGGTGGCGGGCTCGCCTCGATCGTGCACCCGTGGGAGTCGGGTCTGGACAACAGCCCGGCCTGGGACGACGCACTCGCGTCGGTTCCGGCCGACATGCGCCTGCTGGACACCTACCAGCGGCGTGACCTGGACGTCTCGGATGTCACGCACCGACCCACCGACACCGACTACGCCCGCTACCTGGGTCTGGTGGAGAGCTACCGGGACGGTGGTTACTCGGACACCGGGCTGGCCGAGCGGCACGCGTTCGTCGTCGAGTGTCCGGGTTTCAACTCCCTGCTGGCGACCGCCGAGCTGGCGCTGGCGCAGATCGCCGGCGTGCTGGGCCGGCCCGTCGAGGCACGACGGCACCGGGAGCACGCGCGGGGCATCACCGCGGCCATCACGGATCGGCTCTGGGATCCGGAGACCGGCTTCTTTCATGCCTTGGATGTACGGTCGGGGCGCCGCACCCCGGCCCGGAGCGTGAGCGGCCTGCTCCCGCTGATGCTCCCGGACCTCGACCGGGACCGGGCATCCGCGCTGGCCGACGCGGCCCGGTCACCCCGGTTCGGGCTGCCCGCGCCCAGTTACGACCGCACCGGGCCGGCCTTCGACGATCGCCGTTACTGGCGCGGCCCGGTCTGGGTCAACGTGAACTGGTTGCTGCGCCGGGGTCTGCTGGTGCACGGCAGGCACGACGACGCGGAGCGGTTGCGGCAGGCGCTGGTCCGGCTGGTGCACCACAACGGGCACTACGAGTACTTCCATCCGGAGGACGGCAGTGGCCTCGGCTCACCGGCTTTCGGCTGGACGGCCGCCCTCTGTCTGGATCTGCTCGCCGACCGGTCGGCGCCCGCTTACGCCAGGGCTTAGAAGATCACTACCGAGCGCAGCACGTCGCCGGTGTGCATCTTGCCGAACGCCTGCTCGACCTCGTCCAGCGCGATCTCCTCGGTGACGAACGCGTCCAGGTCGAGCCGGCCCTGCTTGTAGAGCTCGACCAGCATCGGGAAGTCCCGGCTGGGCAGGCAGTCGCCGTACCAGCTGGATTTGAGCGCCCCGCCGCGGCCGAAGACGTCGAGCAGCGGCAGCTCGATGGTCATGTCCGGGGTGGGCACGCCGACCAGCACCACCGTGCCGGCCAGATCCCGGGCGTAGAACGCCTGCCGGTAGGTCTCCGGGCGGCCGACCGCCTCGACCACCACGTCGGCGCCGTTGCCGCCGGTGAGCGCCTGGACCGCCTCGACCACGTCGGCCTCGCGCGCGTTGATCGTGTGGGTCGCGCCGAACCCGCGCGCCCACTCCAGTTTCCGGTCGTCGGTGTCGATCGCGATGATCGTGGTCGCGCCGGCCAGGGCCGCGCCCGCCACCGCACCGTCCCCGACACCGCCGCAACCGATGACCGCGACCGAGTCGCCGCGGGTCACGCCGCCGGTGTTGATCGCCGCGCCGAGCCCGGCCATCACGCCGCAGCCGAGCAGGCCGACGGCCGCGGCCCGGGCGGACGGGTCGACCTTGGTGCACTGGCCGGCGTGGACCAGCGTCTTCTCCACGAACGCGCCGATGCCCAGGGCCGGGGACAGCTCGGTCCCGTCCTCCAGGGTCATCTTCTGCTTGGCGTTGTGGGTGGCGAAGCAATACCACGGCTTGCCCTTGTTGCAGGCCCGGCAGTTGCCACAGACGGCACGCCAGTTGAGCACCACGAAGTCGCCGGGCGCCACGTCGGTCACGCCGGCACCGACCGACTCGACCACCCCGGCCGCCTCGTGGCCGAGCAGGAACGGGAACTCGTCGTTGATCCCGCCCTCGCGATAGTGCAGGTCGGTGTGGCAGACCCCGCAGGCCTGCACCTTGACGACCGCCTCGCCCGGTCCTGGGTCGGGGACCACGATGGTGGTCACCTCGACCGGTTTGCCCTTCTCCCGGGCGATCACGCCCCGCACCCGCTGGCTCATGCCTGCACACACCTTTCACCGGTCGGTGGTCCGATCAGGACAGCCTTGCAGATCTCACCGGGAAACGGGACGGGAACGCACCTCCAGCGGAGTCTCCAGCAGTGACTCGGCGACCTTGGTCAACTGCCGGACCTGCGCCGTGCTCAGCCGGTCGAAGATGAGCTGCTGGACCGCCTCGGCGTGGCCGGGCGCCGACTCGGTGACCTTGTCCCAGCCCTCGTCGGTGAGTACGGCGATCTGGACCCGGCCGTCCTCGGCGTCCCGTTCGCGACGCACCCACCCCTTCTCCTCCAGGCGGGCCACCACGTGGGAGAGCCGGGAGAGCGAGGCGCTGGCGCGTTTGGCCAGCTTGCTCATGGCCAGGCGGCGGTCCGGTCGCTCGGAGAGGGTCATCAGGACTAGGTAGCCCATGTGGGTCAGACCGGCGTCGCGCTGGAGTTGCGCCTCGAGCGCGGCCGGGACCCGGACGAGCACCTCGACCACCTGGCGCCAGGCGTACTGCTGCTCATCGGTCAACCAGCGCGGCTCTTCCATCCTGGCAGGTTAGTGGCGATCGACCGTTACGGTAGTGACCGGACAGGTGAGATCCAGCCAAGGCGTTACGGATGGCCCATCGATTCGATCGACTTCCGTGAACTTTGGCAGGTAGGCTGTCCGGGGACTTTAACCCCTGAACACGGCGCCGGAACCGGCTGGCTGGGGGGCCTCGGCCGGTTCCGGCGCCGTGACTTATCACTCGGTGGGCGGTTCGTCCTTGCCCGCCTCTTCGAGAGCGTCGGCTTCTTCCTTGGTCTTGTGCACGGCGCCGTCAGCGTGCTCCGGCGGGCCGTAAACGGTGTAGAGGACCAGTGGGTTCGGACCCTCGTTGACGAAGTTGTGTTTACGGCCGGCGGGCACCACCACCAGGTCGCCCTGCTCGACGTTGCGGGTCTGGCCGCTGACCACGGCCTTGCCGACACCGCTGACGAAGGTCAGGATCTGATCCACCTCGTGGACCTCCTCGCCGATCTCACCGCCCGGCGGGACGGTCATGACGACGAGCTGGGTGTGCTTACCGGTCCAGAGCACGCGGCGGAAGTCGGGGCTCTGCTCGGCGACGGTGGCAATCGTGAAGTGCTCCATAGCACTGCTCGTTACCCAGGTCAGGACTTGCGCAACCGGCCCGGGACGACCGGGGACGGCCGGCCGATCAGGTAGCCCTGGACGTAGTCGACGCCCAGCTCGCGCAGCATCCGCAGGGTGGCCTCGTCCTGCACGAACTCGGCGACGGTGTGGATGCCGTACGCCTGGCAGACCTGCACCAGTGCCCGTACCAGAACCTGGTCCTGCGGATTGTCGACCAGGTCGACGACGTACTCACCGTCGATCTTCACCAGGTCGATCGGGAAGAGCCGCAGGTAGCGGAACGACGCGTACCCGGAGCCGAAGTCGTCGAGCGCCAGCCCGCAGCCGAGGTCACGGACCCGGTCGGCGAACCGGCGGGCCTCGCTCAGGTTGCCGATCAGCGCCGTCTCGGTGATCTCGAAGGTCAGCTGGGCCGGGTCGACCCGGTAGCGCTCCAGCAGCTTCTCCACCTCGTTGGTGAGCCGCGGATCGCCGACCGACCGGCCGGACAGGTTGACCTGCAGGCAGAGGCCGGGCTGCTCGGCGGCGAGCCGCATGGCCCGCTCGACCACCCACAGGTCGATGTCGAAGATCGCGTCGAGTCGCTCGGCGGTGTCCAGCACCTGGATCGGCGACTGCGGGCCGTCGGTCTCGTCGAGTACCCGCAGCAGCAGTTCGTGCCGGGTCACCCGGTTCGTCTGCAGCTCCAGGATCGGCTGGGAGTAGAGGGTGAACCGGTCGGTGCCGAGCGCGTCGGCGACCCGGCTGCGATAGGAGCCCTGCCGGTCCCGGACCGGCACCGGGTGCGCGACCAGGGTGAGTGACCGCTCGGCCTCGCGGGACTGCCGCCACGCCTGCTCGGCGTCGATCAGCAGGCCGTGGCTGCCGGCCTCGGCGTCGCGCTCGAACCGGACCAGGCCGCCCCAGCAGTGCGACTGCTCGCCGAGCGCTGTGATCAGGTCGCGAGCCTGCTCCCGGGCGGCACGCCAGGTGGTCCTCGCGAACAGCACGGCGATCTCGTTGGGTCCGACCCGGCCGATCAGGTGCTCCGGGCGGGCCTTCTCCTCGACCAGCCGGGCCGCGCTGTGCAGCAGGTCGGCGTTACGGTCCGGGCGTACCCCCTCGGCGGTGTCGCCCGCCTGGACCCGCATCACCAGCAGGGCGCCGCCGGCGCCGCGCAGTGCACGGTCGACCTCGTCGGCGAACCGGGCGCGGATCAGCAGGCCGGTCGCCGGGTCCGGTTCGACCAGGGAGGCCTGTACGGTCTCGCCGCGCCGGGTGAGCCGGGCCGACTCGCGGCGGTCCCGTTCGCGGGCGGAGACGTCGCGGACGGTGCCGCGGATGCCGCGGACCGCACCGTCCGGGCCGCCCATCGGCTCCAGGGTGCAGTCGACGTCGAACCAGCCGCCGTCGGCACGCATCAGCCGGACCGTGGTGTGCACGGTGGCCTGGCTGGTCCAGGCCTCGGTGATGGCGCCGAGCGCCTTGGCGTGGTCGTCGCGGTGCACGTGCCGGGCCAGGATCTGCCGGGTCTTGCCCTTTTCGGCGGGGACTCGCCCGACCATCGCGGCGAACGCGGGCGACCAGACGATCTGGTCACCGGCGGCGGTGTAGGTGAACCAGGCGGTCCGCTCGTCGGCCGGCTGCCGTGGCTCCGGGAGGGTGTGCGGCGGCGCGGGAGTCCAGCGCTCCCGTTCTTCGGGCACCGTCATATGCCGCCACCTCCCCCCTTGCGCACGGCCGCTCCCCCTGCCACCAAGACACCTCACCTATTACGACCTGTCACCGGGCCGTAGTAACAGTGGACGCGAGCGTCAAACTTTTACCGAATTCGCAAGCAAGGCCAGGAGCAGGGAATTATCGCCCATCCAGAGTAACGAAACAACCGAATGGATGACCTCGTTCCCTTACATTTCCGTCGAAATACCCTGGCCTATTCCATGACAGACAGTCACTACGCGTATTTGCTGTGGAACCTTCCGCATTCCCCTACCCGATCAGCACCGTCCACATGCACCCAGCGCATCCGTCGATGTGCTCTGCGTGAGGTCTAGACGGAGGTGATCTCCAGCTCATCGAGACGCTGCCAGACCGGCCGCATCGCCACCTCCGGCTCCCGGGCGAACACGCTGCCCCTGATCCGCACGAACACACAGTTACCGACACGCTCGAGGACCGACTGCCGGCGCATGTCGCTCTCCCACTGCTCCGGCCCCTGATAGGCGTCCCCGTCGCACTCGATCGCGAGTCGCCGCCCGTCCGGCGCGTTCACCACGAAATCGATCCGGTAGGCGCCGATCCGGAACTGCGGAATCGGCCGGAAACCCCGGCCCACCAGCAACTTCAAGACCTCACGCTCGAAGTCGGTCTCGCAGTGCGCGGACGGATCGGCCGCCGCCGCCTCCGAGGGCAGATCGATGGCGTACGACAGAAGCCGCCCCCGGGCATCGTCGGCGAGAAGCACGCCCGGCCGGACCGAGTGGAAGATCCACAGCTGGTCGCGGGCCCGGGACGCCGCCACATTGATGCGCCGGTGGTAGTCGCGTTTCGTGAACGCCGCGATCCGGGGATCCTTCTCGGACACCACCATCGACACCAGCACCACGTCCCGCTCGTCGCCCTGGAACGTGTACGCGTCACCGACCCGCAGCCGCCGGGCCTGGATCTCGTCCTCGCCGATCGCCTCGTGCAACTGCTCCAGCAGATAGCCGGCCTGCCCGCTGCTGCTCAACAGGCTGATCACGCCGAGGGTCCGCCCGTCGTAGCGGGGATCCGCGACGATCTTCGTGACCCGCTCGACGAGTGCGGCCGCCTCCTCCACGTTCACGTCGCCGAACCCGGCGATCGGCTGCCGCACCCCCTCCGCGCAGTGCACGGTCTGGATCGGGGGCAGCGCCGGCCGGTCCGCCCGCAACGGCCGGATCTTGCCGTCGTAGTAGTGCCGCGACGAGAACTCGATGATCTGCGGTACGCACCGGAAGTGCTCGGTCAGCAGGATCCGTTCCGGCGAACGGCGTACCGCATGGTCGTAGAGCGACGACTCCGGATCGAAGTGCTCGGCCGACGGCACGCCCGTCAGATGCCGCTTGACCAGGCCCTCGACCGAGCCGACGAACCCCAGCTGCGGCCCGATCTGCTGGTCGTCGCCGACCACCACCGCCCGCTCGGCGAGCGACAGCACCGGCAGCGCGAACAGATCGGCCTGCGACGCCTCGTCGACGATCACCACGTCGAACTTCGCACCACCGGCGAACTGCTCGATCGCCCGGTCCACCGACATGACCCAGACCGGAACGGCGCTGACCGCCGACTCCATCGCCCGTTGCGCGTGGGCCTGCCAGGTCGCCGCGCTCCGGCCGGTCCCCTTGCCGATCTTGCGGAGGGCCGTGGTCCAGTCGGCCAGCGCGGCCCGCCGCCGGTCGTCGAGCGCCCGGGACACCTCCAGCCACGCCGACGCCACGACCAGTTCGCTGGTCAGGCGCCGGATCCGGTCACGGGCCCGCTCCACCCGCCGGGCCAGCACCGCCGGGTCGACCTCACCGACCACCCCGTCGAACCAGGTCTGCGCGCGCCGCCACTCCCACGCCTCCAGACAGGCCTGACCGGAGACGACCGGGTGCTCACCGCTGCCGATCTGCGCGGCCCACTCCGGCGCGGCCACCGCCAGCCGACGGTACGCGGCGTCGAACCGCATCACGTCCGGCTGCAACAGCACCAGCCGGCGCACCTCGGCGATCGCCTCGTCCCAGCCGTCGAGTGTCTTCCACGCCTCGGCCAGGTGCGGCCAGGCCGCCACCCGCTCGGCGACCGCCTTCTCCACGGCCACCGTCTTCTCCATGCCGAACACCTCGGCCAGGGCCTCCAGCACCTCCAGCACGCCGGACAGCCGGGTCGCGTCGACCGCCAGCTCCCGCTGCGGCATCAGCGCCGAGATCCGCCCGGCCAGCGGCGGCCAGCGGTTCAGGTCGAAGTCCAGTGACTGGTTCGCCTCGGCGAGCAGGCCACCGGCCCAGATCTCCGGGTCACCCCAGCCGCCCTCCGGCTCCGGGATCGCCAGCCGCTGCACCCACTCGAACCAGGACTCACCCAGCCGCTGGCGGGCCTGCGCACGGCGGACCGCCTTCTGCGCGAGGTCGACGTCGGCGACGGTGCGTATCGGCTCACCGTCCACCCGCACCTCGTCGGCCAGCCGGTACAGCCCGGCCTGCAGGATCCGGTTCAGGCCGCGGCCCGCCTCGAACCGCTGCCGGATCTCGGCCAGGCGGGTGAGCAGCAGTTTCGGCTCGGCGAGGACCTGCTCCGGCATCACGATCCGGTGGCCGGACACCTCCCGGGCCAGCGCCGCCAGCTCCGCGAACAGGGTCTCCGTGGTGACCACCTGGTCGTTCCAGAGCGAGCGCCAATGGTGGTCGTCGAGCAGCCGGCCCAGCCGGTCGGTCCAGGTGCCCTCACGCCGTCGCAGCCACGCGAGAGCCTCCCGCACCTCGGTCAACAGGTCGACCATGCCGGAACGGCGCTCCGCTCGTACCGCCGCCATGTCGACGCCCTCGTCCGCCAACCGGGACAGGGTCGCCTCGGTCCGTGCCACCTGCTCCCTCGCCGCGGTCGCCGCCGCGGTGTCCGGAAGGTCGGAGATCTCGGGAAGTGGCCGCATCGAGGCCGCCCGGTCCTCCGGCGTCAGCCGGGCCGCGAGTTTCAGCAGCGTGGCGAACTCTTCGATGGTCAGCGGCGCCGGACCCGAGATCGGGTCCGGGATGCCACCGTGCGCGACGGCCCGCTCCCGCAGCCATCCGCCGACCTCGGCGGGGAGAAGAGCGACACCACCGATCTGGTACGTCTGAGCCTCGTTCTCGGCGATCAGTCGCAGTCCCGCCATCGCGGCAGCCAGCTCCCGCTCCGCCTCCTCCAGGTTGCGGGTCAGCCGGTCGACGCGGCGCTCCTCCGCCTCCTTGTCGAGCGTCGCCGCCCGGTCGGAGAGCTCACGCGCCGCCAGCTGCAGCTGCACCAGCTGGTCGGTGGTCCGCCCGAGCACCGCGAGACACAGTGCCTGAACCTCCTCCGGCAGCCCGTCACGCAGCACCCGCAGCGGCTCCTCCTTCTGCGCCACCACCAGGACCCGCTTGCCGTTCGCCATCAGATGGCAGATCAGATTGCGGATCGTGTGCGTCTTGCCGGTACCCGGCGGGCCCTGCACGGCCACGTTGCGGTGATGCGCCAGACGACGGGCGATCGACTCCTGCGCCTCGTTCGTCGGCAGGGGCATCAGCAGCCGGTCCCCCACCCGCTCCCACGTCTCCGGGGTGTCGTCCGGCATCAGCAGGCGGCTCGGCTCGTGCGCCACGATCGCGGCCAGCGCACCCACCCGGCCCTCACCGGCGGCGCTGTTTCCGCTGGTCAACCTGTTCCGCATGCTCTCCAGGAAGCCGCGGAGCTGCCGCTGCCGGGGTCGGGCGAACAGGACCGCCACATCGCGGACGAACGCCTCCGCCGACGGTTTCTCATCGGTCGCACCCACCACCGTGCGGTCGAAACCCAGCCGGGTCAGCGCGCGCTCGAACAGCTCCCGGCGATCGACGTCGCTCCACAGGTCGACCTCGACGGCGCCACCCGGGCCGGTCAGCGCCGACAACTGGGCGAGGTGACGGTCGTCCAGCCCGGTGAGCGCCTCCGTCTGCAACCGGGACGGGCCGGCCGGGGACACCGTGATCAGGGCGCGGTCGGCGTCATACTCGATGATGACCGGGGTCGCGACCAGCGGATAGCGGACCCGGGTGCCGTCGATCACCGTCTCCAGGACACCGTGACCCCAGACCAGCTCGGTAGTGGCGGCCGCCATGTCCAGCTGATGCATCCGGTCGAAGAGACGGCGGTGCAGCTCACGGGTCTGCTCGGCGGCGGCCGTGGCCAGCGACCACGGCCGCCACACCTCGTCCCGCCAGGTCCCGAAATCGTCGCCGGCCTCGTCGAGCTGCGGCTCCTCACCGGCGGTCACCTCACCGCGCAGCCGTCGCCGCAGAGCCGCCGGCACCGGCGCCGGACCGGGCAACTCCGGACGGCCCACCCGCAGCCAGGACGCGCCGTCCGCACCCGGGCCGGTCTGACAGTCGGCATGCTGAGGAAGGGAATGCAGCCAGTGCGCGTCGGACGGCACCGTCCGGGCCGGTCGCTCCATCTGGGCCCGGACCGCGAGCAGGTAGTCAGCGACCGCCACGGCCCTGTCACGGATCGTGGAGGGCGATTCCCGCTGGTCGGCCATCTCCGGAGTGTAGGGCCTGTCCGCGCCTGTTGTTCCGGGGCGGCGCACGGGTTCCGGAACAGCTAAGGTGTCGCCGCTGATCTTGCAACGACAGTCCTGGGGAAGCACGTGAATCAAGGTTGGGCGGACATGGACGGTAACGGGCACTACTGGCCCGGGCAGCCGCCCGCACTCCCGCCGGCGTATTACGCGACACCGGCCGACCCACTGGTCAGCCCCAACTACGAAGGCTGGTGGCAGAGGGGCTTCGCCCTCACCCGGCAGACGTGGAAACAGGTACTGACCGTCCAGGCGGTCGCCGTGCTGCCGATGGCCGCCGTCACACTGCCGGTCAGCATCCGGCTCGCCGACGAGAGCGCCCGGATGATGGCCGCCAGCCAGGCCGACCCCCGCCGGCTACCGGACATGAGCGGCTACTTCGAGGCCGCCCTCCCGTTCGGCGCCCTCACCCTCCTCACGAGCCTCGTCTCGGTCGTCGCCATGGCCGTCTGCATCCGGCTGGTCGTCCTCGCCGCCACCGGGCAGCCGGTCAGTATCGCGGCCGCCTTCAGCACCGGGATCCGTCGTGCGCCGGCCGTCGTCGGCTGGGGACTCCTCGCCGGTTTCGTCTATATCGCCGCCATCCTCGCCTGCTTCCTGCCGATCTTCTATGTCGCCGCCGCGCTGATGGTCCTGCCCGTGGTGGTGACCCTCGAACGCGGATCCGGCATCGGCCGCTGCTTCGCCCTCTTCAACGCCGACATCGGCACCTCCGTCGCCCGGGTCGCCACCCTGTTCGGGATCAGCGTCGGCAGCGCATTCGTCGCCGGGGTCCTCGGCGCCGGCTTCGAGACCATCGCCGGCGGAACCGCCGGTGTCCTCTTCTCCACGGTGTTCAACAGCATCACCGCGTTGGCCATCAGCGTCATCGTCGCGCCGCTGCTGGTAGCCGCCTACGCCGACATGCGCTCCCGCCGCGAGCCGTTCTCCACCGCCTACCTGACCGAACCGGCCTGACCCGGCCTGACCCGCCAGCCGGCCCGACCACGAGCCGGCCCGACCACGAGCCGGCCCGACCGCGAGCCCGCCCGACCGCGAGCCCGCCCGACCACGAGCCGGCCCGACCCAGCCATCCGCAGCCAGGCCACCCACCGCTGGGTTTCGGCGGCGTCACCTCCCGTCCCACCCCTCACGTTGAACCGGACCGGCCTTTCGGCCGGTCCGGTTCGCGTTGGGCGGGCTGGCGGCTGGCCTGCCTTCCGCGGGGCAAGTCGTTCGCTGGGCCTGATCGGAGTGGTCGGGCTGTCAGATCGGCCGGTCCGGCAGGTGCCGGGTGGGATGCTCGGGCCACCTGGTCCGACGGCTACCGGGCCGGGATGCTCGGGCCACCTGGTCCGACGGCTGCCGGGACGGAGTGCTCGGGCCACCTGGTCCGACGGCTGCCGGGCCGGGCCGGGCTGCTTGGATCACTCGGTCCGGCAGCTGGCGGGCCGGGATGCTCGGGCCACCTGGTCCGGTGGCTGCCGGGCGAGGTCAGGGGAACTGCATGCGGCGTGGGCGCGGGATCACCGGCGGCGGCAGCGGCAGGTCGTCGAGGTGGCTCCAGCTCAACGTGCCGTTGTCGGTGGACTTGATCTCGCCGAGGCAGGCGCGGAGCAGTCCCAGGTTCGGTGCGCCCGCGTAACCGGCGATGACCACCTCCGGTTTCGGCGCGATCCGGGCGATCGCCGCGCAGATCTTGGCCACCTCCCGCTCGTCGACCGCGTCGAGTGGCAACGGGGCCTCGACCGGCGACCGGCGCCAGGGCGGGCCGAACCGGCGGAGCAGCTCACGAGCGAGACGGCCGAACGAACGACCGACCTCCGCGTCCCGCATCGAGATCCGCGCGGACTGGCCGTAGCACCAGGGCACCACGACGTGGCCGTTGATCAGAACCAACTGGTAGACGGAGCGCGGCACACTGATGATCTCCGCTCCCGGTAGCGTCCCCAGGAAGAGCACCAGCTCCTCATAGGGAAGTGGCCACCGGGGATTCGCCAGGACCCGCTCCATGGTCTGGGTCATGGCCGGGTGAGCGTGAACCTCGCGGTCGATCGCCGTGCTCAAGGCCTCCGGCACCCGGGTCCACAGTTCATCAGCGACCTTGTCGCCGAACTGCTCGATCAGCCATTCACTAGGACCGACGAGAACGTCTGGACGCATTCCCCACCACCACCGTCCGTGATGCCGACGTCACTGCTGGCTAGAAGAGTTGCACTTTCATTGATCGACTGGAAGGGGGAAGAACGAGATCACAACAACAAGCATGAATGAAATCGAACATGTCGATCAGCGCTTGGCCACAACGATGGAGCGGCGGGGCGGCGAGACGCAAAACATGCAACTTGCGCAGCGGAGCACGGGCGCAACTTGCATGCCCCTATCGCTTTTCGCCAGTACCCCGTATTCAAGTCGAGAGATATTTCCAAGTGGTGACGCGCACGCAAACAATGCCTCACAGAGCGTGATCAAATACCGCGCGACCAGCGGAACGTCCGACCAATTGATCAACTGGCGGATGCCCTGTGACCGCGTGAGGGAGCTGAAATGAATTGCAGTACACGCGTCCCTTTTCACGTGAACGCCTCCGACGACCCTCCTGAGCGAGCCTGACCCCGACGGGACAGCCGTCAAGTGTCAGATACCCGTCAGATCACTCCGAGAGATGCCGAGGTCGGCGGGCAAACGCTCTCCCAGCCAAGATCCACCTAGCTACCAAAATCCGACTTTCCGGAATGTTCGCCTGTAGGCGGTTAGCACCTTTCACGGCTTTCACGGCCGTTTCCCGTACCCCTCGGATTCAAACCGACCGTGCGGTGGATTCACGGCAGGCGCCTAAAGCGTGGCGGATCGATTCCGGCCAAACTATTTGGCACGGCGCCAATTAGCCGCGGGTGTCCGGTTGAAATGGCAACCATCTCTCCCGATCCTCCGCATACGGAGTGACGTTCTCCGGAAACCACACGAGCTTCTTAGCGCTGTCCGCCGCACCGAGCAGGAAGTCGTAACCGCGCACCAGAGCGACCGGCACCGGCGACACCCCGGCGAATTCGGTGAACAGCGCACGTGCCTCGGCCAGCTGACGCCCCCGGTCACCGATGGTGATCCCCAGGTCGAGGACCAGTGGGAACACATCGAGGAACGACGGCTCCCCCGGATCAGACAGCTCGTTGGCGCGCAGCTCACCACCGACCGCCCCGCCGTCCGGCAAGGGCCGCGACAGGAACGTCTCCCCACGCCCGCCCCGGATCACCACCATGCCGACCGCCGGGCCGATCCGTGCGGCGAACTCCGCCGCGCTGTCCTCCGAATGAAAGTAGACGTGCTCCTGAGTGGACACGATGCTGCTCCTCTCCTCCCCGATGTCGTTGTCGGTCCCGGTCATCGGCGGGCCGGAACCATTCGCCGGACCGGCTCACCGAACCGGTCCCGTTGGGCGCCCGGCCACCGGCGGGCGCCGTCAATCCGTGTCAGTCGGCACGACCCGCTCGAGCCCGGCCGCCGCCCAGTGAGCGCAGCCCGTCAAGGCCAGCCGGCACGGAGCCAATCAAGCGCGGCCGCCGACACCCGGCCCCGCCCGGCCGGAAGAGGCAGGGACACCCGACGGCCCGGAAGAGCCGGAGACACCCGACGGCCCGCAAGAGCCGGAGACACCCGACGGCCCGCAAGAGCCAGGGACACCCGACGGCCCGGAAGAGCCAGGAACGGCCGACGGCCCGGAGGACGCGGGAACAGTCGGCGGGGCGGGAGCGAGACAGTCCGCGTACGCCGAGATGATCGCCTGGCCGGCCGCACTCTCCGTCCCGACCGTCTCGGCGGTCGCGACCGTGACCGCCGAAACCAGCGCACCCCGGGCGGCCCGCATCGTCGCCATGATCTCCCGCGCGGTGACCGACGCGGCCCGCTGCCGGATGCCCTCGCCCAGGTCGAGCCGGGTCAGGTCGAGAGCGGCACTGACCGTGACGGTGACCAGCCCGTCAGGACTTCGCGCGGTCTCGGAGAGCTGTGCCAGCCGCGCCTCCAGCGCCCGGGCCCGGGCCGTGCGGTCCTCGATCGTCCCGCGCCACTCGTCGATCAGCCGCTCGATCTCGTCGGGATCGCGTCCCGCGAATCCGTCGAACATGTCGCCTCCTCATTCACCGTGATGACTTCGCGGCAGACGGTAGCGAGATTGGCGACAACGCGGAGAAGGCCTGTGGATAACTACTCTCCGTGCGGGTCGACGGTGTCCCAGGAGGAGCGGAAACGGTCCGGCGGGAGTTGCCATTCACGCAGCACAGCGAGGAGTTCGGCCTCATCGGCGGCGGCCGCGCGACGGAGGCGTACCGCTGCCAGATCGTGATCGTGACCTTCCAGGCGGTCGGCTTCGAACTCCCAATGCGCGATCACGAAACCCGGCGTCTCGGGAACGATGTGCACGAACGACCACCGATGTGGCCGGGAGGCCGGGACCCGCACACCGAGCCGCCGGCCCAACCGCAGCGCGGTCAGCTCCGCGACCGGCCAGTCCCATTCGCGCTCACCCATGATCTGGGGAGGCTACCGGTTCTGTCAGGGGTGGGCGCTACCGTGCCGGAATGGGTTCGAACACGCTCGTCAGCCCGGCCGAGGAGGCCGCGACCGTCATCGCCGCGGTCCTCCGCGATCTCACCGAGGGTGACCACCGCGGGGTGGTCGTCGACTCCCCACCCGGCGCCGGCAAGTCGACGCTCGTGGTCCGCGCAGCCGGGGAGCTGGCCGCCACCGGTGCGCCGTTGATGATCGTGGCTCAGACCAACGAGCAGGTGGACGACCTGATCGAGCGGCTCGGGGTGCGGTCGCCGGAGCTTCGGGTGGGCCGATTGTCGGCTGTCGACTACGAGCCGACGCCACGGGTCCGGGCGCATCCGGGGTGCCGGGTGGCGGCCAAGGTGGCGGATCTGGGGTCACCGCCGGTCACCATCGGCACGGCTGCCAAGTGGGCCACGGTCACCGAGGGCACCTGGCCGTGGGCGATCGTCGACGAGGCGTACCAGATGCGCTCCGATGCTCTTCTCCGTGTCGCGCCGCGTTTCGCGCGCGCCCTGTTCGTCGGTGACCCGGGCCAGCTGGACCCGTTCTCCACGGTGGAGGTGGAGCGGTGGATCGGCCTGTCCTGGGATCCGATGCAGAGTGCGGTGGCGGTGCTGCTGCGGCACAACCCTGATCTGCCGGTGCACCGGCTGCCGGTGTCGTGGCGGCTCCCGGCGTCGGCGGCACCGGTCGTGGCGGCGGCGTTCTACCCGTTCACCGGGTTTCGCTCGGGGACCGGGCCGGGCGACCGCACACTGGCCTTCGGGCAGCCGCCACGCGACGCGTTCGACGCCGTGCTGGATGGTGCGGCCGCCACCGGGTGGGGGCTGCACGAGCTGGCCGAGCGGTTCACCGTGCGGACCGACGCGGAGGCCGCGGCGGCCTGTGCGACGCTTGCCGCACGTGCCCTGACCAGGGAGGGGGTTGCGACGTCGGAGTCCGGCTCCGGCCCGCTGACACCGGACCGGATCGCGATCGGCGCCGCCCACCGTGATCAGGTCGCGGTGATCCGCTCGTTGTTGCCGGCGGAGGCGGCCGAGGTCACTGTGGATACGGCGAACAGGTTGCAGGGCCGGGAGTACGACTTGACCGTGGTGCTGCACCCGCTCTCCGGCCGGCGTGACGCGACCGCCTTCCACCTGGAGTCGGGCCGTCTCTGCGTGCTGACCTCCCGGCACCGGCACGCGTGCGTGGTGGTGGCCCGGGCCGGCATCGCCGAGCTGCTCGACGCGCACCCGTCGACCGAGCCGGTGCACCTCAATGTTCCGGTGAAATTCCCGGACGGGTGGGAGGCCAATCAATCGATGCTCGCCCATCTATACCGTCCGTGACGGTACCGTTGGTGAATGAAGCGCGACCGGGTCTACCACCCGATCCTGCGACCCCGCCGGGGTGAGTTCACCGCCCTGGCACACCTGTCGGTCGACGAGGCCGATCGGGTCGTCCCCATCGTCGAGCTGGAGCCGGACGGCGTCGTCCTTCCCCTGGTCCGCGAGCTGCGACCACACGTCCGGGCGCTGGCTGTCGACTTCGGAGACGTGCCCGAGGCGACCGCCGGGCCGGAGCCGCTCGCCGAGCGCATGGCAGGTCTCGGCCTGGCCATGACCCCGGTGCTGCGGCCGCACGAGAGCGGGCCACGACTGGCCGCGCACGGGCGGGCCGCCCGGCTGCACCGGCACGGCGCGGTGTTGCGGATGCGCCCGCACACCGACGCCGCCAACCCGGCCGAGGCGGATGCCGTCACCGAGCGGCTGTTGCGTTCCGCGGCCCTCGACCCGTGCGAGGTCGACCTGCTGATCGATCTCGCCGAGACGGCGTGCCTGTCGCACGCCACCGAGGTGGAGGACCGGGCCCGCCGGGTGCTGCGCTGGGCCCGTGGCGCGCCGTGGCGCTCGGTGAGCGTGGCGTCCGGTGCGATGCCACCGAACCTCGACGATCTGCCCACCGACCGGCCGGTGGCGCTGGGCCGGCTCGACGCCCGTGTCTGGGAGCGCCTCGGCGAGCCGGATCTCGGATATGCCGACTACGGCGTGACCTCGCCGGTCCGGCGGCGCGGGGTCCAGCCGCACCGGCAGCTCCCCACGCTGAGGTATACGACGGAGCGCGAGTGGTGGATCTACCGCTGGGCGCGGCGGGGCGGGCGCAGCGACGACCGGTGCCACGACCTGTGCCGGACCCTCGTGACCTCACCGCAGTGGCCGTCGGCCGGAGCACGGTTCTCCTGGGGTGACGCCGAGATCGCGAAACGTGCCAGGACCGCGCGGGGTGCCGGGAGTTCGGCCAGCTGGATCGCCTGGAGCACATCGCACCACATCGCACACGTGCTGCGCACCCTGCCGGACGGGGGCTGATTGTCGTACGGTTGTTCTAATGTCGCTAACGGCTGCCCTGGCGTATGCCCGGCATGGCGTCCCCGTCCTGCCGGTGCACACGCCTGACCTGAGGGGCGCCTGTTCCTGCGACAGAGGAGCCCGATGCGAGCGTTCCGGCAAACATCCCCGCCTGCGGCACGGCCTGACCGAGGCGTCCACCGACCCTCGGCAGATCCGGTTGTGGTGGACGTTCTGGCCGCGCGCCAACGTGGGCCTGCGCACCGGCGTGGTCATGGATGTGGCCGACGTCGACTCGGCGGAGGGCTGGCACGGGCTGCGCCACCTGCTCGGCGGCGACGTCCCGCCCGGTCCGCAGGTGCGCACCGGCTCGGGTGGCCGTCATCTCTGGTTCCGCCCGACGGGCTTCGGCAACCGGGTCCGCCTGCTCCCCGGGCTGGATTGGCGCGGTTCCGGCGGTTACGTCCTGGCGCCTCCGTCCCGGCACGCGAGCGGCATGCCGTACAGGTGGATCCAACGCCCCGCGGTCACCCTGCCGGCCGGCCCGGCGGCCCTGGTGGCGCTGATCGCCGGCCCACAGCCCGAGCCGGTTCCGCGGCGCCCGCTGGCCCATCCGGACCGCTATGCGGAGGCGGCTCTCGACGCCGAGGCCGGCCGCGTCGCCGACGCGCCACCGGGCACCCGCAACGACACCCTGAACAGGGCGGCCTTCGCCCTGGGGCGACTGGTCGGCGCGGGCCTGCTCGACGAGGGCGAGGTGCGGTGGGCACTGTCCGCGGCGGCCCGGCACGCCGGGCTCGGCTGGGCCGAGATCCGCGGCACGATCCGGTCCGGCTTGTCGGCCGGGCGGCGGCAGCCGTTCGGTCACGCCGCTTGATCTTCTTTGTACGGCTACGAGGGGTCCCGTGACTGTCCCCGCGACGTCACCCCGGCGCGGGGCCGCAACGCGACCGCCGGGGTTACTGCCTCCTCACCGCCCCACCCCCTCCCGACTCACCGCCCCCACCCCGTCCCGACTCACCGCCCCACCCCGTCCCGAAATATGAGACCGAAGCAGCGTGGAAAGTCGTGGCCACACGGGGCGGGCGTGGCCACGGAGCGGGGGCGACTCGTCCTTTCGGGTGGGTTGAAACGGATGATCGGGTCACGACGGTAACGGTCGTTGCCCGTGAGCCGCCGGTAACCTGACGGTCGAGACCGCGGAGGGCGAAGGTGCTTCAGTGGGGCCTGATCGGCGAAGGTGTGCTCGCTGATCCGCCGCGCCTGCTATCGGTGCGCCGGATCACCGCGGGCCCGGTTCCGGATGACGCGTTCAACCGGGTCGCGATGCTGGTGCACAAGCTGATCGACGCTCCGATGGGTGTGGTCTGCCTGGTCGACGAGGACCGGCAGTTCCTGGCCGGGCAGGTCGGGGTGCCGGAGCCACTGGCCTCGGCACGGGAGATGCCGCTCACACACTCGTTCAGCCGGCATGTGGTGATGGCCGGGGAGATGCAGATCGTGCCGGATGTGCGCGACGACCCCCGGATGCGGGACAACCCGGTGATCGGCGAGATCGGCGCGATCGCGTATGTGGGTGCGCCGATCACCGACCCGGACGGCTTGATCGTGGGTGCGCTCTGCGCCATCGACCAGGAGCCGCGCGCCTGGACCCCGAGCGAGGTCGCCCTGATCCGCGAGCTGGCCGAGGTGTGCTCGTCGGAGGTCTGCCTGCGCATCGCCCGGGAGAACGCCGAGGAGGCCCGGACCGCCGCCGAGGAGGCCCGGACCGCCGCGGAGGAGGCCCGGACCGCGGCCGAGGAGGCGCGGACCGCCGCCGAGCAGGCACGCACGTCGGCCGAGGACGACCGCCGGGCGGCCGAGTCCGCGCACCACCAGCTGGAGCTGCTGGCCGAGCTGACCGAGTCCCTGGCCGCGACCATGGATGTGGACGAGGCGATGCGCCGGCTCGGCGACATCGTCACGGCGGCTCTGGCCGACTGGTGTGTGGTGGCGGTCGCCGACGATCCGGGCGGGACGGCCCGGGTGTCGGCCGCGCACTGCGACCCGGAGCGGGCGGCCGACATGGCCCGGCTCGCCGAGCTGGCGGCCGGCTCCCACGTCGATCTGCGGGCGATGATCGTGGCGGTGCGGGCCCGGGGGCGGACGATGCGTTCCGCTGACGGTGACGCCGAGATGCGCAGCCGGATCACCGATGCGGAGCTCGCCGAGATCACCGCGCGGGCCGGGTTCGGTGCGTCGCTGATCGTGCCGGTGGTCTCCCCGGTGCGGCGGCGGGCGCTCGGCGCGATCCTGCTGGTCAACCGGCCGGAGAGGGCCGCGTTCACGGCTGCCGAGGAGTGGACGGCGGCGGAGGTGGGCCGCCGGGCGGGTCTCGCGGTGGAGAACAGCCGGCTCTACCGGGAGCAGCGGCACGTCGCCGAGGTGCTGCAGCGCAGCCTGCTCACCGAGCTGCCGGTGATCCCGGGGATCCAGCTGCACGCCCGCTATCTCCCGGCGCAGGACGGCGCGGCCGTCGGCGGCGACTGGTATGACGCGTTCGCCCAGCCCGACGGCAGTGTCGTGGTGGCGGTCGGGGACGTGTCCGGTCACGACATCGAGGCCGCCGCGACGATGGGCCAGCTCCGCAATCTGGTCCGGGGCGACGCCTACGGGCGCGACGAGGAGCCGGGCGCCCTGCTCACGGCGCTCGACCAGGCACTGCACGGCTTGCGGGTGGCCGCTTCGGCGACGGCGGTGCTGGCCCGGGTGCGGACGTGCTGGTCGGGTTACGAGGTGGGGTTCGCCAACGCCGGGCATCCACCGCCGTTGCTGCTGTTGCCGGACGGGAACGTCCAGGTGTGGTGGGTGCCACCGGAGCCACTGCTCGGCCTGCCGCCGCGCGGGGAGTCCCGGACCACGTCGCGGCGGTTCGTGCCGGCCGGTTCGACGCTGGTGCTCTACACCGACGGCCTGGTCGAGGACCGGGAGCAACTGCTGGACGACGGCATCGCCGGCCTGTCGGCGGTCCTACGGGAGAACGCGGGCCGCACCGGTGACGAGCTCTGCGCCCGGCTGTTGGAGATCGCCCCGCGCCGCAGCGACGACATCGCCCTCCTGCTGGTCAGGCTCATCTGACGCGGAAAGCGACGACGGGCCGGTGCCTGACGGGCCGGTTTCGGACGGGTCGGTGTAGGGGACCGGCGGGCCGCCGTGGGTCCAGGGGGTCTCGGCGGGGTCGGGCAACGTGCCGCCCGGCCGGTAGGCCTCGCTCAGCGTGGTCAGGACGAGCCGCTCCCCCACCGAGGGAACGCTGCCGGGCTCGGCCACCAACCGCCGCCCCATCCCGCCGGACAGTTCGAGGAGGACGTCGTGCCCGTCGCCGGCCGGGCTCACCGAGACGACCCGCGCCTTCTGCGACGGCCGGGCCGGTGACGTCAGTGCGACTCCGGCCTCGACCCGGACCGGCTCGGTGGTGTGCACCATGATCCGGGGGCGGAGCACGGGCCGTTTGCCGCTGTCGTCGACCCGGTCGGGATTGGCGAGGGTGACGGTCCCGGCGAAGGCGGCGCCGCTGAGCCGGTACTCGGCCAGGACGAGCGGGTCGTCGAAGGCGCGCTGGACCGCATAGCGGGAGGCCGCGCTCTCCAGGCGCTGGAGGCGGGCGGCCGCGGCGACCGCACCGTCGCGGCGGGGTTGTGGTGGGCCGCCCTCGGCGAGGTTCTGCGCGAAGGCGGTGAACGCGTCGCGGTCGCTGTCCCACCGCAGCCGGACACGCTCGCCGGCGGGCAGGCGGCGCAGCAGCCCGAGGGTCCGCCACATCCGCTCCCAGGTGGGCAGCAGGAGGTCGTGGAGAACCTGCGGGAGTTCCGGTGCGGACCGTTCGATGAGCGGGGCGAGCACCCGGTTGTCGAAGTCGGGATCGGTGGCGGGCCCGGCGACCGGCCCGTTCTCGGCGTCGCGGGCGGCGGCCGCACCGGACTCGATCCAGGCGAGTTGGACCCCGAACTGCGCGTCCTCGGCGCTGCTCTGCCCGGTCACCCAGTGCAGCCCGAGCGCCTGTACCGCGTTGACCAGCAGTGCCGAGCCGGGCATCTCGGCGGTGCCGGCGAAGAAGGTGAGCCAGCGCCCGAGCAGTGGCACTGCGGCGGGCACCGGGTTGTCGCCGTCGGTACGCCGGAACCGGGTCGACCGCCCGAAGAGGCGCACGAAGTCGACTCCGCCCGGGTTGGGCACCCAGATCTGTGGTGCGTCGACGTACCGCTGCCGGACGTCTCTGCCCCGGTCGACGGCGACGTCCTCGGTGTCGGTGGTGAACGAGTCGGCGTAGGTCACGAGGGTGGTGGCGAGGTCGGCGGCGAAGGCGAACCGCTCGTCGCGGTTGCGCGGCTGACCGACGGTGAGCAGGCGGGGCCGGGCCGGATCGGTGCCGACCATCGCGGCCAGCGGCGCGTTCGCCTCGCCGGCCATCACCAGCGGGATCAGCACCAGCGGGTGGTCGTGGACGTGCAGGTGGCGCACGGTGGCGATGGGCTGGGCGTGACCGGTGGCCGCCGCCTGTGCCCGGGCGAGCGCGGTCAACGTACTCAAGAGAGGGCCTCGGTCCGCAGGCGCAGCGCGGCCCGCAGCATGGCCGCCGCCTCGGCCTGGTCCTCGGCCGGCTCGCGGCTGCCGTCGGCCAGGGCGAGCACCTCGTCGACGGAGTCGATGCCGCCGAGCGCCTCCCGGACGGTCCGGCCGAGTGCCGCCGTGCTGCCGGACGCCTCGTTCCGGCAGTAGACGGAGAGTTCGCAGGCGGACAGGCACTCGGGCGCGTAGCGGGCCGCGACGTGGCCGAGCGCGGTGACGAGCTCCTCGGGGTCGAGTGCGAGGTCGAAGGTGAGGCCGGCCGGGAGGGCGTCGATCAGGTCGGTGACCGAGGCGAGACGGGACAGCTGACGGCGCAGGGTGGAGAGCTGCTTGCGCACGTCGAGGACGACCGCGGTGGGGCTGAAGCTGAAGTCGGCCGGGCAGACCAGGACGACCTCGTGGCTGACCGTGGACGGGTCCTGGCCGAGGCGTTCGAGCAGGTCGCGGAGGGCGAGGACGTAGACGGCGGCCTGCACGGCGGCGGCCGAGACCTTGGCGCTGTCGGCCTGCCCGTCGACGATCGCGAACGACTTGATCTCGACGACCTGGAGGCGGCCGTGGTGGGCGTACGCGATCAGGTCGGGCTCGAGATAGACGGTCTGGCCGGCGACGTCGAGGGTGAGGAGCGGGTGGTCGATGAGCGCGGACCGGGCGTCGGCGAGCGTCTTGACGGTCTGCTCGTGCCGGTCGCTGAGGGTGTCGGCGGCGAGGTCCTGGTAGTCGAGCGCGGCGTCGGCGGCGAGCACCTCGCGCAGCACGGCGCAGTCGTCGGCCTTGAGCATGGCCTCGAAGGCGTTGCCGCGGGAGAGCGCGAACCGGGACTGGCCGAAGCTGCCGGGGAAGCCGATGTGCTCGGCGAGTCTCTGTTTGTCGATGCCGGCCGCGTCGAGGACGGCCCGGCGGTTGCAACCCGGGTTTCCGGTGAGCGCGGCGATGGTGCGGGCGTTGTGGCGTTTCGCCCGCCCGGAGCCACGCAGCTGGTCCAACCGAGACTCCATAAGGAGATTGACTCTAGATCTTCAGCCGGGTCGCGGCAATTCACCCACGAGAGGTGAATAAATCGCACATATCAGACACAAACCCGGCTTCGCGCTAGGTTCGGGACATGCCGAAGGCCATCTGGAACGACGAAGTGATCGCCGACAGTGACGACACGGTGGTACTCGAGGGCAACCACTACTTCCCCCTCGCCAGCGTCCGCGAGGACGTCCTCGTCCCCTCGGAAACGCACACCGTCTGCCCGTGGAAGGGCAAGGCGTCCTACTACTCGCTCCGGGCGGACGGACAGACCGCGGCGGACGCCGCGTGGTTCTACCCCGACCCGAAACCGGACGCCTCGGCCGTACGCGATCGGGTCGCGTTCCGCAGAGACGTCCGCGTCGAATCCTGACCGCACGGAGGCCCGCTCACGTGATCCGCGGGTGGGCCTCCTCGATCCTCGTGACCTCCAGGTAATCGAGCATGTCCCGCTGCTCCTCCTGGTCCAGCGCGCCGAACGCGGCGTAGGCCTCGTCCCGCGAGTGCTCGGTCTCGGCCGCCAGCAGCGCGATGATCGCCGACCAGGCCAGTGACACCCGGTCGAAGAGCCGCGCCCGCCGCAGCGAGGTGAGCCGGGACAGCATGCCGACCTTGGTCGCCGCGTCGTCGTCCAGCGCGATCCGGTCGCAGAGCTCGAAGAGCGCCTTGCCACGGTACGGGTGCTCGGACTCGATCATCCGGGCCAGTTCGGCGTTGTCCATCCGGTCGACCGGCGGGGCCGGGCCGCGCCGGGGCAGCGAGGGGCTGGGTTCACCGTGCACGACTGTCGCGTCCGCTCTCGAATCCGTTGCCGGGCGACTGTTGAGGCAGTCCCGCCGTACGGGTGAAGGTCGGGAACTCGGGTGCCGGCATCACCGGCTCCTCCACGTCGACCGGTGTCACGCCCTCGGTGGCACGTGGGACGCCGTCGTCGGCGCCACGATCTCCATCCAGCACGTTATAGCCCTCCGTTACCGACTTACCGTGATGAAGTCCCATGAGATCACGACCGCGCAAACCCCGCGACCCTGGTCACCCGACCCGACGACCGGTGTAACGCCGTGGCAACGCATCGACCGGAGAGCCGAGCCGTCACCGAACGTGAAGCCCGTACCCCAATAGATCTTGAAGTAACCGCGACGCGATGACTCAACCGGGCCCGGCCAGGACCGATGTGTCTCGCCGGAGGTGGATCGTGGGTCGCAACGCTCTGTGGGACCGGGTTCGGGTCGTCGTCGACGACACCGTGGTACTCGCGTCGCTGGTACTGCTCGCCTGGCCGGTGGCCGATCCCGCGCAGCCCGGTGGGCTGGTGGGCCGCATCATGCCGCTCCTGGCGGCGCTCTGCCTTGGCCTCGCCGTCCTGCTGCTGGACACCAGGCGCGGGGTGCTGCGGTACATCACCGTGGGGACCGCCCTGGCCGTCGCCGGTTTCCGGCACGTCAACGGCGATCTCCCACCGATGGCGACCTGGCTGGTCCTGCTCGTGGCCGGGGCGGGAGTGTTGCGGCAGTTCCTCGGCAACCGGATCGACCCGGACCGGAACCGGCAGCAGACGCTGCTCGCCCAGCAGGCGTTCCGCGACCCGCTGACCGGCCTCGGCAACCGGCGCATGTTCGTCGAGTACGCCGAGGAGGTACTCGCCGAGCCCGCACGCACCAAGACCGCGGTGATCGTGGTCGACCTCGACGGCCTCAAGGAGGTCAACGACGTGCTCGGGCACGCCGCCGGCGACGATCTGCTGCGTGCCGCGGCCGACCGTCTCGCCGTGAACGTGCGTGCCAACGACACCGTCGCGCGGTTGGACGGCGACGAGTTCGTCGTGCTGCTGCCCGGACTGGAGGACGAGCAGGCCGCCGTCGCGGTGGCCGAGCGTGTCCTCACCGAGCTGCACCGCCCGCTCCAGCTGGCGGGCGTGGCGCTGAGCATCCGGGCCAGCGCCGGTGTCGCGATCACCGACGGCCTCGACGGGCTGGACGGGGTGCTGCGCCGCGCCGATCAGGCACTGATCCGGGCCAAGCGGGACGGCGGTGGCGTGGCCCGCCGCTTCGACCCGGTGCTGTTCGCGAAGGCGGAGCAGCGTCGCCTGGCCGAGCAGGACCTCATGCGCGGCCTGGAGGCCGGCGAGTTCGAGGTGCACTACCAGCCGATCGTCGACCTGGATCAGGGCGGCATCACCGTCGGCGTGGAGGCCCTGGTCCGCTGGCGTCACCCGGAGAAGGGCCTGGTCCCGCCGGCACTCTTCCTCGACCTGGCCGAGCAGCTGGGCCAGGTGCCCCGGCTCGGCGGCTGGGTCCTGGAGGAGGCCTGCCGGCAGGCGCTGACCTGGCAGGACCGTCACCCCGGATTCGAGATGAACGTCAACCTGTCCGCCTCCCAGCTGACCAACCCGAACCTGATCGACGAGGTGCGGGAGGTGCTGGAGCGTACCGGCCTGCCGCCGAGGGACCTGGTGCTTGAGCTGACCGAGTCGGTCGCGCTCACCGACCTGGTCGAGTCGGCACGGGTGCTGAGCCAGCTCAAGGAGCTCGGTGTCCGGATCGCCTTGGACGACTTCGGCACCGGTTTCTCCTCGCTCAGCCACCTCAGCACCCTGCCGGTGGACGTCGTCAAGATCGACCGCTCGTTCGTGCAGGCGATGCCGGAGACCGGCGGCGCCTCGGTGGCCGAGGCGGTGCTGCACATCGCGCGGACCTTCAACCTGTCACCGGTGGCCGAGGGCGTCGAGGATGCCGGTCAGGCCGAACGGCTCAAGGATCTGGGTGCCGGCCGGGCCCAGGGCTACCACTTCGCCCGGCCGATGCCGGCGATCGGGGTGACCGAACTGCTCGACAAACAGTCCGCCGAGGTCAAGCTCGAGACGTAGCCCCCTGCACGGACTGCTCCAGCAGCGGGAGACGCTTCCCGGCGTACAGCATCAGGCTCAGGACCGCGCCGAGGATCGCCAGGCCGCCGGCCACGTACCAGGCGACCGTGTAGTCGCCGAACCGGTCACGCACCAGGCCGGCGGACGTGGCCGCGGCCGCGGCACCGAACTGGTGCGAGGCGAAGACCCAGCCGAACACGATCGGCCCGGCGGCCCCGAAGTACTCCCGGCAGAGCGCCACGGTCGGCGGCACGGTGGCCACCCAGTCCAGCCCGTAGAAGAGGATGAAGATCAGCATGCTGGGGTGCGCGGTCGCGGCGAACAGCGACGGCAGGACCAGCAGCGACAGCCCGCGCAGCGCGTAGTAGGCGCCGAGCAGGATCCGGCTGTCCACCCGGTCGGTCAGCCAGCCGGAGGCGATCGTCCCGACCACGTCGAAGACGCCGACCAGCGCCAGCAGGGTCGCCGCGGTGGTCTGCGGCATGCCGTGGTCGTGCGCGGCCGGGATGAAGTGGGTGCCGACCAGGCCGTTGGTCGTCGCCCCACAGATCGCGAAACCGCCGGCGAGCAGCCAGAACGGCCGGGTCCGGGCGGCATCCCGGAGCGCGCGCAGGGCGTTTCCGGCGGCGCCGCCGGCCGGTTTCACCGGCGCCTCGATCTCCGTGGCACCGAGCGCGGGCACGTTCAGGTCGGCCGGATGGTCCCGCAACCGCCACCCCAGCAGCGGTACGACCAGAAGCGCCGCGATCGACACGGTGAGAGCGGCGGTCCGCCACCCGTCGGACTCGACGATCCGGGACAGGACCGGCAGGAAGATCAGGTTGCCGGTCGCCCCGGCCGCGGTCAGCACCCCCGTGACCAGGCCGCGGTGCTTGACGAACCAGCGCCCGGTGATGGTGGCCACGAACCCGAGGGCGAGCGACCCGGTACCGAGCCCGACCAGGACGCCCCAGCAGAGGACCAGCTGCCAGCTCTGCGTCATCCACAGGGTGAGCCCGGAGCCGGCCGAGACCAGCAGCAGCGCGGCCATCGCGACCCGGCGGATGCCGAACCGGGCCATCAGGGCCGCCGCGAACGGTGCGGTCAGGCCGTAGAGCAGCAGATTGACCGAGACGGCGGCGGAGATGGTGCCGAGCGACCAGCCGAACTCGTCGTGCAGCGGCTGGAGCATGACGGACGGTGTGGCCCGGAAACCGGCCGCACCCAGTAGAGCGACGAAGGTGACCGCGGCGACGGCCCAGGCGGGATGGAAACGTCTCACAGCACTGATCCTTCTGCTTCGCGCCCGTGCGGACGAGTGGCCAGAGAGCCATCATGCGCAAGAATCGAGCCATGAAGCACCTGATTTCCGTGCTGATCCTCGACGGCCTCGTCCCCTTCGACCTGGGCACACCCACCCAGGTGTTCCTCTCCGCCCGCGACGAGACGATGACCAGGCTGTACGACGTCCGCGTCTGCGGCCCCGGCCCGGTCACCGCCGAGGCGGGTTTCACCGTCGTCCCCGACCACGGCCTGGAGCAACTGGAGATCGCGGACACCGTGATCGTCCCCGGTATCCACCGGGGCGGCCCGGTCACCGACGGCACACTGCCGGCCGACGTCCGGGACGCGCTCGTCGCCGCCGCGGCCCGGGGCGCCCGGATCGTCTCGATCTGCACCGGCGCGTCGGTGCTGGCCGCGGCCGGTCTGCTGGACGGCCGTCCGGCAGCCACCCACTGGGCCTGGGCGGAGCGGATCGGCGGGCTCTATCCGCGGGTGAAGTGGGACTTCGACGTGCTCTTCGTCGACGACGGCAACGTGCTGACCTCGGCCGGGGTGGGCGCCGGGGTGGACCTGTGCCTGCACATCATCCGCACCGACCACGGCGCCGCGGTGGCGAACCGGACGGCCCGGCGCTGTGTGGTGCCGCCGTGGCGGGACGGCGGCCAGGCGCAGTACATCGAACGGCCGGTCCCGGCCGCGAACGGCGCGGGGACCGAGGGGACCCGGGCGTGGGTGCTGGACCGGCTCTCCGATCCGGTCACCCTGGAGGAGATGGCCGGACACGCCCGGATGAGCGTACGGACGTTCACCCGCCGATTCCGCGACGAGACCGGCCTGAGCCCGCGGCAGTGGCTGCTCCGCCAGCGGGTCGAGCACGCCCGCATCCTGCTGGAGTCCACCGACCTGGCGGTCGACACGGTGGCCCGCCGCTCCGGGCTCGGCAGCGCGACCGCCCTGCGCCAGCACATGCACGCCACCATCGGGGTCGCCCCGTCGGCGTACCGCCGCACCTTCCGTCACTGATCCGCCTTTCCGCCACCGGCCGTCGCGCTCAGTTCCGCACGGAAGTGTCCGACTGGATCTCTGAGCCCTCTTTTCCGCCCCGGCAGAGGAACACATGGATCAGACCTTCCGTCCGCTTCTCGACGCCCTCAAACAGATCGGCGTCGACCCCGACGCGGTGGACCGGGCCGCGGCGGAGGCACAGCGCAGCGGCCGCCCGGTGCGTGCCGTCCTGATCAACGACCAGGTCGTCACCGAGGAACAGCTGACCAAGGCCGCCGCCGCGGCGTTCGGGATCAACACCCTGGATCTGGTCGGTTTCACCCCGGACCCGCAGGCCCTGAAGCGGATCCCGTTGACCGTGGTGCTGCGCCACCGGGTCCTCGGCCTGGCCATCAACGACGGCGAACTGGTCGTCGGCGTGACCGACCCGGCCGACGTGGTGGCCCTCGACGACGTGCGGGCCGCGACCGGCATGACGATCCGCCCGGTGGTGGTGGCCCGCAGCGAGGTCCGCCGGATCATCGAGCGGCTCCAGCGCGAGGGCGCCGACCTGGCCGATCTGGTCGACGAGGTGGACGACCAGGCCGGCATGGCCGCGCAGGCGACCAGCACCGACGACGCCCCGATCGTCCGCTACGTGAACAGCCTGATCGAGCAGGCCGTCATGAACCGGGCCTCCGACCTGCACCTGGAGCCGACCGAGGACGACATGCGGGTCCGCTACCGGATCGACGGCGTACTGCACGAGGTCGACCTGGTGCCCCGGGGCGTGATGAACGCCCTGATCTCCCGGATCAAGATCATGTCCGGGGTGGACATCACCGAGAAGCGCATCCCGCAGAACGGCCGCATCACCGCGATGATCCGCGATCGTACGGTCGACCTGCGCACGGCCACGCTGCCCACGGTCTGGGGCGAGAAGATCGTGCTCCGCGTCCTGGACACCGGCGGCATCGACCTGGACCTGGCGAAACTCGGCTTCACACAGCACAACCTGAAGCGCTTCTCCGAGTCGTTCACCAAACCGCACGGCATGGTGCTGGTGACCGGCCCGACCGGTTCCGGCAAGTCGACGACGCTCTACGCGACCCTCGGCAAGATCAGCCGGCCCGAGGTGAACGTGATCACGGTCGAGGACCCGGTGGAGTACCGGCTGCGCGGCATCAACCAGGTGCAGGTCAACGCGAAGGCCGGACTGACCTTCGCGGCGGTGTTGCCGGCCATTCTGCGTACCGACCCGGACGTCGTGCTGATCGGTGAGATCCGGGACGGCAACACCGCGCAGATCGCCGTCGAGGCCGCGCTCACCGGTCACCTCCTGCTCTCCACGCTGCACACCAACGACGCACCGGGCGCGGTGACCCGTCTCACCGAGATGGGCATCGAGCCGTTCCTGGTCGGGTCGTCGCTGGACTGCGTGCTCGCCCAGCGTCTGGCCCGGCGGATCTGTGACTGGTGCAAGGAGCCGTACACACCGACCGAGGAGGAGGTGCTCGGCGCCAACTGGCCGTTGCAGGACCTGGCCTATCCGGAGGTGCTGTACAAGCCGGTGGGCTGCCGCAACTGCGCGAACACCGGTTACAAGGGCCGGATCGCGATCCACGAGGTGATGCAGGTGAGCCCGGAGATCGAGTCGCTGACGATCAAACGCGCGTCGGCCGGTGAGATCCGCGAGGTCGCGCTGACCCAGGGGATGTACGACCTGCGCGCCGACGGCCTGGCCAAGGCGGCGGGTGGGCTGACCTCGATCCGCGAGGTCTCCCGGGTGGCCGTCTAGCGCTCCTGTTCCGCTACTAAACCCGGTCCTGGTGGTGCCGATTCAACAGGCGTCGGAAACACCGAGGACGGACCGGGAGGGACAGATGGACACGCTCCAGCACGGCGGGCGGCAGGCGCACAGCGCCGGCACGTCGGCGGACGATCTGGACGTGCTCGACCAGATGCTCATCACCCTGGTCGAGTCGGGTGGCTCCGACCTGCACCTGACGGTCGGCTCCCCGCCGATGATCCGCGTGCACGGCTCGCTGCGGCCGATCCCCGGTTACGGCAAGCTCAACACCGCCGACACCGAGCTGCTGGCCCGCGCGGCCGTCAGCCGCGAGCAGTGGGAGACGTTCCTCGCCGACCAGGAGATGGACTTCGCGCACAGCATCGTCGGTGTCTCCCGCTTCCGCGGCAACCTCTACCGGCAGCGGACCTCGTGCGGCGCGGTCTTCCGGGCCATCCCGCACAAGATCAAGCCACTGGACGAGCTGGGCATGCCGGAGTCGGTGGCGCGCTTCGCCCACCTGCCCCGTGGTCTGGTGCTGGTGACCGGCCCGACCGGTTCCGGCAAGACCACCACCCTGGCATCGCTGCTCGACCTGGCCAACCGCAGCCGAGCCGACCACATCATCACCATCGAGGACCCGATCGAGTTCCTGCACCCGCACAAACGGTGTGTGGTGAACCAGCGGGAGGTCGGCACCGACACCGACACCTTCGCCTCCGCGCTCAAGCACGCGCTGCGGCAGGACCCGGACATCATCCTGGTCGGCGAGCTGCGTGACCTGACCACGACCGCGACCGCGCTGACCGCCGCGGAGACCGGTCACCTGGTGATGGCGACCCTGCACACGCAGAGCGCCACCCAGACCATCGACCGTGTCATCGACATCTTCCCCCCGCATCAGCAGCTGCAGATCCGGGCTCAGCTGGCGGCCAGTCTCCAGGGCGTGATCACTCAAGCGCTGGCGCCGACCGCCGATGGGAAGGGGCGTGCCGTGATCTGCGAGATCCTCACCGCCACCCCGGCCATCCGCAGCCTGATCCGGGAGGGCAAGACGCACCAGATCCCGTCCTTCATGCAGGCCGGTGGCGCCGAGGGCATGCTCGCCTTCGACCAGCACCTGGCCGAGAAGGTCCGCGAGGGCATCGTCAGCATGCCGGCCGCCCTGGAGATCTGCCACGGCGCCGACGAACTCAAGCGACTCGTGGGACGGAACTGATCCGATGGCGTCCACCAAGACCTTCACCTATCACGCGATCGACGCCTCCGGTAAGAAGGCCAAAGGCACGATCGAGGCCCCCAACGAGGCGGCCGCCACCCACATGCTGCGCCAGCGTGGCGAGGTCCCGCTCGACCTGATCGAGGCGGGTCACGGTCTCCAGATGGAGATCAAGATCCCCGGCCTGGGGAACCGCGTCAAGCTCAAGGACCTCGCGGTCTTCGCGCGGCAGTTCGCCACCATGACCGCCTCCGGCATGTCCCTGCTGCGGTCGCTGGCGATCCTGGAGGAGCAGACGTCGTCGCTGCCGCTGAAGAAGGCGCTCGGCGAGGTGCGTACCGACGTGGCCGGCGGTGCCGGGCTGTCGGCCTCGATGGTGAAGCACGACCGGGTCTTCCCGCGCCTGATGATCGCCATGATCAGGGCCGGTGAGACCGGCGGTATGATCGACAAGGCCCTCGAACAGATCGCCGAGAGCCTGGAGAAGGACACCGCGCTCCGCGGCAAGATCAAGGGTGCGCTGACCTATCCGGCGATCGTGCTGGGCTTCACCTTCGTGATGATCGCCGGTGTTCTGATCTTCATCGTCCCGATCTTCGAGGCGATGTTCAAAAGCCTCGGCGGCGAGCTGCCCGCCATCACCCAGTTCCTGGTCACCGCCAGCCACAACATGGGCTGGATCGGGCCGCTGGTGCTGGGCCTGATGTTCGGCGGCAGCTTCACCTACAAGCGCAAGATGCGGTCCAGCGAGGAGTTCCGGCTCAAGGTCGACAAGATCAAGCTCCGGCTCCCGGTCTTCGGCCCGCTGCTGCGCAAGCTCGCGATGAGCCGCTTCTCCCGCAACCTCGGCCTGCTCCTGAACGTCGGCGTTCCGGTCATGCAGGCGCTCGCGGTGGTCGGTGAAACCACCGGTAACGAGGTCATCAATGCCGCGATGAAGGACGTGCAGTCGACCGTTCGTGACGGTCAACCCATGTCGACGGCGCTACGCCATCATCCGATCTTCCCCGAGATGGTCACCCAGATGATCGAAGTCGGAGAAGAGAGCGGTCAGATCAGTCAGATGCTCGACAAGATTGCCGACTTCTACGACCGCGAGGTCGATGAGGCCGCGGAATCACTGACCGCATCGATCGAACCCATCATGGTGCTCGTCATGGGCACCGTGGTCGGCGGCATGGTGATCTGCCTCTACCTGCCGATGTTCACGATCTACCAGAACATCCAGAGCTGACGGCCTTCGCAACGAAGCGACTGCCGATTCCCCGGCCGACTCCCGACGGCCGGCCGCACCACCCGGGCACCCGAGCCCGATGTCACCCCTTCCCCGCCCCACCCCCATGCCCTGGAGGCACCCCGAAATGCAGCTTCACGAGGTCATCGCCCGTCTCCGTGCCGGCAAGAAGAACGACGAGGGCTTCACCCTGATCGAGCTTCTCGTCGTGGTCGTGATCATCGGTGTCCTGGTCGCCATCGCCGTGCCGGTCTACCTGAACTACCGGCAGGGTGCCGCGGACAAGTCGGCCCAGTCCGACGTGCGTGGCGCCATCAGCGCGATCGAGCAGTACTACACCAGCAACGGCAACACCTACCCCTCCGGTCACCTGACCCAGGACAACTCCGGCGGCGCCGCGGCGACGCTGACGCTTCCCGGCGCCACCACCGCCTCGAACGGCACCGTCACCCTCTCGGACAAGAGCGTGCTGCACTACATCGCGGTCGGCACCACCGGCTACCGGGTCTGCGCGACCAACTCCGGTGGCAGCGGCAAGTACTACCTGTACGACAGCAGCGCCGGTGGCTCCGTCAAGGAGTCGACCACCGTCACCGCGTCCAACTTCGCCAACTGCGGCTGACGCAGGCGGCAAGCTGACGAAGTCACCGTCGAGCCCGAGGAGGACCACCGTGCCGGACTACTTCCTGCTCTGTGTCACGGCCCTCTTCGGGCTCGCGGTCGGCTCGTTCCTGAACGTGGTGATCCACCGGGTGCCCCGCGACGAGTCGCTGGTGCACCCGGGCTCGCACTGCCCGCAGTGCGGCAACCCGGTCCGGGCCCGGCACAACGTGCCGGTGCTCGGCTGGCTGATGCTCCGCGGCCGGTGCGCCGACTGCGGCAACCGGATCAGCGCCCGCTACCCGCTCGTCGAGGCCGGCACCGCCGCCCTCTTCGTGGCGGTCGCCGCCCGGTTCGGCCTCAGCTGGGAACTGCCCGCCTATCTCTACCTCGCCGCCGTCGCGGTCGCTCTCACGATGATCGACCTGGACGTCATGCGACTGCCTGACAAGATCGTCCTTCCCTCGTACGGCGTGGCGGTCGCCCTGCTCACCCCGGTCTCGATCGCGGCCGGCGACCCGGGTGCCCTGCTCCGCGGCGGCCTCGCCGCCCTCGCCCTCTACCTGCTCTACCTGGTGCTGGCCACCTTCGGCATGGGTGGTGGCGACGTGAAGCTGGCCCCGCTGCTCGGCTTCTACCTCGGCTGGCTCGGCTGGAGCGCGGTCGCGGTCGGCGCCTTCGCCGGATTCCTGCTCGGCGGCCTGGTCGGCGGCGTGCTGATGGCCCTCAAGCTGGCCTCCCGCAAGAGCCGCATCCCGTTCGGCCCGTACATGCTGGCCGGCGCCTTCCTCGCGGTCTTCGCCGCGGCGCCGCTCGCCGGCTGGTACGCGAACCTGCTCGTCCCCACCGTCTGACCACTCCGCAAAGGCCGACAACTCCGAGAAGGAAGGAAGACCGATGGCTGGCTCAACGCCGATCGGGCTCGACATCGGCTCGTCCTCCATCCGGGCCGTCGAGGTCCGCCGCAACAAGGACGACTACACGCTCATCAACTTCGGCCAGTTCCCGCTGGAGCCGGGCACCGTCGCGGCCGGCGTCGTGCAGGACCCGGGCTCGGTCACCGCCGCGCTCAAGCAGCTGTGGGCCGCCTCGAAGTTCGGCAGCAAGAAGGTCACCCTGGCGGTCACCAACCCGCAGCTGGTCGTCCGTGAGACGTCGGTCGCGAACCTGCCGCAGAGCCAGATGCGCCAGGCCCTGCCGTTCCAGGTCAAGGAGCAGCTCCCGCTCGCGGTCGAACGCTCCCTGCTGGACTTCTATCCGCTGGAGAAGCCCGGCGACAACCCGACCGTACGCGGCCTGCTGATCGCCATGCCCAAGGACGCGGTGCTCGCGCTGGTCGAGGCGGTCCAGAAGGCCGGCCTGAAGGTGGTGGGCGTCGACCTCGCCTCCTTCGCCATGCTGCGCTCCGCCTCCCGGCTGGACGCCCAGGTCGAGGCCATCGTGGACATCGGTGCCAACATCACCAGCGTGGTGGTGCACGCGGACGGCGAGCCGCTGTTCGTGCGTACCCTCCCGCGCGGTGGTTCCGAGGTGACCGAGAACATCGCGACCCGCCTGGGCCTGCCGACCGCCGAGGCGGAGACCCTCAAGTGCCGGTACGGCCTGCACGGCGACGGCAACCCGGACACCGTGGCCGCCCTCGTCGACGCGGTCCGCCCGCTCTCCAGTGAGCTGCGCAGCTCGTTCACGTACCTGGCCTCCGGCGAACGGCAGAAGCAGGTCACCCGTATCTCGCTCTGCGGCGGCAGCGCCCTCATGCCCGGTCTCGCCGAGCACCTCCAGGAGCAGCTCGGCGTCCCGGTGATGTACGCGGACAGCGCGTCCCGCCTGCGCGACACGCGCAAGGCCCGGGAGCGCGGGTTCGGCAGTTTCGTGCCTTCGGCGGCCGTGTCGATCGGCCTCACCCTCGGAGCAGCCTGATGACCACCACAGCACTGATGCCGGTGGACCCCTCGGTCTCGCCGCAGCAGGCGGCCCGGGTCCTCTCCATCCGCGCCGATCTGCTGCCTCCGGAGATCCGCGACGGCCGGCGCTCCCGCAAGGTCCGCTCGCTCATCGCGTTCGTGGTGCTGCTCGTCGTCGCTGGCCTCGGCGTCTGGTACTGGCAGGCGACGCAGGCGAAGCAGACCGCCGACGAGGAGTACGAGCAGATGTTCCAGACGCTGACCAGGACGCGAGCCGCCCAGAAGACCGACGAGCTCAAGGCGCTCGTCGAGTACCAGGACGGCGGCAAGCTCCTGAACACCGAGCTGACCGCGATCCTCGCCGACGACCTGTCCTGGACCAACCTGCTCAACCTGATCCAGAAGGAGGCCGCCGACGAGAAGGTGGAGCTCACCGAGATCAGCGGCGGCCTCTCCGCGGAGAACAGCGGCACGACGTCCGACTCCTCGACGATCGGCACGCTGACCATCTCAGGCCAGGCCGACAACAAGAAGATCGTCGCCGACTACGTGAACGATCTCGGCACCCTCAAGCACGTGACGAACCCGTTCGTCACGAGCGTCAACAAGGTGGAGACCGGAAGATACGCCTTCTCCCTCACGGTGACCGTCACGTCCGAGGCTCTCTGCGGCCGGTTCACCAGCGACTGCCCGAAGGCCGGTGAGTGATGACGACACGACGCGTCGACCAGATCTGGCTCTTCGGTGGCCTGGCCCTCGTCATCATGCTCGTGGTGGGCGGCTGGTTCATGATGGTCAAGCCGCAGTACAACGCCCGGGACAGCGTGCAGGCCGACACGGCCGAGACCCAGACGCAGCTGATCACCGAGCAGAAGCGCCTCGCCGTGCTGAAGACCGAGCTCAAGAAGATCAACGAGTACAAGGCCGACCTGATCACCGCTCAGCAGGCTCTGCCGCACGACAACACCACCAACAAGATCCCGGAGTTCCTGAAGCAGCTCCAGACCCTCGGTCTCAAGTACGACGTCGAGGTCAGCGGTTACGCCGCGACCGGCGAGGAATCGTCGGCCACCACGCCCACGGTGACCGAGCTGCCGATCACCCTCAACATCGAGGGCCCGGTCGACAACATCATGAAGCTGGTGAAGCACCTCCAGACCGAGCAGCCACGAGCCCTGCTGGTCGAGAACGCCAAGCTCACCCTCTCCGATGACGAGTCGGGGCTGTTGCTCACCCTCAAGGCGTTCATCACCAAGACCGACACCGCCACGGTCAAGTCCTGATCCGTACCACCGGAAAGCCCCTGTTCCTCGCGAACGGGGGCTTCCGTTCATCCCCGGCACGACGCTCCCGACTCGCAACCCGACAGCTCTGTTGCCCCTCAGGTTGCCGCCGATCAGACCGGTGACATTAGGAGGACAGCCCCCGTGAACCAGAACCTGATCCTGATCGCCGACGACGACAGTGACGTCCGCGATCTCCTGTCCGTCACCCTGGAGGCGGCCGGTTACCGCGCTCTCGGCGCGAAGGACGGCAACACCGCGGCCCGGATCCTCACCGTCGCCAAGCCGGTCGGCATGATCACCGACGTACGGATGCCGGCCATGAACGGCATGGAGCTCTGTCAGCTGGCCCGCAGCAACCCGGCGATCCGCGACATGGCGATCCTGATGGTCTCCGGCAACAGCCACGCCTACGACGTCAACGCGGGCCTGGGCGCGGGCGCCGACGGATACCTGCCGAAGCCGCTCTCCCCGCGGGACCTGGTGGCGCAGATGCAGACCTTGATCAGCAAGCGCCACCTGGGAGGATGACGACACTTTCCTGTGTTATTTCTATGGATAGCCGCCAAACCCTCGCATCTGCCCGAAAAGACGGTTATCGTTACGCACGGCCCGTGCCGCTCCCCCCGTAGCGGCGCGGGCCACTTTCGTTGCGCGACATCCACTCAGGACAGCAAAAACGCCCGGACCGAAGTCCGGGCGTTCGTAAGGGTGGAGCTGAGGGGACTCGAACCCCTGACCCCCACACTGCCAGTGTGGTGCGCTACCAGCTGCGCCACAGCCCCTTACCTATCACTGCTGTCTGCCCCCGGCGTTTCCCCCGGGCACGCTGGAAATACTACACACCTTCGCGGGGCCCCCTGAGGCACCCCCCTCAGTTCAGGGAGACGTCCGGGGGGAAGTGGGCCACCGCGGCGAGGATGTCGCCCTGTCGCCGCAGGACCATCGCCCAGAGGTCATCGGGGCGCTCGACGAACGGGTCGCCCGGCAGCGCGTCGAAGACGAACCACGAACCGGACGCGATCTCCTCCTCCAACTGCCCCGCCGACCAGCCGGAATAACCGGCGAAGACCCGGATGCCGGCCACGCTCTCGCGCATCCGCTCCGGATCGGCGGAGAGGTCGAGGGTGCCGAGCGCGCCGCTGACCGGATGGAAACCGGACAGGCGCTTCTTCACCTCCGGTTTGGTCCGGGCCAGGCAGATCGCCGACTCCGGCTGGACCGGGCCGCCCTCGAAGAGGACCGCGGGGTCACCGGCGAGCTCACCCCAGGTGCCGAGGACCTCGGCCACCGGGACCTCGGTCGCGCGGTTCAGCACGACCCCCAGTGCGCCGCCCGTCTCGTGGGCCACCAGCAGCACGACCGTCCGGTCGAAGTTGGGGTCCTTGAGGGTGGGCGTGGCGACGAGCAGCTGACCGGTCATCGACTCCACCGACCGGCCCCCGATCCGCTGCTGCTCACCGAACACCTGATTACCGCCGTCCGCTCGACGTAGCCATGCTCAGCACATTAGCTTGGCTTTCCGGCCGCGGATAAGGTCTGGACATGAACCCGCCACCTACGGCAGCAGAGATCGGCGTCATCGGCGGATCGGGGCTTTACGCGCTCCTCGACAACGCCACCGAGCACGAGGTCGACACCCCGTACGGTCCGCCGTCGGACCGGATCACCGTGGCCGAGGTGGGCGGACGCCGGGTGGCGTTCCTGCCCCGGCACGGCCGTGACCACCGGTTTCCCCCGCACAGGATTCCCTATCGGGCCAATCTGTGGGCGCTGCGTTCGCTCGGTGTCCGGCAGATCATCGCACCGTGCGCGGTCGGTGGCCTGCGCCCGGAGCTGGGTCCCGGCACATTCGTGGTGCCGGACCAGCTGATCGACCGGACGAGTGGCCGTGAGCAGACGTTCTACGACTCCGGCGCGGTGCACGTGTCGTTCGCCGATCCGTACTGTCCGGTGGGCCGGGCCGCGGTGCTGGATTCCGCCGAGCGGGTGAGCGCCGTCGACGGCGGGACGATGGTGGTCGTCGAGGGCCCGCGCTTCTCGACCCGGGCCGAGTCGCGCTGGTTCACCGCGATCGGCGGCACGATCGTGAACATGACCGGTCACCCGGAAGCGGTCCTGGCCCGCGAGCTGGCTCTCTGCTACACGGCGATCGCCCTGGTCACCGACCTGGACGCCGGCGTCGAGGGCGATCACGGTGTCACGCAGGAGGAGGTGTTCTCGGTCTTCGCCGAGAACACCGCGCGTCTGCGCGACGTCCTTCTCGATGCGGTGGCCAAGCTTCCGGCGGAGCGTTCCTGCCCCTGCCCGGATGCCCTGGCGGGCATCAAACTGCCTTTCGAGCTTCCTTAGCGGTACGGCTACGCGCTCCCGTTCCGGGGATGAGGCCGAGGTGGGGAACCCGGTCTCACCCCCCGGAGCTCGTCAGACGACGGCGCAGTTGGCGCCGTTGAGCGTGAACGCGGTGGGCTTGGCGGCGCTGCCGGTGTGGGTGGCCTGGAAGCCGAAGGTCTGCGACCCGCCGGCGGTGAGTGTGGCGTTGTAGGAGACGTTGGTCGCGGCGACCGCCCCGGTGGACGGACTGACCGTGGCGTTCCACGCGTTGGTCACGGTCTGTCCGGCCGGCAGGGTGAACCTCAGCGTCCAGCCGTTGACCGCCGTGGTGCCGGTGTTGGTGACGGTGACCGACGCGGTGAAGCCGGTGTTCCAGGAGTTGACCGTGTAACCGACCCGGCAGCCACCGGTCGGCGCCGGCGACGACGGTGCCGGTGATGACGGTGCCGGTGACGACGGTGCCGGTGACGACGGCGACGGCGTGGTGGTGTCGAGCCCCAGGAAGTGCACCGCCGCCGCGGCGTCGACCGGCAGGTTGTGACTGACCCCGTTCATGCTGATCGCCTCGACCGGGGCGGTGTCTCCCGTGCCGCCGTACCGGGTGCGGGTGTATCCGGTCTGCGGGGTGTCGGTGAACGACGGTGTCTGGGTGAGACCGTGGATGTTGGTCCACTGATCGATCTGTTCACCGAAGTTGGGGTAACGCAGGATCTCGTCGTTGGTGCCGTGCCAGGTCTGCATGCGCGGCCGGCGTCCGGTGTACCCGGGGTAGGCGTTGCGGATCAGGTCACCCCACTGCTGCGGGGTCTTCGTGACCAGGCCGTTGGCGCAGTCACTGTTCCATTCGGAGCCGTTGGTGGTGGCGAAGCAGCCGAACGGCACGCCGGCGAAGGCCGATCCCGCGCTGAAGACGTCGGGGTAGAGGCCGAGCAGCACGTTCGTCATCATCGCCCCGCTGGACACGCCGGTGGCCACGATCTTGTCGGCGTCGACCGGGTAGCGGGCCCGCACGTAGTCGATCATCGACTTGATACCGACCGGGTCGCTGCCGCCGCCACGGGTCAGCGCCTGCGGGGAGGCGACGTCGAAGCACTGGCTGCTCCGGGTCACCGACGGGTAGATGACGATGTAGCCGTACCGGTCGGCCAGCGCGGCGAACTGCGATCCGCTGTAGAAGGCCGGCCCGGTGCCGGTGCAGTAGTGGACGGCCACGAGCAGACCCGGCCGGGGCGCCAGGTTGTCCGGGACGTAGAGATACATCCGCAGGTTGCTGGGGTTGGTCCCGAATCCGGTGACCTCGGTCAGCGCGGCCGCGGAGGCGGCTTGTGGCATGGAAACGGCGGCCACTGCCGTCGCCAGCACGGTGGCTGCGGCGGCGAGCAGGGCCTTGATCTTTCGTTTCATGGGGGATTCCTTGCGGGGATCGTGGGGACGGGGCGACTTCGGCACGGAGGCGGCCCGGCTCCCCACATCGCCCCCGACCCAAAGCATCGACAAGTATGTATTGGTGGCGTGGGTCACGCCAGCCCGTCCCACGACCGGCGCGGACCCCATGCCGAGGGCGTCGCGCGTATGATCCGTCCCACTTCACTGCACAGCGCTCTGCCGGTGATCGTCGTTCCCCGAGGACGATCCATGGCTGTCGAAGGGACCCCCGGTGACTCGACCGCAACGTTTCCAGGCCGTCGGCGCGCGCGTCGCGTCGGTGACGCTGCTGCTGGCCGGTGTGGCCGGCGGCATCGTGATGGTGCGGCACAGCGACGCCCGCGAGCAGTCGGCCGCCGACGCCCACCAGGCGGTGCTCGCCGCCGAGCAGGCCGCCGTGCAGCGCGAGGCTCAGCACGCCGCGGACCGGGCGGCCCGCGCCGAGTCGGAGCGCACCGCGGCACAGAAGGCGTCGACGATGGCCGACACGGCCGCGGCCGACGCGCGGAAGCTGGAGGCCGCACAGAAGAAGGCGACCGCCGAGAAGAAGGCCGCCGCCGAGCGGGCCGCACAGACCGGCCCGGTCCCCTACACCGGCACGATCCCGGCCTCCTGCCAGAGCTTCAGCGGCAGCCGTGAGATCGGCTGCGCCCTGATGATCAAGGCCGGGTTCGGGTTCGGCGAGTTCTCCTGCCTGAACAAACTGTGGGACCACGAGAGCGGCTGGAACTACAAGGCCACTAACCGCAGCTCCGGCGCCTACGGCATCCCGCAGGCCTACCCCGGCTCCAAAATGGGTCAGGTCGCCGACGACTGGCGCATCAACCCGGCCACCCAGATCACCTGGGGTCTGGGCTACATCAAGGGCCGGTACGACTCGCCGTGCGGTGCGTGGAACCACTTCCAGAGCGCCGGCTCCTACTGAGCCTCAGCCGACCGTCACGTCCACGCGTGTCGTACCTGCTCCCGGTAGGTCGATCGGGTGGGCGTACCACCCGGTCTGTCCGGCCACCGACCACCGGATCCGGACCGGCTGGCCGCCGCTGACCGGCATCGTATAGGTCCCGTCGGGACCCTGGTCGTAGCTGTCGAACTCGGCCATCGGATCGCCGGTCACGGCGTTGACCGCGGTCAGGCGCCAGTCGGTCGCCGGCTTGCCGGGCGTGACGGTGACCCGGCCGGTCAGCGCCGGCCCGCCCGTCAACGCCATGTCGTAGGCCGCCTCCGCACCCGCCGTGACCGGGACACGGTCGGCCTGGAACCGGTCGCCGGTGTTGCCCGACCACTGACGCGGATGGCCGGCGGTGGTGAAGGAGAGCGGCCACGCGTACGGCCCGAGCTTGCCGATCCGGTAGCGGCCCCGCTCGTCGGTGGTCGCGCTGTGGACCGGGCCCGCACCGAAACCCCAGGCGGTGAGCGAGACGTCGGCGTCGGCGACCGGGGAGCCGTGCGCTCCGGTCACGACACCGGTGACCGCGCCGGCCCGGTCGAGGCGGGCGGCCGGCGCCACCACGGTCCGGCCGGTCTCGACCACGATCCGGGCCGCCGCCTGCTGGTCGCCGGTGCCGCCGTCGGCACCGACCCACTGGTGGCCGTAGTCGCCCGGCGCGATGGCGAACGCCTGGTAGGTGCCGGGTGCCACCGCCGCGCCGGTCACCCGGCCGTCCGCGGTCGTGCAGTCGCCGACCCCGTCGGGCAGGCCGCCCCCGCCGGGCGCCATCAGCACGAAGCAGGTCTCCTCCACGGCCGCGCCGGAACCGCTGTCGGCAGAACTCAGCGTCACCTTCCCGCCCGCGCCGAGCGGCACCGTGACGGTGGCCGCCTGGCCGCTGGTGAGCGTCACCGGGGTGTCCTCGTCGCGCAGCAGGTAGGTCGGCTCCCCCGGCAGGACGTCGACGGTGGCCACACCCGGGGACAGGTCGGTGACGATCGCCGTACCGCCGATGGAGCAGCCCTTGTCGAAGCCGCCGCCGGCCGCGACCTCGACGCAGAAGTCGCCGACCGGGGCGCCGGTGGCCTCATCGGTGGCCTTGACGATCAGGGTGGCGCCGGTCAGCCACGTGTCGTCCACGGTGACCCGGGCACCGCCGCCGACGGCGAAGACCCCGGCGCCTCCGGCGGTGCTCTTCCCGTACGCCCACTGGGTCCGCGAACCGGCCGGGTTGGTGAACGAGACCCGGTAGTCACTCGGGTGCACGTCGTCGACCCGCCACGTGCCGTCGGCCGCCGTGGTGGCGCCGTAGCTGTACTGGTCGTCGGTCGACATGACGAAGACCTCGAAACCGGCCTGCGCCCGGCCGTCCGCCGCGACCAGCCGTCCCGACACCGACGCCGGCCCCAGCACCGAGTCGTCCGCGACGACCGTCTGCCCCGCCGCGACCGTGTGCACCCTGCCCTTGCCCCGGTCGACGGCGCCCGGAACGAACTGCTCCACGCCGTCGGGATCCGCACGGAACGCCACGACGTAGTCGCCGGGCAGCACCGGGACCGAGTAGTCGCCGTGCTCGTCGGAGGAGCCCGCGTAGATCCGGCGGTCCCCCGCATACAGAAGGATCTCGGCCGACGGCAACGGCCCGCCGCCGGCCACGCTCAGCCGCCCACGGATGGTCCCGGTGGGCAGGAGCCGCTCATCGACGCGGACGGACGCACCCGCGGCCACCGCGACCTTGCCGGCGCCGTCCTCGGTGACCGCCCGCGGCGCCCACTGGCGCGCCGTCTCCGGCCCGAAACCCACGTGGTGGTCGCCCACCCACACGCCCACCCGGTAGCGCCCCGCGTCATCGGTGAATCCGTAGGCGTGACTGTCACCGGCGAGATCACGCACGTCGACCCGCACCCAGGCGGCCGGCGCACCATCGGCCCCGGTGACCACGCCCTCGACCAGACCCACCGGCCGCTGCCGCTCGTCGACGGTGATCGTCGAGCCGCCGGTCACCGGGAAGACGCGCCCCGCCTCCTGACCGAGCACACCCGGAGCCCACTGCACCAGCGTCCCGGCCTGGAACGAGAGCCTGACCCCGCCCTCCGGAACACCGGCGAGGTCATAGCGCCCGGCACTGTCGGTGGACGAGCCGGCCAGATAGGCCCCGTCCGCGGCGCTCCAGGCCACCACCCACGCATCGGCGACCGGCGCGCCCGCATGATCGGTGAAGACCCCGGCGACGCTCCCCACAGCGGCAGCCGACGCGGGCACTCCCACAGCCCCGGCCATCAGCAGCCCGGCACCGACCACCACGCCAAGCCGACCCAAAAAGGCTCTGATCAACAAAAAGCCCCCCATGGCCCAGGCCGCCAACCACGACCACTTTCGATCCGTCAGGCCCAGGCCGCAGCATAGATCAGCCCTCACCCCCACGAAACCCCGAACACACCACACGCCCCAAACCACCCACGCGACGAAACTGTCGGATCACGACCGGAACGCCTTCACCCCGGCCACTCGCCGATACAGTCCCCAAAGCGCCTCGATATTGATGTACACCAATACCGAGATCGACTGGAGAAGTCATGAGACGTCATGCGGGAATGGTCGCCACCCTGATCCTGGCAGTGATCTCGCCGCTCGCCGCGACGCCGGCCGCCGCCACCACCACCACGGGGACGGCGAACTCCGTCGTCAGATGGGACCGCAACGCCCAGACAGCGATCTGGGATGTCGCCCAGCAGCAGCCGTGGGAGCAGGGCCGCAGCTTCGCGATGGTCAACGGCGCCGTGTACGACGCGGTGAACGCCATCGCCGGCAAGCCGTACCAGCCGTATCTGATCTCACCGCGGACCACCGGCCGCGAGTCGGTCGACGCCGCCGTCGCAACCGCCGCCTACCGGGTTCTCGACGCGCTGTTCCCCGCGCAGGCGGACCGGCTGAGCGAACAGTACGGTCAGGAGCTCGCCGGGATCCCGGAGGGCCCGGCCAAGCGCGGCGGGATCGCGGTGGGCACCCGGACGGCGGCCGCGATGATCGCCGCACGGCAGAACGACGGATCCGACGGCGACCAGCAATGGGTGATCGGCACGGAGCCCGGCGAGTGGCGCCCGACACCGCCCACCTTCACCGCCGCCGGCGCGATGACTCCGTTCATCCGGCCGTACCTGATTCCGAACGCCGCGATGTTCCGCACAGCAGGGCCGCTGCCGCTCGGCAGCACCGGCTATGCCACCGAGTTCAACGAGATCAAACAGGTTGGCGCGGTGAACAGCACGACTCGCACGCCGGATCAGACCGAGGCCGCGATCTGGTGGCACGACCGGCACGTGACCGAATGGGAGATCAAACGGCAACTGGCCCAGAGCCGGCGCCTGACCGTCCTGCAGACCGCCCGGATGTTCGCGATGACCGATCTCACCGTCGCCGACACCGGCATCGCCTGCTTCGACGACAAGCGCGCGTGGAGTTTCTGGCGGCCGGTCAGCGCCATTCAGCTCGCCGGCACCGACGGCAACCCGGGCACCAGCCCGGACCCGGATTGGATGCCGCTGCTCGTCACCCCGCCGTTCCCCGACCACCCGTCCGGCCACACCTGCGCCACCGCGGCACGCATGGCGATCTGGCGCACCGTCCTGGGCAGTGACCGCATCGCCTTCCACGCCTACAGCGAGGCAACGGGCACGACCCGTTACTTCCACAGCTTCTCCGAAGCCGTCAACGAGGTGGTCTCCGCACGGGTCTGGGGAGGCATCCACTTCCGGACCGCAAGCCTCCAGGGCAAACAGTTGGGCGACGCTACCAGCGCATATGTGTCAGCCCACTACTTCAAAAAGCTCCACACCCAGCCACCTCCCGTGGTCGAGGCCCAGTTCCAACAGCCGTGATCGCCGTTCAGCGCATCGCCGACCGCGATCGCGGCCCCCACTGCTGAACGGCCGTCGGCGGGTGACCGGCCGGATCACGCCGGGCTGACGACTTAGCCAAGGAGGTCGCCACGTCGGAAGCAGCCGCGCAGTTCAACATCCGCGACGCGAAAACGAACCTCTCGCAGGACGGCAGCCCGGGGTAAGCGGGACACAACCGCCTGCGGCACCCACCGTGATGCGGGGTTTCCGGGGGCTCGGCCCCCGGAGCAGACAAACCGAAACGGCCCCCCGGTTCGCGCTTTCCGCGAACAGGGGGCCGCAATGCCGCGGAGCTGATGACCGCTTACTTGAACCTCGGCGAACGGGTCGAACGGCTACGGGCGAACGTCGATAGATGACCGACTGGGAGCACACCCAGCACTCCCGCACCGGACGCCGTGAAGATCGATCTCCTTTACTGCAGGCACGTACGGCGTGATCGACGCCAGACCTGCATGTCCGCAACCCACTTGGCCGGGTTCGTTGCCGCGGGCGAGCCGGGGGGTGCTCGCACCGCACTCGCTTGAGCCACTCGGAGTGGCGAGGGTCACAGCATCGCGGCGCCTTTCCCGAAGAATGCTGGAACAGAACAGCAGTCGAGCGTCGTGAGATGCATCGTGAACAACGACATCAACGGAGCAGGCGCGACCATGACCGACGCGCGAACCCCAGAAGACGATGACGACTTCGGGCCGGTACTGGACCCCAACGATGCACTGGCGTCACCCGAGTACCACCCGCGGCTGTGGAACATCTCGGCCGCCTTTATGTTCAACGCCGTAGTTCGGGCGCAGGAACCGACCCGCCCGGAGTACGTAACCGTCCCCGTCCGAACCCGAACCTGGGACGAGTCGAACCTGAAGCTGTCCCTCGCGATCTCCAAGTGGAACCTGCTGTGGGAAGCCGCCCAGTTCCGCCGCCGGTTCTTCGACGACGAGGAACTGCCCCCACCGCTGCACAAGATCGCCGATCAGGGCGACGTCAACGTCATCTTCGTTCCGCGTACCGAGTCGCGCTACCACGAACTCGCGCCCTTGTTCCACCTGCTGCCTCAGGCCGCGCTGCAACGGCACGGCCTTCCGCTGCTAAAGGGCGGTCAGTGGCCCTACCTTCAGCACGTCGAGCCCATCGATGGTTACCTACCGGCCGACTTCCGTGAACGGCTGGCGCGAGCCTGGGCCGGCACTGTCTGGCGTCATCTCATGCCGCAACCGAACTCCGGGATCTCCAAGTTCACCACCGATGACCCAATTCGAATCTTGGCCCATGACCTGGACTTCTGGATCCCGCCGGTGACTCAGGTTCTTGAGGGCTACCTGCGTGATTTTCCGGTGGTAGAGAATGACGTCGACTCCGGGCCGGTGTCACTGGTGGACGGGTCGATGCTTCCCGGAGCAAGTGCCGCCAACCCGCGGATGGGCGGAGACATCTGGCGCGGGGAGGAGGAGGCCGCTGAGGCGGTTCGATTGACGGTCGAGGCGGCTGACGCCACAGGCCGGTTGCGCGGCATCCTCGACGCGGTCCGCTCGCACCGATGCGAGGATGACTTCTCGCCGAACTGGAGCGGTGCCCGGGAAGACTTCGAGCGCAAGCTCTACCGCAAGCGGGCCAAGATCAGAGTGCGGTTCGTTGAACTAACCGACACCATCCCTGTGCACGGTCCGGAGACCGAGGTCATCGACCAGATGCTATTCGGTGATTTCCTGGCTCTTCTGGACACCCGCGACCGCACCCTCGTGGTGCTGTTGCGCAGCGGATTCACCAAGTTGACCGAGGTTGCCGAGGCCATGGGATACCGCACTCACAGCGCTGTCTCCAAACGGCTCGACCACATCCTCCAGCAAGCGGACAAGTTCGGCCGGAGCATCCAATCGTGACCATGCAGAGTCCCCATAAGGCGGTAACCCGATGACGGCAAGAATCCCGTGGCTACTGGTGATCATACTTCTGGCCCTATTGGCGGGCACGATCATCGCTTGGATCTGGACCAGATTCGGCACAACACCGCTGGAAGCGCTCAAGGCGGGCGGAGGGGCCGGCGCGTTCACCTTCGGCGCCGGAATAACAACCTTTTACTTCTTCTCCTAGCGATGCCCCTGGTGCGCAGTCTGAGCATTTGAACATCCCTCGCCGGTGAAGGACCGGCAACTGCGGTCCGGCTCGCCGCTGATGCCAATGAGGTGCCGTTCCAGGACCGTCACGGAACAAGCCGTACAGGCTGCCAGCACGTCGACGCCGCTCCAAACCCTCGATACCAGACGGGGCGCGGAGTTGACGTGTTAGCGGCACCGGGCTACGAAGCGGACATAAGCGAGAACGACATCAGCCCGGTACCCATTTGGGTACCGGGCTGACGGTGGGGCCACGCTGTGCAGCCTGGCCTTTCCTATCCTCGCCTACGCCCCGCAAGCTATCCCCATCCACCGGCGAACCATCCAGTAGGAATAAACATCGCCTACAAGGCCGCCGTCCATACAGTCAGCGCAACTCGAAATCTCGAATTAGATGCGGCCGCTCACTTAGCAAAGATTCAAGTCGAGCGTCATTCCATACTTCAATCCGAGGATGACCACCTCGCGCATTGTGCCGCTCAATCCAGGCAACGGCATCGGAGGTGAAACGCCCGCTGGTGGCCATTACCAGAACATCAAAGGGAGGATCACGCCAATGATCGATGCTTACGATAGCTGCACTTACGTCCACATCACGGATAGCCCGTGACAGGTAGTGTTTGCACTGAATCGCGACACGTTGGGAACTGTGACCACTCAACGGATCCCGCCGAAGGCGTGCCGCACTCACATCTCGACCGTGATCCGGCGCATTCGTATGCATCAACCATTCGACGTTCTCATATCCTTCAGTCTCCTCGACAAGCCGAAATATGAGTCGCTCGAAGGCTGACGAATCGATATTTCCCCACGCCAATTCAAAACCTGCGCGACGCAGGGGGAGATCAACGGGCGAGTACGCCATCGGGTTATCAAGTTTGAGAGCGCGCGTAAACAGGATATGCGAAAGCGTAGAGATCGGGACTTTTGAGTCGCGATGAAACACGCTGACCTGCCATCCCTGAGCATAGGCCCGATCAACTTCTGCGGCGATCCTCGTGACCGCGCTGTTTGCTGCCTGCTTTTTGGGCACCTCTCTACGTGCCGAATAGGCTGCGGAATCTTTAGCAGATCGATATATGAAGTAGTAAACCTGGCCAATAGAATACCATCTAAGTGCTCGACGGAAAACGTCGTCTGTCTTCTGACCTGGGGTGAAATCTAATCCATGCTGCCGCAGCAGATATACCAGGCGAGATTTGCACTCCTCGGCAGCGACATCGAACCAAAAGCTGGAAAGTTGATCGCCCCAGTGATCAGGCCAAGACTCGCGCGATATGACTTCGGCAAGATCTTTCCGGAATCTTTCAACCCGACTTTCAGGCGTACCCGAACCGACGAGATAGTACGAGGCTCGACTGGGATAGTACGAGTCACCAAGACTGCCGTCATCCTTCCACGTAAATGCCTCCAACGGAGATGAAGGATGAATGCTTATAAGCCCTCGATCAATCAGGGTTTCAAGCGCCTTGAAGTCATATTCGGAGGTTGGAGTCAGCTGATCGGCTCGGTCATAGATTGGAACAGTCGCACCCTGACAAACGTCCTCCCCGTCCTCCAATAGCGCGGCTAGAAAGAACGCCGATCGCAGATCAAGATCGGTGGCCCTAAACGACACACTATCGTCATGGACAGCGTGACGATTCGCAATTTCTAAATGCCGAGAAACATTTTCCTTGTCGCGAGCTTCTTTGGCCTCTCGCTGCGCCCTGTTGATGCATTCTGCGCATCGCTCAACAGCATATCTGGAGGACGCAGTCCAGCTAGCACGAGAGGTATAGGAAAAACCTTCTGAACAGTCGACGCACCGCCGGCTCGTCGAGCGCGCGACGCACACCTCTGCAACGATCTTGCTGATCTTGTGAGATGGCTGACCAAACCGTTCCGACAACGCCTTCACGGTGTACGAGAAGGAACCGTCATCCTTGATATCCCAATACATGTGACAGAGCTCGACGAGGTCGTCGTCATCCGTACCGACCTCGACGTCAAACTCCGGCACCAGGGCCTCCTTACTGCTCAGTGGGGTTTCCTTGGCACCGCAAGTGAGCCGCCCCAAAACTATGCGACTGGCCACCTTGATAGTGACCCTGTCACCGAGGAAGTCTAGCGGCCAACATGCCCGATCTCCCGATCCATATAGCCCGGCGTTCGCCTGCGATGTATTTCCATCTGGATTCAGCTTTTACCCTATTCACCCGAATTGCGGTGCTTGCGCTTAGGAAGGAGAGGCCACCAGCGTGACGGCCCGGGCACGTCTACCAAGGTGCCTGCAACTCGTTGTTCGCTGCGCCCGCAATGGAACGCTGCAGCCGTGACGTCCAACAGAAAACCCAACACTCGGCGATCTTGGCGTTGATCCCCCACTCGCAGCGCGGCCGGGTGGCAGGGTGAAGGCTGGTCACTCATCGGTGTTGATCGCCACGTGAGCTGTCACTTCAGATCTGGCAATTTGATCTCCACACCTTGTCCCACTCCTTCGTGCATCAACGTGTCACGATGCGTGTCATGGGACTGACATGGACCACGGCGACTGCAGCGTATGCCGCAGTTGTCGCTACAGCCTCTCTCGTTGTGGCGACTCTGGCTTACCGAAGCGGAGGGTCACGCCTCAAGATCCGCGCCCGAATTGTTCGCGGGGCGCCCGGCCACGGATGGATTCTTGTCAGCGCGACGAATAAGGGCCGGGCTGAGATAACCATTGACTCCATAAACCTATGGGTAGGCCATTCGATTCTTGGGATTTCCAACCAGCCACTTGCAATCGTGAGCTATGAGTTCGAGAAAGGCCCCGAATTACCACATCGACTCCGTGCGCAAGATCTGCAGACCTGGGTTATATCGATTTCACATCTTGATGATGTTTTGGGCACGCGAAGGTTACGCTGGCGCGATTTCGTCCGAGTATGCGTAAGCACGCCATTCGGCACGGCTCGCCTCCGATTGCGTCAAGACTTTGCAGGTTCCCCATTCTGGCAAGCACTTAAGCGCGTAGACGACCGGATAGAGCGGCGTCCGACGCCTATACAGGACGGTTCGAGCACCTGAATGCGATCGACAGTTAGCTTTAGCTGACGCTGCACATGAAACTATGAGCCGGGGCGAGGAGACTTCTTACTAGCAGCGTACCTATCCCCTGAAAAATCGCCCTTGAAGAGGTCTTCGTTGAGAAGCTGCAGAATCTCCCGCTCGGTCGAGGATGAGAAGACTAGTTCCTCATTCTGAATCAGGTCGCTCGGTTCAAGATCATGCTTCTGCATCGCAGAAACGAGGTCCACCGTGGTCAGCCTATGAAGGTGAGGCTTCTTCAGAATTGCCTGGACCTTACGCCGGAGATGGACGTTTGCCTTAAGCCTATCTGCCAAGTACGCCTTGCTTGCACTTTCGACCGGCAGAACTGCGGAAAGCTCCTCCACCCATTGGCTGGTCTTAGCCAGTACCGGCTCACTATCCTTGAAGAGTGCCTCGAAGCTCTTCTGATTGAGAGCAAAAACGCCTGAGGGAGAGATAACTACATCAAATTCCGGCCTGAAGGCAAAAATTGGATTCTCTACTCGCGTAAGAGCGCTGCTTAACACTGCAACCAGGCCCTTAGTTGCAAGTTGAACGGGGCTACCCCGATGCACGAACGCGGTACGGTTGCCGGGATCGTCTCCAATTAGAACTGCATAGAACTTCAGACGCTTGATTTCCTCTGTTTGCGCAACAGGAAGGGAACGGCAGGAGATAACTTGCAACGTACCCAGCCGCCTGACTCCCTGCATCGGTTACCTTGGTCAACAAGTGCGGTTCCTGGGATTTTTTGCTATCCAATCGCAGGATTAAATACATGGCAACGACGCCGAGCGTCGCTAGGCCAGCACAGGCGAGTACTAGCAGCCTCTCCTCGAAACGAATCGCGAAAAGGGCGAAGAGTGGTGAATACGAGGACACGAACAACATGATCTTGATGGCCACGCAATCCACCCCCTATAGGTAAACGTCCGACGGCAGATCTCTTGGGATCTCTCTACTGCGTCTACGGACACTGCGGCGAGCCTTGGCTACGGGAAGATACAACAGAGCCGGGTCGAGCCCTCCAAAGCCCGGCACTGGGGTTATAGGTAACGTTCACAGGTTGCACGGGTAGACCATACGGCGGGGGTACGACAGTTCCCGGCACCTCGGCGCAATCACCTCGTAGCTCCCAAGATCCGTCGGACCGCTTCTAGACCCTTCGCCACGAGACGCCACACGACCTCCCGTGCTGCTATGCGGTCATTTGCATGCCGCCGAGATCAGCCAGGAGGCGGACACAGTGTGCTTCACCTGGTTGTTCTGCGAGCTGTGGCACCGGCTGTGAGGAGCTGAGTATCGACCAGCCTCAAGAGGGACGACCAGACGTACCCCGGACGTCCGTGCAAACGCGGTTGGAGCGCATCTGAGCGCACTCGAAGCTGTAAGCAACGCCGAGGTAGCTGCGCACCAGGGGTCACGAAGCGCCCCGAAGCCGTGTGGTGCGGGTGGCAACGGCGTCAGCCAGGGTCCGGTCGTGCGTGTTCCCACAGCGCACGGCCGGACCTCTGCTTGTTCGCCAGCTTGCGGAGGAAGCGATGCCACACTCACGTCGGCGTGCACCCGCCACAACCCCGCCGAAGCACCGCACCAGCAACAGCCATCGACCGTCACGCGGCTCCCACGCGCTCGACGGCGCGCGCTACTTGCGGGGCTCGATATCTGGACCGCCGTAGCGGACCTGCCGCTGGTACTTGCGGAGGTCCAACGACTACGCCGACTGCTTCCCTGGACTCGCATCGAACACGCCAACTTGCTCGCTGCTGCCCGTGCCACGCTGGCCGCCGAGTCGGACGGCGAGGAAGATCCGCTCTACTACCTGCGCGACGAGGTAGCCGCGCAGCGGGAGGCTCGATGAGGGCCTACGGCTGGCGGCACCGCCGCTGGCGCCGTCATGGGCAGCCACTCCTACTGGTCGCCAATGAGCCCCGGCTGTTCGAGATGGTCGCCGGACTCGGCCGGCTTGTCTTCCGGTACCGCTCCGAACTCGCACCGCTGGTACTCGCCGCAATCCTCGACCTGACGGCTCTCTGGCTGCACTCGGCGCATCCGGAGGGCTGGGGCTGGGTTCTCGCTGTCACCGCCATAGCGGCCGCGGTGGCAGCGTTCCGAGGGGCGCCCTGGGGCGTTGTCCGATCCGAAGACCGGGCGTACGCAGCGGTCGCGACCACGGTTGCCGGTACGTGGCTCGCAGCAGCGACCGCGCTCGGTCCGGGACAGAGTCCGCTGCAGTCGCTTCTGCTGGTCGCCATGGCGGCCGGTGCGATCCCGTGGTGGTCGCACCGGCGCCGCCGAGCACGTGTACGCGTGGACCGCACCATTCAGGCCTGGCCGGACCTGGCCGAGCAGATCGGCCTTGCCGGGTCGCGGGTCCTCTCCGCCGTGGTGGACGTGTGGGGCTGGCGTGCTCGGATGACGCTGCGAGCAGGACAAACGGTCGCGGATGCCGTCGCGCAGATCCCCGCGATCGAGTCCGGGCTAGGCACACGGCCCGGAGCGGTCCGGGTCGAACCGGATCCAGCTCACGCCGGCCGGTTCGTCATGCGTGTGCTGGCCGAGGATCCACACGCCAACGCCGTCCCGTGGCGCGGACCGGCCGCTCGATCGGTCGCCGACCCCATCCGGCTGGGTGTCTTCGAGGATGCGGCTCACGTCGCGGTGCCGATGCTGCGTCGGCACGTCCTGGTGGGCGGCATCGCGGGCGCCGGCAAGAGCGGCATTCTCAACGTCATCATCGGCAACCTGGTCGCCTGCCCGGACGTCGTGCTTTGGGGTATCGACCTCAAGGGCGGCATGGAGCTGGGCCCCTGGGCGCCCTGCCTTGCTCGGCTGGCCACGACGCCGGCCGAAGCGGAGACGATGCTGCGTGACGCGGTTCGGGTGCTCGAAGCGCGTGCCCGCGCGATGGCCGAGTCGTCCTCGCGGCTCTGGATACCGACCGAGAGCACACCCGCGCTGGTCATCGTGGTGGACGAGTACGCGGAGCTTGCCGAGCAGTCCCCCGCCGCCGTCGAGTATGCGGACTCGATCGCTCGTCGTGGCCGCGCAGTCGCCGAGACTCTGCTCGCGGCGACCCAGCGTCCGACCCAGCAGGCCATGGGTAGGGGCGCGATCCGTTCACAGATGGATGTGCGGGTATGCCTGCGCGTCCGTGAGCGCCGGGACACCGACCTCATCCTCGGTCAGGGCATGGTGGCGGCCGGCTGGCACGCGCACGACCTGGACGCGCCCGGCAAGTTCCTCGTCTCGGCCGAGGGCTTCAACCATCCGCGTCGTGCTCGCGCCTACCTGGTGACCGACGACGACGTCCGGGCCACCGTCGAACGGTACGCACCCGATCGCCCCGCCTTGGATCGTCTGTCAGCCGATGCGCTGGATGACGAAGACGTCTACGACGGCGTGATCGTCGATGAGGCCGACCCCGAGAAGGTCCTCCAGACGGCGCTCAACGAGGCACCCGAGCACGGCCTGTCCGTCCCCGAACTCATGCGAATGACTGGAATGAGGCGCACATGGATCTACGACCGGCTCCAAGCTCACGCCACGCAGGTACGCCGCGGACGCTGGCGGATGCCACGGGACGAGTCCGATGGATAGTCCGCGCGGACGTCCGTCCCCGCGCACGCGTCTGCGCAGCTACGGGCGCGGACGGACGACGGACGGATGAACCGACGCGAGCCCCGCCGGAAGCGCCGACGCAGGCCCGTACGTGAGATCCGCATCGATCCCGAAATCCTCGCGCGGGTGCTCGTCACGATCGCCGAGGAGATCACCAACGACTGGGGAGGAACCCGAGATGGCGCAGATCCAGCGCCAGCACGACCGGCCGGCGAGCACGAACAAGCGCGCGTTCAGCTACCTGCGTGTCTCGTCGGCCGGGCAGGTCAACACCGACTATGACCCCGAAGGCATCTCATTGCCCGCCCAGCGCACGGCCATCCAGCGCCGTGCGGCCGAGTTGGGCGCCGAGATCGTTGCCGAGTTCGTCGAGCCCGGCCGCTCCGCGACGACCGTGGACGGCCGGCCGGTGTTCCGCGAGATGATGGCCCGGCTCAAAGCCGAGAAGAACGTCGACTACGTACTCGTCTACGCCCGGTCCCGGCTCCACCGGAACAGCATCGACGCGGCGATCACCAAGCGGGATCTCCGCAGCGCGGGCGCGACTTTGATCTCGGTTATGGACTACACCGAGGACTCGGCGATCGGCGACCTGGTCGCCACGGTGCTCGACGGGGTCAACGAGTACCAGTCCCGCGCGTCGGGTGCGGACATCGCGTACAAGATGGGCCAGAAGATCATCCGAGGTGGGTCCGTCGGCCGTGCGCCGATCGGCTACCTCAACGTGAGAGAGACGTTCGAGGGACGCGAAGTCCGCACCATCGCCGTCGACCCGGTGCGCGGCCCGCTGGTCCGGATGGCCTTTGAGCTGTACGCCACCGGCACCTACGGGTTCCACGCCTTGATCGCGGCCCTGACCGACGCCGGCCTTCGGACCAAGCCGACCAAGCGCTTCCCTGCCGGAACGGCGATCTCGCTGAACTCGCTCGGCAACCTGCTCCGCGACCGCTATTACCTCGGATACGTCGCTTACCGCGGAGTCGAGTACCAGGGTCGGCACGAGCCGCTGGTCACGCCGGAGGTCTTCGACCGGGTGCAGCACATGTTGGAGACCCGCCGGGCCGGTGGCGTCCGCGAGCGCACCCACAACCACTACCTCAAAGGCGTGGTTTGGTGTCATCGGTGCCGTCGTCGCTTGATGATCATGCGAGGCAAGAGCCACACCGGCGATCTGCACTTCTACTACTTCTGCCGCGGGCGCCAGCAGCACGCCTGCGACCTGCCCTATCTGCCGGTTGCCCGAGTGGAGACCGCCGTCGTCGACAACTACGCGACGATCATGCTGCCCGCGGACCTCCGGGCTCAGCTCACCTCACGCATCGGCGAAGTGCTGTCCGAGTCCGCCGGGACCAGCGCCGAGCTGCGCGGCCGGATCAAGGATCAGCTCAAGACCCTCGACCAGCAGGAGGACCGGTTCCTCGACCTCGTCGGCAATCCCGACTGGCCGCAGGACAAGATCGGGGCGCGGCTGAGGAAGATCCGCGACGAACGTGACCGGTTGGCTCGGCAGCTCGACGAGTCAGACACTCCGCGGCTCGATGCGGCCGGCGAGACGATGCTCTACCTACTCGACCTGCTCGCTGACCCGCAGGAGCTATACCGCCGGGCTGGGCAGCAGGGGCGCCGCGTACTCAATCAGTCGTTCTTCGCCAAGGTCTACTTCGACGCCGACGAGGCCGGACCCTACGTCGCGGCCGACGAGCTTTCGGACCTTGTGTTGCCGCTGGTCAACGAGGCGAGAAACGAAAGCGGCGGCACCGATGGTGCCGCCGCTTCGAGCGAACTCTCTCCCGCTGTCGCGGGTTCAAGTAAGCCCTCTCTCGTGGAGGTGCCGGGAATCGAACCCGGGTCCTTCGTTGTTTTGTCAGGGCTTCTCCGAGCGCAGCTCACTATGTCCCTACTCGGCCCTCCGACTCACGTGAGCAAGTTCGGACGACGGGCCCAGTCACTGATTGATCTCGCCGCGCGGTCCCCGTGACCGGGACCGGTTGGCCAGCCTCCTAGCTGATGCCGGCAGCTGGGACGGAGGCGCTCCCAGACCGACAGACCACGCTACTTGCCTCAGGCGGCGAGAGCGTACTGGTCAGCGTCAAACTTTTCGTTGGCGCTTATAAGTTTCCGACGACCGATTCTCGAGACGACGTCGGCTTCCTCGGCTCGCTTCCCCTGTCTCCACGTACGAAGTCGAAACCAGTCACCCCCATGTCTGTTACACAGCTCCGCAATCTTAGCTCATCCGGCAGGAACCCTCGCCGACGGAGCAACTGGTCGGCTTCCCGGTGGCGGAGCTTCCCTTCGAGCCCTGGAAACCGGCGGTGACGGACGCTCCGGCGGCCAGGCCGCGGCCGCGCAGGGTGACGGTATCCCCGCTCATGGTCACCGTCGCGTTCCAGCCTCCGCGCACCTCGACGCCGGCGCTGGAGGGGTAGGTCAGCGTCACCGACCAGTCCCGGGCGGTGCCCCCGTTGTTGACGACACTGACCGCGGCGATGAAACCGTCACGCCACGTGGCGCTGGTGGCGTAGCTGACCGCGAAGACGTCCGGTGCCGGTGGCGGGGTCGTGCGGGATGGCGACGCGCTGGGCGTACGGCTGGCACTCTTCGAGGGTTTGGGTTTCGCCGAGGCCGACGGTGACCTGGAGGCGGACGGTGTCGGCGATGGCGAAGCCGAGACGGAGACCGACGGTGGCACCGAGACGGATTCGGTCGACGGCGCGGCGGCGGGCAGTGATCCCCCGGCGGCCTGGAGAGCCGCGGTCGGCTGAACCATCAGCGGATCACCGTTGCTGCCCGATCCGCCGGCGACGACGGCGACCCACACGACGAGGGCGAGCAGGACCGCGGCGGCAGAACCGAGGACGAGGCGGGCAAGGATGAACTGGCGGGTGGCATGCTTCGCCAACGGGTGGTTCTCCCTCACGGCAACGGAAGATCGAACAGCGACAGGAAAGCGGGCGGCGACAGCACAAGGTCGCACGACGACGGGAGGACGGGCAACAGCGGATCAGGCGAGGATCGGAGCCTGGCGGGCGAGAATACCCGTCAGTCCATGCCCTTCGCACGGCGGCCCATCGCCTTGTTGATCTCCCGCTGGGCGTCCCGGCTGGCCATGTCCTGGCGCTTGTCGTAGCTCTTCTTGCCCTTGGCGAGGCCGATCTCGACCTTCGCATACCCGTTGTGGAAGTAGACCGAGAGCGGGACCAGAGTGACGCCGTCGTCGCGCAGCTTGCCGAGCATCTTGTGGATCTCTTCGCGGTGCAGCAGCAGTTTGCGGACCCGGCGCGGCTCGTGGTTGGTCCAGGTGCCCTGCGTGTACTCCGGGATGTGCATCCCGTGCAGGTAGATCTCGCCGTCCTTCTCGTGGCCGAACGCGTCGACCAGCGACGATCGACCGGCGCGCAGCGACTTCACCTCGGTGCCGGTGAGGACCATGCCGGCCTCGTAGGTGTCGAAGATGGTGTAGTCGTGGTACGCCTTGCGGTTGGAGGCGACGACCTTGCGGCCCTGTTCCCGTGGCATGAGGGAAAAGACTACCCGTGGTTCAACAGAGACAGCCGGGCAGGTAATTGAGCGGGTTGCGGGGCGTGCCACCGAACCGGGTCTCGAAGTGCAGATGCGCCCCGGTGGAGGCACCGGTGCTGCCGACCCGGCCGATCACCTCTCCACGACGGACGTAGTCGCCGACGTCGACATAGATCCGGGACTGGTGCGCGTAGCAGGTCGTGAAGCCGTACCCGCTGAGCCGGCCGTGGTTGATGCAGGTGTACTGGCCGTAGCCGCCGTTCCAGCCGGCCTGGATGACCCGGCCGGAGGCCGCGGCCCGGATGGGGCTTCCCGATCCGGCCGCGAAGTCGGTGCCGGCATGCAGTTGCCAGACCCGGTAGTAGGGGTCGTAACGGTTGCCGTAGTCACTGCTCTTCCACCCGCGTACGGGCATCAGGAGGTGACCGCCCGGATAGCGGCTGCCGACGCCGCCCCGGTTCTCCCAGCCGCGCACGGCGGTCCGGACCCGGCGTTCGGCCTGGACCGCCGCCCGGTACTGGGCGAGGACGGTGGTGCGCTGCGCTTCGGCGGCCCGTAGTGCGGTCTGCCGCGCGAGCACCAGGTGGTAAAGGGCCTGCCGGGCTCGCATCGCGGCGGCCTGGGCACTCTGTGCGGCGCGGAGCTTGTCGACGGCGGCCCGCTCGGCGGTCTCGGCGACGCGCTTGGCGGCGCCGGCACGGTCCTGCGCGGTGCGGGCCTCCCGCCGGGCTCCGAAGAGGGTACGAACCTCCTCCCGCTCCCGGGTCTGGAGGTATTCGACGAGCCCGAGCCGGTCCATCAGGTCCTGTGGCCCGGACGCCTGGGCGAGCATGTTGACCCGGGTGAGGCGACTGCCCATGTAGCTGACCCGGGCGATCTCGTCGACCCGGGCGCGGGCTTCGTCGAGTCGTCCGGCCGCGACCTGGTAGTTGTCGGCGACCCGCTGATAGCTGCTGCGGGCGGCGTCGGCGTTGCGCCGGGCCACATCGGCCTGGACGCGGGTGGCGACGACCACGCCGCGGGTGGTGGCGACCCGGTTCTGGGCGGCCGGGAGTGCGGCGGTGGCACGGGCCAGATTGGTCGCGGCGGTACGGGCGGCCGCGCTGGCGTTCTCCAGGAGGGCTTCGGCCCTGCGGACGGCCCGTGCGGCGTCGTCGTTGCGGTCCGCGCCGGCGGGCCGGGGTCCGGTCAGGACGCTCGCCATGATGCCGAGGAGGCAGAGGTAGGCGGTGATCAGGCGATCAAGCTGGCGAGACCTCACCGCGCCACGCTACCGCGACCAATCGTCCCCAAAGCCCCAAATCGCCCGATGGCCGCAACCCTGTCCCGGGTTGCGGCCATCGGCACGATATCTGTCGGGTGGTCAGACCTTCAGGTAGAAGCGCAGCGTGACCCACGCCGTCACCGCACTGACCAGCGCCCCCACGCCGGCCAGAAGTGGCAGCATGAGCATCACGTTGCCGGTCGGGATCGGTGTGAGGATCGTGGTGAGCGCCTGGAGCTTGTTGTCCAGCAGGACCACCTTGGCGATGAAGAGCGCCACGAAGCCCAGGATCGCGCCGATCAGACCGGCGACCACCGCCTCGAGCACGAACGGCGCCTGGATGAACCAGTTCGAGGCGCCGACCAGCTTCATCACCGCCACCTCGCGCCGCTTGCTGTACGCGGCCACCTGGATGGTGTTACCCACGAGGAGCAAGGCGGCCACCGCCATGAAGCCCGCGACGATCAGTGACGCCAGCTGGATCGAGTTGAAGATGTCGAAGACCTCTTCGAGGATGTCGCTCTGGTCGATGATCTGCCGGATGCCCGGCATGCCCTCGATCACCTTGGCGAAATCCTTGTACTGCTCAGGATTCTTGAGCGTCACCCGATACGACTCGGGCAGGCTGTCCGCGTTGATCGCGTTCACGAAGTCCGGAGAGTCGGCCCAGAGCTGCTGGAAACGCTTGAGAGCGTCTTCCTTGGTCTCGTAGGTCTTGTCCTTGACGAGGTCACTACTCGTGATCGCCTGGTCGATCGTCGCCTTCTGACCGTCGGTGACGTCGTCAGTCAGGAAGATCGAGACCTGGATGTTCCCGTAGTAGTAGTCCTTCATCTGGTCGACCTGCATATACAGCAGCACACTGGCGCCCAGCATGCTCAACGAGACCGACATGGTGATGATCATGGCGATCGTCATCGTGACGTTTCGCCACAGGCCCACCAGGACCTCGTTGAGTACGTACTTCACGCGCATCGGGGGGATCCTTCCAGGACTCCGCGTGTCACAGCTTCAGCGTTCGTTCGGGGGGCGGAGCCGGGCTTATCCGTAGACACCGCGCGCCTGGTCACGGACGATCCGTCCGCTCTCGATCTCGATGACCCGGCGGCGCATCTGGTTGACGATGTTGGAGTCGTGCGTGACCATCACGACGGTCGTGCCGGTCCGGTTGATCCGGTCCAGCAGCCGCATGATCTCGATGGAGGTGTCCGGGTCGAGGTTACCCGTGGGCTCGTCGGCCAGCAGGATCAGCGGCCGGTTGACGAAGGCACGCGCCACCGCGACACGCTGCTGCTCACCACCGGAGAGCTCGTGCGGGTAACGGTGCTCCTTGCCACCCAGACCGACCAGCTCGAGCACCTCGGGCACGACGCGCCGGGCGACCGCCTTGGTCTTGCCGATGACTTCAAGGGCAAAGGCCACATTTTCGTACGCCGTACGGTTCGGCAGCAGACGGAAGTCCTGGAACACGCAGCCGATCGAGCGCCGGAAGTGCGGAACCTTCCAGGACCGGAGCGTGGTCACGTCCTTCTGGTTCACCACCACTTTGCCGCTGGTCGGGGAGACCTCGTGCAGCAACAGCTTGATGATCGTCGACTTGCCGGAACCGGAGGGGCCGATGAAGAAGACGAACTCACCCTTCTCGATCCCGACGCTGACATTGTCCAGCGACGGCCGAGACCCCTTCGGATACGTCTTCGTCACGTTCTCGAGCTGAATCACGGGACTGGAGTCTACGCGGTGTAACGAAAACGCCAAGCCCGCCGGGGCCGGGAATATTCACGAGCTGCAGTAACGGCACATTCGAGCGCAACCTGGCCTGACTCACCGTTCAGGTCAGGTTGCGCTGCGTCACTGCCTGGATCAGCCGGCGATCTGGTTCTGCTTGCGCCAACGGATGCCTGCCTCGATGAACCCGTCCACATCGCCGTCGAAGACCGACGAAGGGTTACCGGTCTCGAACTCGGTACGCAGATCCTTCACCATTTGGTACGGGTGGAGGACGTACGAACGCATCTGGTCGCCCCACGATCCGGTGGTGTCCTGCTTGAGATCGGCCATCTTGGCCGCCTCCTCCTGGCGTTTGCGCTCCAGGAGCCGGGCCTGGAGCACGCGCAGGGCGGCCGCCTTGTTCTGCAGCTGCGACTTCTCATTCTGGCAGGAGGCCACGATGCCGGTCGGGATGTGGGTCAGCCGGACCGCCGAGTCGGTGGTGTTGACGCTCTGCCCACCGGGACCGGAGGAGCGGTAGACGTCGGTCCGGATCTCGTTCTCCGGGATGTCGATGCTGTCGGTCTGCTCGACGACCGGCATCACCTCGACACTGGCGAAGCTGGTCTGACGGCGACCCTGGTTGTCGAACGGGCTGATCCGCACCAGGCGGTGGGTGCCCGACTCGACGCCGAGGGTGCCGTAGGCATACGGCACCTTGACGGTGAAGGTGGCGGACTTGAGACCCGCCTCCTCCGCGTAGGAGGTGTCGTAGACCTCGGTCGGATAGCCGTGGCGCTCGGCCCAGCGCAGATACATCCGCATCAGCATCTCGGCGAAGTCGGCGGCGTCCACGCCACCCGCCCCGGCCCGGATGGCGACGAGCGCCTCGCGGGAGTCGTACTCCCCGGAGAGGAGGGTGCGGACCTCCATCTCCTCGACCGCCTTGGTCAGGGTGGCGAGCTCGTCGCCGACCTCGGCGAGCGAGCCGGCGTCGCCCTCGGCCTCGGCCAGCTCGAGGAGCACCCCGGCGTCGTCGAGGCGGGAACGCAGGCGCTCCAGCTTGGAGATCTCACCGGAGACGTACGCCAGACGGCTGTTGACCTCCTGCGCGCGGGCCTGGTCGTCCCAGAGGTCCGGCGCGGAGGCCTGCTCCTCGAGGTCCGCCTTGTCCCGGCGCAGCTTGTCGACGTCCAGGACGTTCTCGATGTTGCGCAGGGTCGCGTCGAGGGCCTTCAGTTGCTCGGGAAAGTCGGCAGCGGTCACGACACTCAAGACTACGCCGCCCGGCCAGATTGCTGGCCGGGGCGGTCGGTTCAACTCGTCGGAGCGGCCTTGAGCCAGGTGAGTGCGGCCTTGTGATAGGCGACCGCGAACTCCAGCGCCGCCGCGCCGAACGGGTCACCGTTCTTCTTGGCCTCCTTGGCCTGCTCCTTCGCCATCGCCATAGCTTCGGAGTGGTACTGGTTGGCATGGGTGTAGAGCGTCTCCAGCTGGTCGCCGCTGTGCTGCTGACCGAAGGCGACGCGGAGAGCGACCGGATTACGCAGGGCGTCCCGCCCGGGCGACTCGGCGAGCCACCGGGTGAAGGCGCGTTTCCCGGACGCGGTGATGGCGTAGGGCTGACTGGATCGAGGACCCGGCTTTCCGAGGCGGACGTACCCCATTTCGGCCAGTACGGGCAGTTCGCGGTAGACCTGGCTCCGCGTCATCGACCAATAGGGCCCGAGGCGGCGTTCGGCAGCCGCCATCAGCTGACCGCCGGTCATCGCCCCCTCGTGGAGGAGGCCGAGAAGAGCAGCCGCCGTCGGATTGATTTGGAAGTCGGGCATGCCTAATAAGCTGCCACTTTGTCGCGCCCCCGTCCAGGATTTAGCCCGATCCGTCCAGTTTGCGCCTCCACAAACGACTGTCCCGCACAGACAGTCCGACAACGAGCGTCCGGATCGGGCGTTTCGGGCTTGTAAAGCGCGTTGACCAGGTAATATGGCGCAGATAAACGGTCACTCGACACGTTGCGGGCAGGAAAGGCGCGAAACCCCGCGATTCGCCATGCAAAACCAGACAATCGGCGCTTACCGCCCACGGTCCCTCCATGTGCGAATAGCGCCACCCGTTCCAGGCCTCCGCCGGCGGGCAACGGTCCATCGTCGCACCTCACCGGACGGCCGGTCGGGTCTCCACGGGCACGCCGGTTACCCTGAGCCCCATGACTGAGCGCCAGACCGCCCCGGAGAGCGTCGAGGAGTCCCGGCTCACCGCGGCGCTGCTCGCGGTGGCCGCCGTGGGGTGGACCGCCGCGATGCTCTGGTCGGCCCGGGCCAGCATCACCAGCCGCGCGGACGCGGCGATGGAGGTGACCTCCACGGCGTACGCGTTGCCCGGCGCGGTCTCCGCCGACCTGGTCGCCGGCGCGGCCGTGGCCCTGCTGGTGCTCTCCCTGATCGGCGGACGGTGGTCGCTCGGCGCGACCGCCCGGTTCGCCGTGGCCACCGGGTCCGGTCTGCTCGTCGGCGTGGCCAGCGCCCTGCCGATCATCACGATCAACACGCTCGGCACCATCTACGCCGCGGTCGGTGGCACCGTCGCGGCGGCGGCGACCATCGGTGGCGCACTGGCCGGGCTGCGGATCCCCCGGGTGATCGCGGCGACGGCGGCCGCGGCGGTCGGGGTCTTCCTGATCGGATTCGTGCTCAACCTCTTCCAGGAGCCGGTGCTCAGCGCCTTCGGTGCGGGCGACACCGCGTCGTCCGCCAACGCGGCACAGTGGTTCTCGTACAGTCAGGCCGCCCTCAGCGGGCTCGCCGCCGGGCTCATCTCCTACCTGCTGCTGCGCCGCGCCGGTACGGACGTCCGCTGGCCGATGTATGCGCTGGCCGGTGCCGGCCCCGGCCTCCTGCTGGTGATCGGCGAGCTGCTGTCGCGCACCGCCGGGGCTGAGGTGCTGGAGCTCGCCGGCAAGGTCAGTGAGCTGGAGCGGACGGTGCAGGACCTGCTCAGCACGGCCCGGCTCAACAACGCGCTGATCGTCCTCTTCGCCGGCACCCTCACCGCGATCTTCGCGGTCGGCCGGACGCTGGGTTCACCGCCCGACGACGCCGACCCGGCCGACGACGCCACCGCGACCCCCGAGGACGCCCCGGCCGACAAGGCTGTCTAGGCCGGCGACGAGATCGCTGCCGGCAGCGGCGTCAGAGGAGTTCGTCCAGCTCGGAGACGGCGTACCACTCCAGCTCGTGATCCTCGGCGCCGTCGACGGTGAACTGGGCGTCCGGGTCGCCGGCCAGAGCCTCCTCGACCACTCCGGCGGCCTCCGCGATCGCCTCCTCGGCGTCGGTGCCGTCGACGTGGATGCTGGCCACCTCGGCCAGGCTCACCGGCTGCGGCAGGCGCACCGTGCTCGACCCCAGCTCGGTCTCCTCGCGGATCAGGCTCGAGGCCGGCACATCGGCGGAGACGACGACCCGCCGGCGCGGCGCGGCCGGGTCATGGCGCAACAGCTGGAGGGCACCCTGTGCGGCGCGGGTGAACGCGACGTACTCCAGCTCCTCCTCGTCGCCCTCCGCATACCACTCGCGGAGCGCGGGCGTCACCGCGTGCGCGACCGTCGTCTGGTCGCCGAGCCGCCCGTCGGTCCGCAGCGCGGCGAGCATCGGCAGCGTGGCCGGTACGTAAACCCGGACCAGATCGGTGATCGGCACGTCTTCCTCCTGCACGCGGCGCCTTCTGCGGTCCCGGACAGTACACCGTCCGCACCGACCGGGAACGCACCATTCCACCAGGCGTCTCCGGATCGGGGCGGTCCGGGGCCGAGATGGGTGGGCAACAGCAAACGGTGGCAAACTGAAGCCAACGTGAGGAGATTGCCGTGCCGGAGCCCCGCTTCCTGCTGCTGTCCGACGTGGCGGCCGAGCTCAACGTCTCGGATTCGCAGGTCTACCACATGGTCCGCAGCGGCGAGCTGCCCGCGATCAAGGTCGGTGGCCGCGGGCAGTGGCGTGTCGAGCGCGCCAAGCTGGAGGAATACATCGCGGGTAAGTATGCGGAGACCGCCGCGTGGGTCCGTGACAATCCGTTGGCCGAGCGCGAGGCGGATTGACCGTCAGGCGGCTTTTGTTCCTCTTCCCGGATCGATGACCGGCGCTTGCCGCCACAACCGTCACTGAGCAAGACTCGACGCTATCGAAGGTAAACGAAGCCAAACGCAAGAATTGGCGGTGGCGATGCGCTCGGCGGTCGAGATGGCACCCACCGGGTCCCGGGCGGCGATCCGCCTGCGCCCGGTTCCCCGGTATGAACCCCCGTTCGACGACGAGGCGACACCACAGGTGTGGACGTCGTCGCGGCAGCTGACCCTGGAGTGGCCGGCCGACGGCCCAGCGGCGCCCGCCCCGCCCGCCGCCGAGCCACCGGTCGTGGCCGGCGCCTCCGGTGACGCCAAGCTCGCGGTCCGCCGGTTCGTCCGGCTCTGCGTCGAGGTCCTCAACGGATTCCGGCCGGCCGCTCACCTGCGCCAACTGGCGCTGCCGTCCCACGCGGCCGATGTGGTCGCGCAGGGGTTGGCCGGCGCGCGGCGGGCAGCCGACCTGCGGCGGGTCCGGCAGCCGACGGCCCGACGGCCTCCGGTCGGCGTGATCAAGGTGCGGTTGTGCGAACCCCGGGCCGGCGCGGTCGAGGCGGCGGTCACCCTGGTCACCGGCGACCGCACCTGGGCGATGGCCTTCCGTCTCGAACTGCACCAGCAGACCTGGTCCGCAACCACCTTGCTGGTCATCTGACCCACCCCGTCGAGAGAGCCCGGCGGGAAGGCCAGCGGCACCGCGGGAAAGCGACACCACGGGAAACGGCACCGCGGGAAGACGGCACCGCGGGAAGACGCCACCGCGGGAAGACGCCACCGCGGGAAGACGCCACCGCGGGAAAGCGGCGCCATGCGACACGGCCCGTGCGAGCCGGCTGCGAGGCCGGACCGCACGGGCCGTGTCGTCGGGATCGTCAGACCGCTCCGGGCGCCCCGTGGCAGCGCTTGTACTTCTTGCCCGAACCGCAGTAGCACGGCGCGTTGCGGGACGGTCCGTTCGACTCCGACTGGCCGGAGGCCGACCGGCTCGCAGCCGCGCGGGCCGTGGTGTGCGCCGGGCTCGCCGGGACGGGCGAGCCGCCCGGGCCGATCGCGACCGGCGGCTCGGGCTGGACCTGCGCGCGGCCCGTGCCGGCCTCACCGTCGATCGTCGGAGCCGTGTACTGCAGGTTCTGCGGGCGGCTCGGCGTGTTGAGGCCCTTGGCGTGCACCTCGACCCGCTCGGGCTCGTCGTCCGGCACCTCGCCGACGCGCGGCAGCTCGAAGGCCTGGCTCGGGTCCAGGGTGACCGGCGGCGGCGCCTCCTCGACCTGGACCTCCAGGTTGAAGACGAGACCGACGGCCTCCTCCTTGATGCCCTCCATCATCTGGTTGAACATGTCGAAGCCCTCGCGCTGGTACTCCACGACCGGGTCGCGCTGCGCGTAGGCCCGCAGGGAGATGCCCTCCTGCAGGTAGTCCATCTCGTAGAGGTGCTCACGCCACTTGCGGTCGATGACCGAGAGCAGCACCTGGCGCTCCAGCTCACGGATCGCCTCGGAGCCGAGCTCCTCCTCGCGGGCCTCGTAGGCGGCCTGCGCGTCCTGCTTCAACTGGACGAGCAGGAACTCCTGGTCGAGCGTGTTCCGCTCGCCACCGGACTCCTCGACGATGTCGTCGATCGTGAGGGTGATCGGGTAGAGCCGCTTCAGGTTGGTCCACAGGTCGTCGAGGTCCCAGTCCTCGGCGAACCCGTCGGCGGTCGCGGCGTTCACGTAGTCGGCCACCACGTCGTCGATCATGTGGGTGACCTGCTCGTGCATGTCCTCGCCGTCGAGCACGCGCTTGCGCTCGGCGTAGACGACCTGCCGCTGCTTGTTCATCACCTCGTCGTACTTGAGGACGTTCTTCCGGATCTCCGCGTTCTGCGCCTCGATCTGGGTCTGCGCGTTGCGGATCTGCTTGCTCACCATCTTCGACTCGATGGGAACGTCCTCGGGGATGTTGAAGCGCTCCATGACCGCCTCGACGGCACCCGCCCGGAACCGCTTCATCAGGTCATCCTGAAGCGACAGGTAGAACCGGGACTCGCCCGGGTCACCCTGACGGCCGGACCGGCCGCGCAGCTGGTTGTCGATGCGGCGGGAGTCGTGGCGCTCGGTGCCGAGCACGTAGAGACCACCGGCGGCCTGCACCTCGGCGGCCTCCTGCTCGGTGGCCCGCTTGACGGTCGGGAGGATGTCCTCCAGTGCCTTCGCGTACTCCTCCGGGTCCTCCACCGGGTCGAGGCCACGCTGACGCAGCTCGGCCGCCGCGGTGAAGTCAGCGTTGCCGCCGAGCAGGATGTCGGTGCCACGACCGGCCATGTTGGTCGCGACGGTGACCGCGCCCTTCCGCCCGGCCTGCGCGATGATCGTGGCCTCCTGCGCGTGGAACTTCGCGTTCAGCACGCTGTGCGGGATGCCGCGGCGGCGCAGCAGGGTGGAGAGGATCTCCGAGTTCTCCACGGAGACGGTGCCGACGAGGACCGGCTGACCGGTCGCGTGCCGCTCGGCGATGTCCTCGATGACCGCGTTGAACTTGGCCTTCTCGGTCTTGTAGATGACGTCCGGGTGGTCGATCCGGACCATCGGGCGGTGCGTCGGGATGGTCACGACGCCGACCTTGTAGACGCTGTTGAACTCGCCGGCCTCGGTCTGCGCCGTACCGGTCATGCCGCCGAGCTTCTCGTAGAGGCGGAAGTAGTTCTGCAGGGTGACGGTCGCCAGGGTCTGGTTCTCCTGCTTGACCTCCACCCCCTCCTTCGCCTCGATGGCCTGGTGCATGCCCTCGTTGTAGCGGCGGCCGTGCAGGATGCGGCCGGTGAACTCGTCGACGATCAGGACCTCGCCCTCGGGGCTGACGATGTAGTCCTTGTCGCGCTTGTAGAGCTCCTTGGCCTTGATGGCGTTGTTCAGATACCCGACCAGCGGGGTGTTCACCGACTCGTACAGATTGTCGATGCCGATCCGGTCCTCGACCCGGGCGACGCCGCGCTCGGTGACCGCGATGGTCCGCTTGGCCACGTCGACCTCGTAGTCGCCCTCGCCGTCCTTGCCGGCCTGCAGGCGGGCGACGATCTGGGCGAACTCGCCATACCACCGCTGCGAGTGCTCGGCCGGGCCGGAGATGATCAGCGGGGTCCGCGCCTCGTCGATGAGGATCGAGTCCACCTCGTCGACGATCGCGAAGTTGTGGCCGCGCTGCACCCGCTCGTCCCTCGACCACGCCATGTTGTCGCGCAGGTAGTCGAAGCCGAACTCGTTGTTCGTCCCATACGTGATGTCGCACTGGTAGGCGGCACGGTGCTCGGCGGACGGCCGGTTCGGCAGGATCACGCCGACGGTGAGGCCGAGGAACACGTGCACCCGGCCGACCCACTCGGCGTCACGCTGGGCGAGGTAGTCGTTGACCGTGATGATGTGCACGCCCTTGCCGCTCAACGCGTTGAGGTAGGCCGGGAACACACCGGTCAGGGTCTTACCCTCACCGGTCTTCATCTCCGGGATGTTGCCGAAGTGCAGTGCGGCGCCGCCCATCAGCTGGACGTCGTAGGCCCGCTGGCCGAGCACACGCTTGGCACCCTCACGGGCCACCGCGAAGGCCTCCGGGAGCAACGAGTCGAGGGACTCGCCCTCCTCATAGCGCTCCTTGAACTGCTGGGTGCAGTCGCGCAACTCGTCATCGGTGAGGTCGACATAGTCGTCCTCGATCGAATTGACCGCGTCCGCGATCGCCTTGAGCCGTCGCACCATGCGGCCTTCGCCGGCGCGAAGAATCTTTTCCAAAATCGACACGGGTCAACGCTCCCCTAGACAGTCTGCCGAACCATCGTAGGCACCTTCGCCCGGCACCTGTGACCCTGGCCTCCGGTGAAACTCGCAAACAGGGCGAAAGATTCCATGAAGTTCGCTGACAGCGCAGTCCTCGACGCGTCGGAAACGTGTTTGGCGGCCGGGCGCGTCCCGGAGAGGATGGCCACGTGGATCAGAACACCGAAGTACGGGTCGAGGACGCGGGTGCCGGCAGCGGAGTCCGCTTCCGTGGCGACGCGATCATCGACGAGCACACCGGCAAGGTTCTCGGTCGTATCGGTCTCGAACACGGGATCCTGACCTTCGAGGTGGTGCCGGCTGCCCGGCGGCGCGGTGTGGCCACCGCGGCGGTTCGCGAGTTCAGCCGCGCGACACTGACCCGGCGTGACCGGCTGGAGATGCGGACCGCGTGGGACAACCCGGCGGCCCAGCGTGTCGCCCTGGCGGCCGGCTACACCCGGGAGGGCGTCCGCCGTGGCGATCCCGAGCTGATCGTCTGGTCCCGGCTGGCCGGCGACCCGGAGGGCCCGGCTCCGCGGCTGCTGCCCGACCTGCCCGGCGGTGAGCTGTCCGACGGCGTGATCACGCTGCGCCCGCTCGGCGAGCAGGACGTCGACTTCTACACCGAGCTGCACAACGTGCCCGACGTCATCGCCACCAGCGTGCCGCCCGAGCCGAAACCGGCCGCCGAGATCCAGCGCCGCTGTCTCCGGGCGCAGGCGCACTGGCTGGCCGGCAACCGGGCCGACCTCGTCATCCTCGACACGGCGACCGGGGCGCGGGCCGGCGAGATCGACCTGTATTACCAGGAGCCACCCACCGGTCAGGCCATGATCGGCTACAGCATGCTCCCGGCGTACCGGAAAAGGGGTTTCGCCTCGCGCGCCGCGCAGTTGCTCGCCCTGTGGGCCTTCGCCGAGACGGGCATCGCGCGCCTGATCGCCGGGACGCTCCCGACGAACGCCGGATCCCAGCGGGTGCTGGAGAAGGCCGGCTTCACGCGCGAGGCCTACCTGCGCTCGCGCCTGCCCGGTCCGGACGGCACGCGCACCGACGACGTCCAGTTCGTGCTCCTCGCCGGAGACCTGCTCGCACAGGCCTCCGGCGGAGGAACCTCACATGCCTAGGCTGAGGATGCCGTAGTCGTAACCCCGGCGTCGGTAGACCACACTGGGCCGCCCGCTGTCCTTGTCATGGAACAGATAGAAGTCGTGGCCGACGAGCTCCATCTGGAAGAGAGCGTCGTCGACGGTCATCGGCTCGGCCGAGTGCTCCTTCTCCCGCACGATCCGCCACGGCTGGTCCTCGTCGTGCTCGGTCGGCTCGGTGTCGAGGACCGGCTCGGTCAGCGTCGCGGTGCGACCGTGCGTCAGGTCGGTGGGGAGATTGGCGGTGGCCGCGGCGACGGAGACCGGCGCGTGCCGTCCGCGATGCACCCGGCGCCGGTCGGCGGAGCGGCGCAGCCGGGCGTCGAGTTTGTTGATGGCGCAGTCCAGGGCTGCGTAGAAATCCTGTGCCTGGGCCTCGGCGCGTACCACCGGACCCTTGGTCATGACGGTGATCTCGACCCGCTGGCAGGTGTCGGACTGTCGCGGATTGCGTTCGTGGAAGAGCTCCACGTCCGCCCTCATCAGCTTCTGGTCGTATCGTTCGACCTTGCTCAGCTTGTCGGCGACATGCTCTCGATAGTGGTCGGGAACCTCTACGTTGCGGCCCTTGACGACAATGTCCACTCGTGACCTCCCCCAACGTTGGTGCTGCGGGCGCCGATTCGCGGCGCACCCGGCAGCTGGGTGAAAAACGCCGCGTCGCGATCAGACGTCAGACGCGGCTCTGAGAGTGAGACGACTCCTTTCCGGTGCGGCTGAGTGCGCTCCCGGTGGCGGGCGAGTCCGATTCCTTGCCCTCGTCACCTAGACGCTAACCCGCCTATGCCCGCCAGTCACCCCTCGTTCGGGATACCGGAAGGCTGACCTTCGGCTCTATCGGCAACCCGGGGCACGATCACAGGCAATTGCCGGGGCGGATCTTGCGCAACTCTGTCGCTGCGAGCACCGCGGCACCTGTGACCTGCATGTCCGCCTCCTCTAGCCGGCGTGCCACCGCCGCCAAGGTGGCGCCGGTGGTGACGATGTCATCCGCCACCACAAGCGTGCCTCGGGATCTTCCGTCGCGTAGGGGATTGCTCATACGAGGCATCATTCGCAGCGAATTGACAGCTACGGTCGCCCGTTCGGATGCTTCCAGTGACGTTGAGTCAGGGCGGGGCAGTGCACGAAGCGGCTGCACGACGTTCACCCGGTAGCCCGCGGCCCGCAACCGGCGGGCCGCATGGTCGGCGAGACGGGCCATGTGGTCGCCGTACCGCTCCCGGCGGGCCGCAGCCGTCGACGGGACCGGGATCAGGGTCACCGGGCGGTCGCGCGGCGCGAGCGCCGCCACCGCACCGGCGAGCAGGGTGCCGAGCGGCCGGGCGAGACGGTGCCGGCCTTTCTCCTTGTACGCCAGCAGCGCGCCCCGCAACGCCCCGGAGTAGGCCCCGACCGTCACGCAGTCCGGAAAACCGGGCGGCGGCGGGCTCGGCAGGGCCGGACGCGGCCGCAGCGACTCCAGCGCCGCCACACACGCCGCGCACGTGCCGTAGGTGAGCCGCACCCGCTCCGCCCCGCAACCCGCGCAGGCGCCGGGCAGCACGAGATCGGCCAGTTCGGAGAGGACCATGTCAGTTCAGGAAGAACGGCGCCCCGGGCACCAATTCGGGTCGCGGCTCACCGGTCGGCCCGGCCAGATCCTTCGCCTGGATCTGCACCGGTGACGACAGCGCCTCCCAGGCGTTCGGCCCCGGAGCGGTCGAGTAGAGCACCGAGCCGACACTGTTGCGCCGGGTCAGCGGGTTGGCCGGATAGGAGGTGAGGTAGGTGACCACCTCCCGGCCCATGTCCGCGAGCACCGGCGACTGGAGTGCGCCGTCGATCGACGTGTAGATGATCGACGTCCGGTCGTTGTCACGCTGCACACCGGACACCGCCAGCCAGCCCTCACCGCTGAAGTCCGCCGCGGTGATCGACGTCAGCGGGGAGAACACCTGCTGGAGCCCGGTGAGGGCCAGCCCGTCGCCGCTGACGTTGAGGACCGCCCGATAGAGCCGTCCGCCGACGACCAGGGCCACCCGGTGCCCGTCCGGAGCCACCGTGATCGCCGTGATCGCGCCGGTCGCCCCCGGGGAGGAGACCTCCAGCGCCGGGCCGCCCTGCGCCCGGAACCGCCAGAGTCGGCCACCCGCGATGACCAGACCGACCGCACCGTCGACGTTGCTGTCCGGGGTGATCGCCCAGACCGGGTTACCCGGGCCCTCCGGCAGCCCCGGGATCTCTTTCAGCTCCGCCGTCTCACCGATCTCCGCGCTGCCCACGCGCAACCGCTCGTTCTTGCCCGAGCCGGTGACCAGGGCGGCGAACAGGTGCGTCCCGGAGGTGGTGAGGGCGGCGCGCGAGACGTCCTTGTTGTCGTCCGGCGCGATGCCGGGCACCGTGTCCGAGGTCGGCCGGGTCGCCTCCACCAGGCGCCGGATGGTGTGGTCGTAGATCACATAGCGTTCCGGGTTGGGCACCAGACGGCTCGCCGGGTTGCTCGTCACGAAGTCCTCACCGGAGTAGCTCCGGAGCTGCTGGTGGCCGACCGTCAGGTCCAGGAACTCCGGCAGCAGGCTCCGCAGCGACCACTGCAGCTGGATGCGCAGACGCTCCATGGCCTCGACCGCGCCCTCGGTCGGCACCGCCTGCGCGCTCAGTTTGACCTGGAGCCGGTCGTTGTCGATCGCCGGCACCCGGTTCTCCAGCTTGGTGCCGTCCGGCAGGGGCTCCACGGCGTCCTGCAGCCACGGGGCGGGACCGCCGATCAACCAGTTCAGGATGATCGTCGGCTCCTGCTCGATCGGCACGTCACGCAGCAGGTAGCGGATGTCCGGGACCAGGCCGGTCCGGTCGGTGTTCCAGAAGTAGATCGTGCGCTCTTCGTAGTACTCCGTCAGAGCGGTATCGCTGAGCAGCAGGAACGGCGGCGCCTGGACCACGTAGAGCCCCTCGCCGGTGACCTCGCCGAGGACCAGCTCGTACTTACCCTCGACCTTCTCCGGTGACGGCTCGAGCAACCCGTTCTTCCCCAGCGTGCCGAGCAGCTGGTAGGACAGCTCGACCCGGTCGGTGGTCGAGTCGACCAGGGGCTCGTCGATCAGACGGATCACCCGCGGCGCGGCGGGCGGGTTGAAATTGTCCCGCGCGCTCGCCGCCATGAACTCCTTGACCCGGTCGAGGGTCCCGTCGTACTCCCCCGCGGCCGCGCGCAGGTAGTTGAGGGCGAACTGCCGGCGATCGCTGGTCAGGTCACGGGTGATCCGGCTGCGCAGGCCGCCCTCGCCGAGGGAGGTGCCGGTGGACGGGCCGGGACCGACCACGGTGACGTCCGAGTTGTCGGGAATGCCGCAGCCGCCGGTGAGCAGCAGCGCGGCGACGGCCGTGCAGGCCAGGACACGACGGACCATCAGCTCACCTCCACGTTGCGGTCACGCGGGATCAACGGCAGCGGCGCGGCCACCAGACGGTCGCCGGCCCGCACCGGCAGCGTCAGCCGGAACTGGGCACCCTCACCGGGCGATCCCCACGCCTCCAGCCAGCCGCCGTGCAGCCGCGCGTCCTCCACGCTGATCGACAGGCCGAGGCCGGTACCGCCGGTCTGCCGGGCCCGGGACGGATCGGCCCGCCAGAACCGGTTGAAGACCAGGCGCTCCTCACCCGGTTTCAGACCGATCCCGTGGTCGCGCACGGTGATCGCCACCGCCGCGTCGTCGGTGGCCAGGGTGACCTGCACCGGTTTCGCCTCGGCGTGCTCGACCGCGTTACCCACCAGGTTACGCAGCACCCGCTCCACCCGCCGCGGGTCGACCTCGGCGATCACCGGCGTGTCCGGCAGGTTCAGCTGGATCTCCACACCGACCCGCTCGGCCAGGCCGGCCAGCCGCTCGGCCACCCGCTCGACGATCGGGACCAGGTCGGTGTGCTCGGCGTCGAGGGCGGCGAAACCGGCGTCGAACCGGCTGATCTCCAGCAGGTCGGTGAGCAGCTCCTCGAACCGGTCCAGCTCGGCCTGGAGCAGCTCGGCGCTGCGCGCCACCGCCGGGTCGAACTCGTCGCGCTCGGAGAAGATCAGGTCGGCGGCCATCCGGACGGTGGTCAGCGGCGTACGCAACTCGTGCGACACGTCCGAGGTGAACCGGCGCTGCAGCCGGGACATCTCCTCGAGCCGGACGATCTGCCGCTGCAGGTTCGCCGCCATCTGGTTGAACGCGGCCGCGAGCAGGGCCAGGTCGTCCTCACCGTCGACCTTCATCCGCTGGTCGAGCAGGCCGGCCGAGAGGCGCTGGGCGGTCCGGGCGGCGACCCGGACCGGAGTGACGACCAGCCGGGTGACCAGGCCTGCCACCACACCGAGCAGGATCACCAGGGCCAGGCCGGTGGCCAGCACGGTGGTCCGCATCAGGTTCGCGTCCTGGTCCTCGCTGGTGAGCGGAACCATGTAGTAGAGCTCGACCTGGCCGAATCTGGTGGTGACCGGTGACCCGTACACCAGGAATTTGATCGTCTCGCCCTCGATCTCGGCGGTCCGGATCTGTTTGCTGACGCCGCCGCCGTCACCGGAGACCGCCCGGATCATCTCCGGGGTGATCAGGTCGCGGGTGTCGACCGGGCGCACGGCGACCGCTCTGAGGTTGGGCCAGCCCTCGGCACGGATCGAGATCACCGCGCTGCCGGGGTCGGCCGGGTCACCGTCGAAGAGGGCGTTGACCAGCTCCTCCAGCCCGCTCTGCAGCTCCGGGTCACGTGCCTGCGGGTAGAGGGAGAGCTGTTTCCTCGCGAACTCCACCTTGGTGGTCAGCGCCGAACGCGCCTCGTCCTCGGCCCGGCTGAGCAGGATCTCGGCGCTGCGGTCGGCGATGAACCAGCCGAACGTGCCGACCAGCAGGCTGGAGGCGACCAGAGTGATCGCCACCACCCGCAGCTGGAGCGACCGGCGCCAGGCCCGCCGAACCGGCGCCGTATATCTCGTCGCATATCGGACCAGCACGCGCCAATAACGCCGCACCAGTCGCAGGGCACGGCGCACGGGCATGGGGAGCCAGGCAGGAGCACGCATCTCGCGGCAAGGTTAGCCGCTCCGGACGATCAGCCGGTGCCCGCCTTGTAGCCGACACCACGGACCGTCAGGATGATCTCCGGCCGCTCCGGATCCGGCTCGATCTTGGCGCGCAGCCGCTGCACGTGGACGTTGACCAGGCGGGTGTCGGCGGCGTGCCGGTAACCCCAGACCTGCTCCAGCAGAACCTCGCGGGTGAACACCTGACGCGGCTTGCGGGCGAGCGCGACCAGCAGATCGAACTCCAACGGCGTCAGTTTCACCTCCTCGCCGTCCCGGGACACGGTGTGCGCCGGTACGTCGATGGTGATCTGGTTCCCCGGAGGCCCTATGGTCAGCATCTCCGGCGCGGCGTCCTCGCCCCGGCGCAGGCGGGCCCGCATCCGGGCCACCAGCTCCTTGGGCTTGAACGGCTTGACCACGTAGTCGTCGGCGCCGGACTCCAGGCCGAGCACCACGTCCACCGTGTCGCTCTTGGCGGTCAGCATGACTATCGGGACGCCCGACTCGGCCCGGATCGCGCGGGCCACGTCGATGCCGCTCATCCCCGGCAGCATCAGGTCGAGCAACACGATGTCCGGACGGTTCTCCCGGAAGGCGGCCAGGGCCCGCTCACCGTCAGCTACGAAGGACGGAAGGAAGCCTTCGCTGCGCAGAACGATGCCGAGCATCTCGGCCAACGCTGGGTCGTCATCGACGACCAGTACCCGGGCTCTCATGCGGTCCAATATTGCACTGTCCTCCGGGACTTTGCGCTACCTGGGGGCCGATCTTGCCCGGGAACCTGTCTCCGGAGAGAGAAAAACGGGCGGCCCCGGTCCGGGACCGCCCGTGGCACGCGATCAGCGATCACATGCCGGGCCGGTCGAACTCCCCTGCACGAACCCCTGCGATGAAGCCGGTCCAGTCCCGGGCGCCGAAGCTGAGCACCGGGCCGGTGACGTCCTTCGAGTCGCGCACCAGCACCGTGGCCGGTGCCTCGGCGACTTCGACACAGTGCCCGGCAGCGCCACTGCGGCTACTCTTGCGCCAGGTCAGCGTGGTGTCCTGCATGATGGTCTCCCTTGACGTGGAATGCTTCTCCATTGGACCCCACGTCGAGGAGTCAACGACCGATCCGATCCCTCGTCTCAGCGATGGCCGTTCGGCTCTCTTCTGGCGACAATGAGCGTTCCTGCAGGTCATCGAAGGCGTCGCGGTACACGTCGATCTCCTCCGGCTTCACCCGGAAGAGGCCGCCGGTCAGCCCTTCGATGTGCACCACCGGAGACCGGGTGCCGGGCGCGAACTCCAGGACCATGAACGACTCGATCAGCCCGGCGTGCGCGCCCGCCTCAAAAGGGAGGATCAGCAACTCGACTCCGGGCCGGCTGCTCGCCTCGTAGAGGCGGCTCAACTGGCGCCGCTGCACGGCCGGCCCGCCGATCTGGCGCAGCAGGACGCCCTCGTCGATGACGATCCGCAACGAAGGCGGCGGCACCCGGCTCATCGTGTTCTGCCGGCCCATCCGCAGCGCGAGGCGTCGCTGGATGATCGCCGAGTCGTCGATGTCCGCGCCGGTCTCGATCACTGCCCGTGCGTACTCGTCGGTCTGCAGCAGGCCCGGGACCACCTGCGCCTCCCACTCGAAGATCTGGACCGCCTCGGACTCCAGCGCCAGGTACTCGTCGTAGGGGTCCGGGACCGACGACCGGTACGGCGTCCACCAGGCCCGTGCCCGCCCGCGCCGGGCCAGGTCGCGCAGCCGCCCCCGATCCTCCACCGCGACGCCGTAGAGGGTGAGCAACCGGTCCAGGTCGGGCTCGCTGATGCCGGTGTGCGCGGTCTCGATCCGGCTCAGTTTCGACTCGGACCATCCGAGGGCGGTCGCGACGTCGACAGCACGACGCTCACCGCGGAGCCGGCGCAGTTCACCGCCCAGCTCCCGGCGTGCTGTCGACGTCGGCCTCGCCACGTGGCCACCATATCGACGCGGCGGCCCCTCGATGCAACTTGCACACCGGTCTTCAGTAGCGGTAGTGGTCCGGTTTGAAGGGTCCCTCGACCGCGACACCGAGGTATGCGGCCTGCTCCTTGGTCAGTTCGGTCAACCTCACGCCGAGTGCGCCGAGGTGCAACCGGGCCACCTTCTCGTCCAGCTTCTTCGGCAGCACATACACCCCGACGGGGTACTCCGCGGTCTTCGTGAACAGCTCGATCTGCGCGATCGTCTGGTTCGAGAAGCTGTTGCTCATCACGAACGACGGGTGCCCGGTGGCGTTGCCGAGGTTCAGCAGGCGGCCCTCGGACAGCACGATGATCGAGTGGCCGTCGTCGAACCTCCACTCGTCGACCTGCGGCTTGATGGTGACCTTCGCTACATCGGTTCGGCGCTGCAGCCCGGCCATGTCGATCTCGTTGTCGAAGTGCCCGATGTTGCCGACGATGGCCTGGTGCTTCATCCGGGCCATGTGCTCGTGGGTGATCACGTCGAAGCATCCGGTCGCCGTGATGAAGATGTCGGCGTACTCCACGACGTCGTCGATCGTCGCCACCTGGTAGCCGTCCATCGCGGCCTGGAGCGCGCAGATCGGGTCCACCTCGGTGACGATCACCCGGGCGCCCTGCCCGCGCAGCGACTCCGCACAGCCCTTGCCCACGTCCCCGTACCCGAACACGACCGCCACCTTGCCGCCGATCAGCACGTCGGTGGCCCGGTTGATGCCGTCGATGAGCGAGTGCCGGCAGCCGTACTTGTTGTCGAACTTCGATTTCGTCACCGAGTCGTTGACGTTGATCGCCGGGAACAGCAGCGTCCCGGCCTGCTGCATCTCGTAGAGCCGGTGCACGCCGGTGGTGGTCTCCTCGGTGACACCCTTGATCCCGGCCGCGGTGCGGGTCCACCGCTTGTCGTCCTCCCGGAGACTGCGCCCGAGCAGGGCCAGGATCACCGCATACTCCTCGGAGCCGGCGGTCTCCGGCGACGGCACCGCACCGGCCCGCTCGAACTCGGCACCCTTGTGCACCAGCAGGGTCGCGTCACCGCCGTCGTCGAGGATCATGTTGGGCGCCTCGCCGTCCGGCCAGAGCAGGACCTTTTCGGTGCACCACCAGTACTCGTCGAGCGTCTCACCCTTCCAGGCGTAGACCGGCACCCCCTTCGGCGCCTCCGGCGTCCCGTCCCGCCCGACGACGATCGCCGCGGCCGCGTGATCCTGCGTCGAGAAGATGTTGCACGACGCCCAGCGCACCTGCGCACCGAGCGCGGTCAGCGTCTCGATCAGCACGGCGGTCTGGATCGTCATGTGCAGCGAACCGGTGATCCGGGCCCCGCGCAGCGGCTGCGCCTTCCCGAACTCCTCCCGCAACGCCATCAGACCGGGCATCTCGTGCTCGGCCAGCTCGATCTCCTTACGGCCGAACGCGGCGAGCGACAGATCCGCGACCTTGAAATCACCGTCGGCAAGCGTGCCGGTCATCCGAGTCCCCCTAGGGCTGTCCGAAGCGAGCGGTTCACTCTAAGACGAGCTTCACCCCGAAAACCCCGATTTGGTACGACCTGAGCCGCCCCCGCAGTGACGGCTGGCGACCTCACGGTGGGCGAAGGCCTGCCTGGGCCGGGCACTCCCATCCCACACCGCTGTCAGCGGCCCGAGCGCGGCGTTCCTGTGGGGCGTCGGCGACAGCCCGGAGAAGGTTCATGTGGCCGCGCTCGGGAGACCTGGCCGGAGCTCCGGTTCACGGCCGACGACGTGCTGCGGCGCCCGGCCGAGACCGCCCGCATGGTCTTGGCCGCCCTGGCCGACCTCTCCGCTCGCGAGCCGTAGCCCACGCACCCCAGCCGGACCGGATGGCCTTCGTCGGCTACGGCTGGCGCTCTGTGGCCGCGCCGTGACGCCCGCCCGAACCGGCGGCGAGCCCACCCAGGGGCTGCCGGGCCCGGATAGCGAACGGGGCGACAGGTCGAAACCCGCCGCCCCGTTCATCCCCCCGGTTTGGTACCGCGCGCGTCCGTGGGACCCCCCGATCACCAATGACGCTGCGTGCTCTTAGATTCACACTCTGCAACCACCATGTCAAGTTATTTCCAGAAATTTCGGGCAGCTTTGCCATACAAAGCGTCACCGCCGAACGTCGAAGCGTCACCGCGAGACGCCAAACGGTGACCCTCGCCAGGGCTGACAGTGACCGCGCGGCGGCGCTTTCAGCGCGGCCGGCAGCTACTCGGCCCACCCGGCAGCCGCTCAGCCGAGACGGCGCCCCTCAGCCAAAGGGGCGGCATTCCTCAGCCGAGGACCGCGCTCCTCAGCTTGCGGCGACGCTCCTCGCCCGGGAACCGGCGCTCCTCAGCCAGGGACCGCGGCCACGAAGAGGCGACCGGTGCCGGCCACCTTGATCGCGCCCGCACCGGCCGGCACGTAGGCCGCGGTGCCGGGACCGAGTTCGACCGGGGTGCCGTCCTCGCTCTGTCCCGCGAACACGGTGCCCTCCGTGCACAGGACGATCCGCGGGCCCTTCGCGGGCACCTCGATCGGCGGGCGTGTCCCGTCCAGTTCGATGCGGTAGAGGACGAAGTCACCCACCGGCACCGCCCATGTCTCCACGCCCGGCTCGACCGTCGTCGCATGCAGCAGCGGATCGTGGAGGACCTCGAACCGCAGGACACGCAGCAACTCGTCCACGTCGACGCGTTTCGGGGTGAGGCCGCCGCGGAGCACGTTGTCACTGGCGGCCATCAGCTCGACGCCGAGCCCGTTGAGGTAGGCGTGCAGGTTTCCGGCGGGCATCCAGATGGCCTCGCCGGGGGCCAGCCGCACCAGGTTGAGCAGCAGCGCGACGAGCACCCCGGGATCGCCCGGGTAGTGGGCGGCCAGATCGGTGGCGAGCGTGAACGAGTCGGCATGCTCATGGCCGGGTGGAACCGCGCGGGCGGCGGCCACCACCTCGTCGATCAGCGCGTCCCGGTCGCCGGCGGGCCAGGTGAGCAGGAGGCGTACCGCCTCGGCCAGATCGTCGCCGCGCAGCGCGGTCACCACCGGCTCCAGGCGGGGCAGGCCCAGCTCGCCGATCACCGCGGCCGCGACGGCCGGGTCACGGAAGCCGCAGAGCGCCTCGAACGGCGTGAGGGCCACCAGCATCTCGGGCTTGTGGTACGCGTCGGTGTAGTTCTTCGGGGCGGCCGGATCGGCCTCCTGCCGGGCGTAGGCCATCTTCGCGTACTCGGCGTCGGGGTGTGCCTGCAACGACAGCGGGGCCCCGGCCGCGAGGACCTTCAGGAGGTACGGCAGTCGCGCCCCGAACGTCCGCAGCACGTCGTCGCCGAGTTGCCCGGCCGGATCGTCCCCGATCAGGTGGACGAGGTCGACCGGCCCGTCCGGGCCCGGCACGGTGGAGGGGTCGCCGGGATGCGCGCCGAGCCACAGCTCCGCCTCGGGCCCGTCACCGGCGGGGCGGCCCTGGAGTTCGGCGATCGCGGTTCGGGACCCCCAGGCGTACGGCCGGATGACTCCGGTCAAGGGATACACGGTCATACCCGGCAAACTAGCAGCTAACCGGCGCGACCGGGGGTCGCGCCGGTTACGGCTCGCGACGCCTCGAAGGCACCCGCGAACCGCCATGCCCCGGAGCCCTCAGGGAACCGGCCCGAGGACCACCGCACCTCGACAACCACCGCGCCCCGAAACCCCCGGGAACCGGCCCGAGGACCACCGCACCTCGACAACCACCGCGCCTCGGAGCCCCGCGAAAGGGGTCCGAGGGTCACGCCGGTGAAGGCGTCCGAGGACGCCGGGTGTCAGAGGCCCTCGGGGAGCGGGTTCGCGAGTTCCTTCATCTCGCTGATCGCCGGCACCGCCATCGGGTCCAGGCCGTGGGCCAGCGCCAGGTAGAGCGAGGCGTAGTCGGGCACCGCGACCAGTGAGGCCAGGCGCTCCAGGGTCGAGCCGCCCTCGGCGGTGAGCACGTCGCAGCGCACCCCACGACGGTCGGCGATCGTCTGGATGGCGTCGGCCCGCCGCTCCTCGACGGCGACCGGCTCGTCCGCGTCGTCCTCCGGGTTGAGGCCGCCGTCGCGGAAGACCACGAGCCGGAGCCGGGTCAGCGCCTGCTCGTCGTCTTCGTCGTCCGGGTCGGCGAAGATGTCGCGTGACGTCTCGGCGAGGCCACCGAACACGCCGTCGAGCAGGCCCACGCGGCCACGACCGGCCTCACCGAGCGCACCGGCCATCACCGGGTAGCGGGCGTTGGCGGCGAGCGTGTCACCGAAACGGCGGGCCGCGACGGTGGCCAGGGGTGAGGAGCCCCAGACGATCGGCACCGAACCGGCCAGGCCGAGGGCCAGCGCCTTCGCCGGGTTGACGAAGGAGTCGGCACCGGCACGGCAACGCTCGGCGTCGGCGTCGAGCCTGGTCGCGGTCTCGGCGATGTCCGCCTCGGCCAGCTTGGCGATGCCCAGCGCACGCCCGGCGAACAGCACCGGGATGGTCAGGCCCCACAGCGTCGCCCGCGCCGGAGCCCGGCGCGGCACCCCGATGAACGGGGCACGGGCCCGCTCGGCCAGCGCCTCCAGCTCGGAACCGGGATTGCCGATGGCGACCAGGCGCGCACCGCGACGGTGTGCCGCCTCGGCCGCGGCGAGAGCCTCCGGGCTGCGGCCGGAGGCGGAGACCGCGATCACCACGTCAGCCGCGCCGACCCAGCCGGGCACACCGGCGCTGCGGTGGCCGATGATCGGCACCGGGCAGCGGGGCCCGGCCACCGTTGACAGGATGCTGCCGGTCAGGCCGGCGGTGCCGATGCCGGCGACGACGACGGCACGCGGCCGGCCCTCGTCGGCGAGCATGGTCAGGTCGACCTCGGCGGCCAGCGCCGCCGACTCGCGCACCTGCGCACCCGCCGAGGCTGTGGCCCGGAGCATGCCGCCCGGGTCGTTGTCGAGCATCGTCTTCTCGTCGTTGAGCAGCGACTCATCGGCGATCCGGTGTCCGTTGACCCCGGCGCCGCCCCGTGGGCCCGCCATCACTTGGACTCCTTGTCAGCCGAGTCCGAAGAGGCCGCCGCGTCCCCGGCACCCACAGAGGCCGGGGGCGCGTCCTCGTCCGACTTCACGGCAGAGGAGGCCGGCGCGTCCGCGGAAGCGGCGGGAGCCGACGCATCCGAAGCGGCGGAGGACGACGAACCCGCGGAAACCGGCGCATCCCCGGAAACCTGCGAACCCGCGGAAACCGGAGCATCTGCGGAAGCCGGCGCATCCGGAGAAACGGAGGCACCGGCGCCCGGCGCGGAAGCAGCGGAGGACGCGTCGTCACCCGGCTTCTCGACGGAGGCGTCGGCCAGCGGACCGGCCGAGCGCGAGGCCGGCCCCCGGGTGGGGGCCGGCTCCGCCTCGGTGTCGGCCGGGGCCGCGGCGGCCGGAGTGGCCGGCCCCGGCTCGCGCGCCTCGTCGAGGAGCAGGATCGGGATGTCGTCACGGATGTCGAAGATCCGGCCGCACTCGGTGCACGTCAGCGTCTGCGCGCCCGCGTCGTACTCGAGGGGCGCGTGATGGGTGTCCGGGCAGGCCAGAATCTCCAGCAACTGCTGATCGAGCGCCACCGAGCTACTCCTAATCGCCGCGAAAGAACTAGGTCGAGGCGATCCTATCCACGAACGATGGCCAGGACCTCGTCACGTAGCTTTGCCATCCGGTCCGCGTCGGGGGCCTCCACGTTGAGCCGCAGCAACGGCTCCGTGTTGGACGCCCGCAGGTTGAACCAGGCACGGTCGCCGACCTGGAACGTCATGCCGTCGAGATCGTCCACCGAGGCGTCCGGGAAGGCGGCCCGCACCTCGGCGATCTTGGCACTCGCGTCGGCCACCGTGGAGTTGATCTCACCGGAGGCGACGTACCGCTCGTACTCGGCGGCGAACTCCGACAGCGGCTGGTCCTGGCCGCCGAGCGCGGCGAGCACGTGCATGGCGGCGAGCATGCCGGTGTCGGCGAACCAGAAGTCGCGGAAGTAGTAGTGGGCGGAGTGCTCACCACCGAAGACGGCGTTGGTCGACGCCATCTCGGCCTTGATGAAGGAGTGGCCGACCCGGCTACGGACCGGTTTCCCACCGTTCTCCGTGATGATCTCCGGCACCGCGGCCGAGGTGATCAGGTTGTGGATGATCGTGCTGCCCGGGAACTTGGCCAGCTCACGGGAGGCGACCAGACCGGTGATCGCGGACGGCGAGACCGGGTCGCCCTTCTCGTCGATGACGAAGCAGCGGTCGGCGTCGCCGTCGAAGGCCAGGCCGATGTCGGCGCCCTGCTCGCGGACCGCCCTCTGCAGGTCGACCAGGTTCTTCGGGTCCAGCGGGTTGGCCTCGTGGTTGGGGAACGACCCGTCCAGCTCGAAGAAGAGCGGCGCGATGGTCAGCGGCAGGGCGGGAAGCACCTGGTCGCCGAGGACGGCCGGGACGGTGTAGCCGCCCATGCCGTTGCCCGCGTCGACGATGACCTTGAGCGGCCGGATGCCGGAGAGGTCGACGAGCGACCGCAGGTGGGCCGCGTAGTCCTTGAGGACGTCACGCTGCTCGACCCGGGACGGGCCGTCGGCCTCCGCGTTGAGGTCGCCGAGCAGCTGCTGGGCGCGCTGCCGGACGACGACGAGACCGCTGTCCTGGCCGACCGGGCGGGCGCCGGCCCGGCAGAGTTTGATCCCGTTGTACTCCGCGGGGTTGTGGCTGGCCGTGAACATCGCGCCGGGCAGGTTCAGCGCGCCGGACGCGTAGTAGAGCTGGTCGGTCGAGGCCAGACCGATGTTGATCACGGCGGCACCGGCCGCGTTGGCCCCGTTGGCGAAGGCGGCGGCCAGGCTGGGACCGGACTCCCGCATGTCGTGGCCGATCACGATCTGGTCCGGCTCGTCACCGGACTCCCGCAACATCTCCACGAACGCCGTGCCGATCGCCCGGGCCACCGTCTCGTTGAACTGGTCCGGGACGATCCCCCGCACGTCGTACGCCTTGATGATCTGCGACAGATCAGTCACCACTCACTCCTCAGGAAAGTCCCCTTTGGCCCCGAGGGTAGCGGAGTGCCTGGTACTCCCACGTTTTAACCGCACTGCCGGGTGGTTAACTCAGATGATCCCTGCAAGCACGGTCCGCAACCCTGGTGGTCTCCGGCAACCGGAAACGCGGGGCCAGGCGGAGTGTCAGCGCACAGGCCCGGTCCAGGCCGATCCGGTGCCCGACGGAGACGAAGACGGGTTTGACCCCGGTCTGGGTGCGCAGCACGGCACCGACCGTCTCCCCCGCGTCGACGAGCGCGGACCGGGCGCCCCGCTCCGCACCGACCGGTTCCCAGTCTCCCACCAGCCGGGTCTTGCCGACGCCGAACGACGGGAGATCGGTGAGTACGCCGAGGTGGGCGGCGAGGCCGAAGCGGCGCGGGTGGGCCAGGCCGTGCCCGTCGCAGATCAGCACCTCGGGGCGGACGGTCAGCCGGTCGAGGGCGTCGAGCAGCGCGGGCACCTCCCGGAAGGCGAAGAGCCCCGGGACGTACGGGAAGGCCGGCACCCCGCGCACGACGGCGGTGTCGGCGACCGACAGATCGGCGGTGTTCAGCACGACCACCGCCGCGGCCAGGCGCGAATCATCCGCCGAGTAGGCGATGTCCAGGCCGGCGACGGTCGCCGGCAGCGCCGGACCGTCCTCGACGACCACGCGGGAACGCAACGCGTCCTGCACGGCGAGGGCTTCTTCTTCGGTACGGGGCCAGGGTTGCACGGCCCGCAGCGTAGGGACTGTTGTCACCTGGCGTGACGCGGGTCACGATGGGGGCTGGAGGTGCTGCCGGTGAACCCGTGGCTCGCGCTGACCCCCGGAGACGACCCCGCCGAGCGGATCCGGCTGATCGGTCGTGCCCACGAGCGGTTCCTGGCCGGGGAACTGCGCCCGGACCGGATGCGGCCGGTGGTCGCCGACTCCTGGGCACGGTCGGCCGCCTTCATCGGGGCGGACAGCACCGCGCCGATCGAGCTGGCCGACGACGATCTGGAGGCGTACCGGTCGGCGCACCCGCTGGCCCGGGTCATGCCGATCTTCCGGGACCTGCTGGGCGGCCTGGCCGAGGACGGCGATCACATGATGGCGGTCTGTGACGCGCACGGCCGTCTGCTCTGGGTCGAGGGGCATCCGGCCACGCTGCGCAGCGCCGCCTCGATGAACTTCGTGCCGGGCGCCCGCTGGGACGAGGCGCACGCCGGGACGAACGCGCCGGGCACCGCGCTCGCCGTCGACCACGCGCTGCAGATCTTCGCGACCGAGCACTTCACCCATCCGGTCCAGCGGTGGACGTGTGCGGCGGCCCCGGTTCACGATCCCGGCACCGGCCGGCTGCTCGGGGCCATCGACGTCACCGGCGGGGACCATCTGGCCAACCCGCACAGCCTGGCCCTGGTCCGGGCCACGGCGCTGGCCGCGGAGGCGTACCTGCGTCAGGTCGTGCAGATCCCCCGGAAACCGCAGGTCGCGGCACTCGGCCGGGACGAGGCCCTGCTCGCGGCCGGCGGCGACCGGCAACGGCTCAAGCGGCGGCACTCGGAGCTGCTGGTCCTGCTCACCGTGCACCCGGAGGGCCGCACCGGCGAGCAGCTGGCCGTCGACCTGTACGGCGACGACGTGAACCCGGTGACGGTCCGCGCCGAGCTGTCCCGCCTGCGCCGCATCCTGGGCCCGGAGCTGCTCGACTCCCGGCCTTACCGGCTGCGTGCCGATCTGACGACGGACTTCGGCACGGTGGCCCGGCTGCTGGACGCCGGGCGGACCGGGGAGGCCGTGGACGCCTATCCCGGCCCGCTGCTGCCGGCCTCGGACGCGCCGGGGATCGTCCGCCTGCGCCGGTTGCTGGACGACCGGCTGCGCGCCGCGATCCTGGAGGCCGGCGACCGGCGGCTGCTGCAGACCTGGCTGAACAGCCCGTGGGGCAGCGACGACCTGGACCTGTGGGAGGCGTACGCCGCACTGGCCCCCGCCGACCCGATGGCCGCCCGCCGGGTCGCCGCACTGAACCGGGAATACGCGTGCAACGTTGCTGCAACGTGGCCGTAACTAGGGTCCGCCCCAAATGAGGAGGCGAGACCGTGACCATCTATACCCCGCCCGGTTCTGAGGGCTCGATCGTCAGCTACCAGTCGCGCTACGACCACTACATCGGTGGCGAGTACGTCCCGCCGGCCAAGGGTCAGTACTTCACCAACCCGTCCCCGGTGACCGGGCAGATCTTCTGCGAGGTCGCCCGCGGCACCGCCGACGACGTGGAGAAGGCCCTGGACGCGGCACACGCCGCCGCGCCCGGCTGGGGTCGCACCTCCCCGACCGAGCGCGCCAACATCCTCAACCGGATCGCCGACCGGATGGAGCAGAACCTCGAGAAGCTCGCGGTCGCCGAGGCCTGGGAGAACGGCAAGGCGGTACGGGAGACGCTGGCCGCCGACATCCCGCTCGCGATCGACCACTTCCGCTACTTCGCCGGCGTCATCCGCGCCCAGGAGGGCACCGCGGGCGAGCTGGACGAGGACACTGTCGCCTACCACTTCCACGAGCCGCTCGGCGTGGTCGCGCAGATCATCCCGTGGAACTTCCCGATCCTGATGGCGGTCTGGAAGCTGGCGCCCGCCCTGGCCGCCGGCAACGCGGTGGTGCTGAAGCCGGCCGAGCAGACCCCGGCCTCGATCCACTACCTGTTCTCGCTGATCGGTGACCTGATCCCGGCCGGTGTGGTGAACATCGTCAACGGCTTCGGCGTGGAGGCGGGCAAGCCGCTGGCCAGTTCGAGCCGGGTGGCCAAGGTCGCGTTCACCGGCGAGACCACCACGGGTCGCCTGATCATGCAGTACGCCTCGGAGAACCTGATCCCGGTCACCCTGGAACTCGGCGGCAAGAGCCCGAACATCTTCTTCGAGGACGTCAGCCGGGCCGACGACGACTTCTTCGACAAGGCGCTCGAAGGCTTCGCGATGTTCGCCCTCAACCAGGGCGAGGTCTGCACCTGCCCGTCCCGGGCGCTGATCCAGCAGGGCCACTACTCGGACTTCCTGGCCGCCGGCGTGAAGCGGGTGGAGAACCTCAAGCAGGGCAACCCGCTGGACACCGACACCCAGGTCGGCGCGCAGGCCTCCAACGACCAGCTGGAGAAGATCCTCTCCTACCTGGACATCGGCCGGCAGGAGGGCGCGCGTGCCCTGGTCGGCGGGGCCAAGGCGGAGATGCCGGGCGACCTGGCCGGCGGCTACTACGTGCAGCCGACGATCTTCGAGGGCCGCAACAACATGCGGATCTTCCAGGAGGAGATCTTCGGGCCGGTGGTCTCGGTCACACCGTTCGGCGACTTCGACGACGCGATCAAAATCGCCAACGACACGCTGTACGGGCTGGGCGCCGGCGTCTGGACGCGGGACGGCAACCAGGCGTACCGGGCCGGGCGGGCGATCAAGGCCGGGCGGGTGTGGACGAACTGCTACCACCTCTACCCGGCGCACGCGGCGTTCGGCGGTTACAAGCAGTCCGGCATCGGGCGGGAGAACCACCGGATGATGCTCGACCACTACCAGCAGACCAAGAACCTGCTGGTCAGCTACTCGCCCAAGGCGCTCGGGTTCTTCTAGGCCATGGGCGCGACCAGGGTTGACGTGACTCCCGCGGCTGCCGACATGATGCGGCAGCTGCGGGGGCAGCACGGCCCACTGATGTTCCACCAGTCCGGCGGCTGCTGCGACGGCAGTTCGCCGATGTGTTACCTGGAGGGCGAGTTCCGTACCGGCGGATCCGACGTGCTCTTGCAGTCTCTGGCGATCGAGGGGGTGCCGGAGCCCATCACGTTCTGGATGTCGGCCAGTCAGTTCGAACTCTGGAAGCACACGCACCTGACGGTGGACGTGGTCCCCGGCCGCGGCTCCGGCTTCTCGCTGGAGGCGCCCGAGGGCGTCCGGTTCCTCATCCGCTCCCGCCTGCTCACGACACAGGAGCTGGAGGAACTCGGCTAATCCGTTCGTGGGCGGGGCCTACCGGGCCTCGCCCACCACCGGGGTAGACATTCGAGACATTTACCACCTTGACCGACCCCATCGGCGCACCGCGATCGATCTGCGGCGAAACTTGACGCATTACCGGATTCGCGCCAACCAAACACACGGTAGTGGCGACCCGCGCCGATTCGAGGCATCCTCGGCAGTCGCCACACCGACCTGGGGAGGTCTCTTGATACGGCTGTCGCACACCCGCAAGGCCTTCGCGATCAGCATTGCCCTGATCATGACGGGTCTGGTCGGCCAGGCGACCGCGGCCACCACCACGGCCCAGCCCGCGCCGAGTGTTTCGCCCGCCGAGCCGCCGACATCACCGTCAGTGACCACTTCGGAGCCGGCACCCCAGCCCTCCGCCACCCCGGCGTCCCAGCCGCCGAAGGGCCGGACGGAGAGCGTCCCGATCGTCAAGCCCAAGGGCAAGACCGGGCCGGCCGGCAGCCTCATGACGACCGGATCCAAGGCAGTCGCGCTCACCTTCGACGACGGGCCCGACCCCGATCTCACCCCCAAGCTGCTCAGACTCCTGGCCAAGGAGAAGACCAAGGCCACGTTCTGCCTGGTCGGCACCCAGGCGCGACGCCACCCCGATCTGGTGCGCGCGATCGCCAAGAGCGGCCACAGCTTCTGCAACCACTCGTGGAACCACGACCTCAAACTCGGCAAGCGCTCCCATCAGGCCATCCGCGCCGATCTGGAGCGCACCAACGCGGCCATCCGCGCCGCCGTCCCGAACGCGAAGATCCGCTACATGCGCGCGCCCGGCGGCAACTTCACGCCGGCCCTGGTCCGGATCTCGGCCGAGATGGGCATGCACTCGATCTACTGGAAGGTCGACCCCCGTGACTGGGACCAGCCACGGACCGAGTCCCTCAACTCCCACCGCGACAAGATCATCCGATCGGTGAAGAAACACACCCGCCCGGGCTCGATCGTCCTCTCCCACGACTATGCACAGCCGGCCACCATCGACGCCTACCGCACGCTGCTGCCCTGGTTGCGCAAGCGGTTCCAGCTCGTCGCCCTGACCTGACGGCCGGCTCTCACCCGGCCCGGGACAGCAGGAAAGACCAGCCGGGTTCTCGGTGAGGGACCGCCTCAGCCCGAAAGACGCGCTGGCGGGCCGGACGGGCCGGAGACCTCGCGGGGTAGCCCGGGACGGGCTCGTCTGCGGTCGAGGGCGGGGTGGCCCGTACCGGAAAAGGGTCAGTGCGAGGGCGGGATCACCCGGAGATGACCGCGGCGGCCCGTCTGGTGACCGGGGGTGTGGTCGTTGTCGTCCGGGCGCGGAGCGATCGGCCGGGCGGCTTCGCGGACGGCCTCGGCGAGTGCCACAAGGTCGTCGGTGGTGGGGGGCGGGGGTGCGAAGTCGCCGTCGTGGCGGACGAGTTCCCAGCCTCGGGGGGCGGTGAGGCTGCGCGCGTGCGTCTCGCACAGGTCGTAGGTGTGCGGTTCGGCGAACGCGGCGAGGGGGCCGACCACGGCCGTGGAATCGCCGTAGACGTAGGTCAGCGTGGCGACCGCCTGCCGGGGACAGCCGTTCCGGGAACAACGCCGTGGTGACCTCACGGCGGCAACTTATCTCCCCGTTCGCGATTCTGGGTCGTGTTGCCTCGCGACACGCCGACCGGAGCGCGTCACGATTCGGCGATGGTCGTTGTAAACGCCGACCCGTTGGGGCGAATTAACGGCGCGGACACACGATGCGATCGGGCTGACCACGTACTCCGGCCGAGTGGAGATACGCTGGCCGCGTGACGACCAGTCCTGAACGCCGCCGGACCGACGGCAAGGCGACGCGCAGCACCGGTCCGGGTCATCCCGCACGGCGGGACCGGCACGGACGGGGACTGCGCGGCCGCCTGGTGCCGGCGACCGTCCCACTGGCCCGCACGAAGGCGGAGATCTTCGACGACCTGGTGCTGGACACCGTCGAGAGCCTGGAGCGCCGCTACGCCAAGGAGCTGGCCGGCGTGGAGTTCGCCGTCGAGGACGTGCCGCCCGAGCTGAACGTCTACGACTCGGACGTGCTCGAGGACGGCGAGGTGCCCCTGGCCCGGCTCCTGCCGGGACGGCCCGGGCGGCATGAGCTGCCGCCGCGGATCGTGCTCTACCGGCGCCCGCTGGAGTTCCGGGCGATGGATCGGGAGGACCTCGCCGACCTCGTCCACGACGTGATCATCGAGCAGGTTGCCAACCTGCTCGGGGTGGATCCGGACGAGCTGGCCTGACGTCTGCTCAGGCCACGCGTCGTTTCAACTTGCGACGTTCACGTTCGGACAGTCCACCCCAGATCCCGAAACGTTCGTCGTGGCCCAGCGCATACTCCAGACACTCGGCTTTCACATCACAGCGGCCGCAGATGCGCTTGGCCTCGCGCGTCGAGCCGCCCTTCTCAGGGAAGAAAGCCTCGGGATCGGTCTGTGAACACAGCGCCCGCTCCTGCCACTCGGGCGCGTCCCCGAGCAGGTCTACCCCTTCAACCTGCGTCGCTTCCATCGGCGTGCCTCCAAATTCCGCGCCGGCACGAAGCCAGCGCTGACCCCCCACGCACGCGGCGTGTTTTTGTGGGTACGACGCCTTTGTGCCACATCGTCCCCACAACCCCACCAAAATTACACGCGTGTAAGACGTGCGTCGTCAAGCCGAACCTGCTAAATGGGCCCGTTTCCGCACCACTGGGGAGCGGATGACAGGCCTGTTTCAGCCCTATCGCTCCAAGCCGCCGGAAGGTAACGCGAAGCCGGACCCTCGCGTCCAATTTAACCCGTTTTGTGACCTTGCGGCAGCGGGTCCCCCGACCCGGGTCCGCCGAATGGATCATGTACCCCGATCAGCGCCGTCCGTACACCGTGGTGCGTTCCACCGCCGGACGCCCCGCGGACGCCGCCAACTCCTTCAACTCCGCGACCGTCCTGGCAGAACCGTGCTCCGAACCCGCCATCCTCGAGATCGTCTCCTCCATGAGAGTGCCCCCCAGGTCGTTACAACCTCCGTTGAGCATCACGCGGGTACCCTCATCGCCGAGTTTCACCCAGGAGCACTGGATGTTGTCGATCCGGCCGTGCAGCAGGACCCGGGCCATCGCGTGCACGACCCGGTTCTCCCTCCAGGTCGGACCCGGACGGGCGATACCGGCGAGGTAGATCGGCGCGTTGGTGTGGATGAACGGGAGCGCCACGAACTCGGTGAAGCCACCGGTGACGTCCTGGATGCCGGCCAGCACCCGGAAATGGCCCAGCCACTGGCGCGGGTGGTCGACGTGGCCGTACATCATGGTCGAACTGGACCGGATGCCGACCTGGTGCGCGGTCGTCACCACCTCGGCCCACGTCGACGTGGGCAGCTTGCCCTTGGTCAACACCCAGCGCACATCGTCGTCGAGGATCTCGGCCGCCGTACCCGGGATGGTGCCGAGACCCGCCTCCTTCAGTCCGGTCAGCCACTCCCGCAGCGACACACCGGCCTTCGCCGAGGCGGTGACGATCTCCATCGGGGAGTACGCGTGGACGTGCATCCCCGGCACTCGCTGCTTCACCGCGCGAACCAGGTCGGCGTAGGCCGTGACCGGCATCTTCGGGTCGATGCCGCCCTGCATGCAAACCTCGGACGCGCCGTCGCGCCACGCCTCCTCGGCACGGTCGGCCACCTGCTCCACCGACAGCCGGTACGCGTCGGCGTCCTTCTCACGCTGGGCGAACGCGCAGAACCGGCAGCCGACGTAACAGACGTTCGAGAAGTTGATGTTGCGGTTCACCACGTACGTGATGTCGTCGCCGTTGACCTGTTTCCGCAGGTCGTCGGCGATCCGGGCGAGTTCGTCGAGGGCCGGGCCGTCAGCGTTGAACAACGCCATCGCCTTGTCCTCGTTCTTCTCCAGGAGCAGAGCCGCCGGATCCTCCGAGGCCAGCTTGAGAGCCGCGAGCACGTCGGTCGGCATGGTCGCCGGGGCGCTCTTGACGTGGGCGGCCACCTCGTCCCAGTCGCCGTAGACGTCGTCGAAGTCGGAGCGGCGGTCCTCGGTGCGACCCTCCTCGTCGATGCTCTTGAAGAGATCGACACGACCACCGCCGAACGCCTCGTCGGGCTCCTGCCACTTTCGCCCCGTCGGGTTCGTCCCGATCCTCGCCAACCCGTCGTCCTCGGCCAGCGCGGCCACGTGGCTCTTGATACGCGGGTCGAGCCAGCCTTCGTCACCCCGGCGGACGTACTCGGGGTAGATGGTCAGGCGCTCTCGCAGGACAAACCCGGACTTTTCCGTTTTTTCGGCAAGGAGGTCGATCTGCGGCCACGGACGCTCCGGATTCACGTGATCGGGTGTCACCGGGGAGACACCGCCCCAGTCGTCGATCCCGGCCCGCAGGAGCAGCGAGAACTCGTCGTCGATCAGATTGGGCGGGGCCTGGATGCGCGCCCGCGGGCCCATGATGATCCGCGCCACCGCCACCGTGGCGGCCAGCTCGCGCAGCTCCGCGTCGGGCATCCCGCGCATCGCGGTGTCCGGCTTGGCGCGGAAATTCTGCACGATCACCTCCTGGATGTGCCCGAACTCCCGGGCCACCCGGCGGATCGCGAAGAGCGAGTCGACCCGCTCGGTGAGGTTCTCCCCGATACCGATCAGGATGCCCGTGGTGAACGGCACACCGACCCGGCCGGCGTCCTCGAGCACCCGCAGACGGACCGCGGGCTCCTTGTCGGGCGACCCGTAGTGCGGCCCGCCCTTCTCCGACCACAGCCGGGTGGCGGTGGTCTCCAGCATCATGCCCATGCTCGGCGCGACCGGCTTGAGCCGCTGCAGCTCGGCCCAGCTCATCACCCCCGGGTTGAGGTGCGGGAGCAGGCCGGTCTCCTCGAGGACGGCGATGGCGCAGGCCCGCACGTAGTCGAGGGTCGAGTCATACCCCCGCTCGTCGAGCCACTGCCGGGCCGCCGGCCACCGCTCCTCCGGCCGGTCACCGAGGGTGAACAGCGCCTCCTTGCAGCCCTGCGCGGCGCCCTGGCGGGCGATCTCGAGGACCTCGTCGCGCTCCAGGAACGGCGCCGGCAGCTTGTGCGGCACGGTGGCGAACGTGCAGTAGTGGCACCGGTCCCGGCAGAGCCGGGTCAGAGGGATGAAGACCTTGCGGGAGTACGTGACGACGCCCGGCCGCCCGGCCTCGCGCAGGCCGGCGTCCCGGATGCCACCGGCGATCGCCAGCAGCTCGTCGAACTGAACGTCGCGGGCCGTGAGCAGCGCCACGGCCTCATCGGCGTCGATCGCTTTACCGTCGGCGGCGCGGCGCAGAGCGCGGCGGATGCTCGCCTCGGTCGGTACGGGTTCCACGTTGACCTCTACCACGCAAAGCAGCCTAGGCCGGAATCGTTTCGACTGCTGCTACGGCTGCCGGCCCGGAACGTGTCATGGGACACCCTCCGGGCCGGGTGGCGGTCACTGGCGCGGCGGATCCTGGGCGGCCGGGCCGAAGCCGGGACGACCCTCGGGCAGCACCTCCGTCCGGTCGGACGGCGGCTGGACCGGCGGGGCCGGCGGGGCGGACGGGACCGGCGGCGGCACCGGCTGGGTGGGCTCGGCATAGGGCACGGCCGGCGGCGGGGTCGGCGCGGCGCCCCAGGCGGGCGGCGGGACGGCCGGGTACTGCCCGTAGGGCGCGGGCGGCACGCTGAACGGCTGTGTGGCGACCGGAGGGGGCGTCGGGGTACCCGGCGGGACCGGGCCGGGCGCGGGGGCGCCATAGGGCTGCTGCTGACCGTATCCGGGCGGCGGGCCGTACTGGTAGGGCTGGCCGTACACACCCGGCTGCGGCTTGACCGTCGGGTAGAAACCGAGCCAGATCTGCAGGATCGCGTAACCGGCCACACCGAGAACCGTGAGCCACGCGACCCGGACCAGCAGCGCGTTGAACGCGGCCGCGGCATCCTGGGCGGCGATCCCGCTCACCCCGAAAAGCAGTCCGAAGATCACTCCGAAGAAGGACGCCACCGCGTACTCCCCCAGCGCGACCATGGTGATCAGCCGCGCCTTCGGGTGGACCGGCTTGACACCCAGCGACAAGAGCACCGCCGCGAGCGGGAAGAAGACGATCTCCAGGTTGACGAACGATCCGAAGCTGTACCGCGTCCGCGAGGTGAAGTCGTCCCCGAACAGGCTGATGACGGCCACGAAGAGGAACACGGCGGGCGCCGCGATCAGGGCGTAGGCGGCCAGGTCACGCAGGGGCCTCAGGAACTGCCCGACGGTCTTCGCGGCGGCCGGATCCGGCTGCTGTGGTGTGGTCACGGTTGCTCCCGGTGCGGTAGATCGAAGTCGGCACAGAGTAAACCGATACCCGCCGGCCGAGGGGACGGCGCGGGTGCGGGAGGATGGGTCCATGCGGATCGTGGTCCTTACCGGGGGCATCGGTGGTGCCCGTTTCCTCGTCGGCGTGCGTGCTCACGCCCGGGCGATCGGCGCCGAGGTCACGGCGGTCGTCAATGTCGGAGATGACGTGCGGATGCACGGCCTCCAGATCTGTCCCGACCTCGACTCGGTGATGTATACGCTGGGCGGCGCCGCCGACCCCGAGCGTGGCTGGGGCCGGGTCGGTGAGACGTGGGTGGTCAAGGAGGAGCTGGCGAAGTACGGGGTGGAGCCGTCCTGGTTCGGTCTCGGTGACAAGGACACCGCCACCCACCTGGTGCGCACCACCATGCTGAACGCCGGTTATCCCCTCTCCGCGGTCACCGCGGCCCTCTGCGAGCGCTGGCAGCCCGGCATCACCATGCTCCCGGCCACCGACGACCGCCTGGAGACCCACGTGGTCGTCGACGTCGACGGCGAGCGCAAGGCGATCCACTTCCAGGAGTGGTGGGTCCGCCACCGCGGCGACGTGCCGACGCACAACTTCGTCTTCCGGGGCGCCGACACCGCCAAGCCGGGCGCGGGTGTCGTCGACGCGATCGGCGCCGCCGACGTGATCCTGGTCGCCCCGAGCAATCCGGTGGTGAGCATCGCGCCGATCCTGGCCGTGCCCGCGCTGCGGGAGGCGGTGACGAGCGGTTCGGCGCCGGTGGTGGGCGTGTCCCCGATCATCGGCGGCTCCCCGGTCCGCGGGATGGCCGACAAGTGCCTCGCCACCCTGGAGGTCGAGGTGAGCGCGGCCGGCGTCGGCCGGATGTATGGTCCACGCGCCGACGGCGGCCTGCTGGACGGCTGGCTGATCGACACGTCCGACGAGGGCGCGCAGGTGCCCGGCGTGCGGACCCGGGCGGTGCCGCTGTGGATGCGCGACGAGGAGACCACCGCCCGGATGGTCGCCGACGCTCTGGACCTGGCCCGATGACCGGCAGCCCGCTCGACGGTCTCCAGATCCTCCCGGTCCGCGGGATCGGCGACGTCACCGCCGGCGACGACCTGGCCCATCTGATCGTCACCGCGGCACCCTGGATCGCTGACGGCGACGTCCTCGTGGTGACCAGCAAGATCGTGTCCAAGGCGGAGGGCCGCCTGGTCGAGGTCCCGGCCGACGGCCCCGAGCGTGACGAGGCCCGGGAGCGGGTGCTCGCCGGCGAGACGGCCCGGGTGGTGGCCCGCCGCGGTCCCACGTCGATCGTGCAGACCCACCACGGTTTCGTGATGGCGGCCGCCGGCATCGACGCGTCGAACGTGGACAAGACCCATCTGGTGCTGCTGCCCGAGGACCCGGACGCCTCGGCTCGCCGGCTGCGCACCGACCTGCTGGCCCGCGGGCTGGACGTGGTGATCGTCGTCTCCGACACGATGGGCCGGGCGTGGCGCAACGGCCTGACCGACGTGGCGCTGGGCGCGGCCGGGATCGAGGCGCTGCTCGACCATCGCGGCCAGGTCGACCCCTACGGCAACGAGCTGTCGCTGACCCAGATGGCGGTGGTCGACGAGCTGGCGGCCGCGGCCGAGCTGGTCAAGGGCAAATGCGACCGGGTGCCGGTGGCCGTGGTGCGCGGCTATCCCCGTTCCGGCGAGGGTTCCGGAGCCGCGGTGCTGATCCGCGACGCCGAGAGCGACATGTTCAGCCTGGGCACCGCCGAGGCCCGAGCCGCCGGCCTACGGGCCGCCGCCACGCTCACGTCGCCTCCCGCCGGCCCAGCCTTTCCCGCTGCCCCTTCAGCCGACCCGGCCACCTCCGCCCCCGCCGACCCGGCCATCTCTGCCCGCCCTTCCACCGGCTCGGCCGCCCCCGTCTCCCCTTCCGGCGGCCCGGCCGTCTCGGCGGCCGTGGTGAGGGCTCTCGGCAGCGTCGAGCACCTGCTCACCGCCCGGGTCGAGCGGCGGCCGGGCAGCCTTCGTCTCACGCCGTCCCATGGCGGGGCGGCCGCGCTGATCCGCACCGGAACCGAGGCTCATCGTCTGCGGGCCGCCCTCGCGGCCGAGGGCATCGAGACGACCGCGGTCATCGACGACGAGGGCGTCACCCTGAACTACGGAGAATCGGCATGAGCGCCCTCTACGAGAACACCGTCGACGTGCTGAGCACCTGGACGGCCACCTCCGCCGACGCCGAACTGGCCCGCAAGCGCACCCTGGACCTTCTGGCCGACGGCCCGGTCGCGATGACCCGCGCCCACCGGGCCGGCCACGTCACGGCCAGCGCCCTGATCGTCGGCGACGACAGGCGGGTCCTGCTGTGCCTGCACGGACGGCTCGGCCTGTGGATGCAGCTGGGCGGCCACTGCGAGGAGGGCGACGCGACGCTCGCCGCGGCCGGTTTCCGCGAGGCGACCGAGGAGTCCGGCATCCCCGGCCTGATCCTCGACCCCACGCCGATCGACATCGACATCCACGAGGTCAGGTGCGGCCCGCGGGACGGCGCTCCGGCCGAGCCGTCGGTGCATTACGACGTACGGTTCCTGCTGCGGGCCCCGGCCGGCAGCGTCGAGCGCATCAGCGACGAGTCGTCGGACCTGAAGTGGTTCCACCCGGACGCGCTGCCGTCACCGCTGGCCTCGGGCACGGTCCAGCAGATCGCTCCGGCCCTGGCCCGCCTCCGCTGACCGCACCCGCCGTCAGCCCGCCTCCGCTGACCGCACCCGCCGTCAGCCCGCCTCCGCTGACCGCACCCGCCGTCAGCCCGCCTCCGCTGACCGCACCCGCCGTCAGCCCGCCTCCGGTGACCGCACCCGCCGGCGGCGCGCCTCCGGTGGCTGCTCCGATCCACTTCATGGACAGCGCCGCCCGCGGACGGATGCGCCTGCCGGTCGGCGGTCACATCCGTGCGCGGGCGGGACCGGACTAGATGTAGCCGTGCTGGCCGAGCTCCTTCAGATGGTCGACCAGTTGCTTGACCTCCTGCGCACGCTCGCGCGGGCACACCAGCACCGCGTCGGGCGTGTCGACGATGACCAGGTCGCGGACGCCCATGGCGGCGACCAGGCGGCCGGACGACGGGACGACGACCAGGCCCTCGGTCTCGCGCAGGAGCACGGTCGGCTGGTCCTCGCCGGTGTCGTGGCCGACGACCACGTTGCCGGACTGGTCGGCGGTGAGCACCTCACCGAGCGTGTGGAAGTCGCCGACGTCGTTCCACCCGAAGTCGCCGGGTACCGTGCCGACCCGGCCGACGGCGGCCGCGCCCTCCATCACCGCGTAGTCGACGGAGATCTTCGGCAGTGTCGGCCAGACGTCGCCCATGACGACCTCCTGGTCGGCGGTCCCCCACGCCGAGGCGATCCGGCTGACACCGGCGGCGAGCTGCGGCTGCTGACGGTGCAGCTCGGCCAGGAAGGCGTCGACCCGCCACACGAACATCCCGGCGTTCCACAGGTAGTTGCCGGACTTCACGTAGCTCTCGGCCACGTCGTACGACGGCTTCTCCTTGAACTCGTCGACCTTGACCAGCGGGCCGTCGCCGACCGCGGCACCGCATTGCAAGTAGCCGTACCCCGTCTCGGGCCTTGTCGGTGTGATGCCGAGGGTCATCAGCAGACCCTGGCGCGCACCGGTCATCGCCTGCCGGATGACGGCGGCGAAGGCCTCCTTGTCGGCGATCAGGTGGTCGGACGCGAAGGAGCCCATGATGGCCTCCGGATCGCGGCGGGCGATGACCGCGGCGGCCAGGGCTATCGCCGCGCAGGAATCGCGTGGCGACGGCTCGACCAGCACGTTCTCCTCGGGCATCGCCGCGAGCTGCCGGGACACCGCGGCCGCGTGGGCCACGCCGGTCACCACGAACACCCGATCGGGGGACGTAAGAGTGTCCAGCCGGTCCACCGTGGCCTGCAACAGGGAGGCCTCGGTGCCGGTCAGCGGATGCAGGAACTTGGGATGACCGGCGCGGGACAGTGGCCAGAGACGGGTTCCGGTGCCCCCGGCAAGAACCACTCCGTACAACACGGCCTGTTCGTCGCTCATGCGCGGAAAGTTTAGTAGATGATCAAGATGCAACCCGATTCCACGTTGTTACATGTACCTCCGCGCTGGACTCCCAGGTGAACTCTTTCGCCCGATCGAAGCCGGCCTTGGCCAGAGTGCGGCGGCGATCCTCGTCGTGCAGCAGGTCGGCGAGGTCCTCGGCGATCCGCTCGGGGGTCTCGGTCGTGTATGCGACAGCGTCGCCACCGACCTCGGGAAGCGACAGACGCGGCGTGGTGAGCACCGGCGTACCGCAGGCCATCGCCTCCAGGATCGGCAGGCCGAATCCCTCACCGAACGACGGGTAGCAGGCCACCAGGGCGCCGCCGAGGAAGCCGGGAAGATCCGCATACCGCAGATAGCCTGGTCGCAGCAGCCGCAGGTGGGGCGGGACCTCGGCCACCGCGCGGTCGATGTCGTCGTCGTGCCCCTGACCACCGGCGATCACCAGGGCCGGCGGGTGCGGCCAGTCAGCGACCGCCCGGGCCCAGCCGCGGATCAGGTTGGGCACGTTCTTCCGGGGCTCCTTGGCACCCAGGAACGCGACATAGCCCGAGTCACCCAGGCCGAGCCGGGCCCGGACCCGCGCCTTCTCGTCCTCGGCCGGCGTGTGGAAAGCCGAGTGGTCGACACCGTGATACGCCACGTCGATCCGGGTCGGGTCGGCGTCGAGCAGGCGGATCAGCTCGTCGCGGGTGGCCTTGCTCGGCACGATCACGCGGGCGGCCCGGCGCAGCGACGTCTTGATGGCGCTGCGGAAGAAGGTCCGTTTCGTGTTGTCGTAGTGCTCCGGCTCGGTGAAGAAAGTCGCGTCGTGCACCGTGACCGTCACCGGGCAGCCCACCCGCAGCGGGCAGGTGTAGAACGGCGAGTGCAACACATCCGCCCCGACCTGCTGGGCGAGCAGCGGCAGACCGGTCTGCTCCCAGGCCAGGCGGGCCGGCCGGTGGACGATCGCCGCCGGGCCGGGGATCACCTCGGCACCGGGCAGCATGCGGCGGTAACGCTCCGCATCCGATCGCTGGGAAACGACGGCCAGCTCGACACGGCCGGGGCTCTGCTGCCCCAAAGCTCCGAGGAGACCGTCGACGTATCTGCCGACACCACCTCGGTCAGCGGGGACGCTCGTGGCGTCGACGAGCACTCGCGGGGGGCGACCGGGGGTCACGAGGCATCTCCTTGGCAGCTCTGACGTACCGATGCGGTGGTTCTGCCATACCTGTACGGCGACGACACCACCGACGGTTCGAGGGTACGCCGGGAAGGCTTCGCGAAGGTGCCCGCGACACTGCCGATCGTTGCGCTCCTTCCAAGGCCACTACTGTCCGTGATCCGCCTACGCTGTGAAGCGATGAACACGACGATCCCGCAGGTTTTCGCGAAGGCGGTCGGGCGTGACCCCGCCGCCCCGCTGCTGACCTGGTACGACGATGCCACCGGTGACCGGACCGAGCTGTCCGGCACGACTCTCGACAACTGGGTGGCGAAGACCGCGAACCTGCTGGTCGACGGGGTCGGCCTGGGCCACGGCGACACGGTGGCCCTGGTACTGCCGCCGCACTGGCAGACCGCCGCGCTGCTGCTCGGCGTGTCGGCGGCCGGCCTGGCCGCTGATCTGGGTGGTGACCCGCAGCCGGTCGAGGCGCTCTTCACCACCCCCGGGCTGCTCGACGGGGCGGCCGGCTGGTCGACCCTCGACCGCTATGTGACAGGTCTGCTCCCGCTGGCCATGCCGCTGCGCACCCTGCCCGAGGGGTACGCCGACTACGTCACCGAGGTCCGCAACCACGGCGATCACTTCCGCGGCGAGCCGGTCGGGTCGGCCGACCGGGCCCTCGCCGGTTATGTCGAGTTCAGCCACCAGGAGGTGATCGAGGCGGCGGCCGAGCGGGCCGCCGAGCTCGGCATCGAGCCCGGCGCCCGGGTGCTGATCGACACCGCGCGCTATCCGGACGCGAACGACTGGCTGCTCGCCCCGCTCGTGGCCGGCGCCTCGATCGTGCTCTGCGCCAACCTGGACGAGTCGAAGACCGCGGCGCGGGCCGACACCGAGAAGGTCACTCTGACGCTGGCGTGACCCGCTCGGCGTAAAGCGTGGCGAAAGCGTTGAGGGAGTCCGGGTTGGCCAGGGCTCCCTTGGCCGCCGCGGACTCCACCGGGGTGCCGGTGAGGATCCGCTTCACGGGCACCTCCAGCTTCTTGCCGGACAGGGTGCGCGGCAGCTCCCGTACCTGATAGGCGGCGTCGGGCACGTGCCGGGGCGAGAGCGAACCGCGCAGCTCCTTCGCGATGCGCGCGCGCAGCGCGGCGTCCAGCTCGACGCCCTCGGCCGGCACCACGAACAGCAGCAGTTCGCCGTTGGGGTCGTCGGGCCTGTCGAGATGGACGACGAGCGAGTCGGCGACCTCCGGCAGCCCCTCGACCACCGAGTAGAACTCGGCCGTCCCGAGCCGCACACCGCCCCGGTTGAGGGTGGCGTCGGAGCGGCCGGTGATGACGCAGCTGCCGTCCGGGTCGACGGTGATCCAGTCGCCGTGCCGCCAGACACCCGGGAAGACGTCGAAGTAGGCCTCGCGGTAGCGGGAGCCGTCCTGGTCGTTCCAGAACCCGACCGGCATGCTCGGCATCGGCGCCGTGATCACCAACTCGCCGAGCTCACCGACGACAGGCGTGCCCACCGGGTCGAATGCCTCCACCCGCGCGCCCAGGACGCGACAGGTGATGACACCGGCCCGGACCGGCAGCAGCGGCACGCCGCCGACGAAGCCGGTGCACACGTCGGTGCCGCCGGACAGGGAGACCAGCTGCACATCGGGGCTGACCGCCTCGTACACCCAGGCCCAGCCCTCCGGTGGCAGAGGCGCGCCGGTCGAGCCGAGGCCCTTGAGTGCCTTGCGCGGCTCCAGGCCGGCCTTGCGGCAGGCCAGCAGGAACGGCGCCGACGTGCCGAAATAGGTGATCCCGGCGGTGTCGATCAGGTCCCACAGCGTGTCCAGCGAGGGCCAGCCGGGGTTTCCGTCGAAGAGCACGATCGAGGCACCCACGGCCGGGCCGCTGACCAGGTAGTTCCACATCATCCAGCCGGTGGTGGTGAACCAGAAGAACCGGTCGCCGGGGCCGAGGTCGTGGTGCAGCGCCAGGATCTTGAGGTGCTCCAGCAGGATGCCGCCGTGGCCGTGGACGATCGGTTTGGGCAGGCCGGTGGTGCCGGAGCTGTAGAGCACGTAGAGCGGCTGGTCGAACGGCACCGGCTCGAACTCCAGCGGATCGGCACCATCGAGCTCCGCCCAGTCGCCGCCCGGGTGGAGGTAACCGATGGTGACCACGTGCTCGATCGACGGGATCGCCTCCCGGATCGCCGTGATCTCGCCGCGCCGGTCGATGTCCTTGTCGCCGTAGCGGTAACCATCGGTGGCGACCAGCACCTTGGGCTCGATCTGGATCCACCGGTCGATCACGCTGCGGGCACCGAACTCCGGCGCGCACGACGAGAAGATCGCGCCGAGACTCGCCGTGGCGAGCATCAGCACGTAGGTCTCCGGGATGTTCGGCGCATAGGCGGCGACCCGGTCACCCTTGCCGACCCCCCGGGCCTTCAGCCCGGCACGGACCCGCCGGACCTCTTCCCGAAGGCTGCGGGCGGTCAGGGTGACCGGTTCGCGCGATTGGGAGTACGCGTGAACGACCGTCTCGTCGTCGGCGATGCCCGGCATGCGCAACACGTTCTCGGCATAGTTGAGCGTGGCTCCGGGGAACCAGCGCGCCCCCGGCATGCCCTCGGCCTCCAGCACGGCCGTCGGCGGCGTGTGCGACACCACCCCGGACCAGTCCCAGATGGACTGCCAGAAGGCGGGCAGGTCGGTGACGGACCACTCCCACAGCGCGGCGTAGTCGGCGAAGACGAGGCCCCGCTCGGACTCCAGCCAAGCGAGATAGGCCCCGATCCGGGAGGTCTCCCGGACGTCCGCCGGCGGCTCCCACAGCACTGTGCCCGCCGTCACCACACCTGTCGTCATCACCACACCTTAACGGTGGGTCAGCCGGCCGCCGTGTGATGTTCCGCTCGGGCTTTCTGGATCGCCGCGCGCCGTGCCAGCCGGTGGTCACGGCGGATCATCGCCTCGGTGAACCGGCGTTTGTCCTCGTCCTCGGCGGGCAGCACGGGCGGCACCCGGCGCGGGTTGCCGGCCGCGTCGACGGCCACGAAGACCAGGTAGGCGGTGGCCACCGGGAGCGGCTCGGGGCTCACCTCGTCCCAGCGCTCGGAGGCCAGTTTCACACCGACCTCCATCGACGTGCTACCGGTCCAGTTGATCTGTGCATACGCGTGCACCAGGTCGCCGACCCGGACCGGCTCGAGGAAGACGATCTCGTCGATCGCCGCGGTGACGGCGGTGCCCCCGCTGTGCCGGGCCGCTGCGGCACCGGCGACGTCATCGACGAATTTCATCAGCACGCCACCGTGCACGGTCCCGTACAGGTTCACGTCGACCGCGGTCATGATCCGGCTCAGGGTGACGCGGGACAGGGCGGTCGGGCGGCCGGGATGCTGTTCTTCCATAGCCGGTACGGTAGTTCTTGCAGTTGCCGGGTACCGTGCCGGATCATGCGTCACCTCAGGTCGATCTTTTACGCACTGGTGCTGGCTCCCTGCATCTGGGTGCTGCTCGCCGTAGGTTTCACCGACGACCTGAGCAGTCGCGGACGGGACTTCTTCACCGCCGAGTCGGTCAGCGGGCTCCTGCTGCTGATCTTCGCCGGCATCCTCTTCTCGATCCTCGCCGCCGGGCCGGTGTCGCCGGCCGGGCCGGTCCTGGCCGGGGCCGTCTATCTCGGCGTGACGATCTGGGCGTTCAACGCACCCGGGGCCTACGCGTCGCTGTGGGCGCCGGAGGTGGCCAAGGAGGGCTTCGACCTGAGCCGGCCCGGGTACGGGCTGGCCGCGGTGCTGGCCGTCCCACTGCTCGGCACGGCGTTGAGTGCCCGGCGCTGGGCCCGTTACGAACCGCCGGTGCTGCCGATCATCGGCGAGATCGGCCGGTTCCGGGGTGCGGCCAAGGTGGCCGGTACGCCGGTCGCCGCCGAGCAGACCACTGTCATCCGTACCGGAGTGCCGGCCGACCCGACCGTGGCGATCAACCGGCCGGGGGCCGCGGACCGGACGGTCGCGATCAACAGTGGCCGGCCCGCCGACCGCACCGAGATCGTGGCCAACAACGACCGCACCGTCTTCGTGACCCAGCCCCAGTCCCCCGCGGCCCCGCAGCCCGCGACTCCGCGCCCAGTCACCCCGCAGCCCGCCGCGCCGCAGGCTGTGCGCCCAGTCACCCCGCAGCCCGCCGCGCCCCAGGCTGTACCGGCGGCCCGGGTGCCCGAGTCGGAGCCGACCACGGTTCTCCCGATCGGTTCGAGCGAGCCGACGGTGGTCCGGGGTTCGGGCCTCGCCGCCGGCGACGAGCCGACCGTCGTCAGCGGCCTGGGCCTGGCCCAGGCGAAGCCGGTACCGGCCGCCGCGGCACGGGCTTCCGCCACGCCGGGCAAGCCCACGACAGTCTCCGCTGCTGCGTCCGCCCCTGTCGCCGCGTCCCCGGCCAAGCCCACGACAGTCACCGCGTCGACCGCCGGCACGTCAAGTGCCGCGAAGCCGGCCGAGGAGCCCACCGCGCTGGTCACCGCTCCGGCTGAGGAAGCGACCACCCTTATCGCGGCGCCGACGGAGGAGAAGACCGTCCTGGTCACGCCGCCGAGCGACGAGACCGAGCCGCTGAAGCTCCCGACCGAGCCGACCGCGGTCATTCCGGCGCAGCGCCGCCCACCGCACATCGAGTCCTGAGATTCCACGAACGCCGGGAGGGCGGGTGCCATGTGGCACCCGCCCTCCCGGCGTTCCGGCAGGCGAAGGTTCCGGTTGGTAGAAGGTCCCAGCCGGTCAAGGTTCCGGTTGGTAGAAGGTCTCGCGGGTAGAGGGTGACAGCGAGGCAGGCGGCCAGAGCGGGTCAGACGGCCTCGGAACGCCGCGCGAAACGGGCCGCCAGAGCCGCCGCGACGCAGAGCCCGCCGCAGGTGAGCCACACCGTGACATACGCGCTCTCGGCCGGCGTCTCCCCACCGGCCTGCACCAGCGCCGCCAGGATCGCCGCCACGACCGCCCCGGCCACCGCGCCACCGAGCGTCTTCACGTTGTTGTAGAGCGCCGTGGTGATCCCCGTCCGGGACGGTTCGGCGGTCTCCGCGATGACCGTCGGCATGGCGCCGAGCGCCACTCCCGCGGCCAGTCCGACCGGCACCTTGAACAGCAGCAACTGCCAGACCTCGTCGTGGAGCAGCGCCATCGCCAGGAACGTCGCCGCGATCGTCAGGAACGCCGTGACCAGCGTCGGCCGGTAGCCGAACCGTCCGGCGATCACCGCGGTGAGGCTGGATCCGACGACCGCCCCGATCGCCGCCGGCAGCGCGACCAGGGAGATCTGCAGGGCGGTGAAGCCGAAGCCGTACCCGGTGGCGTCGCGGTCTGCGGCGAGGAACGTCGCGTCCGGCGCCTGGCTCCCGAAATAGACGATGCCGAAGACGAAGGAGCAGAAGAAGAACGGCGCGACGGTACGGTCGGCAAGCGCCCGAAGGTCGACGAGAGGTTCCTCGGTGCGCAGTTCCAGGACGATCCACCCGGCGAGCCCGAGGACTCCGGCGGCGAGCACACCCGCGCCGACCGCGACCGACGTGCTGATCAGGGACACCCCGGAGAGCAGCGCGACCATCGAGACGCTGAGCAGCAGCACCCCGGGCACGTCGAGTCGCCCGGTGGCCAGTGTCTCGCTCTCCGGTACGGCCACGAACGACACCGGCACGCAGAGCACCGCGAGCACCGCCGGCACGAGCAGGGTGAGCCGTGCGTTCCCGATGATCTCGTGCAGCCCGGCGGTGAGCACCGCACCGAGCAGGGTGCCGAGGGCGAGCGCCCCGACCAGCCGGGCGATCGCGCGGCGGGCCAGTTCGGTGGGGAGCCGGTCGCGGACGAGCGCGATCTCCAGGGGCAGCAGGGCCGCCAGCGGGCCGAGGAGGGCCCGTCCGGCGAGCAGGATGGTCAGGTTGGGGGCGATGACGACGAGCAGGCTGCCGACGGCGACGCAGGCGAGCGCGATCCGCAGCATGCGCCGGTGCCCGTAGAGGTCGCCGAGCCGGCCGAACGCGGGGACCGACACCGCGGCGGCCAGCAGCTGTACCGAGATGACCCAGTTGAGGTCGGCGTCCGAGATGTTCATCTCGGCGCCCAGGTCGGGCAGGAGCGGCGCGACGCCGCCCTGGATGAACCCGCTGGTGATCTCGAAGAGGACGAGCAGCCCGACGACCGCGGAGACCCGGCTCCGGTCGAGGACCGGCCGTTCGGCGGCGGCGGTCATGCGGCTTCCGCCAGCCGGGTCGCGGCGAGGGAGGCGAGCAGGACCGCGGCCTCGCCGACGGCGCGGTCGTCGAAGACGGCTTGCGGGGCGTGGTTCATCGGGGCGGTGGCCGGGTCGGTGCCGGGCGGGACGGCGCCGAGCATCAGGTACGCCCCGGGCACCTCGTCGAGCACGAAGGAGAAGTCCTCGGAACCGGCCATCGGGCGGGGCGCGACGAACACCCGCTGCTCGCCGAACGACCTGCGGGCCACGCGCAGTGCGAAGTCGGTCTCCACCGAGTCGTTCGCGGTGACCGGGTAGTTCTCCTGGTAGTCGATGTCGACGCCGACGCCGTGTGCGTCGGCGATGCCGCGCAGGACCCGTTCGATCCCGGCCCGGATGGCCCGGTGGGTGGCGAGGGAGAAGCTGCGGACGGTCACCTGGAGGGTGCCGGTCTCGGGGATGACGTTGGCGGCCGAGCCGGCGTGGATCGAGCCGACGGTGACGACGGCCGGGTCGAAGGCGTCGATGGTGCGGGTGACGACGGTCTGCAGGGCGGTCACCATCTCGCAGAGGGCCGGGACCGGGTCGACGGCCAGGTGCGGCGAGGAGCCGTGGCCGCCGTGCCCGATGACGGTCACGGTGACGGTGTCCGAGGCGGCGAGCACCGTGCCGGGCCGAGTGGCGACCAGGCCGAGCGGCAGGGCGGTGGCGGCGACGTGTACGGCGTACGCCGCGACGACCCGGCTGCCCGCCGCGTCGAGCACCCCTTCGTCGAGCATCAGCCGGGCGCCGCCCTGCCCCTCCTCACCGGGCTGGAACATGAAGACCACGTCCCCGGCCAGTTCGGCACGCCGCCCGGCCAGCAGGTGCGCGGCCCCGACCAGGCCGGCGGTGTGGATGTCGTGCCCGCAGGCGTGCATCTGCCCGGCGATCGCGGAGGCGTACGCCACCCCGCTCTCCTCCTGCACCGGAAGCGCGTCCATGTCCCCGCGCAGCAGCACCGCCGGTCCGGGCCGTCCGCCGCGCAGGACCGCGGTGACCGAGGTGAGCGACTTCCCGATGCCGATCTCCAGCGGCAGCCCGTCCAGCGCGGCGAGCACCTTCGCCTGGGTCCGGGGCAGGTCCAGGCCGAGCTCGGGTTCGCGGTGCAACGCGTGGCGCAGACTGATCAGTCGTTCGGCCAGCGGAAGGGCGTCAAGCGAGGAGAACATGGCGGTATGGTCGCCAGAATGATCTCTCTTGCGCCGGGATTGCAGAGATCCACCGATGACCGCCGCTGACACGCTGGAATCGGTCACGCTGGACGAGCTCGACTACCAGTTGGTGACCGCGTTGCAGCTCGCGCCGAGGGCCGACTGGCAGCGGATCGGCGCCGCCCTCGGTGTGGACGGGTCGACGGCGGCCCGCCGCTGGAGCCGGCTGCACCGGTCCGGGCACGCGTGGATCAGCTGTCTGCCGGCGCAACTGGCCATCCCGTCGGTGGTGATGGCGGTGATCGAGGTCGACTGTGTGGCCGGCCGGCTGCCGGAGGTCGCCGCCGATCTCGCCGACGACGTCAACATCGTGACTCTGGAGCACGTGACGGGTGCGCGGGACCTGCTGATCCAGGCCGCGTTCACCGATCACGTCCAGCTCGGCCGCTATCTCAGTCTGCGGCTCGGCATGCTGCCCGGGGTGGCGTCGTCGCGGACCCAGATCGCGGTGATCGTGCACACCGAGGGCAGCCGGTGGCGTCTGGAGCGGCTCAGTGACCGGGCCCGGCAGGCGCTGACCGGCGGGCGGACGCCGCCGTCGTGGTCCGGGCGGGTGTTCACCGACGAGGACATCCGGCTGTATCAGGCGCTCAGTGACGATCCGCGGCAGCCGGCGGTCCTGCTCGCCGAGAAGACCGGGCTGAGCCCGACGACGGTACGGCGACGACTGGACCGGCTGGACGCGGAGCGCGGTATCTCGTACCGCTGCGAGGTTGCCCGGTATGTCTCCGGCTATCCGATCTCGGTGTCGTTGTGGTGCACGCTGCCGCCCGCGGAGACGCAGCGGGCGGTCAGCAAGTTGAGCGGGATGCGCGAGACCCGGTTCTGCGCCACGCTCTCCGGGGCGGCGAACCTGCTGGTCGTGGTCTGGTTGCGGTCGGTGCAGGACATCGCGGGGTTCGAGGCCCGGCTGGCCGTGCAGGTGCCGGAGCTGACCATCACCGACCGGGCGGTGGCGCTGTGGGTGCTGAAACTGGGCGGCCATCTGTTGGATCCGCTCGGGCGCAACCTCAGGTCCGTACCCCTGGGATTCTGGTCGGACCCCGCGTCCGACGCTGCCGAAGGCGAACTGCTCGCCCGCCTCCGGCAGCCTCGTTGATCTCTAGTTGAGGGTCCACTTCTGGTTGGCACCGGTGGTGCAGGTCCAGATCTGCAGGCGGGCGCCGTCGGCGGAACTGTTGCCGGTCACGTCGAGGCACTTGCCGGAGTACGTGTTGACCAGGCGCTGCGAGCTGTCGAGCGTCCATTTCTGGGAGGTGCCGGTGTGGCAGTCCCACAGGTGCGCGACGGTGCCGTCGGCGTTGCCCGGGCCGCTGATGTCGAGGCACTTGCCGAGCGACCGCAGCGTTCCGTCACCGGGGCGGCTCCATTGCTGGGCGGCGGTGCCGTTGCAGCCGTACAGCTGGATCGCCGTTCCGTTGGCGCTGTTGGCGCCGGCCACGTCGACGCATTTGCCGCCGAGGCCGGTGATGGTCCCGCCAGGCGCCGGGCTTCCGGTTCCGGACCAGGTGAAGGTCGCGGTGGTACGGGCGGGCAGCGTGTAGACGAAGGATTGGCCGCCCCAGTTGACCCGGACCGACTGGCCGCTCGTGCCGCCGTTGTGCGCGATGAGGGCCTTGGAGCCGTCCGGGTTGCGCCAGGCGACGTTCTGCACGGTGGTGTTGTTGGAGGCGATCCGCACCGCGCCCGGCTTGACGAACCTGGTGAGGTGCCCGGTCGTGTAGTACTCGATGGTGTAGTCGACCTGGCCGGCCCGGGAGCCGCCCTCCTGCACGGTGATCAGGCCGGTGCAGGTGCCGCAGCCGCCGTTGTGCGGGCCCATGCTCTGGTTGAGAGCGAGGCTCCACTTGACGATGCTGCTGCTCCAGTTCCGGGTGTAGTTGACGATGTCGGCCATGTCCTCGTTGTGCTGGTTCGAGATCCAGGTGCCGCCGGAGTGCTCGGTGCTGAACTGCTTCACCGCCGGGAAGGCGTCGTGGACCTGCGAGCCGACGACCGGGTCACCGAAGTAGCCGTGCCAGGCGATGCCGCCGAACAGCGGGTCGTTGCGCACCCCGGCGTCGGCGAGGATGGCCGCGCCGAAGTTGGCGTAGTCGCCGTAGTTCCAGTCGTGGATCAGCACCTTGGTGTTGATGCCTGCCGCACGGAACGCCGGGTAGACGAAGTTCTTGGTGAACTCGACGAGACCGGACGGGTTCCAGCTCATGCCGGGGTAGTTCATCGCGGTCGGGTTCGAGGCCTGGCAGCAGTTCGGCTCGTTCTGCACCGAGATGTAGTTGATCGGCACGCCCGCGGCCTGGTAGCTCTGGATGTACTTGACCAGGTACTGGGCGTACGTGGGGTAGTGCTCCCACTTGAGCCAGCCCATCTGGTCCATCCGGCCGTTGTCCTTCATCCAGCCGGGCGCGCTCCACGGCACGCCTTTGACCCGCAGAGCCGGGTTCAGCTGCTTCGCCTGCTGGGTGAGCAGGCGGACGTTGGTGTCGTACCCGTTGGCGCCGAAGTCGTTGAGGTCGCAGCAGGTGTCGTCGAGCGAGACGTTGCCGGGCCGGGACAGGTCGGAGGCGCCGATCGGATTACGGACGAACGACAGGCCGATGCCGTCGGTCGGGCTGAACAGCTTCGACATCACCTGGTCGCGGGTCGCGGCGCTGACCGGCCCACCGCGCAACAGGTAGGCGGTGGTGTCGGTGATCGACGCGCCGCCACCCTCGAAGACCTGGTAGGTGGTGCCCTCGTCGACGGTGATGGTCTGGTTGGCGCTGCCGCCGGCGGGGCCGAAGGCGATGGACGCCTGCTGCTGCAGGCCGCGGGTCACGGTGCGGCCGCCGCTGTCCGAGGTGGTGGTGAGGTAGACGTTGACGGTCTCTCCGGCGGCGTAGGCCGGTGCGCTCAGCGAGGCGGCGCCTATCACGGCCGCCGCGAGCAACGCGGTCTTTCTCATGAGGACTCCTGCTACACGGGGGACAGGTAACAGGAAGGAAACCTTTGCCAATTTGTACGGGTCAATGCATCCGAGTTCCGGAATGACGTGTGCCGGTTCCGGAACCATGAAACACGTCAGGAACGGGCCCGGTGGACTCGCGGACCACGAGTTCGGTCGCCAGCTCCACGTGCAGGGCGTCGACCCGGTGACCACCGAGCATCCGCAGCAGCAGGTGCACGGCCATCCGCCCCATCTCCTCCAGCGGCTGCCGGACCGTGGTGAGCCTCGGCCGGCACGCCTGGCCCAGCTCGATGTCGTCGAACCCGGCCACCGACAGGTCCTCCGGCACCCGCAGCCCCCGCTCGGCCGCCGCGTGCAGCGCCCCGATCGCCATCTTGTCGTTGAACGCCACCAGCGCGGTCGGCCGGTCCGGCAGGTCGAGCAGCTCGGCGGCGGCCCGGTGCCCCAGCTCGACGGTCGGCTCGGCGACGAACCGGATCAGCTCCGGGGCCGGCAGCACCCCGGCGTCGGCGAGCGGCGCGAGGTAGCCGGCGAACCTGTTCTCCCCGGCCAGCCAGTCGCGCGGGCCCCCGGCGATGCCGATCCGGCGGTGACCGAGCTCGATCAGGTGGGCGGTGAGCTGCCGGGCTCCGGAGAAGTGCGCCGCCGACACCGCGGCGAGATTCCGGGGCGGCGGCGTACGGGGATCGAGAACCACGAACGGAAAGCCACGATCGCGGAGCCGGGCCAGCTCGGCACCGGGCTCCGGCGGCAGGATCAGGATCGCCCCGGCCACGTCACGCCGGCCGGTCAGGGCGGTCAGCACGTGGTCGCGCTGGGCGGCGACCCCCGCGTTCAGGATGACCTGGAGTCCGTGCGGCTCCAGGGCCTCGGTGACCGCCGACACGATCAGCCCGAAATAGTCGGTGAGCAGGTAGGGGCAGCGCAGGTAGACCCCGGTGGCCCGTTCGCCCCGCCGCCGCGGCGCTTTCTGGCCCAGCTCCCCCATCGCGGCGAGCACCCGCTCCCTGGTGTCCGGCGCGACGTTGGCCCGCCCGTTCAGCACCCGGGACACCGTCGCGATGGACAGGCCGGTCCGCGCGGCGACGTCCCGCACGGTCACCCTTGTTTCATCGCCTTGTTTCATCGACCGGACGATACGGCCTCCGGCTTACGGCTGTTACGCCAGCGGACCACCGAGCCGTAGAGGAACATCGCGGCCAGCACGCCCGGGCCGCAGTGCACCGCGAGGACGCCGGCCAGGCTCGGGCCGCCCCAGTCGTTGGCATAGGTGGACGCGTCGGTCACGTCGATGACGAACGGCTCGGCCACCGCCCGCGCGACGAAGAACAGCGCGACGATCACGCCGAGCACTCTGAGCAGGATCTTCATGTCTTCGACGTTAGGAAGGGAGATTCGCAGGCCGCATCGGGTGGATCCCCGATGCGGCCCGTAATCAAGCTCAGTTGCTGGCGTCGGCCAGGCTCGTGATCGAGACGGCGGCCTTGATGTAGGGGTTTCGGCCCAGATCGCCGATGGTCTTCACGTCGAACGCCTTGGCCAGCGCCTCGGCATCGGCCTTGCTCACGCCGGCGAGCGCGTCGACCGGCGCGTTCGGCAGCGCGTGCAGGTCGAGGTCCTCGAACTTCTTGTCGAGGAGCTTGTCGAGATTCGCGGTGACGGTCATGCGGATTTCCCCTTCGTCGCGTCGTTGCGTCGTTGCGGTGCCCGGCCATGGCCCGGCCGGGCCTCCTTCGTCACTGTCGGCCGTCACGCCGCCGGCCTGAGCCGGTTCCGCACCGGCACGTGAACGGGCACGTCAGGGCCGCGACCCACGAAAACACTCCGATGATCGGCGGAACGGTCCGTCCCAATAGCCATGCCCGGTTGCCACGGACGGCATTTCGCCACGCCGTATCCAAAAACTAAGGTGGTCGAATGCCGACCGACAGCAGTTTTCTCCAGATCATCGGTTGCATCGTCATCTCGGCCCTGGCCTCCTATGTCGGAGGACGTTTCCATCAGTGGTACAAACGGGGACTCGACCGTGACCGGTCCTTTCGGGAGGGCTACCGGCAGGGCTACCAGGAGCTTTTCCCACTGGTCTCCCCGCAGGGCCACCATGATTCCGGGATGCCCGCCGTCGAAACGGTCCGGGATCGATGACGGATGCACGGTAGGGCGGGTGATCGACCGCCCGCCCTACCGAAGTCACACACACCGAAGAACTATTCGATACCAGCCGTGGGGCACCTCCTCCCCCCGTGGCCGTCGTCCGGGCGAGCTCCCTCATCGCGATTCCTTCCGGTCGGCCCGGTGAAGCCTCTCGCGATGAAGAACCCGATTTCCCCCACGCCGGATGTCGAACGGCCGGATACCACCGGTCGCCGGATCGACAGACAACGGCCAACCGTTCAGTGGACCGGCCCGGTAGCACTCGCGAAGTGAGCAGGATTCGCGAATCGGCGCCATTTTCCATGCGGTAATCACGCGGTCACTCGCATGACGTAGTGCAGCCGGACCGACGTTGCTGGCTCATTGCTCGATCCGGTTCACCCGTCCGGCCATCCGATGACCCCCGAACTCACGACGGGCGACTGGCCGCATGTCACCTGATCCGCGTCGGTTCTCCCTCGAAATAGTTCGCACAAGGGTATTTCGGCACCTTGCACAACGGCCGCTCCGCTGGTAGCCGGGGGCTACACGCCGAAAATAGACGTTCCTGATGCAGGCCGACATTTCTGGCAAGTTATTCACCATGACCGACACCACCCTGCCGACCCGCTGGCGGGCGGCCTACAAGGCGGCCCTCGCGCTGCTGGAGAGCGACCAGCCGTACAGCGACCCCTCGGACCCGGTGGCCCGCGCCCGGGTGCAACGCGCACGGACCGACACCCGCAGGTGGATCCGCATGCAGAAGATGCTCGCGCAGACCGGCGGGCTCTCGCCGGTCCAGCGCTTCTTCGTCGCGCAGATCCCGGACAACTGGCGGGAGATCGACCTCCAGCGCCAGCGCCGGCTGCGCGTGGAACGCGAGTGACGACGCGCCGGTGACCCGGCGCGGGATCGACAGGCGGGTGCTCAGCCCGCCCCCAGGGACTCGACCGGCCCGCCGGGCACGCGCAGGTCGTCCTCGAGTGAGTCCACCGTCTGCGGATGGTCGGCCCAGAGTGCCCGCAACTGGCTCTGCAGGAACAGCGTGATCCGCTGCCGGTAGTCCTGGTCGAAAGAGGCCAGCGTCTCGATCTGCCGCTGCAGCGCCTCCCGCTTGGCCGACAGCCCACCGACGGCGTCCTCGTAACGCTGCTGCGCCTGGAGTCTCAGCTGCTCGGCGTAGACGGTGCCACCCGACACGATGTGCTCCGCCTCGGCACGTGCGTCGGACAGGAGCCGGTCGGCGTCGACGCGCTGCTCCTCGGCGTAGGCGCGGGCCTCGGCCAGGAGCCGGTCGGCCTGGATCCGCGCATCGGCGATGTGTTCGTCGGCGGTGCGCTGCGCCAAGGCCAGGATGGCGATCGCCTTGTCCGGCGGCTCCGGCGCCGGCCGCTGCGCCGTCGACCCCTGATAGATCGTCACACCGTCGGCCTCGCGGCGGTGCAGCGTCACCTCGGAATCCGTGATCACGATCGGTACCCCTCGCAGAGTCGGCGGTCAGCGATTCGCTTTAAATCGTTCGCAAACGGTCAAAGGAAGCAAATCAGCATCAACACGTTCGCGTGAACCTGGGGCGCTTCTCACTCCTTCGGCCTCCGTCGCTCGGATATCAACTACCGCCGAATCGCGGAGGGCCCGGACGAAAAGCGGGTTGGGCCGCCCCACGCGGGCGATCACATTCGTCGGCCATCGGTGCGAACCGGGCCCGGCGGCCGAAAAATGAAAGGACCTACACCGCCGGGTTAATTCGGACGGGCGGACATCCGGCAAAGGTGGGTGGGCACAACGACGCTTACCGCTGAATGCGTACGTCGGCATCGGTCTGTTGTAGTGGTGAGGCCCCATGGCGCACATGGTCGAATCCGATATCCACGAACCCTGAGGGAGCCGAGCCGTGCGGAAAGCCGACGTCACCGACGACCGATCCGGCCGGGACGACCGCTCCCGCGAGCGCTGGCGTCCCCTCGCCCAGCACCTGTCGGCGCGGTTCACGACAGCCGGCGACAGCGACGAAGAGATGGTCCAGGCCGCCGTGACCACGATCGTCGACGCCGAGCGCCGCCTGGGCACCCAGCGCCCGGACTTCTGCCTCCGGGTCGTCCCGCTGGTCATCCGGGCCCTGCGGCGGCACCGCCTGGAGCTGATACGCCGCCGGCCCTCGGCGGCCCGCCCGCTGCCGGCCCTCCAGCTGGCGATCGTCGCGGCCGAGAGCGACCTGTCCCGGCGCCTGCACCGCTCCCCCACGGTCGCCGAGGTCGCCACCCATCTGGACATGGCGCAGCACCAGGTCGTCACCGGGCTGGAAGCCGGCTGGCCGTCCGGCCCGGACACGCTGACGAGCCGGGCCGAGACCACCTGAGGACACCACGGGCAGACTGGGCCGATCGGCCATCCGAGGACGTGCCTTTTGCCGCCAACGGTGCACCCGCGACTGACGTCCGCCGTCGTCGAACGCGAGTTTCCTGTCCTGAGAGCAGAATTCTCGAAACGCTCGCGACCATCTCCGGAAACGCGCCGACGGTGAATTCATCCACCGGAATCCACTATCCGGAAAACGTGCCACCAAGGATGGAAGCCATGAAAGAAGGCTATGCGGCGGAGCCATCGAAAACGCTCCGGAAATCAGCAGGTGGATCATGACAGCGCCCGGGAACTACATCCTGTACTTCCTGCTCACGCTGGCCATCGTGATGTCCACCGGGTACGCGGTCGGCCGGATCCATCAGTGGCATCGGCACGGTGTGGAACGGGACAAGGCGTACCGCACCGGCTACGACGAGGCCTCCCGGTCGATCATCAAGATGATGGGCGATCCGAACCAGTCCGGCCGGCCGTTGAGCGCCACGGCTGCCCGTCTCGCCGCCGGCTCACCGGCCCGCGGCCGCGCGCACCATGCGAACAACCAGCGGATGCCGGTCAACCAGCGCCGGTCGTACCCGGCCTACCGGGGCTGACCGGCGCTGACCGACCGGCGCTGACCGACCGGCCCACCGGGGCTGACCGGCTCCGCCTCGGGCTTTCGGCCGCCCCCTACGATCGCGGCCATGCCGATCAGCCACGGGCGCTTCCGCCTCGCGATGCTCGGGGCCGCGCTCGGGTGCCTGGCCACCGCCCTCGCGATCCGGGCGGTGGCACCCCTCGGCAGCTGGGCGGAGCAGTCCTCCGGCACCGCCCTCTACGCCTCGATGACCTGGGCCGGGGTGCGGTTCCTCGGCCCGCGCCTGGGCCCGCTCACCGCCGGCGGCATCGCCCTGGCCTGGTGCTGGGGCGCCGAACTCTTCCAGCTCACAGGCATCCCGGCGGCGCTGTCCGCGGACAGCCTGGCGGCCCGTCTCGTGCTCGGCGCCGCCTTCGACCCGGTCGACCTGATCTGGTACCCGATCGGCATCGTCCCGCTGGTGATCGCGCACCACCGGCGCGGGGTGACCCGGTGAATCTGTGGTCGACGCACCGGCCCACGCCAAGGGTGGACGGGCCAGCCCACGCCGAGGGTGGACGGGCCAGACCGGGTCAGGGTACGTAGATCTTGGTGCTCGCCGACGCCGCGAAGTTCTGGGGGTCGCCTGGGTAGCGGGCCCTCCACCAGCCGGAACGGGACTCGGTCAGCCGGCCCTCGAACTCGTAGCCGCCCTCACCGTCCCAGTAGGACTGGTCGTCGTCGCCGACGGTCAGCCAGTCGCCCGCGCCGGTCTCCGAGAACTGGAACTCGACCGGGATGGTGCCCGGCGTGAGGTGGCCCGCGAACTCGACGCTGCCGGTCAGCAGCACCGCACCACTGCTCTCGCGTGACGCCCGGAAACGGGGGATCGACGACTTCTGCAACACGACGATCGGCACGTCCCGCTGGCTCACCGCCACGAACGGGTCCATGTAGCCGTCCTCCCGGTACGGCGGGATGTAGTAGGACCGCAGGGTGGTCGTCTCGTACGGCGTCAGGGTCAACGAATACGTCCCGTCGGCGGCGACCGGCACGACCTCGAAGGACGTGCAGATGTCCTGGGCGTTGCACGCGCTCACGTTGACCCGCCCGGTGCTGACCGGCACCCATCCGGCCGGGGTCTTCCACGACACCACCCCGGAGACGGTGATCGACTCGCCGGCCTTGACCCGCTTGGCGGTGACGGTGGAGGTCACCCGGGTCGCGCGCGGCTTGATCAGGACGTCCGGCGTGTCGTAGGAGGACGACAGGTGGTAGGGGCGCGACGAGTCGTACGGGAAATTGACGAAGATCCGCCGGCCACTCTCGGTGATCGGGACCTCCGCGCTGAACCCGCCGTCCGGACCGGTCGTCGTGTCCCGCCAGTTGATGCCGCTCATCAGCTCGATCGCCGCCGCCGGCACCCGCCGGATCTCCCTGGTGCCGGGCCGGCGCTCCTTGAGCACCCCGCTCACCGTGACGGTCCGCTTCTCATACGTCGCCGTCGCGGGCTTGACCGTCACCGAGTCGAAGAACGTCGCGACCACGTAGGACAGCGTGCCGGCATCGGTCCGGGTGGTGGTGACCCCGTTGTTGTCGGTGACGCGCACGTCGACCGGGTAGTAGCCCAGCTCCGGCAGGAGGAACGGCTCCTGTGTCGCCCAGACCGTGAACTCCTCCTGGTCACTGTCGAGGCTGAACGCGTCGGTGGAGGCGATGACCTCACCGGAGCCGTTCTTCACATCGGCGTGCACCGCGGCCACGCCGGCCTCCGACCAGATCCCGACGAGCAGGACGCCGGTCTCGCTCTCGAACTGACTCGTCGCGTATTGAATCTCCGGGCCGTCGGCGGCCTGTGCCGCCGACGGAAACATGACGACCGTCGCCGCCGTCAGCACGGCGATGACGAGCCGAGCCGCTCTCATATGGATCCTCCCCCTGTGAATGCGCATCGCATCGAGAATCGTGATCCTAAGCGGCGGGTACGACATTCCTCCGGCGGGAGGATGCGGCCGCGGGGACGGATGGTCCCCGCGGCCGCCCGGTCAGCTGCCGGAGACGGTGAACTGCGAGCCCGGCTGGATGACGATGTCGCCGTCGGCCGAGTTGGTGATCGCGACGTCGGACAGGACCGCGTTACCGCGGGCCCCGCTCATCGCCAGGATCCCGGCACCGTTGTTCGACCTGTCGATGCGTACGTTCGTGATGGCGACGTTCGGCATGTTGCCGCCACCGTTCTTGAACTGGATGCCGTCGTAGGTCGAGTCGATGATGTCGGTGTCCCGGATGGTGACGCCGGTGATGTCCTTCGTGGACGGGAAGAGCGTGATCGCGCCGAACTCCTGGTCCTCGTTCCAGAACGCCCCACCGGTCCGGTACAGGCCGTTGTTGGCCAGCAGTGTGGTGCCGGAGAACGGCAGGGGGCTGTGGTCGGTGGCCAGCATGATGCCCGGGTAGTTCGCGGTGTCGTACACCAGGTTGTTCTGTGCGCTGTTGTTGTAGCCGCCGTAGATGGCGATGCCGTTCGCCCGCCACGGCAGCTGGACGGTGTTGTTCAGGAAGTGGTCGTCGTGGTTGATGTCGACGTTCTGGTCCTTGACGTACGGGTTGGCCCAGATCGCCAGCGCGTCGTCACCGGTGGTCCGGAACGAGGAGTTGAACACCCGCGAGTTCCGGGTGCCGTTGGAGAAGTTGATGCCGTCGGCGAAGGTGTTGCGGATCCGCATGCCGGTGAACTCGACGCCGTCACCCGGGTTCCAGTAGGCGGGCGTGTCCGAGTAGTCGCGGCCGACCCAGGCGCCGACGTTGACGTGCTCGATCCACACGTTGCTGATCCTGGTGTTCTTCCCGAACCGGCCGTTGAGGCCGTGCCCGCGGTTGGCCCGGTTCTGCGTGTTGCCGAAGATCGCGAGGTCGGAGATCTGGGTGTTGTCGTCGATGTCGAAGCCGACGTTGCCCTCGTGCGGGTGGTTGATGTTGCCGGTCACCTGGTGCGGCTGGGTGTTCGAGTAGAGCTGGGTGTGCCACATGCCGGCGCCGCGGATCACGACGTTGCGGAGACCCTTCTGATTCCACTGGCCGCGGGTGGGGTCCGGCGAGAGGATCTTCTGCTCCTGCCGCCACTGGCCGGCCGGGATCCAGACGCAGGGGATCACGCCGTTCTCGTCGTCGGTCACCGCCCGCTGGATGGCGGCCGTGTCGTCGAGCCCGTCGTTGGCGACCGCGCCGTAGGTGGTGATCGAGACGCAGCCGGACGGCTGGCTCAGTGCCGGGGCCACCTGCTCCAGGTCGACCGTGTCGATGATGTAGAAGTTCGCCGCGTCGCCCGAGTCGCGTTGCAGCTTGAAGCGGGTCCCGGCCGGGTACGACTGGCTCAGCAGCGCGTTCGACTCGTCGAACAGGCGGCGGGCGTCGGCCATCGGGCTGTTGGACAGCGACTCGGTGTCGTCGGAGGTGCCGTACAGCCAGCTGTTGCGTGAGCTGAGCGTCAGCTTCCGGTTGAACACGTCGTTGATGTAGAGGCTGATCGTCCAGTCCTGGCCGCCACCGCTCGCCGAGTCGGGGACCGAGTTGCGGACCACGATCGAGTTGGCCTGGTTGACCGAGGTGAACTCGACGAACTGGCCGGTGCTGCTCAGGCGTACCGACTGCCGCCCGGAGGACTCGGTGGCGAAGTTGGTGTGCCCGAAGGTGCGCAGCGGGTCGGCCTGGAGCAGCGTGCCCTGGTAGCGGGCGGCCTCCGCCTCGTAGGAGACGTACGGCACGGCGGCGCCTCGCCCGACCACGATGGAGCGGGACAGCGTGTTGTTGTTCTCGTTGGTCTCGGCGACCGCACCGGCCGAGTCGGCGGTGGCCACGGCGGTGGCGCCGCCGCTGGTCGCGGTCCAGGTGCCGCCGATGGTGACGGTGGTGGTGGCGCCGGCCGCGATCGCCGGGGTCGCCCCGGTCAGGGTGGTGCCGCCGACGACCACCCGGGTGGTGCTGGCGCCCGCGGCGTCGATCCCCCGGTTCTGCACGGCGACGGTGAAGCTGACCGCCGCACCGACCGCCGGGTTGGCCGGCGTCATGTTGATCGCCGTGACCTGCAGGTCCGGGCCCGGTGCCTGGCCGACGACCAGCGGTGAGGCCGCGGTGAAGGTGTTGTTGTCGTTGTCGATCTCGGCGACGGTGTTCGCCGGGTCGGCAGTCGCGGACACGGTGTAACTGCCCTGCGGCCGGGTTCCGGCGTTACCGGTGACGGTCGCCGAGGCGCCGGCCGCCAGCGCGGGAACATCGGCGCCGGCCACGACCGTACCGCCGAGCTTGAAGTCCACCCTGGTCGCCGCCGCGGCGACGCTGCCCTGGTTACGGACCGTGGCGGTCAGGGTGATCGCGGACGTCTCGTTCGGCTGGGCCGGGCTCCAGGTGGCCGAGGTGACGACCAGATCGGGCGCCGGCGCCCAGGCGCCGATCACCTGCAGCTCGGCGACCTGCCCACCGGGCGCGCCGTTGTTGCTGAAGAATTGCAGCCGTACGTCCGAAGCCCGCCCGCTGACCGGGATGGTGACCGTGTTCTGGTTGCCCGACGGGCTGAACCCGTAGTCGGCGCGGGCCTTCAGCTCGGTGAACGTGGTCGACGTCCCGGCGCGTCCCTGCACCTGGACGTTCTGCGTCCGCGGGCCCCAGGCCGGGTCCGGGTTGAGCTTGACGACGACACCGGTGACGTTCGCGTCGGCGCCGAGCTTCACGGTCAGCGTGGACGGGAAGCCGGCCGACTCCCAGTAGGTGCCGGTGTTGCCGTCGTTGGCGTTCGTCGCCACGAAGTTGAAGACCGCCGAGGACGCCTCGATCGCCTTACCTCCGGCCAGGTTGCCGCCGGCCGGAGGATCCGGGTCGGGGTCGACCGGACCGGCGACTCCGTAGATCTCCAGCTCAGCCAGCTGACCGGCCGGCCAGCCGGTGTTGGCGGTGATGTGCACCCGTACGTACCGAATGGTTGCCGCCGTGAAGTTGATCGTGACGGTGTTGCCGGTGGACGGGTTGAAGACCCGGCCGGTGGAGGCCGAGAGCGTGTTGAACGAAGAGCCGTCGGTGCTGCCCTGCACGCTCAGGGTCTGCGTGCGGGTGGCCCACGCGGACGCCGGCGGCAGCTTCAGCACCACCTGGTCGACCGCGACTCCGGCGCCGAGGTCGACCTGGACCCACTGGGGGAAGACGTTGTTCGGGCTCTCCCAGTAGGAGTTCTGGTTCCCGTCGTTGACGGCCGACGCGGGCTGCGCGCCGAGGGCGCCGCTGGCGGTGACCGTCTTGCCTATCGCGAGGTTGGGGCCGCCGGCCGCGTGTGCGGCCACCGGCGCGAGACCGAGGACGGCCAGGCCGGCCGCGAGGGCCACGCTGACCAGCCTTCGGCTGAGGATTCTGGGCTTCATGGAGTCCGTCCTGTCGGACCGGCGCAGGGGCGTACGCCGGGTTGAGGGGGAAGGGCGGCCCGGCATGACGATTTTCCGGAGTGGTGGATGAAAAATTTCGTCATGCTGTCGATTTCTTGCGGACCGGGGCATTCAATGTTTCAGATGTGTCATTGGTTCGTCAACGTTGTGCGTCCAGTTCCTGCGTCCGAACACGACGAAGGCCGGCGGGACGAGCCCGCCGGCCTTCGTCGGTATTCAGTTTGCCCAGTTCACCTCAGGTCAGGAGTAGGCGAACAACGCCGGTGCCATGACAGCGGCGAACGCCAGAGCCGGCAGCAGATCGACACTGTTCGGCAGGGTCAGCCACCCGATCGTCCCGAGCTGCGGATCAGGACTCCCGTCCAGCCGCTCCCGCAACTGTCTGCGGAAGACACTCGACAGGACGTACCGCCAGAAACTCATGAACGACATCCCGATGAAGGTGAGCCCGAGGACCGTCGCACCATCCATCCCGGCCTTCATCACCGAGGTCAGCGCCCACTCCGACTCTCCTCTCGCCGCCGAGAAGATCGTCATCACCACCAGCGCACCCACGGTGAGAAGGATCCACGACTCGACCCGGTACACGTTCATCAGAGGCAGCACGCTCGCCTCCTTCGGGCGATTCAATGCGTAGGCGCGCATGTCCTCCAACTCGGACCGGTAGGCGTCGTCCTTGAAGCCGCGGAGGCGGGTCTGGAGGGGGACGGTACAGCGCACAGCCCACGACCCGAGATCACGCATCTGCCGCACCGCCACGTCCCCTCTCCCAGCCGTCAGCACAGGATCGTCCCGCCGGGAACCTTGTAGTTGTCGCATCCGTTACCGGACGGAACCGGAATGCCGATCGATGGACCGCCGCCGCCACCGGAGTTGCCGCCCCCGCTGTTGCCGCCACCACCACTGTTGCCCCCGCCGGAGTTGCCGCCGCCGTCCCGCTGCTTCGGCTGGTCCGGAGCAGCGAACCAGGTCTCGTGACGGTTGGTGGTGCACTCGTACTTCACGCAGGCGATGGTGTTCCAGGTGGCGTTCTCGACAAGCAGCAGGTTACCGAATCGATCCATCGCGGTCATCTTGTTGACCTGCCAGGGGTACGGCCCCTTGGCCGCGTCGTACGCGGCGTTCCGGTCCAGGATGGCCTTGTTGTACGCCTCCCGAGCCCCGTCCTGCTTCCGGGTCGCGCTGTTGTACTGGTCGAGATAGCGACGATAGGTGACCGGGTCGTTCTCCTTCTGCAGACGGGTGAACGCCTGATCACGAATCGCGTTGGTTTCGTCCGCGACGTTCTGGACGTTCTTCCTGGCGTCGATCATCGCTTCGCCGGCCTTCTTGGCGCCCTTCAGCGCGGCTCTGGTCTTCATGATTCCGCCGACGCCGGGAACCATGCCCGCGAAGCCGGCACCGCAGTCGACCCAGTTCGCCGATCTGCAGCTCTTGTAGGTGTCGATCGCTCCGAATGCCGCCGAGGTGGCGGCGAAGGCCAGACCGACGCCGGGGATCGGCGCGGTCACCAACGCCAGCACGCCGGTGACGGTGGAGATGGTGTTCGCGTGCTTGACGGCGAACTTGGCCGCGTCGGCCACCGCCTTGAACGGATTCGGCCATCGGCCGTCCGGATCGGAGAAGGTGAGCGGGTTGCTCCAGGAGTAGGTGTACGGGTTCAGCGACCGCGGATCGAAGATCTCGATCAGCGGGTCCACCGAGAGGAAGACACCGGCCGCCTGGTCGTAGAGCCGTGCGCCGAGGTTGGTCAGCCCGGTGTTGTCCCGGATGCCGCCCACGAAGCCCTTGTCGTTGACCCACGTCGGCTGCATGCCACGGGCATCGCCGTACGGGGTCTGCCGCCGCAGGTCGAAGTTCTGGGTCGCGGCGTCGATCTGCACCTGTGACGTGCCCTGGTGGTCGCCGCCGAGCCAGGTCAGACCCTTCTCGGTACGGGACGCGACCACCGCGGCGCCGAACGTGTAGTACCGCGTGCAGGAGGTCACCTTGGTGGTGGAGTCGTAACGGACCTCCTGGCCGGGCAGGTAGAGGGTCTTGCCCTTCGGGTCCTTCCGGACCAGGCGGTTGCCGTCCGCGTCGTACAGGAAGGAGGTGGCCCCGGTGGTGTCGGTGACCGACTCCACCTCACCCTCGATGTCCCAGACCAGGGTCTGCGTCCCGGCGCTCGGGGTCGGCCGGGTGAGGGTGTTGCCCATCGCGTCGTAGGTGTAGGACCCGACCGTCGCCCCGGTGGTGCCGGTGACGGCGTGCGGACGGGCCGAGCCACCCGCCGGATACGAGTAGGTCGTCGTGGAGTCACCCGTCGCGGAGTGCACGACCTGGGTCTTCCGGTTGCCGACCGCGTCGAAGGTCCAGCTGTGCCAGTAGGCGGCCGGCCCGCCGAGGGTGTTGGCCGCCGGAGCCGCCGAGCAGTCCCCCGACGCCGGCGTCCATGCCTCGGTGAGACGCTGCAACCGGTCGTAGCCGAAGCACTGCTTGTCGGTGGCCGCGGCGTCGCTCACGTCGGTGACGCTGGTGACCGTGCCCGCGTCGTTGTAGGCGATCGTCTTGTCGGACAGCAGGTACGGTGCCGCCTTGTCACGCTGGGTCCGGACCCCGATGAGGCGGCCCGTCTCCAGCTCGCGCCGGAACGACTGCCACACCACGTTGGCGGTGCCGCCGGTGGTCAGTTTGAACTGGTCCAGCTGGTTGAGCGCGTTGTAGACGCTCTCGCTCACGTAGGTCAGGGCGGTGCTCTCGCCGTACGTCGAGGTCAGGGTTGTCGGTTTCTCCAGCTTGCTGAATCCGAACTTCATGGTCTCCAGCGGCAGGCCGCCGGCGGCCGGGAACGAGCTGGTGTCCAGCGAGCCGTCCTCGTTGTAGTTGTGCCGGAACGTGTAGGTGCCGGCCACTCCCTCCTCGGCCGCCGGGATCGTGTACTCGCTCCCGGTGCTCTGGTACCTGTCGTTGTAACCGAGCGTCTTGATCGTGTAGAGCGCCGAGCCGACCACCCGGGTGCTCTGCGAGAGCTGGCCCTTCGCGACGGTGTCGAAGATCCACTGAGAGCGGACCTTGCCACCGATCGCGCCCTCGAACACCGCACGCTTCCGGTCCAGCGCGTCGTACGAGTAGGCCAGTGTCTTCTGCCGCGCGTCGGTCTTCGTCTTGATCCGGTTCGCGGTGTCGTAGCCGGTGGTCGTGACGCCCTTGTCCGGGTCGGTGAACGAGATCTCCCGGCCGCGGATGTCGTACTGGTAGATCCACCTGTTGCCGCTCACGTCGACGACGTCGGTGAGCTGCCCCTTGCGGTTGCGCTGGTAGAACGTGGACTGCCAGCTGCCGGCGGTGTCCGGGGTCGGCGCACCGCTCGCCTTGTACTGCCGCAGCTCGGTGGTCTCACCACGGACATTGGTCAGTGTCGAGGTGGCCGTCCCGCCGTTGGGCGGGGTCACATCGGTCCGGTCACCGGCGTAGTACGTGCTGGTCCGCCAGCGTTCCTTGTCGTACGGCTGGAAGACCTCGGCGATCTTGCGGCCGGCGCCGTCGTGGATCGTCCGGGTCTGATCCGGTACGAAGGCCCGCTCGGTGCTGGTGATCAGGTCGCTGCCGGGGTTGCCCCCGGTGTGGTACTGGCCGAACACCTTGCTGGCCCGGCCGGCCGAGTCGTAGAAGGTCTCGGTGACGAGCCGTCCACCGGACGGAGACGGCGCCTGGGTCTGCCGGGTGCGCAACAGGCCGTCACTCAACGACCAGGTGGTGGTGTACGAGCCGTCGAGGTTGAGTTTCGACGTCGAGATCGCCGTGGCCGCGTCCTTGCGTACCAGATAGGCGAACTTGGCGTCGGCCGGATCGGTGCCCTTGACGTGGCCGGGCATCCACACCCCGGTGAGCCGGCCGAGGGCGTCGTACTGCAGGTCGGTCCGTTTCAGGTTCGCGTCGACCGTCGCGAGGCTGCTCCCCCACGCCGGGTCGTGCGTGGTGACCGTCTTGTGGTCGAGGGCGTTGGTGATCGTGGTCTGGGTGACCGGGCCGTCGAGTTCCGGCAGATAGTCGGTCGTCGTGGCGGCGCCACCCTCCGCGGTCACCGTCTTCGACCGGCCGTGCGCGTCGTAGGAGGTGGTACCGGTGGTGACGAAGGTCGGCGCACCGGCGTTCCAGGTCGCCATGGTCTCGGTCCTGGTGGGCAGGCCGGCCGTCGGGACGGCCTCGAACGCCAGGTTGTCGAAGGTCGCCCGGGTCTCCCCGATGACGTCCGCCTCGGTCAGCGCTCCGCCGGTGTCCGCGCACTTCACCGCGTAGTTCTGCACCCGGTGGATCGAGCCGAGCAGCCACTTGGTCTCGTTGCGCGGGCTGTAGTCGTTGATCGTGCACCGCTCGTCACCGGCAACGTTGTCCTGACCGAAGTCGTCCACCTTCTCGGCGTAGCCGTACTTGTCGAAGGTGGTCGTGGTCCGGGTGACCCGCTCGCCGCGGCCCTTGTCGAGGGTGGTGTAGTTGCGAACCGTGCCGATCCGGTTGAACCGGGCGTAGACCGTGTCCTCATCCGCGGTGCCCTTGTGCACCGTGCGGCTGGCCGTCGGAGCCGACGCCCACGGGTCGCTCACCTTGCGGGAGACGACCGCCCCGCCCGGGCCGTTGAAGACCTTCGACTCGCGCTCCACGCCGGCGAACCAGTCGTCGTCGTTGATGCCGTCGACCTGCACGTCACGCTTACCGCCGGAGGCCGCGGCGCGGTCACCGTGCATGCCGCGGAAGTAGCGGGTCTCCGAGTAGGTCTGCTCGCCCGGGTCACCGACGGTGACGCCGACCCGGCCGAAACCGCGGTACTGCGACCAGGTCTTGGTCTTCTTGCGCACCAGCCCGTCGTCGTCGGCGTAGTGCCAGGCGGCGCCGTCGAGGTAGGTGTACTTGTAGATGACGCGCGGGCTCCCCTGCGGCTGCACGCCGCCGGTGTGGTCGTCGTTGTAGATGGTGTCGACGACCCACTTGTTGAACCAGTCGGTGGTGTAGGTGGAGATGCCCTCCGGCTTCCACAGCACCGGGTAGCAGAGCCTGGTGTTGGTGGCCGGCGACGGCTTGTCGCCGACCTGGCAGTCCTGCGGCTTGTAGGTGATGTTGACGGTGCCGCCGGACTCGTTCTCCACCTTGGCGATCCGCCACCAGTTCATCGCCGCCGCGTGGTCGATGCCGTCGACCCGGTTGGCGAGCTGGACACCGGTGAAGTTGACCTCGGGCAGGCTGGTGGTGCCGCCGACCAGGCCGGTCTGCTGAATCTTCTCCAGCCAGAGACCGGCCCGGGTGCCGTCACCGGGGTCGGGGAAACCGTGGGTCAGTGTCCACCGGTCGACATTGGACAGCGCGCCGTTCTTGCGGACCTGGGTGGTGATGGTGGACAGCCGCTTCGTCGACCAGAACGTCGGCGCGTAGTTCTCGCAGTCGGTCTGCGAGGCGGTGCACTCCTGGTCCCAGGGGACGTCCGGCCAGTACGTCTCGGTGTGGGTGGTGCAGTTCGACAGGCACCGGTCGGCGACCCCGTAGTCGACCCGCATCGGCACGGTGCCCTTGAAGTGGCCGTCCACGTCGGCGACCCGGCGGGTGCCGTAGTCGATGTAGTCGAGCCAGCCACCCCGGTCGTAGACCGCCTTGTCGGTCTCCTTCATGTTGCGGAGGTAGCGGTTCTGCTCCTTCTGGTACCAGTACGACATCGAGTTGCCGTGCACGTCGACCACGTAGTCGAGGTTCCAGCGCCAGGCCTGTACGCAGTCCGAGTCCTCGAACTTGGTGGCGTGGCACTCCTCGCCCGGCTCGTTACCGAAGATCGGGATGGTCCAGGTGGAGTTGGTCTCGTCGGCGTTCGCGGTCCAGCCCGGCAGCCGGTTGCGGCCGAACCAGTACTCGGTGCCGTTGCTGGTGGTGACGACCCACCACTCGCCGTTGTTGTCACCGTTGACCGCGCCGGTACGCCGCTCGATCTTCGAGCCGTCGTCGGAGCGCATGTGCCAGCGGTTCTCGGTGGCGTTGAAGATCAGTTCACCGGAGCTGCCGTTCAGCGACAGCGTCGCGTTGTCGGTCTCCCAGCACTGGTCACCGGTGTCCTCGTCGTTGTTGTTGAGGTCGCCGTCCTTGTCGTCGGCGCACGGGAGATAGCTGCGCTCGATGTAGCCGCCGGGCCAGGCCTCGAAACCCTCACCGGCCCAGGAGGGCTGGTTGTTGCTGGCCGCGTGCCGCCCGTCCACCGACTGCGACGAGTAGCTCAGGTCCAGCGTCGGCGCCGGGCCACCCAGCGCCGGAGGCACCCGCATCGGGTACGACCAGTTGAACGCACCGGTGTTGCCGCCGGCCGACCAGGTCGACGACTGCTGCAGCGACGTCGCCGAGTAGTCGCCGGCCGGACCGGACTTGCCGGCCGTGACGGCCAGCAGCGCTCCGGTAGCGGCCACCGTGACCGGAGCCGAGACGGTCTTGGCGGTGGTGTCGTTCTTCGTGGGCAGCGGCTTGCCGGCACACTCCGGCGCAGCCGGACGTTCCAGGGCACAGGTCGGCAGCTGCACCAGCCGGAGCCGGGTGGCCCAGTCCGCGCCGTACGCGGTCGCGTACGCCCTGTAGTCCACCTTCAGGTCGAAGGTGCCCGGCCCGGTCCGGCCGTCCGCCCGGTCCGCCCGCATGAGCACGCCGCGCACGGCGGCCTTCTCGGTGGCCTTGCGGTCGAAGACCTCCAGCCGGACCCGGTTCGGGTCCCCGGTGGCCGGGCGCGCGTTCCGCCCGGCCTCCACGGAGAGTCCACCCACCTCGGCGTCGGTGTCCGACGCGGCCGGCAGGTCGACGTAGGTCGTACCGGCGGCAGGCCAGACCGGCGCCGGCTTGTCCAGCGCCGACGGCATCTTCGGCCGGTTCGCGGCCGCCACCCGGACCTCGGTGGTGGGGACCTGCTTGATCTGCTCGGTCTTCGGCTTGGGCGGCTTGACCGGGGCGGCGAACGCCTCGGGGACGCTCACCAGCCCCACGACGAGATTGGCGGCGATTGTCATGGTCAGCGCCCGGCGGCTGAGCCGCCGCCAGGCTGAAACGGGCATGGTCGAATGCACCGGGTACCTCCGGAGAAGGTCGGACACGAGCGGGGGTCTGGGCGGGACGGGGGTCAGCTCGGCGCGTCGATGCGCAGTCCGATTCCGGGACGAAGGACCGGCTGGCGGTACGTGTACTGGAGCGCGACAGTTCCCTCGGCGTTCTCGATGCCGATCGTGGCGGCGCCGGCCTTCTCCAGGAAGGTGCCGTCGATGTCGGTGTAGGCGAAGCTGTATCCGCCCGCCTCGTCGAGGACGGCCTGGAACGTCACCCGGGTGTTCGGGTCCTCGTAGGAGGCGACGTTGCGCCACTCCACGACGAACTGCCGGTTGGGTGCCGTACCCCTGGTGGCCGTGCGGACGCTCGCCGAGCTGTCCACCACCCAGTCGTGCCAGAACGGGTAGACCGCGTTGTTGGGTTCCTCCGGGAACTTCAGCGACGGGATCGGCCAGGCGTCCGAGGACGGCGTTCCCGGGTCCTCGTAGGTGAGCAGGCCGTTGCTGTCGATCCAGGCCGAGTTGTACGTGTTGCCGTAGTGCGTCACCGGGAACGGCAGGCTGATCTGGGTGATCGCCTCGTCTCCGGTGATCGGCAGCACCGTGGTGTCGGCCGGGGTGTAGGCGACGGCCTGTTCGGTGATCCGGTATCCGGCCCCGGCCGGAGTGGCCGTTGTCGAGAAGACCGCCGACTCGGTCGTGTTGGTGCCGACCGTGACCTGGTTGACAGCGGATCCGGCGCAGGCTCCGCCGGTCTGGGTGGCGATCACCGCGTAGTTGCCGGCCGGCACCGCGTCGATCCGGTAGGTGCCGTCCGCCGCGGTGACCGCGCTGAGCCCCGCGGCCTTCACCGTCGCCCCGGCGATCGGGGTGCCGTCGCAGGTCACCGATCCGGCGATGGCGCCCTGGCCGGGCGGGTTGGGCCGGAACGTGATGCCCATGCCGGAGGTGAGGACCTGCTCCTTGTGCGAGTGCTGGAAGGCGATCGTCCCGGACGCGTTCTCGATGCCGATGGTCGCCCGGCTGCCACGCTCCAGCGGCTCGGTCCCGGTGATGTCGGCGTACGTCAGGGTGATCTCACCGTTCTCGTTGAAGATCACCTCGAAACTGGCCCGGGCGTTCGGGTAGCCGAACTGGACGACGTTGCGCCATTCGACGACCCACTGCCGGTTCGGTGCCGTGCCGACGGTCGTCGTCGCGATCTTCGACGACGAGTCGAGCACCCAGTCGCTCCACTGGACGTAGACGGAGGCGTTCGGGACACCCTCCGCGGCCAGCGACGGCAGCGGGCTCGACGCCGAACCGATCCACCCGAAGAACATCGGGTCCTTGAAGCTGATCAGACCGTTCGAGTTGATCCACGCCGAGGTGTAGGACTCGCCGTAGAGCTTGATCGGGAACGGCGGGTTCTTCTGCCAGGTGACCTCGTCGCCGGTCCAGTCCTCGGTGACCGTGCCGGGCACCCAGGTGGTGGTCCCGACCGAACACCGGTAACCGAACTCGTCGCCCTCGGTCATCAGCGACAGGTCGACGTCAGCGACACCGCCCTCGTGTGCGAAGGACTCCCGCGCCGACTGACCCGCGCACCGGTTGTCACCGGTCAGGGCAGTCACCGTGTACTCACCGACCGGCACGCCGGTGAACTGGTAGGACCCGTCCGCCGAGGCGGTCGTCGTCCGGTTGCCCGGGTTCAGGGTGACAGTGGTGCCGGCCGACGGTGTGCCGGTCACCGCCACCGAGACGGTGCCGCTGATCGTGCCGGGCGCCGCCGGCGTGTAGGTGATCGAGTTGTTGCTGACCAGTGCGGCGGTGAGGTACGAGAACTGGTTCGCGACCGTGCCGGACGCGCTCTCGATGCCGATCGTCGCCGCCGCGCCCTGCTGCAGCGCGGTGGTCAGCGTGCCGTAGTGGAAGCTGATCGGCCCGTTCTCGGCGAACTTCGCCTCGAACGTGATCCGGTCCGGGCCGCTCGGGCGGAACTTGACGTTGCGCCACTCGACGATCCAGGTCCGGTTCGGTGCGGTGCCGGTGACCGAGGTCAGCACGCTCGCCGAGGAGTCCACCTCGAGGTCGTCCCAGAAGGGTGCGACCACGGCGTTCGGCGCGTCGGCGGTGGGCATCGCCGGGTTCACCGACTTCGTCGTGCTCGCCGAGCCGCCGAAGGAGAGGAAACCGTTGGTGCTCACGTAGGCCGAGCTGTAGGTGAGGCCGTGCACCTGAACGCTGAACGGCAGGGTCACCGCGGTGGAGACGTCGTCCCCGGTCAGCGGCACCACCGTCGAGGCGGCCTCGAAACCGCCGGTCCCGACGGCGCAGGCGTAGCCGAGCGACCCGTAATTCGGGCCGAGCTGCAGGTCCTGCACCGTGTCCGCGAAGAGCTCGACCTGTGCCGACGCGGCGTGCGCGCAGCGGCCGGCGAGCGTCGCCGACACCGTGTAGGCGTCCCCGACCAGGTCGGCGAACCGCCAGGTGCCGTCGGCCGCGGTCCTGGTGGTCAGCCCGGTGGGGTCGAGCGTGACGGTGACGTTCGCCGCTGCCGCCCCGGCGGAGGTGCGCAGGGTGCCGGAGAGGTCGAACTTCGCCAGCGGGTCACTCGCCGCGGGCAGGGAGTAGACGATCGACTTGCCGGTGGCCAGCGACGGGGAGTCCACCGTGTAGGTGAGACCGTCACCGCCGTCCGGCGCCTCGATGCCGACCGCCGCACCGGCGCCCTTCTCGGCGTCGGAGTCCAGACCGTCGTAGTTGAACGTGACCTCGCCGGTCTCGCTCAGCACGGCCTCGAACGAGACGCGCTGGGCGGTGTTCGCCTTGAGCGCCACGTTGCTCCACTGGACCACGAAGTCGCGGTCCCCCTCGACGCCGGTCGTGGCCGTCTTGACGCTCGCCGACGAGTCCACCACCAGGTCGTCCCAGAACGGCGCGACCAGTGCGTTCGGGTCGATCGGGGCGGGCAGTGCGCCGCCGTTGTCCGGGTGCGAGCCGGCCGGGTCGTCGAACGAGAGCACACCGTTGGTGTCGACCCAGGCCTTGCGGTACGCCTGGCCGTAGTACGGGAAGGCGAACGGCAGGTCGACCGTGGTGACCGCGTTGTCACCGGTCAGCGCCAGGGTGGTGGTGCCGCTGGTGAGCGCGGCCGTCCGTTCGGTGCAGGTGTGGCCGGTGTCGTCGCTGCGCTTCATCACGTACAGGTCGAAGCGGATCAGCGCGTCGGCGACGTCGACGTCGAACGAGCCGTGCAGGCCGCACGGTCCGCCCTTGGCGCCGGTCACGGTGTACGTGCCGACGGCGAGCCCGGTGAAGCTGAACCCGCCGTCACTTCCGGTGGTCAGGGTGCGGTTGCCCGGGGTCAGGGTGACCGTGGTGGCCTCGACCGGTTCGAAGGTGTCCAGGTCGACGACGGTGCCCGCGACCCCGGCCGGCGAGGAGACCTCGAACGACCGCTGGGTCGGGGTGCTGACCCGGCCGGCCGAGTCGACGGTGATCGCGTACAGGACGTGATCGCCGGCCACGGTTCCGACCGGGACCGAGAACGCCGAGTCGGCGCCGGCCGCCGAGGCGGTGACCTCCTTGTCGAAGCTCTGGCTGTCGATGCTGTAGCGGTACCGGGTGACGTTGGTGTCACCGCCGGCGCTCAGCGTGACCGGCAGGCTGCCACCGGCGGCCACCTCGGTCGCGCCCAGCGTCATGGCCACCGGCAGCGGCCTGACCTGCTCGACGATCTTGGCCGGGGTCTCGATGAACGCCATCACCCGTACGTCGTCGATCGCGCCGGACCAGAAGTCGGAGTCCGCGCCGTTCCATCGCCGTTTACCGATGGTCGTGCTGGTGGTGGCGTTGAAGATGGTGGTCGCCGTGGCGGTCTGCGTCTGCGGGACACCGTCGACGTACAGGGTCATGGCCTTGGTCGACCCGTTGTAGACACCGGTGATGTAGGTCCACTTGTTCGCGGTCGGCGCGCTGTTGGACAACACCGTGTAGAGCGCCGGGTTGTCGATGTCGGAGCCGGCGATCACGAACCGCCACCTGTTGTCCTCGCGTGAGTACCCGAGCTGCAACGCCGAGGTCCGGGTGCCGTTGACGGCCACCACCGTCGGCTTTCCGGTGCCGCCCAGCGTGCTGATCCTGGCCCGGGCGGAGACGGTGAACGAGGCATCGGTACGGATCGGCGTGGCCACGCCGGTGGTCGGGTGCGGCGCGTTGATGGCGCCGGTACGGGTGGCCGCGCCGGCACCGGCCAGGCTGAGCGCCTTGCCGATGTTGGCACGTCCGGAGATCCGGGTGGTGGTACCGCTCAGCGTCGCGGTGTTGGCGTGCTGGCTGACGTCGGCCGCGTCACCCGACGCCTCGTCGAAGGTCCACTCTGCGGCCGGGCCGGCGCCGGTGCGCACCGTGAAGGTGTAGGTGACCGCCGACGAGTAACGGCCGGCGGCGTCACGCGACCAGACGTAGAGCACGTTGCTGCCGTCGTGCAGCGGCGGAAGGGTGATCTGGGCGCCGCGGTCCGTGGTCCGGGCCAGCTGGGTCCGGGACTGGGTGAGCACGCCGGAATCGAGGCTGTAGGCGTACTCCTTCACCTCGTACGGGCGGGTGGCCGGAGCGGTGATGTCGAACGTGCCGGAGACGCCCACTCCACCGGATGGGGTGCTACCGGCCGGATAGTCGGTCGACACCACCTTCGACGGTGGTTCCGGTGGTGTCGCGTCGACGGTGAACTCACACGTACCGGAAGCCGGGCCGGAGATCTTGCCGTCGCTGGTCACGGCCTGCCAGCGGTAGGTGGCGCCATCGGTCAGCCGGCCGCTCGGCACGGCCTTGGAGACGTTGGCCGGGTTGCCGCTGGCGAACGTCACCTTGTTGGTCTCCGAGCGCGCGCCGTTCAGCGGCCACCAGTAGAAGCTGGTGGTCAGCGACTGCTGGTCGGTGTCCGGGTCGGACTGCCGGGCGGCCAGGAAGGGCGTGGCGCTCAGCACGTACGGGCGCGCCGCACCGGTGGCGCAGGTCTTGTTGTCCGACTTGAGGGCGGTCGGCGCGTTCGGCTTGGAGTTGTACGTGACCGAGAGCTTGGGCGACGAGTGGTTGAAGCGCTTCCACTGGTTCTTGGTGCCCTCGTCGATGGCGCGCAGGCCCAGGGTGGCCGTCGTCGACTTCTGCGTCTCGACGACGTACTTGATGATCGAGGTGACGTTGAACTCGATCGTGCCGGGGCCGCTGCAGCCGTGCACCGCACCGTTCTTGCGGTTCGCCGCCGTCGTCGCGGTCTTGCCGCTGTTCCAGCTCGGCTGGTTGTTCCAGGTGGTCTTGCTGGTGATGCCGCCGGTGAGCCAGACCTTGGCGTTCGACTTCGGGCTGCACGTCCAGGAGTGGCGCTGCTCGATGCGGAACTTGGCGTCGCTGACGATCTTGCCTTTGGCCTTGGCGACGTCCATCCGGAAGAACGAGCGGACGATGTGGTCGGCGCAGCCGACACAGTCCTCGGTACGGCCGGCGCCGGCCGAGCCGAACGTCTTGCCGGTGGTGAGCGCCGTCGAGTTCTGCCAGAACGAGCTACCCGGGTGCTTGCTCATCACGATGGCCCAGGCGTTGCCGGAGATGGCGCCGGTGAACGACGGGTCGATGTAGATCGGGTACCGCGCGGTCGGGTCGGCGAGCAGTTTCCTGTCCGGGGTCAGGGTCAGCGCGTCGTCGGCGACCCGGATTCCCATGACGGCCTGCCTCGAACCGCGCGGCGGAGAGCGGCCGGACTTGAGCTCCTCGCCGGTGCCGGGTTCCGCGGCGGCGGACGAGGAGGAACGCGCGGACGGCGCCGTCTTCTCCGGAGCCGCCGGACGCTGCGCCTCGGCAGGCTCGGGCGTCTCCGACGAGTCCCACATCAGCGGTGCCGGCGCGGTGAAGACCGCCTTGCCGCTGTCCGCGTCGGCGGCGACCACACCGCCGCCGGCGACCTTCGCCATCTCGAGGTTGGTGGTGGCGACGCCGAACCTCAGCGAGGCCAGCTCCGCGCTCCTGGCCGCGGCCGGCGTCTTCACGACCAGTACCTCGGAGAAGCCGAGCGGCTCGGCGGTCACCCGCAGGTCGACACCGTCGAGGACGTCACGGTAGATCGCGGTGTCCCCGTCGAGCAGCGGCTTCGGCAGCTTGCCGGGCCAGCTCAGGCTCAGCTCGTGCCTACCCTGGCGCAGCTTCAGCAATGGGCCCTTGCCGCCGGCCGACAGTTTCACCGGCAGCACCGCGGCGCGCGGGGCGATGCCGCCGGAACCGGCCACCAGACGGGTGTCGACCGGCGTCCAGCCCTTGCCCTTACGCACCCGCTCCGGCGCCATCGAGACCTCGAGGGTCTGGGAGCCGTCGTCGTTGAGGAACGTCTGCGAGATCTCGTCACGCACGTCCAGGAGCTCGATCTGGCCGGTGCACCCGGCCTGCGCGGCCACGGCGGCCGCGAGATCCGGCAGCTCGGCGGGGCAGGGTGTCGTCGGGCTCGGCGCGGCCGTGGCCGGTGCCGATGCGGGTAGGACGACGACGATCGTCGTGGAGGCGATCGAGAGCAACATGGCGCTGAGAGCGCCGCCGATACTGAATTTGCGCAGCGTGAAGCGCCGGCGCTTGAACGCCATGGTGGTTCCCCCGTGTGTCGATATCGACAGTTGAGTGGAACCTAAGATCGACGTAGATGAACAGTCAAGGTTGTCTATGACAACTTCGACAATCCTGAGAACAGGACGCTCCATGGGGTCGGCCGGGGAGGCACATACCCCGAGCGGGAGCGCCGCAGGTTAGGTGGTGTGCGCCACTCACACCAACCACACAGGACAGTCGATTGCGATCGGCCGAACGGACGCGAATGTCGACCGGAAAAGCGGGATCGCGGAATCAGGCCCGCGCACACCCTGGACTCCACAAAAGTTCCCGCAGAGATAGTATCTCCAGCGATACTATCTCTGCTGAAAGTGTCACTGCATACCAGATCGATCTGCGTTCGGGAGGGCCCGTGGTCGCATTCGTCGGCAGGGAGCGGCAACTCGCCACGCTCAACGCCTTGCTGGGGGACGTCGGTCCGCGCGGCAACGATCCTTCCCCAGGTCAGTGCCTTCTCATCCGGGGACGACGCCGAATCGGCAAGTCCAGTCTCGTGGAGGCGTTCGTCGACCGCGCGGGCACGCCCTCGGTCTTCTTCACCGCGTCCGGTGCGTCCACCGACATCGAACTGGAGGCGTTCACCGAGGCGGTCCGATCCTCCACGCTGCCGGAGCGAGCGGTGTTCGACGACGCGACTCCCGGTAACTGGAGTGCCGCCTTGCGCCAGCTCGCCGGTGTCCTACCCGACGATCAGCCGTCTGTCGTCGTGATCGACGAGGTGCCCTACCTGATCGATCGAGTGGACGCCTTCGAGGGGATCCTGCAGCGCTCCTGGGACCGTGAACTGAGCCGCAAACCGGTCCTGCTCGTCCTGATCGGGTCAGACCTGTCGATGATGGAAGCCCTCGGCTCCTACGGCAGACCGTTCCACCAGCGTGGCAAGGAAATGATCCTCGGGCCGCTGAACCCGGCGGAGGTCGGCGAGATGCTCCGGCTGGACCCGGCCGACGCCTTCGACGCGGCCCTGGTGACCGGCGGCCTTCCGCTGATCTGCGCCGGCTGGCGGCCGGGCACCGGCCTCTGGCAGTTCCTCACGGCCGAGCTGGCCAATCCCGTCTCGCCACTTCTGGTATCGGCCGAGCGGTCGCTGGCCGCGGAGTTCCCCGAGTCCGCGATGGGCCGGACGGTTCTGGCCGCGATCGGAAGCGGCGAGCGGACCTTCACGAACATCGGCCGAGCCGCCGGAGGCATCTCGCATTCGACGTTGACGCGAGCCGCCCAGGTGCTCGTCGACAAGCGCATCGTCGCGGCGGAACTGCCGATCGCCACCACCCCCTCGAAGGAACGACGCTATCGGGTCACCGACCCGTATCTGCGTTTCTGGCTGACCTTCGTGGCACCCCACCTGGCCGAAATCGAACGCCTGCGGGGCGACCTCACCCTGGAACGTGTCAAGGCGGGGTGGACCACGTGGCGCGGGCGGGCGGTGGAGCCGCTGCTCAGGGAGTCCTTGGCCCGCCTGCTACCGGACGGGGCACTGCCCGCCGCACCGGCGATCGGCTCCTACTGGACGCGATCCAACAGCGTCGAGATCGACATCGTCGGCGCCGACCGCGAACCCGTGGCGAAGCGTCTGCTCTTCGTCGGCTCCATCAAATGGCTGACGGCCTCGGCGTTCGACGATCACGATCTGGTGGCGTTGCAGAGGCACCGCACCACCATCACCGACGACCCCATCCCCCTGGTAGCTGTGAGCCGCAGCGGCGTGTCGACCACCGGGCTGAGCGCCGCCTACGGCCCCGCCGACCTCCTGCGGGCCTGGCAGCGAAGCAACTCGACGCCCTGAAGCGGTTCGCCGAGGCGCGCGGCGTCTCTCGGCTTCGCACCCGCCCCGCCCAGCATTCAGGCCACGCCAAAGGCCGCAGCGGTGACGAAGTGTGAACATCTTCGGGCAGCACGGCGGTCGCGGGTCGGGCCCGCATCCCTCAGCTTCGTACTTACTTCGCACCTGCTTCGCAATACTTCGCACTCCGCTTGTCGGAGTGCGAAGTCAGGTGGTGGATTGAGAGCTGTGGGTAGTGAAGCTGTCGTCGAGGTTGAGGACCGGTGGCTGGTCGTCGCCGAAGTGCCTCCGGCACCGGCGGACCAGCGCCCTGTATACGTCACGACGCAGGGAATCTCGGGAGGCTCCTACGTACGCGGCGGCGACGGCGATCGGCACATGACCGAAGCCGAGATCGCGCTGGTCATGGCCGCACGGACCCAGCCCCTGTACGACAGGGAAGCCGTTGACGGGACGACTGTGCAGGACCTGGACGACGAAGCGTTGCGCCGCACACTGCGCAGAATCCGGTCCGGGTTTCCCAAGCTGGCCCAGTCAGACGACCCGACCGTCCTTTTCCGGCTCGGGATCACCGCTGGGCGCTCGGCCGACGATCCGTTGACGCTTGCCGGGCTTCTCGCCTACGGGCAGTTTCCCCAGCAGTACTTTCCTCAACTGATGGTCTCGGTCGTCGTGCACGGCCCGGATCGCTCCTCCGGCACGAGATTCCTGGACAACCAGACCGTACGGGGCTCGATCCCCGGGATGATCGAGACGACGCTGTCCATGCTCCGGCACAACCTCGCCGTCCGAGCGGTCATCAGCGATCGTGGCGCTCACGCGTCGACGAGGTCGAGTATCCGCTGGAAGCCGTCCGCGAGGCACTCGTCAACGCACTGATGCACCGCGACTACAGTCCCGTGACCCGCGGAACGCAGGTGCAGGTCGAGCTGTTCCCCGACCGGCTCGTCGTTCGCAGCCCAGGCGGCCTTTACGGCGGAGTCACCATCGACGAACTCGGCGAAGCGGGAATCTCGTCCTCACGCAACGCGGTACTGGCCAGCCTTCTCGCCGACACCTACCTCCCCTCGTCGAACGAGTTGGTCGCCGGGAACCGATCCTCCGGCATCCCGGCGATGCTCGCCGTAGCGCGCAGTCGCGGTCTACCTCGCCCCAGCTTCCGCAGTTCCATCGCCAGCTTCATGGTCACCATGGCGCGATCAGAGCTTCTCAGCCCCGAGACGCGCCGCTGGATCGCGGCACTCGGGGCGCATCTACCCACGCCGGCGCATCAGATCGCCGTGGCGATGTTGCGCGAGGACTACCTGACCAACGAAATGCTCAGGCAATGGGGCGTGGATCGCGTCACCGCCGGCCAGGTTCTGCGAGATCTCGTCGAGCAGGGCTTAGCCCTCAAGGAAGGCGGCCGCCGCTACGCGCGGTACGTTCTCGACCCCGCGGTTTCCGGACGGACCGAGGCACCAGACCTCTTCTCCGCGCTACCCGACGAACCGACACCCGACGTGGCGCAGGCGCTCAAGGCACGTGGTGAGGCGACCACGGGCGAGTTGGCCGAAGCGACAGGACTGTCACGACGGGCAGTCCAGAACCACCTGCGCGACATGATGGATGCGGGCACCATCGACGCCATCGGCCCCCCCGAAGCCCCAAGCGTCGCTACCGGTGGATCGGGGCAGCCGGCTGATCGCACATGCGAGCAGGCCGGGATCGACCACCACCAGTCGACCCCGGTCTGAACTGCCTGAACTCCGCCTGCTCAGTCCTTCAGGAGCTGGCGCGCCATGACGATGCGCTGCACCTGGTTCGTACCCTCGTAGATCTGGGTGATCTTGGCGTCTCGCATCATCCGCTCGACCGGGTAGTCGCGGGTGTAGCCGTAACCGCCGAGGATCTGGACCGCGTCGGTGGTGATCTCCATGGCCACGTCGGAGGCGAAGCACTTCGCCGCGGCGCCGAAGTAGGTCAGGTCGGCGTCACCGCGCTCGCTCTTGCCGGCCGCCGCGTAGGTGAGCTGACGGGCCGCCTCCAGCTTCATGCCCATGTCGGCGAGCATGAACTGCAGGCCCTGGAAGTCGGCGATCGCCTTGCCGAACTGCTTGCGCTCCTTCGCGTACCCCAGGGCGAAGTCGAGCGCGCCCTGCGCGATGCCGATGGCCTGCGCGGCGATGGTGACCCGGGTGTGGTCGAGGGTCTTCATGGCGGTGGCGAAGCCGGTGCCCTCGTCGCCGATCATCCGGTCGGCGGGGATGCGCACGTTGTCGAAGTAGACCTCACGGGTCGGGGAGCCCTTGATGCCGAGCTTCTTCTCCGGGGCGCCGAAGCTGACACCCGCGTCCGACTTCTCCACGACGAAGGCGGAGATGCCACGGGACCGCGCGGACGGGTCGGTGACCGCGAAGACGGTGTAGTACTCCGAGACGCCGGCGTTGGTGATCCAGCGCTTCACGCCGTTGAGCACCCAGTGGTCGCCGTCGCGGACGGCCTTGGTGGTCATCGAGGCGGCGTCGGAGCCGGCCTCCGGCTCGGAGAGGCAGTAGGAGAACATGCCCTCGCCGGCGGCGACCTTGCTCAGATACTTCTGCTTGAGCTCTTCGGAGGCCGCGATGATCAGCGGCATCGTGCCGAGCTTGTTGACCGCCGGGATCAGCGACGACGAGGCGCAGGCCCGGGCCACCTCCTCGATCACGATCGCGGTGGCGAGAGCGTCGGCGCCGGCACCGCCGTACTCCACCGGGATGTGCGGGGCGTGGAAGTCCGAGGATCGCAGGGCGTCATACGACGCCTTGGGGAACTCACCCGTCTCGTCAGCCTCGGCGGCGTGCGGGGCGACCCGCGCGTCACAGACCTCGCGCACGGCGGCGCGGATCGTCTCGTGGTCCTCCGGAAGCCGGTAGACGTCGAAATCAGCCATGCCCTTAACCATCCTTAAGGTCGTCCCGGGGCAATGTTACCGGTGCGTAGCGTGGGCTGGGCAACAGTCCTGAGTGTGCCGAATATCGCGGCCTGACCAGGGCTCCCGGGGAAACCGCCGGGTTCGGGGCCGTTTCCACAGATCTCCACCCGCTTGAGACTGTTCTAATGAGGTGCCGGAAAGGCATGCTCTAACTACAGACAGCGGCCGGACGGTCGAGGAGGTCCTGTGGCGCAGGCTGACGAGCCCGATCACGTTGACGAACAACTGGCTCGCATCGACGCCTCCATATCCGACCTGAAGATTCGCGACATGCAGGCCGCCGCCGAGCGGACCAAGATCGCGAGCAAGCTCCAGGCCGCGTTGTTCCAGCGTGACATCCTCGCGCACGCACAGAAGCAGCAGCGGACGAAGGGGGCGAAGGCCCGCCGGACCTCCGGAGCCCGGCGCAAGCCGGTCGACTACCCACCACCACCGCAGCCGGGCGAGCCCGCCCCGGTCCAGGCCGACGAGACCGCTCCGCCGCGCCGGCCGGGCCCGCCGCCGGACTGGGCCGAGCCCGGCACCACGCACACCGGCCCGCCCGGGGTCGCCACCGACGGCGTGGCCGTGCTCGTCGACGATCCACCACCGACCGAGCGTCCCGAGCCGCCGAAGACGCCACCGCAGGCTAGGCCGAAACCACCGCCGCGCCGCCCGCCGCTGGCCACCATGGAGCACCCGCCCGAGGCGTCCACCCAGTCGGTGCAAAACATTCTGCTGGTCCTGGGCGCGCTGCTGCTCGGAGTGGCGGCCGTCGTCTTCGCCTCCGTGGCGGACTCCCAGTTCTCCCGGGCGCTGATCCTGGCGCTGTCCACCGGGATCGCCCTGTCGGTGGCGCCGGGCGTGGCCAAGCGCGGCCTGACCTCGACCGGCGAGGCGATCGCCGCGATCGGCCTGATCCTGCTCCCGATGACGCTGTACGCGTTGCACGACAGCCCGCTGACCGGTGCGAACGTGCCGACAGCGCTCTATCTCGGCATCACGTTCGCGATCACCGCGGTGGCCGCGTTCCTCTACGCCGGTGCCACGCGACTGGCCGCTCCGCGGTACGCGACGGTGATCGCCACGCAGCCGGTCGCGCCGCTCCTGGCGTACCCCATGATCCAGAGCCCGGCCGGCTGGGGCCTCGCGCTGACCGCCGTGGCCCTCCTCGACCTGCTGCTCCTGACCCGGGTGATCCGGGCCGGGCGGCTCGTGCCGCGCTGGCCGCTGGGGCGGCCGGTGGCCGCCGACCGTGAGTCGCTCGCCGACGCCGACACCGTTCGCGACGGCGACCCGGCCGACCCCTCGACGTACGCCGCGGACGCCCCGCCCCGCCCGGAGTCCCGCCAGGAGGAGCCGGACCTGATCATCTCCGGCTTCAACCGGCCGCGTCGCCGCTGGCTGCCGACCCGGATCTTCCCCGGGCCGCGGCCGGAGGGCGCACCGCCCGCCGGTTCGATGCCGCTGGCACCGCCGGCCGTCCCGCCGTCCGCCGACTGGCTGCGGGAGCTGACGTTCGCGCTGCTCTGCATCGCGTCCGCGGGCGCGCTGCTCTACTCGTCGGTGGCGCTGCTCCAGGCGCAGGTGCTGGGTGACGCGTTGCGCTCGGGTGTGGTCCTGATCGCCGCCGCGCTCACCGCCGTGGCCGCCGCCCGCCTGCTGCGGCAGCCGACGGCGATCAACGTGGCCGGCGCCGTCCTCACCCTCGCGGTGATCGGCACGATGGCCCGGATCGCCGGTGTCGTGGCGCCGAACTGGAGCGTGGTGGCCGCCGCCGCGACCGTCGCCGTCGCCGGCGCGTTGATCGGCATGCTGCCCGAGACGGTGCGGCGCGGCCCGCAGTACGCGTCGACCGGCGCACTGGTCCTGCTCGGCCTGGTCGTCGGGGTCGACGTGCTGCGCGCCGCGATCGCCCCGGTCGCCGCCGCCCGCCCGATCTGGGACGCGGACACCGCGGCGTACGCGCAGCGGCTCGCCGAGGCGGTCGGCCCGTCGGGCTGGCTGCTGGCGTTCAGCGCCCTGCTCATGACGATCGCCGCGGCCCTGGCACTGCCCACCTCGATCCGGCACGAGGGCGCGGTGATCGGCATCGCGCTGACCGCGCTGTCCGTGCCCGCTTCGCTGGGTCTGCCCTGGTCGGAGGCGCCGTGGCCGCTGGTTCTGGCGTCGATCGGCCTGGGCGCCGCCGGTCTGTGGGCGAACACGCTGCGGACCGCGGCGACGCACGTGGCCGCGGCCGGTGTGGTCGGCCTGTTCGGCGCGTGTGCCGCGCTGAGCGCCTCGTGGCTGACCGCGGCCGTGCTGACGGCGCTGGCCGGGGCCGGGGTGATGGTTGCCATCGCGGCCCGGCAGATCCCGGTCCGGCTGTTCGCCTGGGTGATCGGCGACTGGGCGTCCGGTGCCGCCGCGCTGGCGATCCCGGGTGCCGCGGTGACCGCCGCGCTGGCCGTCTCCGACCCGGGTGGCGGCCCGCCGCCGAACGCCGGTTCGACGGTTCCGGCGCTGGCCGCCGGGTTCCTCGCGGTCGCCGCCACGCTGAGCTACGCCGCCGTGTTCCAGGTGGCCCGCCGGGAGATCAGCCTGCCGATGACCGTCGGCACGGGGCTGGGCGCGGTCGCGATGGCGCTGGCCGCGCTCTTCGCCCCGGGCGCCACGGCGCCCGACATCTGGGTGGGCGCGTTACTGCTCGGCGCGGCCCTCCTGCTGTTCTTCGCCAAATCGATCGACAACCGGGGGCGTACGGACCGGGTGCTCGACGGCCCGGACATCGCCGCCGCGGCCGCCACCGTGGCGATCTGCGGCGCCCTGGCCCGGGTCGCCGCCCTCGCCTTCCCGGACGCGCCACTCGCCGTCGCCGGTGTGATGGTGCTGCTGGTCGGCATGGGCGTCACCATCCTGCCGGACGAGTGGCGGCCCGGCCCGGCCCGTGGCCTCGGGGTCGCCGCCCTGGTGGTCGGCGCGATCGCCGGCTGGCAAGCCCTGGTCAGCGGGCTGAAGGTGCTGTCGCTGCCGGGCCCGCTGTGGGACGCCGATCTCACCGCCTACCCGGCCGCCGCTCCGCCGGGGGCCTGGCAGGCTCCGTTCGCCCTGGTCGCGATCGCGATCACGGCCGCGATCGCGATGCCGAAACCGTGGTCCCCCTACGCCTCCGGGCTGGCCGCCGCGCTGGCCACGGTCGGTACGCCGTACGCGTTCGGCATGCCCTGGTGGTCGCCGCTGCTCGTGGGCACGGCGGTCGCGGTGGCCTTCGCACTGGCCGCGGTCGCCGCGTCCGACGCGCACTCGGCCCGGGCCCGTACCGGTGTCGCCGCCGCGGTGCTGCTGCACGCCGTCTCGGCCGGTCTGGCCCGGCCCTGGTCGACGGCGCTGGCACTGCTGGCGGTCGTGCTGCTCGGCGTGCTGGTCGCGGCCGCCGCCCGGATCCCGGTGAAGGCGCCGCCGACCTCGTTCGAGGACACCGCCGAGATGGACGAGGTGCCGGATCGCGCGCCGGAGCGGGTGCTGCCGGAACACCGGGCGCAGATCGGCGGCGCGGCCACCGGCTCGGTGCTGCTGGCGCTGCCCGGTTTCCTGGCCGCGCTCGCCGCCGCCCAGGGCAACGGCATCGAGGTGATCCTGACCGCCGCGCTGGCCGGTTCGACGCTGGGCCTGGCGATTCTGGCCGCGCTCGGCCGTTACCTGCCGCACTACCTGCCGTGGGCGACCATCGGCGTGGTGCTGGGCGCCACGGTGACCGCGGTGGCCTGCATCCCGACCGACTATCCGACGGCTCTCTACGCCGCCGCGGCCGCCCTGGTCGGGGTGCTCGCCGAGATGCTGCGCGGTGCGGTCCCGCCGCCACCGTCGCCGATTCCCCGGATCGCGCCGTTCGACGACAGTCCGGCGGCCAGCCGTTACATGCGCATGCACCGGTCCGGCTGGGGTTCCCGCTGGCTCGCCGACCCGGCCGCGGGTGCCGTGATGCTGGCTCTCCTGCCGACCGTGCTGGCACTGTTCTCGCTGGCCCCGGCTCTGCGGGCGGCGCTGGTCGACCCGCTGGGCCAGTTGCGGGCGATCTGGGAGGGCCCGATCCCGGCGCTGACCGACCCGGCCGCCGGCACCGTCGACGGCACCAGCGCCCTGGCCGCGGTGCTGCTCACCGGTGCCGCAGCGCTCGCCGCCGTCGGTTTCGGCGGCAAGGTGTCCGAGGCGGTTCCGGTGATCCTGCCCGGTCTCGCGCTCACCCTGCTGATCACCCCGATCGCCATGCACGCCGGTTTCCCGGCGGCCACCGGGGCGGCGCTGGTGGTCTTCACCATCTCGATGCTGGGGCTGGCGCTCACCCCGCCACCGGTCGCGCACCGGGCGCCGCTGCTGCGTACCACTCGTGGGGTGGTCTTCGTGATCGGCCTGCTGGCCGGGGGTGCGGGGCTGGCCGGCAGTCTGGCGCTGGAGTCGCTGACCGTGTTCACCCTGGGCAGCGCGGTCGGGGTCGGGCTGGTCGCGGCGCTCGCCGGGCGCAGTCAGTCGGCCCGTCTGCTGGGCTGGCTGTTCGCCGCGGTGATGGGCCAGATGTTCGTGATGGCGGTGGCGATCTCGGCCGGTCTGGAGCGGCACTGGGCGGCGTTCGGTGTGCTCGCGGTCGGTGCCGGGCTGCTGTCGCTGGAGGCGGCACTGCCCCGGCTCGGGCTGCCGCAGTACCGGGCCGAGGCGATCACCGTCGAGTGGAGTGGGTACGCGTCGGCAGCTGTCGCCGGGGTGCTGGCCCTCTACTCTCCCGCCCATCTGGCGGCGCTGCTCGCGGCGTGGGGTGCGGTGCTGGGTCTGACGGCGTCACGGCCGGACCGTACGGCGAGTCAGCGGCGCACCCTGTTCTGGGTGGCGGTCGGGTTCGAGATCGCCGGGTGGTGGCTGTTCATCTCACTGAACGAGGTGGGGCTGCCGGAGGCGTACACGTTGCCGTTCGCGGCCCTGGCGCTGGCGGTCGGCATCGTGGAGGCACATCACCGGCCCGACCTGAGCAGCTGGGCGGCGTACGGTCCGGCGCTGCTGGCCGCGTTCGTGCCGACGATGGGCATCGTGATCGCCGGTAACGGCGGTGACCTGCGGGCGGTGCTCCTGCTGCTCGGGGCGGTGGCGACGCTGATCATCGGCTCGCGCACCCGCCAGCAGGCGCCGGTGGTGGTCGGCACGGTGGCCACGGTGGTCGCGGCACTGGCGTTCGCGTTCACCGTCGGCGGCCCGTGGCTGATGCTGATCCCGGTCGGTGTGGTCCTGCTGTTCCTGGGAGCGTCGAGCGAGAATCGCCGGCGCACCCAGGAGTTCCGCGAGGTGCTGTCGAAGATGCGGTGAGTCAGCCCATCAGGCGGTCGCGCAGCGCCGCGTCCTTCTCGGCGACCAGCTTCTCGAGGCCGGCCTGGAAATCCACCATCCGCTGGCGGATCTCCGGGTGCGAGGCCCCGAGGATGCGGACCGCGAGCAGGCCGGCGTTACGCGCACCGCCGATCGACACGGTCGCCACCGGCACACCGGCCGGCATCTGCACGATCGACAGCAGCGAGTCCATCCCGTCCAGGTGTTTGAGCGGCACCGGGACGCCGATGACCGGCAGCGGGGTCAGCGCCGCCACCATGCCCGGCAGGTGCGCCGCACCGCCGGCCCCGGCGATGATCGCCCGGATGCCCCGGTCGGCCGCCGACTCCGCGTAGTCCACCATCTTCTTCACGGTCCGGTGCGCGGAGACGACACCGACCTCGAACGGGATGTCGAACTCGGCGAGCGCCACGGCGGCCGCCTCCATGGTCGGCCAGTCCGAGTCGCTGCCCATGATGATGCCGACGACGGGATTCATCTACACACCCTCCTGAAGCCACTTCGCGGCGCGAACCGCCCGCGCGCGCACCTCGGTGAGATCGTCGCCGAGCACCGTCACATGACCGATCTTGCGGCCCGGCCTGACCTGCTTGCCGTAGAGGTGCACCCGCGCGCCCGGATCGCTGGCGAACAGGTGGTGCAGCCGCTCGTCGATGGAGATGCCGCCGGGCTCGCCACCCAGCACGTTGGCCATCACCACGAACGGGGCGGTCAGTGCGGTCGAACCCATCGGATAGTCCAGAACCGCCCGCAGATGCTGCTCGAACTGCGACGTCCGGGCACCCTCGATCGTCCAGTGACCGGAGTTGTGCGGGCGCATCGCCAGCTCGTTGACCACGATGCCGGCGTCGGTCTCGAACAGCTCGACGGCGAGCAGGCCGACCACGCCGAGTGACGTCGCCAGGTCGATGGCGAGCTGCTGAGCCTCCAGCGCACGCTCCTCGGACAGGCCCGGCGCGGGCGCGATCACCTCGACACAGATGCCGTCACGCTGCACCGTCTCCACCACCGGATAGGCCGCGACCTGCCCGAACGGGGACCGGGCGACCAGGGCGGCGAGCTCGCGCCGCAGCGGCACCTTCTCCTCGACGATCAGCGAGATGCCGGTCGACACGAGATCGTCGGCGGCCTCGCGGGAGCCGACCATCCAGACGCCACGACCGTCATAACCCCCGCGGGTCGCCTTGGCCACCACCGGCCAGGACCCGCCGGCGAACGTCTCGATCTCCTCGGCCGAGGAGATCCGCGCCCAGCGCGGGACCGGGGCTCCCAGGGAGGCCAGCCGCTCCCGCATCATGCCCTTGTCCTGGGCGAAGACCAGCGCCTTCGACCCCGGGAAGATCTTCACCCCCTCGGCCTCGAGCGCCTCGATGTGCTCGGTCGGCACATGCTCGTGGTCGAAGGTGACGGCGTCGCACCCTTTCGCGAACTCACGCAGAGCAGCGAGATCGGTGTGCGTGCCGATCGGCACATCGGCCGCGACCAGCGCGGCACTGTCGTCGGGCTTCTCACTGAGCACACGCAGTGACTGGCCGAGAGAAATGGCGGCCTGATGGGTCATACGGGCCAGCTGCCCGCCTCCCACCATGCCGACTACAGGCAGACCGGTTCGGGTATCCATCGCCAGGCCAGCCTAGCGACGCCGCAGATCAACCCCCAAATCGCGGTGGTACGGCCACCCGTCCCCCCACCGCACCACCCCGCCCCCGGCCTCCGGCCGCTACCGCCGTCAGCGGGGCCGTCCACCGGAATTCACCCGTCCACGACCCGGTGACAGTCCTTGCCCACGATTACCATTGCGATATGAGCGCAGAGGCAATCGGCAGGCTGATGCCTACCACCATCACGCTCGACGACCTCGCCGCCATGAACGAGGCCGACAATCACGGACGCCGTTACGAGACCAGCACTCAGGGAGTCCTCTCCGTAGTTCCGCCCCCCGACGGTAAGCACGCAAAACTCGCCACCCGTCTGATGTCATGGCTACTGAGGGCCGGTTGGCCCGATGATCAGATCCTGCAGGTCCCGGGTATCCGGATTCCCGGATCCGTCGGTCACGCAGGGCGGATTCCGGACTTGACCGTCTGGTCACACGAGCCGGGTGACGCGGTCTGGCTCGATCTCGACGGCCTGCTCCTGATCATCGAGATCATCTCGCCCGGCTCCGAGGCGACGGACAAGTTCACCAAGGTCAACGAGTATGCGGGCGCCGGTATCCCGCTGTACTGGACGGTGGCACGCGACACCGCGAACACGGTGACGATGTACCGGCTGGTCAACGGCGCGTATCAGGTCACGGCCGAGAAGCCGCTCCGCTGGCTGCTCCAGTCGGACCCGCACGACCACCTGCCGATGGAGCACTGAGCTCACCCCTTGAGGCGGGCGACCAGGTCGGCCGTGGTGGTGACCGGCCGCTCGCAGACGAAACCGCGGCAGACGTAGGCGGTCGCGGCACCGTCGGTCAGTGGACGGCCGGCCAGCAGCGGGACACCCGGCTGGTCCGGGGCGCCGACGACGATCACCGAACCGCCCGGCGCATGACGGAGAGCGGCCTCGACCAGCGGATCCTCCGGGTCGTTGGTGGCCACCGCGATCTCCAGGGGACCGGCCAGCGCGGCCTCGGCGACCGCTGCGGCATAGCCGGCGAACCGCGGGTGGCCCTCGATCAGCGGCCCGAGCGTGGCCAGTGCCGCATCGGCCGCCTCCCGGTAGGACGTCTCACCGGTCAGCGCCGCATAGGTGACAAGGGCCGCGCAGATCGCCGACGCACCCGACGGGGTGGCGTTGTCGGTCGGGTCGGCCGGGCGGGTGAGCAGCTTCTCCGCGTCGTCGGCGGTGTCGTAGAACCCGCCCTGCCCGTTGCCGAACCGGGCCAGCGCCACGTCGAGCAGCTGCCGGGCCAAGTCCAGCCAGCGTGACTCCGTGGTCAGCTGGTGCACGGCGAGGAAAGCCTCGGCGACGCAGCCGTAGTCCTCCAGCACGCCGGCCGGCGCCCCGACGACACCGTCGCGGGAGACCCGGCGCAGGCGGCCGTCGACGATGTGCCGGTCGGCCAGCACCCCGGCCAGCGCGATCGCCGCCGCCCGGGACTCCGCCGACGGGTGCTCGGCCAGCGCGGTGACGGCCAGCCCGTTCCAGGAGGCGACCACCTTGTCGTCGCGGGCCGGCTGCGGCCGCTCGTCGCGGGCCACGAGCAGCCGCCGCCGGACGTCACGCCAGCGCTCCACCAGCGCCGGGTCGGCCGCGTCGATGTCGCGGGCCAGCACCAGCACGCTCTTCCCGTGCTCGAACGTGCCCCGCGTCGTCACCCGGAACAGGTCGGCGGCCCACGTGCCGTCCTCCTCGCCGAGCGCCCCGATCAGCTCCGCCGGCGTCCACGCGTAGGTCAACCCCTCGACCCCGTCGGTGTCGGCGTCCAGCGCCGACGCCAGGCCGCCCTGCGGGGTACCGAGGTCGCGGAGCAGGAACGCGGCCGTCTCGTCGGCGATCCGGCGCGCGAAGACGTCACCGGTGATCCGCCACAACCGCGTGTACGCCCGGAGCAGCAGCGCATTGTCATACAGCATCTTCTCGAAGTGCGGCACGGTCCACGTGGCGTCCACCGCATACCGCGCGAACCCACCGGCCAGCTGGTCGTAGATGCCGCCCCGGCCCATCTGCTCGGCGGCGTGACGCACCATCTCCAGTGCCTCGGCCGACCCGGTCCGCTCGTGGTGACGCAGCAGGAACAACAGGTTCATGTGTGGGGGGAACTTGGGGGCGGAGCCGAATCCCCCGTACATCTGATCGTGCTCCTTGGAAAGGCCGGAGGCCGACGCGGCGAGCAGCTCCGCGGAGATCGGGGCCGTCGGACCCCCGACGAGCTGAGCGCCACCCACCGCCTGGACCACCGCGGCGCCCTGCTGGATCACATCCTCCCGCTGGTCGCGCCAGGCCGTCCCGACCGAGCTGATCAGGCGGGCGAACTGGTCTTTCGGGAAGTAGGTGCCGCAGAAGAACGGATCACCGGAGGGCGTGGCGAAGATCGTCATCGGCCAGCCGCCCTGCCCGGTCATCGCCTGCGTGGCGGTCATGTAGACGGCGTCGACGTCGGGCCGCTCCTCACGATCCACCTTGATCGCCACGAAGCCCGCGTTGAGCCGGGCCGCGATCGCCTCGTCCTCGAAGGACTCGTGCGCCATGACATGGCACCAGTGGCAGGCCGCGTAGCCGACCGAGATGAGCACCGGCACGTCCCGCCGCCGCGCCTCGGCGAACGCCTCCTCCGACCACTGCCACCAGTCGACGGGATTGTCCTTGTGCTGCAGGAGGTAGGGCGAGGTCGCCCGGGCGAGACGGTTGGCCATGCCTCAAGGTTAGGCGGTGCCGTCGGCTCTGAGCTGCGTGACATTCCCCGGAGCGGACGCGGGCGCGGAACGGGCCAGCTGGGTCAGCGCCTGCACGATCTTGTCGGCCGGCATCGGCTTGCAGAAGTGGTAACCCTGCGCCGACGGGCAGCCCAGCGCGATCAGGGCGGCCCGCTGCTCGATCGTCTCGATGCCCTCGGCGACGACCCGGACGCCCAGGCGGACACCGAGTTCGACGGCGGCGCGGACGACAGCGCCGGCCGCGGCCGAGTCGATCATCTCGTCCACGAACGAGCGGTCGATCTTGATCTCGTCGACCGGCATCCGGGTGACCGAGGAGAGCGAGGAGAACCCAGTGCCGAAATCGTCGAGGGACACCTGCACGCCGGATGTCCGCAGCCGGGCCAGCACCTCGTCGACGATCTCCTGCTCGCTGACCGCCACCGACTCGGTGATCTCCAGAACCAGCCGGGACGCCGGAGTACGGTGCCGGCGCAACGCCTCGGTGACCTGCGCCGGGAAGGTCGGGTCGGTGAGGCTGCGCGCCGACACGTTCACCGACACGGGCACGTCGATGCCGGCCGCGGTCCAGTCCGCCGCCGAGGCGAGGGCCAGGTCGAGGACCCGCCGGGTGAACGGGATGAGCAGCTCGCTGCGCTCGACGGCGGGCAGGAACTCGGCCGGCGACAGGTAGCCACGTCGCGGGTGCCGCCAGCGGACCAGCGCCTCCACCCCGGTCGGCGCGGCGGTCACCAGGTCCACGGCGGGCTGCAGGTGCAGCAGGATCTGGTCGTCGGCGGCGAACGCGTCCTGCAGATCGGCGAGCAGAGCCAGCTGGTCGGTGCTGCTGGCGTCCTGCCCGCTGTCGTAGGTGCCGACGGTGACGCCCAGCTCCTTGGCCCGGTCGACGGCGATCGACGCACGGCGCAGCAGCTCGGCCACCTCGGCCTCGCCGGCCGTGGCCACCGCCACGCCGACGGTCACCTCGACGGACAACCGGACACCGGCCACCTCGACCGGCAGCCGCAGCTGCTCGACCAGCTCCCGGGCACGGCGCAGGGCGGCCGGCAGCGGGCTGGGCCGGCTCCTCTGCCATGCCGAGTCGGTCAGCGTCGTCACCGTCAGGAGCAGCGCGAACTCGTCGTCACCGATCCGCGCGACGAGCTCACCGGGCCGGGTCAGGGCGGCGAGCCGTCCACCGGCCAGGCGAAGCACCTCGTCGCCGCCGCCGTGCCCGAGCGTGCTGTTGATCTGGCGGAACCCGACGATGTCGAGCAGCAGCAGAGCCACCTGGCGATCCCGGTCGAGCGACCGGAGCAGCGGGTCGCCCTCGCCGGCCAGCGCGACCCGGTTGGTCAGGCCGGTCAGCGGGTCGTGCAGCCGGTCGTGGACGGCCCGCGCGTCGAGTTCGTTGATCCGCTGGTGGGCGGCCGCGTCGTGCAGGGCCCCGGCCAGGGCCTCGCCGAACGCCGCGATCGCCGCCTCGTCGCGCGGCCCGGGCAGCCCGGCGTCGCCGAGCCAGACGGTGAGCTCACCGAGCGACCGCCCGGCGACGACCATGGTGCGGGTGACAGCCGGACCGGACCGGGTGGCGGCCAGGCCCTCCAGGCCGGGCCCGTCCTGGGCGTAGCGCCGCGGGCCGTGCCCGGTGTGCAGCTCCAGCTCGGCCCGGCTGGCGCCGAAGACCTCGAGGGCGCCCCGCAGACCGGCCCGGGCCACCTCGGCCTCGCTGGCGCCGGGCAGCCGGGCGGTGGCGGCCGCGAACGCCTCCCACATCCGGCGTTCCTCGGCGGCGCGCAGGTGGAAGCGGTAGGTGCGGTGCAGCAGCCAGAGGACCGGGCCGAAGGCGAGCAGCCAGAGCGGCTCCCGGATCAGCGCGTAGACGGCGAGGACGCCGACGATCACGTTGCCGATCGACATGGGCAGCTTGACGTAGAGGACGCGGGCCGCGATCTGGCCGGGCTCGGCGTCGCGGTGCAGCATCAGGGTCAGCACGACCAGGCCGAACGTGATGAGCAGGTAGGTGCCGGCGCCGGCCGCCAGGGCCAGCGGGAGCCGGGCGCTGTGTATCGGGACGTCACCGGCGAGCAGCGAGGTGACCAGGACGGCGCCGGCCACACCGAGGGTCATCGAGGCGACCAGGTGCACTATCTCGGCGACGTTGCGCAGACCGGTGAGCCAGGCGAGCAGCAGCCAGGCGGCACCGGTGCCGGCCAGGGTCGCGGCGGGCAGCCAGCCGGCCGGGGCGACGACGAAACCGACGACGACGGCCGCCTCGGCCCAGCTGACCGAGACCGCGTCCGGGCCGAGCCGGAAGCGGAGGCCGGCGAGCTGGGCGATGGCGGAGAGAACGGCGGCCACGCAGACGCCGGTGATCGGTGACAGCGGCCGGCCGTCGGCGACCGCAACGGGCTGCAGGGCGCCGAGGAGGACAGCCGCGGCGGCCGCGACCACGACGACGGCGGTGAGGATGCGCACCGGACGGGGCCGGCCCACGGCACCGGCCGCGGTCGTCAGGGAATCACGGACGGCTTTCACGGCGACATCCGCGCACGCACGCCACGATGCACGTGCAGATCGGTTACGGAGAGTTTGCGCCGGACAAGTGGCATGTCGGCGCCCCCTTCCGCGCAGGGTCCCGGGGCCGTGCGGCCCCCGGCGGAAGGCTAAATCAATCCTGATGAACGCAACAGGGCTTGACGGGGTCGAGAGGGACACACTCGCCACGCGGCGGGCGAAAATACGCACCGCGGCGGAACGGCCCGATGATCAGGCGCGCTCCGCCTCACCGCGCGCGCCGGGAGCACCCGGCTCGTCGCGCACGCCCGCCACCTCGGCATCCTTCACCTGCGCGGGAGCAGCCGATCGACCGGTCTCGACCTCGTCGGCGGGCACGGCGCCGGAGCGGTGGGCCACACCCTCGTCGTGGGCGATCTCTGACACACGATCCCGCTCCGACGCAACAGGAAAACTGTCGGGAAGCCGACGGATGCGCTTGTTCATGTTGCGGATCAACAGAACCGTCGCCACGCACATGAGGACGATGAGGAACAACCCCATCGGGCCGGCCAGGCCGCCCGATCGGGTGTCGCCGAAGTTGTTGACCGCTACTACGAAGTCCACGCCGCCAGAGTACTGCTCAGTGCGCGTCGACCTTCTCCCGGATGCCCGCGAACAGGTCGGACTCCGGAACCGGGCTGTCCACGAGTGACCGCGCGAGCTCGAAATCCTCGGTGGGCCACACCTTCTGCTGCATCTCCAGCGGGATGTGGAACCAGAACCCGTCCGGGTCGACCTGAGTCGCATGGGCCCGCAGCGCGTCGTCACGGACCCCGAAATACTCTCCGCACTCGACCCGGGTGGTGATCTTGTCGCCCCGGTCGTCGCGGTCCGCCCACTTCTCCAGCCACTCCGCATACGGCGACTCGAGTCCCGCCGCCAGCATGCCCTCGTGCAGCGCCAGCATCCGCGCCCGGGTCCAGCCGGAGTTGTAATACAGCTTCGACGGCTGCCACGGCTCGCCCAGCTCCGGGTAGAGCTCGGGGTCACCGGCCTTCTCGAAGGCGACGACCGACACCTTGTGGCACATGATGTGGTCGGGGTGCGGGTAACCGCCGTTCTCGTCGTAGGTCGTCATGACGTGCGGCCGGAACTCACGGATCAGCTTGATCAGCGGTTTCGCCGCCTCCTCCGGGTCCTGGAGGCCGAAACAGCCCTCCGGCAGCGGGGGCAGCGGGTCGCCCTCGGGCAGCCCGGAGTCGACGAAACCGAGCCATGCCTGCTCGACGCCGAGGATCTCGCGCGCCCGGTCCATCTCGGCGCGGCGGATGTTGGTGATGTCGGCGAGCACCTCGGGCCGGTCCATCTTGGGGTTGAGGACGCTGCCCCGCTCCCCACCGGTACAGGTCGCCACCAGCACCTGGACACCCTCGGCGACATATTTCGCCATGGTGGCGGCGCCCTTGCTCGACTCGTCGTCGGGGTGCGCGTGCACGGTCATGAGACGCAATTGCTCGGCCACGGTTGTTGAGATCCTCTCGACCAGGCCTGCCGTCGGCGGGCCGGGATCGGCTGCGAAGATGGAACCCTGCCATTCTGGCCGATCCCCCCGACAACAAACGCACGAGAGGTCGTCAGGTGAGCGAGACGCACGCCACAGCTCCGGTCTTCCCGCCCGGCCGGTACGGTCGGCGTCGTGAGGGCGGGCGGCGTCGTCTGCTCCCGATCGTGGCCACCGTGATCTTCGGTGTCGGGCTCGCCGGCCTGACCTATGCCTACTACGACAAGTTCGGCGAGACCGACTACACCGCCGACATCGTCGGGTGGAAAATTCCGTCCGACACCGAGATGGTGGTCGAGTTCCGGGTCCGGGTGCCCGAGGGCGGCGCCGCGATGTGCATGGTGCGGGCCCGCGACTACGACGGTTTCGAGGTCGGCCGCCAGGCGGTCACGGTCCCTGCCGGCGAGGGCGGGGGCTCGGTCGAGGTCAGCCAACCGGTCAAGACCGAGGGCAGGGCCTCGGTGGGCGACGTGATGGGCTGCCGCGCCGCGGACTGAGCGCCGCCCCGTCGGGATCCGACAGCATTTCACCTTCCGGGCGGCCCGCATACCGCTGGTAAGCTTGGTAATTCGCTGCGTTCAGCATGGCGTCTTTCCAGGGCGCCATGTTTCGACCATGCCCCGTTCCAGCAAGGAGATCGACCGTGTCCAGTTCCGAGGCGCCGAAGACCTGGCTCTCCCAGGACGCTCACGACCGGCTGCAGGCCGAGCTCGACGAGTTGATCGCCAACCGGCCGGCGATAGCGGCGGAGATCAACGCGCGGCGCGAGGAAGGCGACCTCCGGGAGAACGGCGGCTACCACGCGGCGCGTGAGGAGCAGAGCCGCCAGGAGGGCCGGATCCTGTACTTGAAGGAGTTCCTGCGCAACTCCGAGGTCGGCGAGATCAAGGCCGCCGACTCGGTGGGCCCCGGCTCGGTCGTGACGATCTACTTCGACGACGACCAGAAGGACACCGAGACGTTCCTGCTCGGCTCCCGGGAGATCGCGTCCACCACCAAGCTCAAGGTCTACAGCCCGGAGTCGGCGCTGGGCCAGGCGATCCTCGGCTCCCGCCCCGGCCAGACGGTCACCTACGCGGCCCCGAGCGGCGCGGACATCAAGGTCACCGTGGTCGAGTTCGGCCCCTTCGAGGGCTGATTCCCCAGCTCACGAGCGAGCCCGCGGCATCTCGCCGCGGGCTCGCCGCATTGACTGAGCGACTCAGGGAGTCGTGTCGGCCAGCAGCGCGACCCGGTAACCGGCGTCCCGCAGCGCCTTGATCAGCGCCGACGAGTGGGCCGGCCCGCGCGTCTCCACCGACAGCGCCACCTCGACCTCGCCGAAACTCAGGCGCGGGCTCTGCCGCGAGTGGTTCACGTCGACGATGTTCGCCCGCTGAGCGGCGATCTCCCGCAGCAGCCGGGCCAGCTCACCCGGCCGGTCCGAGCAGCGCACCGCCAGCCGCAGGAAACGGCCGGCCGACGCCAGCCCGTGCTCGATCACCCGCAGCAGCAGCATCGGGTCGATGTTGCCGCCGGACAGGATCGCCACCACCGGTCCCGCAGCCGGCACGTAGGCGCCGGTCAGCAGTGCCGCGGCGGCTGCCGCTCCGGCCGGCTCCACCACCGTCTTGTGTCGCTCCAGCAGGACCAGCAGCGCCGCCGACAGGTCCTCGTCGTTGACCGTGACGACCTCGTCGACAAGCTTCGCGACGTGCGCGAACGTCAGATCACCGGGCCGCAGGACGGCGATGCCGTCGGCGATCGTCGCGCACGACTCCAGCTTGCGCGGCGCACCGGCGGCGAGCGACGGAGGATACGCAGCCGCACCGCTCGCCTGCACCCCGACGATCCGGATGTCCGGCCGCAGCGCTTTGGCCGCCACCGCCAGACCGGAGATCAGCCCGCCGCCGCCGACGGCGGTCACGATGGTCGCCGCCTCCGGGCACTGGGCCAGGATCTCCAGCGCGACGGTGCCCTGCCCGGCGATCACGTCCGGGTGGTCGAAGGGATGGATCAAAACCGCCCCGGTCGTACGAGCGAAGTCGCTCGCCGCCTCCAGCGCGTCGTCCACGCTGGTCCCGGCGTACTCGACGGCCGCGCCGTACCCCTTGGTGGCGGAGACCTTGGGCAGTGGCGCGCCCTCCGGCATGAAGACCGTGGCCCGCGCGCCGAGCAGGCCGGCCGCGAGCGCCACCCCCTGCGCGTGGTTGCCGGCGCTCGCCGCCACCACACCGCGGGCACGCTCGGCGACCGACAGGCGGGAGATCCGGGTGTACGCCCCGCGCACCTTGTACGACCCGGCGCGCTGCTGGTTCTCGCACTTCAGCCAGACCGGCACCCCGGTGATCTCGCTGAGCGGCCGCGACGGGATCAGCGGCGTCTCCTTGACCACCCCCGCCAGCAGGTCGCGGGCGGCCTCGACATCGGCGAGGGCGAGCAGGTCGAGCGGGGAATCGGCACCGGTCATGGACACCAATCGTGCCATCGACGCGTCAGACCGTGGTCAACCGGTATGCCCTCGTCCGCGAGGTCGTCGGTGCGGACGGTCATACCAGGGCGTGCCGCTGCCAGGGATTGGCGACCTCGAATTGACCGGCCACCGAGAGCAGCAGAAGCTCCGAGCCGGGCGGGCCGATGAGCTGGATCGCGAGCGGCAGGCCGTCCGGGCGGAAGCCGACCGGCACGACGATCGCGGGCAGCCCGGCGTAGTTCCAGGGTGCCGCGTAGGGCGCGTAGGACGCGTTCGCCCACATGTTCTTGCGCCACGGCGACGCCGAGTACTGCACGGCGGGCGGCGGTGCGGTCGCGAGCGCCGGGGTGAGCAGCAGGTCGACCGACTTGTCGGCGAAGAACTGGGTGGACCGCTCCCGCCACGCGTCGCGCTGGCGCTGCCGGACCAGGCCGGCCCGCATCATCGTCCTGCCGAGGGCGATGTGCCGCCGGGTCCGCGGCTGCAGCCGGTCGACCGGCAGGCCCTCCGAGTTCACATACGCCCCGGCGAACCACGTCGCGAGCACGCCCAGGGCCACGCTCGTCGGATAGACCGGGTCGGCCGTGACCGTGTCGTGCCCGACGTCGACGAGCAGTTTCGACGCCTTCGTGACGGCCGAGACGTTCGCCTCGTCCGGTTTCACCCCGGCCGCCGGCGACCGCAACGAGACACCGATCCGCAGTTTCGCCGGCTCGGTCAGTTTGGCCGGCGCCTGACCGGCGAGCACCGAGAAACCCAGCACGGCGTCGGCCACCGTGGTGGTGAGCACGCCGTTCTCCACCAGGCCGAACCAGTCCTTGTCCCCGAAGTCGACCGGGACCACACCACGGCCCGGCTTGAGCCCGACCAGGCCGCAGCACGCGGCCGGGATCCGGATCGAGCCGAGTCCGTCGTTTCCCTGCGCGATCGGCACCAGGCCGGCCGCCACCGCCGCGGCCGAGCCACCGGACGAGCCGCCCGGGGTCCTCTCCAGGTCCCACGGGTTGCGGGTGGGACCGTCCTCGTCGTCGGTGACGGCCCACAGGCCCATCTCCGGCATCCGGGTCACCCCGACCACGACGGCGCCGGCTCCGCGCAACCTCCGGACCACTTCGTGGTCCACTTCGGCGACCTCGGGGGTACGCGCGGCGGCCGAGCCGTGCCACGTGGGCAGTCCCGCCACCGCGGTGTTCTCCTTGACCGCCACCGGCACACCGGCGAGCGGCAGGTTCGCCAGGTCCTCCTGGTCGTCGACCTTCTCCGCCTCGGCGATCGCCTCGCCGCCGCGGACCACCCGGAACGCGCCGAGCGCCGGGTCGGAGATGGCGATCTGTTCCAGATGGTCGGCCACGACCTGGGTGGCGCTCGCGTCTCCGCGGCGCACCGCACGCGAGATCTGTTTGGCGGTGGCGCCCACCCAGGTCGTCGAGTCCATCGCTCAGTTTCTCCAGCGTCCGGGTCTGTTATCCGAGAGCCTGCTCGAGATCGGCGAGCAGATCGTCAACGGTTTCGATGCCGACAGACAGTCGCACGAGATCGGCGGGAACTTCAAGCGCTGAGCCCGCAGCCGACAGATGTGTCATCTGACCCGGGTGCTCGATCAGCGATTCGACACCACCGAGCGACTCGGCGAGCACGAAGAGCTTCGCCTTGTTGCAGATCGCGATCGCCGCGTCCGGGCCGCCCGCCGCACGGAACGACACCATGCCGCCGAACCGGCTCATCTGCTTCGCCGCGACCTCGTGACCGGGGTGGGTGTCCAGACCCGGGTAGAGCACGCTCGCCACGGCCGGGTGCTCGCGGAGGTACCCGACGATGCGCTCGGCGTTGTCACAGTGCCGGTCCATCCGTACACCCAGGGTCTTGATCCCCCGGAGAGTCAGCCACGCGTCGAAGGGACCGTTGACGCCGCCCATCGCGTTCTGGTGGAAGGCGAGCTCGTCGCCGAGCCCGGCGTCCGCGGTGATCAGCGCGCCGCCGACGACGTCGGAGTGGCCGCCCAGGTACTTCGTGGTGGAGTGGATCACCACGTCGGCACCGAGGGTGATCGGCTGCTGGAGGTACGGCGAGGCGAACGTGTTGTCCACCGCCAGCATCGCGTCGTACTCGTGGGCGAGGCCTGCCAGCTGCGCGATGTCGTTCACGTTGAGCAGCGGGTTGGTCGGCGTCTCGGACCAGATCAGGCGGGTGTGCCCGGGGCGGAAGGCGGCCCGCACCGCGTCGATGTCGTCCAGCGGGGCGGCCGTCCAGTCCAGGCCCCAGCGCTCGGCGACCTTGCTGAACAGGCGGAACGTGCCGCCGTACGCGTCGTTCGGGATGACCACGTGGTCGCCGGGCCGGCACACCGTACGCAGAAGGGTGTCCTCGGCCGCCAGGCCGCTGGCGAAGGCCAGCCCCCGCCGTCCGCCCTCGATCGCCGCGAGGCACTCCTGCAGGGCATCGCGGGTCGGGTTGCCGGAGCGGCTGTACTCGTAGCCCAGGCGAGGGGCGCCGACGGCGTCCTGGGCGTACGTGCTCGTCTGATAGATGGGCGGCACCACCGCGCCGGTCCGCGGGTCCGGCTCCTGGCCGGCGTGGATGGCGAGGGTGTCGAACCCGTAGCTGTTAGCCGTCATGTTGCGCAAGGCTAGTCTCACTGGATGGCGGACTGCGTGTTCTGCGGCATCGTGGCGGGATCGATCCCGGCTTTCACCGTGGCGTCCTCTCCTGCCGGGATCGCCTTCCTCGACATCCGCCCGGTGTTCAAGGGGCACGTCCTGGTGGTCCCACGCCCGCATGTCGTCACGCTGCCGTCGCTGGATCCGGATGCTCTGGGAGACTATTTCCGGTTCGTTCAACTGCTCAGCGCGGCCGTGCCCGCCGCCCTGGACGCCCAGGGCACCTTCGTCGCGATGAACAACGTCGTCTCCCAGTCCGTGCCCCATCTGCACACCCACGTCGTGCCCCGTACCAAGGGTGACGGCCTGCGCGGATTCTTCTGGCCCCGCCGCAAGTACGACGGTGACGACGAGGCCGCCGCGGTCGCCGAGACCATTGGTAAGGAATACCTCCGGCTCAGCGTTGCAGAGAGCGGACGAAGGGAGTGACCGTGTTCCTGCGGTACAAGAAGCTCGACCTGCCCACCGCCGACACCGCTCTGCCCGGCCGCCTGATCTCGATGCCGGTCTCCGACCGCCACGAGGTCCTCGGGACCCCGCTGGAGGGCCCGTGGCCGGCCGGCCACGAGGTCGCCGTCTTCGGGATGGGTTGTTTCTGGGGCGTCGAGCGGATCTTCTGGAAGTTGCCGGGAGTCCACTCCACCTCGGCCGGGTATGCCGGCGGCTTCACCGCCAACCCGACCTACGAGGAGGTCTGCTCCGGCAGCACCGGCCACAACGAGGTCGTGCAGGTGGTCTACGACCCCAGCAGGATCAGCTACGAGCAGCTGCTGAAGGCCTTCTGGGAGAACCACGACCCGACCCAGGGCATGCGCCAGGGCAACGACGTGGGCACCCAGTACCGGTCGGCGATCTACACCACCACCGAGGCCCAGGCCGAGACCGCACGGGCGTCGCTGGCGGCGTTCCAGCCGGTGGTGACCAGGGCCGGCCTCGGCGAGATCACCACCGAGATCAAGCCGTTGACCACGTACTACTACGCGGAGGACTACCACCAGCAGTACCTGGCCCCGACCAAGAACCCCAACGGTTACTGCAACCACGGCCCCAACGGCCTGACCTGCCCGGTCGGTGTCGCCAAGATCGCTGAGTGACAACGAAGGGCCCGATGCCGGATGTACTCCGGAGCGGGGCCTTCGCTCGCGATCGGACCGGCCAGCGCGCCGGGCTTAGCCCTGTCAAGCCGACCGCTTCAGTTCCGTGGCAGGCCGGCCCCTTCCCATCCGGCCCGCTCCGTCCAGACGCCAGAGACCGCTGTCCATCAGATTGGCAAACGACGCGGTGAGAGTCTTGCGTGCGGCATCGGCATCCGCCCGCTTGTCGTAGTAGCTCTTCGCGGGACCCCCCTTGATCCACTGCATTCCGGCCGTATCCATCGCGTCCACCGCGACGGCAAGGCTGAACACCTCGCCGCGGATCGGCTCGGGGACGAGGACCTCCAGGCGCCCTACAGCCGCGAGATAAGAACTCCAGGGAGCCTCGACCTCGCCCATCAGGGCCTGCGGATCGTGCACTTCGCCCTGCTCCAACATCTGCGAAACGCGCCACCAGGCCATGCGGAGTTCCTGCAGGCGCCTCGTCATCTCGGCGAAGGCTTCAAGGCGCAGGTCCATGACGCGCTTGCTCCGGTCGGCTTCGGCGGCGATCCGACCCTGCTGACGCGCACCGAACATCGTCACAACGGTGCCGCTGACCGATCCGAGAGCACCGAACAACCCACCGAGAAGCGCCGCCATTGCTGCATCCATCAGGCAAACTTATCGACGATTGCCCATCGGCACAGCCCCGGCGCCGGCGAGTACGGGATGGACCCTGGCTGCGGAAGGGCCTTGGAGTCCGGGACTTTAGCCTTTATGGCGGCTTCCTCCCCGGTGGGATCTTTGCTGTGTAAAGAAACCGAACGGAACGATCAGCCGGCAACCGGTGATCGGCTCGTATGAGGAGCAGCCGCCATGACCACGCACGCCGTTTCCCCCGCCTCGACCGCGCGCCTCGGTCGGGTCGTCCGCATCCTCGGAATCTTCGTCGCCGCCGCCGGCCTGATCATGACGATCGCCGGCGCCGCCACCTGGTTCACCGTCCAGGGTCAGCTCGCCGACGAGAAGATCACCGTCTCCGAGGACGCCGGCTGGCTCGCCGGCGACGAGATCAACGGGCCGTTCAGCGCCTACCAGGAGGCGCAGGTGATCGAGAAGCACGCGCTGGCGGCGAGCGGCGGTAAGACCTACGCCGAACTCGACAAGGCGGACCCCAAGCGGGAGACCGTGATGAACGGCTCGTTCCTGCGGGCCTCACTGTTCACCTCGGTCGTCTCGTTCGGTGTCGCGACCATGGCCGCGGGGGTCGGTGTCCTGCTCGCGCTCGTCGGCTACGCACTGTTCCTGGTGTCCAGGCAGCTGAGCGCGCTCGGCACCACCGAGGCCTGATCGTTCCCGGAAATTCTTCGCCGCCGCGACGTGACGTCGCGGCGGCGAACTGTTGCGTCAGCGGCAAGTGGGCGCGGAGGATTTCACGCTGACGATCGAAAAAAGTCGACATGTCCGGAAAACCCGCTCAAACTCTAAACGAGCCAGCGGGAGGTGCATGTGAACCCGATCTACCAGCACAACGAGAGCGAGCAGGACGCCTGGGACCTCGCCGAGGCCCTGATGCAGCAGGCCCGCGCGATGATGCGCGAGGCGGAGGTGGCGCTCGACACCTGGCGGACCGGCAAGGAGATGAACCGGCTGCGGTGCGCGCGCCGAGGCATCAGCACCACCGACGCCGAGATCCGCTGGTCCGCGTCCTCCAACGCGAAGAACGCGCTGACCACGAACAACTTCAGCACCGGGCTCGCGACGATGTACTACAACGCCGCGACCGCCAATTACGCCCGCGCGCTTTACCTGATGACCAACGACGAACTGCGCGGCTGACGGCCGGGTCTAGCTCTCCGGCGCCTCGTCGGGCTGGTCCTGGGTGGTCGCCGGCGGCCGGGGCGGGTCGGCCTGGGCGGGCGACGCGGGAACGGCGAGCGCCAGGCCGAGGACGGCCCCGGCACCGATGAGGCGCAGCCCGGCGAGCGAGGCGGCGAGCGTGATCGGGCGGCGTTCGGACTTCTCCATGAGCACTCCTTACTGGCCGGGCCACAACGATGGCAGGCGAACCTGAGACACCGCTGTGCACGGGCCGTCGGGCCAGGCACCATGGACGGGTGGAGATCGCCACCGAGACCGAGCGCAAATACGACGTCCCCGAGACGTTCGAACTTCCTGACCTGGTCGGTGTCGGCGGGATCGCCGGCGTCGACGGCGCCGAGACCCATGATCTCGACGCCACGTACTTCGACACCGAAGACCTCCGCTTGATGAGAAATCGCCGGACTCTTCGGCAGCGCAGCGGTGGCAACGACGCGGGCTGGCATCTCAAGACCCCGGGTGACGGCGAGGGCCGGACCGAGCATCGGCTTCCGGCCCGGGGCGACACGGTTCCGGTCGAGCTGGTCGCCCTGGTCCGGACGATCGTGCGGCGCAGTCCGCTGGGCCCGGTGGCGCGGCTGCGCACGCACCGGGTGGAGACACCTCTGCGTGACGCCGACGGCCGCACGCTCGCCCTGGTGGCGGTGGACCGGGTGACCGCCGAGTCGGACGGCACCGAGACGGTCTGGCAGGAGGTCGAGGTCGAGCTGGTCGACGGCGACGCCGCGGTGCTCGACGAGGTGGAGCGGCGGCTCTTCGAGGCCGGCGCGAGCCATGCCGCGGGCCCGTCGAAGGTGGCCCGGGCGCTGGCGGAACGGCTGGCCTCGGTCAAGGCCGAGGCCAAAACCGACAAGAAATCCAAACCTCAGAAAAACCTCGTCATCCTGTACGCCCGTGAGCAGCGCGACGCCATTCTCGGCCACGACCCGGCCGCCCGCCGTGGCGAGCCTCGCGCCGTACATCAGATGCGGGTCGCCACCCGTCGGCTGCGGAGCACGCTCAAGACGTACAAGAAGGCCTTCGACGAGCAGGCTCTGCGCGACGAGTTGCGTTGGCTGGCCGGGGTGCTGGGCGCGGTCCGAGACCCGCAGGTGCTGGAGGAGAAGCTGCTCGGCCTGGTCGAGGAGGCCGGCCCGGAGTTCGCCCACACGGCGCAACGGGTGCGGGCGCACCTGGAGCACCGGATCGAGACGGGTCGGGCCGAGCTGGCCGAGGCGCTCGAGTCGGACCGCTATCTGGATCTGCTGGACCGCATCGACGAGGTGGTGGACCAGAGTTCGCTGGGGAGTCCCGACCCGGTGCGGCGGGCGCGCAAGGTCCTGGAGAAGGCCGACGAGAAACTGGACGAGGCACTGGCGTCCGGTGTCGAGGAGGAGATCCACGAGTCGCGAAAGGGCTTCAAACAGGCCCGCTACGCCGTCGAGCTGATCGCCCCGGAGCACGGCAAGCCGGCGAAGAACCTGGTGAAGGCGCTGACGAACCTGCAGGACGGGCTGGGCGACTACCAGGATTCGAACATCGCCCGTGGGGTGCTGCGCGAGCTGGGTTCGGACAGTTTCCACTTCGGGGTGCTCTACGGCCGGCAGGAGCAGGTCGGCCGGGAGGCACTGGCCGGGGTTCCGGCACTGGCGAAAGCGGCGCGGCGGCGAAAAGTTCGGCGAGTGTTCTGATCGGGCCGGTTGTGGTCTTGGCCTTCGAGGGTATGAATCGGTGTCATGCAATCCGAGTTCGACCTGGCGACCACCAACCCCTATGACGGGCCGATCGCCGAGCTGTCCGGCTACCGGGTCGTCGACGACGAGGACGACGACCCCCGCCTGCTCGACGCCGACGGCCAGCCGGTGGACACGTGGCGGGAGGATTACCCGTACGAGGAGCGGCTGTCCCGCCCGGAGTACGACCACGACAAGCGCCTGCTCCAGATCGAGCTGCTGAAGCTGCAGAACTGGTGCAAGGACACCGGCGAGCGGCTCCTGATCCTCTTCGAGGGGCGGGACGCGGCCGGCAAGGGCGGCACGATCAAACGGTTCATGGAGCACCTGAACCCGCGGGGTGCCCGGGTGGTCGCGCTGGAGAAACCGAACCAGCGCGAGAGCACCCAGTGGTACTACCAGCGGTACATCAAGCACCTGCCGGCGGCCGGGGAGATCGTGCTCTTCGACCGGTCCTGGTACAACAGGGCCGGTGTCGAGCGGGTGATGGGTTTCTGCGACCGCAAGGAGTACCTGGAGTTCCTGCGGCAGACCCCGGAGCTGGAGCGGATGCTGGTCCGTTCGGGTATCCGCCTGGTCAAGTTCTGGTTCTCGGTGACGCAGGGCGAGCAGCGTACCCGCTTCGTGATCCGCCAGGTCGACCCGGTCCGGCAGTGGAAACTGTCGCCGATGGACCTCAAGTCCCTGGACAAGTGGGACGACTACACCGAGGCGAAAGAGGCGATGTTCTTCTGGACCGACACCGCGGACGCCCCGTGGACGGTGGTGAAGAGCAACGACAAGAAGCGGGCCCGGCTGAACGCGATGCGGCACGTGCTGAACAGGTTCGACTACGCCGGCAAGGACCCGGAGATCGTCGGCCCGCCGGATCCGCAGATCGTCGGCCCCGCGTCACTGGTGGTCGAGAGCACCAGCGACTCCCCGCTGATATTCCCGCGTCTGTAGTGATTCAAATTCGTTGGCGCTCCCTCCGCGTGCTGGATAACGTGGCCGTACACGTGAAGGGAGGTGGTCCGAAGTTGTATAGCACTGGGACTCGTGAGGTGGCTGTCAGCTAGCCGCTGTCCTCGACAGCTTTGGTTGTGAACCACGTCGAGACCGTGTGGCAGCGGTGCGGCGAATATCAGACAGCCACCCGACCCCTGGGGATCCGGCCTTGTCCGACCGGACCGCGATTTCGATCGCGGAAGTCCCCAGGGGTCGCTTCATATCCGGGGGGAGTCGGTGACGCGCGAACTGGTGGTACTCGGCACGGCGAGCCAGGTGCCGACCCGGCACCGCAACCACAACGGCTACCTGCTGCGCTGGGACGACGAGGTGATCCTCTTCGACCCGGGCGAGGGCACCCAGCGGCAACTGCTGATGGCCGGCCTCCCGGTCACCCCGATCGCACGGATCTGCATCACCCACTTCCACGGCGACCACAGCCTCGGCCTGCCCGGCGTCCTGCAGCGGATCTCGCTCGACAAGGTCCCGCACCCGGTGGCCGTCCACTACCCGGCCGGCGGGCAGGAGTTCTACGACCGCCTGCGGCACGCCACCAGCTACTGGGACAACGCGGAGATCGTGCCGGGCCCGGTCGGCGCCGGATTCTCGGTGGAGACGTCCGCGGGGCGCCTCACCGCGCTCCCGTTGCGACACCCCATCGAGACGTACGGGTACCGCCTGACCGAGCCGGACTCCCGCCGGATCGTGCCCGCGCTGCTGGCCGAGCACGGGATCAGTGGCCCGGCCGTCGGGGAGCTGCAGCGCACCGGGCGGCTCGGCGACGTCACCCTCGAGCAGGTCAGCGTGGCCCGTCCCGGCCAGAGTTTCGCGTTCGTGATGGACACCGGCCTGTGCGACAGTGTGTTCGAGCTGGCCCGGGGTGTGGACATGCTGGTGATCGAGTCGACGTTCCTCTCCGAGGACGCGGAGCTGGCCGCCCAGGTCGGGCATCTCACGGCCGGCCAGGCCGCTGCGGTCGCGCGCGAGTGCGGCGTACGCACCCTGGTCCTGACGCATTTCTCGCAGCGTTATCCGGAACCGGACCGCTTCCTGGAGGAGGCCCGCAAGGAGTTCGACGGCACCGTGGTGATCGCCGAGGACCTGGCGCGAGTGCCGGTGCCCGCGCGCCGCGCGGTGGCGTGAGGCTGGTTTTCTGGTGCGATGACCGTTCTGTTGCGCCCGGTTGACGACGCCGACCTGATCGCGGTCGGCGCACTGCACCATCGCTCGCGTGCCGCCGCCTATGCGGACCTGGTGCCGCCCGAGACGTTCACGGCCCGCGGGCCGGAGGCGATGAGCGCCTGGTGGGTGGAGCGGTGGAGGTGGGAGCGGGAGACGCATCTGATGACCGTCGCCGAGGCCGACGGTGAGCTGGCCGGTTTCACCTACGTCGGTCCGAGCGAGACGGACGGCGCGGCCGAGCTGTACGCGATCCATCTGGCGCCGGAGCGGGTCGGCTCCGGCATCGGCCGGCAGTTGATGGTCAACGCGCTGGAGCAGCTGGCGACGTTCGGTGTGGACCGGGCGGTGCTGTGGGTGCTGGCGGACAACCCGGTGGCGCGGCGCTTCTACGAGCGCGGCGGCTGGACGGCGGACGGCGCGACGAGGGTCGCGCCGGTCAACGATCAGCCGCTGGCACAGCTGCGCTACACACATCCGTTGTAGGCAGCACAGGGTTGCTGGTTGGGCGGGAACACGCGACCGAGTGAATGCGGGGGAACCTGTAGTCGCGTGCTCCCGCCCACCGCCCCGCCCGAACCGGATGCGCCTGGCCGGAGGCGCTCGATCAGCGGAGGCGTGCCGATCTGGGATCCAGTTCAAGGGCGGGTCTGGGCGCGGGATACCGGTTCGCTGGCGGGGCGGACCGGTGTCACCGCTGGTGGACGTCGGCCGGGCCGGGAAGCCGTACTTGCCGGGGGACGGTCAAGCGTGTCGGCGACGTCGTGGTCCTGGGGTCAGGCGTGATACCTCCCGGGAGTGGTTCATAGCTCCGTCTCGACACATACAACAGCAGCGGGCCATCGGCCGGTCGGACTGTCTGTGCGATTGCCGCGACTATCCGTGACGATCCATGTACCGGGCCTGTCGAAGCCGCCACTCCGCCCGCGTCCCGGGCCCGGAAAGCGCCTAGTCACCGGCCCTTGTTGGTAGCGTCCCCCCGTGATCTTCAAGAGGCGGAAGAAGGCGGAACCGGCGTCCGCGATCACGGCGTTCTGGGACTGGTGGGCGCACGCACGGCCGCGCGCCGAGAAGATGATCGCCGGCGGCCCCGACGACGCGTTCATCGAGGAGATCTCCGGCCTGGTCGCGGCCATCCACCCGGATCTGCACTGGGAGTTCGCGCCCAGCACGACGGCACAGCACCTGCTGGTGGTCAGCTCCGGCGGATCAGCGGAACTGCGCTCGGTCGCCGAACGCTGGCGCCGGGCCGGCCCGGCGCCGGACGACGTCTTCGGGTACGCGGCCGCCCGCCAGGGTCGCCCCGACGCGCTGGACGGGGCCCGGCTGGCCATCGGCGGTCACCACCTGGACCTGGGCGACCTGCGGTTCCGGGCCGAGCACGACGAGGACCGCGACTGCATGGACGTGGAGGTCTGGCACCCGGCCTTCGCGGACCTACCGGAGGAGGCCCGCGGTCAGATCGCGTTCCTCTCGCTGGACTGGGTTCTCGGTGAGGACACCGTGGAGATCTGGGTCGGCGCGATCGACGCCGTGGCCGGGCACGGGCCGGACCTCACCGGCGCCGAACTGGCCGCCCTGATCGCCGCGCTGCAACCGGCCGACGGGCAGCCCCGCTGGCGGAACCTGTCCGGGATCCGTGGCGGGAAACCGATCATCGCGATGGCGCAGACCCGGCTCCGGCCGGCCCGCTGGCCCGGCCACGACCTGCACATCCGGATGGACGTGCCCTACCTGGCCAAGGACGGGAACGGGTTCCCCGAGCCGGACACGCTGGCGGCGCTGCGCGCCTTCGAGGATCACGTCGCCGGGCACGCCGACGGCACCGTCGTGGTCGCGCACGAGACGACCGACGGGGTACGCACCACGCACCTCTACGCCGACAGCCCGGTAGCCGCCGAGGTCCTGAAACCCCTGATCGGTGGCTGGCAGGACGGGCGTGTCCGGATCACCGTCACGCCCGACCCCCAGTGGGAACAGGTCGAACACCTGGCCCCGTGACACCGGCTAACTCAAATGGGCCAGCAGGTCCTGCCTGGTGAGGACGCCGGCCGGCTTGCCGTCGACCAGGACCATCGCGGCGTCGGCCTTCTCCAGCAGCGCGACCGCCTCGGCCACCGGCTCACCGCCGCCGATCATCGGCAGCGAGTCGGTCATGTGGCGCTCGATCGTGTCGTGCAGGTGGGCCTGGCCGGTGAAGAGGGCGTCCAGCAGTGCCTTCTCCGAGATGGAGCCGGCCACCTCACCGGTCACCACCGGCGGCTCGGCCTTCAGCACCGGGAGCTGGCTCACGCCGTACTCCCGCATGTAGTCGATGGCGTCGCGGACCGTCTCGGTCGGGTGCACGTGGATCAGCGGCGGGATCTCGGCACCCTTGCCGGCCAGGGCGTCGGCCACTGTCGGCGTCCCCTCCTGGGTGCGCAGGAACCCGTACCGTGCCATCCATTTGTCGTTGAAGATCTTCGAAAGGTAGCCACGGCCGCCGTCCGGCAGCAGGACCACGATGACGTCGTCGGGGCCGGCCTTGCGGGCCACCTCGAGCGCGGCCACCACGGCCATCCCGCAGGAGCCGCCGACCAGCAGGCCCTCCTCACGGGCGAGACGGCGGGTCATCTCGAACGAATCCGAGTCGCTGACCTCGATCACCTCGTCGGTGACGTCCCGGTCGTACGCCGTCGGCCAGAAGTCCTCACCGACGCCCTCGACCAGGTAGGGACGTCCGGTCCCGCCGGAGTAGACGGACCCCTCCGGGTCGGCGCCGATGACCCGCACCGGCCCCTGCTCCTTGAGGTAACGCCCGACGCCGCTGATCGTGCCGCCGGTACCGACACCCGCCACGAAGTGAGTGATCTTCCCGCCGGTCTGCTCCCAGAGCTCGGGCCCGGTCTCCTCGTAGTGCGACCGCGGGTTCGCGGGATTGCTGTACTGGTCCGGTTTCCAGGCGCCCGGGATGTCCCGGGTCAGCTGGTCGGACACGTTGTAGTAGGAGCGGGGGTCCTCCGGGGCGACGGCGGTCGGGCAGACCACCACCTCGGCACCGTACGCCCGGAGCACGTTCTGCTTGTCCTCGCTGACCTTGTCGGGGCAGACGAAGACGCACTTGTAGCCACGCCGCTGAGCCACCAGGGCCAGCCCGACGCCGGTGTTACCGCTGGTCGGCTCGACGATCGTGCCGCCCGGCTTGAGGAGGCCCGCCTTCTCGGCGTCCTCCACCATCCGCAGGGCGATCCGGTCCTTGACGGAGCCGCCGGGGTTCAAGTACTCGACCTTGGCCAGCACTGTGGCACTGATGCCCTCGGTCACGCTGTTCAATCGGACCAAGGGGGTATTGCCGATGATCTCGACTACGTTGTCGTAATAGCGCACGTCCTATTTTACGACCGATGGCAGCCGGGTCTTCTCCCACTCCAGGAACCGGTCGGTCTCGGCGAGCACGGCACCGGCCAGCCAGGTCACCGCGACCGCGTCGTCGATCAGGCCGAAGACCCAGACGAAGGCCTCGGGGACGGCGTCGATGGGCGACACCACGTACGCCGTGGCGGCCGCCATCAGCGCCAGCCGCATGCCACCGTCATACTCACCCCTGGTGCTCGCCTTGATCATGCGCGGGAGCGCGCCGAGTCGCTGGCCCACCGTGGGCCCGCCGCGGCTGCCCGCACTGAGCGCCCGGGCCAGCGCCGTGAACGCCGCCGCACGTTTCAACGTTTTGGCCATCTCTGTTCCCCTTTCCGCAACTCCAGCATGACGGGAGCGCGCCATGATTGCCTCTCGCCACCGCGAGTTAGCCTCGAATCCCGACCCCACACGCCGATCATGGGCGAGCCGGATGGTTCCCTTCGAGCGACAGCGAGGGAGACTATGAGCACCATCGATGTAGCTGGTACCCACTGGCGATGGATCAAGAACGCCGGGCGGGTCGCCGGTGCCGCCGCGGGGTTGACCGCCATCTCAGCAGGACTGCTGATGCGCCAGGCCGCCGAAGCGCGCCGGGTGATCCCGATGGCCGAGGCGCCACCGCCCCGCGGCGACGGCCTCTACGGCGCGAAGTTCGGCGGCAAGCCACTCACGCTGGTCATCCTCGGAGATTCCACAGCGGCGGGGTACGGCGTGCACCGCCCCCGCGAGACACTCGGCGCCCTCTTCGCGACCGGAGTCTCCCGTCGGCTGCGCCGCCCGGTCCGCCTGTACCGGCTGGCCGTCGTCGGCTCCGTCTCGGCGGGACTTCCGTACCAGGTGGACGCCGCCCTCGAACACGCGCCGGACCTGGCGATCATCCTGATCGGCGGGAACGACGTCACGCATTTCTCGGCCCGGGAGGCGGCCGTACGCCATCTCGGTGACACGGTGCGCAGGCTTCGTGCCGCACAGTGCCGTGTGGTCGTCGGTACCTGCCCCGACCTCGGCGCCATCCAGCCGATCAAGCCACCGCTGCGCTGGCTGGCCCGGCGCTGGAGCCGCCAGCTGGCCGCCGCGCAGACCATCGCCGTGGTCCAGGCCGGCGGGCGGACGGTGTCGCTCGGCAACCTGCTCGGCCCGATGTTCGAGGCCGACCCCGGGCGGATGTACAGCTGGGACCGTTTCCACCCGTCCGCCGAGGGGTATGCCCGTGCGGCAGCCGTGATGATGCCGACCGTGATGGCCGTGCTCGGCACCGACGACGGCGTGGCGCTACCCGTCGCCGAGGACGTGCGGGCCCTGTCCGAAGCCGCCGACGAGGCGGTCCGCGCCCCGGGGACCGAGGTCGCACCGGCCGGCCGGTGGGCCCGGATGCGGCGTTACCGCTGGTTCAGTTCGCGCCCAGCGGCCGTGGCCCCCGTTCCCAGCGGTGACCCCAGCGACGGGGCCGTAGGGTATACCCCAGAGGATCATCAGGTCGGCTGATGCAGGGAGGCGGGACATGGCTGGGCTGCCGGAACGTCTGACCAGGGCCGCGGCCACGAGCCTGCTGGCCGGGGCGGTGGGCGGAGTCGCCCTGCTCGCCGGCGAGATGCTGGCCGCGAAAGCGCGGAGGTATGCGAAGCCCACCATGGGGCTGGCTCTGCGTACCTCGATGGGCCCGCAGAGCGCCCCGCCGCTGCGGCTCGTGCTGCTCGGCGACTCGGCCGCGGTCGGCGTCGGTGTGGAGTGGCTGTCCGACACGGTCGGCGGCCAGCTCGCCCGGCTGCTGGCCGACGGGTCCACCGGCAGCGGGCAGCGGCACGTGCTGCTCTCCAGTGTCGGCGTGGCCGGGTCACGATCCAGCGACCTCGCCACGCAGGTGGCCCGGGCGCTGCTCGGGGACCGTCCGGACGTGGCCGTCATCCTGATCGGCTCCTACGACGCCGCCTCCGGGCGTGCCGCCGACGACTCGGCCGGCCATCTCGGGCAGGCCGTCCGCCGGTTGCGCTCGGCCGGCGTCCAGGTGGTCGTCGGCACCTGCCCCGACCTCGGCGCCTCCCGCTCGATGGCGCCGCCGCTGCGCCAGATCGCCGGGCTGGTCGGCCGGCGGCTGGCGAAAGCGCAGGCCAAGGCGGTGACCGATGCCGGTGGTGTGGTGGTCGACCTGGCCGCCGAGACCGGTGCCGTCTTCCGCGCCGACGCCGGGACCCTCTGCTATGACGGCTTCCACCCGTCCGCCGACGGTTATCGCGTGTGGGCACATGCGCTCTATCCGGCGGTGGCGAAAGCCGCGATGACCAACGCCTGACGGTTTACCCCGGGTCCTCCGCTGCCGCTACCAGCTGCTTCGCGGCCCGCTGCAAGCTCCATCGCGGCCCGCTACCAGCTCCATCGCGGCCCGCTACCAGCTCCATCGCGGCCCGCTACCAGCTCCATCGCGGCCCGCTACCAGCTCCATCGCGGCCCGCTACCAGCTCCATCGCGGCCCGCTGCAAGCTCTATCGCGGCTGGCTGGCCGGCTCCCCGCGGCCCGCCCCCGGTTTCTTCCGGGTTTTTTCACGGCGTGTGACAAATTCGCGCTTCCGACCATGTTACTGATGAGTAAACTGGGCGCATGCCGGAAGCTGTCATCGTCGCCACTGCCCGCTCCCCCATCGGCCGCGCCCACAAGGGCTCGCTGAAGGATCTGCGCCCCGACGATCTCGCCACCACGATCGTCGACGCCGCCCTCAACAAGGTGCCGCAGCTCGACCGCACGCTCATCGAGGACCTCTACCTCGGCTGCGGTCTGCCCGGCGGCGAGCAGGGCTTCAACATGGCCCGCGTCATCGCCACCAAGCTGGGCCTCGACGGCCTGCCCGGCGCCACCGTCACGCGGTACTGCTCGTCCTCGCTCCAGACCACGCGGATGGCCTTCCACGCCATCAAGGCCGGCGAGGGCGACATCTTCATCTCGGCCGGTGTCGAGACCGTCTCCCGTTTCGCGCGCGGCAGCTCCGACGGTCTGCCGTCGGCCGCCGCCTCCGTTGTCGGCGGTCCGTGGACCAACCCGTTCTTCGCCGACGCCCAGGCGCGCACCGCCGCCTCCGCGCAGAACCAGACCACCTGGCACGACCCGCGTGAGGACGGCCTGGTCCCCGACATCTACATCGGGATGGGCTACACCGCGGAAAACCTGGCCCAGATCAAGAACATCTCCCGGCAGGAGATGGACGAATTCGGGGTACGCAGCCAGAACCTCGCCGAGAAGGCCATCGCCAACGGGTTCTGGGAGCGGGAGATCACCCCCGTGACCCTGCCCGACGGCACCGTGGTGTCCAAGGACGACGGGCCCCGCCCCGGCGTCACACTCGACGCGGTCTCCGGCCTCAAGCCGGTCTTCCGCGAGGACGGCCGGGTCACCGCCGGCAACTGCTGCCCGCTCAACGACGGCGCCGCCGCGGTCGTGATCATGAGCGACACCAAGGCCCGCGAGCTCGGCATCACCCCGCTCGCCCGGATCGTCTCCACCGGCGTCACCGGCCTCTCCCCGGAGATCATGGGTCTCGGTCCGGTCGAGGCGTCGAAGCAGGCCCTCAAGCGCGCCGGCATGACCATCGGCGACGTCGACCTGGTCGAGATCAACGAGGCGTTCGCCGCCCAGGTGATCCCCTCCTACCAGGACCTCGGCATCCCGATCGAGAAGCTCAACGTCAACGGCGGCGCGATCGCGGTCGGCCACCCGTTCGGCATGACGGGCGCCCGCATCACCGGCACCCTGCTGAACTCCCTCGACTGGCACGACAAGAGCATCGGCCTGGAGACGATGTGCGTCGGCGGAGGCCAGGGCATGGCCCTGATCATCGAACGCCTCAGCTGATCCATCCTCTACTCGGGCCCGGCGCGTCGCACCACGCGCCGGGCCCGCCTTTTACGCGCCCCTTCCACGCACAGCTCCTTCTCCCGCTCCCCTTCTCTCACTCCCCTTGTCGTGCTCCCCCTTCTCGCACTCCCCCTTCTCGCTCTCCCGTCTTTCGTCCCCCTTTCACGCTCCGTTTCGCGACCCTCGGTCTCGCCCTCGGTCTCGCTCTCGGTAAAGATCTCCGTCATGACCACCGTCGGCAGGATTGTCGCCGTCACCGCGGGATCGGCGTACGCAGCTCCGGCTGCGGACCTCTTCGACGAGTACCGCGTGCACTACGGCCAAACACCCGAACCGGACCGTGCCGCCGCGTGGCTATCCCAGCAGCGGAACGACGGTGGCCTCCGCCTGTACCTCGCGATCGGCGAACCCCCGGGCCGCCCGATAGGCCTGATCAGCGTCCTGGAGATGCCGGCGTCTTTACGGATGGGCACGTTCTGGTCGATCCGTGACCTCTACGTCCCGCCGGCTCACCGTCGCGGCGGTGTCGCGCGCGCACTCCTCGACCACGTCGTCAACGCGGCCCGCACCGCCGGAGCCCTCCGGGTGTCCCTGCAGACCGAACCGGACAATGCCGCAGCCCAGGCCTTGTACCAGTCCGCAGGCTTCCACCCGATTCACGACCTGGATCTGCTGAGTCTCACCCTCACGGACGGCCAGGGCGGCGACCACCAACGTTCGCCCGGGCCCCGGCCGATCTAGGCCACTTAACCACCGAAAACGGTGGCCTATCGGTCAAGATCCGACAGGGTGACATGTGGCAGTCATCGTCATCGGGCCGGGCAGACGCCGCGGGCTGACGGGCAAGCAAGCCGGCGGCCGCGCGGGCGAGCGGGACGGCCCATGAACAGGCAACGCCGGTAGCTGGCTGGCGACTCAGCGGCCTCGGCGACCGGCGGCCTTGGGGACCGGCGGCTCGGCGACCGGCGACCTCGGGGACCGGCGACCTCGGCGACCGGCGGATCGGCGACCGGCGGATCGGCGACCGGCGACCTCGGCGACCGGCGACCTCGGGGACCGGCGACCGGCGGGCGACGGGCGACGGGCGACGG
>NZ_JBHSBL010000025.1:213763-231281 GCF_042650585.1 Actinoplanes subglobosus
CGGGCGGCGGGCGGCGGGCGGCGGGCGGCGGGCGGCGGGCGGCGGGCGGCGGGCGGCGGGCGGCGGGCGGCGGGCGGCGGGCGGCGGGCGGCGGGCGGCGGGCGGCCGATCTTGGCCAGTGGACTCCACGGCCGGGCAAGGCTCGGCGGCAAGGACGAGTCGACAGCGTAGGCAATGGCGATCAGTCCGCTCGGGGACGGATTTCGGCTGGTCCGTGGTGCTTTCGGGGAGAGGTCGAAATCGGTGAGTGGCGGAGTCAGCCCGGCGGTCGCGGAATCGGTCCGGTGTTGCGCCTACCTCGCGTGGTAGCTCCGGGACGGCGTGGTCGGGTGGGGCTGTGACGGCCGTACCAGATCAGAGGTTTTTGCGGGCCTCGTCCACCGCGGTGGTGGCGCGGTCGAGCAGATCGGCGGGTGGGGTGGCGGCAAGGATGTCGTCGGCCAGGACCCGCAGTTGGTCCCCGAGCACCAGATCGTGGAGGTGCGGGACCGGGCGGCTCGGGCGTTCCTCGGCCTCGGCTCCCAGGTCGGCGAGGTACTGGATCAAGCCCTGGATCAGCTGGGATCGGGTGTGGGCCTCAGCCTTCGGAGATGGCCCGGGCTGCGGTAGGGCGATGCCTTCGGACGCTGCCGGTGAGGAGGGGCCGCCTGCGGAGCCGGCCCGCGCTGCCGGACCGCCTGCTGAGCCGGCCCGCGCTGCCGGACCGCCTGCTGAGCCGGCCTGCGGTGCCGGCCAGCCTGCTGAGCCGGCCCGCGGTGCCGGCCCGCTGGCAGAAGGCGTCGGACCGCCGGCAGAAGCCGCCGGATCGCTGGCGGAAAGCGCCGGGCTGTCGCTAGAGGCAGCAAGAACGTCGGCGGAAGGTGCGGGAAGACCAGTGGAGGACACGGAAACGCCGGTGGAAAGTGCCGGACCGCCGGGGGAAGGCGCGGGCTTGCCGGTGGAAGGTGCAGGGATGCCGGGGGAAGGCGCGGGAACCTTGAGCGGAGCAGGCTGCGAGGCAGGGATGGGCTGGCCCCTGGAGGCCGACCGCCAGCGCCGCTCGTCCCAGTGGTGGATCTGGGTCAGCAGACGCTCGATGGAGGTGGCGAAGTCGGGCACCCGGCGACGATACCCGGCGCGCCGGGAAGGCCGTCGGGAAGGCGAACGCCTTCGGGCGCGGCTGGACTGATCGTCCGGGAGGCGAACCCGCTTTGACGCGGCCGGAAGAGTGATGGGGCGTGCCAGACCGGCAGAAGGGCGTCGACGGCGAATGCCCGCCCAGCGCTGGAGCGCCGGACGGGCATTCGGTGAGATCGGGGGCAACGCCCGGTCCGTGGGGAGACGGGCCGGGCGTTGCTCGTGACGACGGACGAACCGTCAGTCGTCGCCTTGGAAGTAGCTCAGCAAGCGCAGGATCTCGATGTAGAGCCAGACGAGACCGACCAGGATGCCGAATGCCGCGGTCCACGAGTAGCGGGCCGGCAGACCCATCCGCACGCCCTCCTCGATCTCGTTGAAGTTCAGAATGAAGCTCAACGAGGCGACCACGATGCAGACCAGGCTGAAGCCGATGGCCAGCGGGCTGCCGTCACGCAGACCGGTGTTGATGTCGAACATCGCCAGCACGAAGTTGATCAGCATGACGGCGAAGAGACCCGCCATCACGGCGATCATGCCCCGGACGAATTTCGGCGTCGCCCTGATGACGCGCGCCTTGTAGAGCGCGCCCATGATGAAGAAGACGCCGAATGTGGCGGTCGCGGCCTGGAGGACGATGCCGTCGTAGAGCGTCTCGAAGAACTTGCTGACCATGCCGACGAACACACCCTCGATGACCGCGTAAGCGATCACGAGAGCGGGGTTGGCCATCCGCATGAACGAGATGACCAGGCCGAGCACGAGCCCGGTCAGCGCGGCGCCGATCCAGGCCGGGCCCATCAGGCTGTCGGGGATGAGGGTCCACGCGGCGACCGCCGAGGCGCCGGTGATGCCGAGCACCGTGACCGTCTTGACGACCACGTCGTCGATGGTCATCGGCTGGACGGCCGGAGGAGCGGAGGGGTAGCCCGTTGCCGTGGGATAGGGATCGCCGTAAGCCGGCTGACCGTAACCCGGCTGCGCGGCCGGCCCGTATGGCCCGTACCCGGCCGCTCGCTCCCGCTCAGCCGCCTGGCCGAGGCGCGAGAGCACCGGGTTAGATGTCTTCACTGTTTCCAGCCTCCCTTGAGGTTGCGGCGCTATGCCTGTGTTCAAGGGTAAGCGGTGACCGCCGTTCGCGCCGCACCCCAAAGCTGTGAGCAGGCTGAAAAAGCGGATCTCGGTGCAGCTCAGAGGACATACCAAAACGATCACGGTCGCGGCGGACCTGCCGCGACCGATGCCGATGGTGCCCGGGGCGGGTCTCGAACCCGCACGCCTTTTGGGGCAGCCGCTTTTAAGGCGGCCGTGTCTGCCATTCCACCACCCGGGCGGCCTGCGAACACCGTAGCTGGTGCCGCCCAGGCAGTGGAAACGGCATTCGCCTGATCAGCGGGCCCCGGCGCCGACCTTCTTCTCGGCGGGCAGGGCCACCGGCGGCGTCACCTCGGTGAACTCCTCACGCGGGCTGTGCAGCTGGCCGAGGGCGACGGTCTCCCGCTTGAGCACGAACGCGAGCACCCAGTCGGCCACCACGCGCACCTTGCGGTTGAACGACGGGATCCGGCTGACGTGGTAGAAGCGGTGCATCAACCAGGCCGGGTAACCCTTGACCTTGATGCCGTAGACGTGCGCGACACCCTTGTTGATGCCGAGGCCGGCGACGCCGCCGACGTGCTTGTGCCGGTACTCCTTCGGCGCGCCGCCGAGGACCACCTGAGCGATGTTGTCGGCGAGCACCTTGGCCTGCCGGACGGCGTGCTGCGCGCTCGGCGAGCAGTAGCCACCCGGGTTGGTCAGGTCGGGAACCTGGGCGCAGTCACCCGCGGACCAGGCACCCTCCCACACCTCACTGGTCTCCAGGTCGGCGACCTGGAGGGTGGGCAGGCAGTTGACGTGACCCTTCGGACCGAGCGGCAGGTCGGTGTTGGCCAGCATCGGCGACGGCTTCACACCGGCGGTCCAGACCAGGGTCTCGGCGCGGAAGGTGTCACCGTCGGACAGCACGATCCGGCCGTCGACGCACGACTGGAGGAAGGTGCTCAGGCGCAGGTCGACGCCGCGGCCGGCGAGCTGGCGGGCGGTGTAGGCGCCCATCTCGGGGCCGACCTCCGGCAGGATCCGGTTGCTCGCCTCGACCAGGATGAAGTGGACCTCCTTGGGGTCCAGCTCCGGGTAGTACTTCAGGGCGTCGGCCACCACGTCCTGCATCTCGGCGAGCGCCTCGATGCCGGCGAAGCCACCGCCGACGAAGACGAAGTTGAGAGAAGCCTTGCGCACGTCCTCGTCGGGCGTCGCAGCGGCGACATCCAGCCGGTCGAGGATGTGGTTGCGCAGGTAGATGGCCTCACCGATGGTCTTGAGGCCGATGCCACGGTCACTCAGGCCGGGGATCGGCAGGGTCCGCGAGACGGAACCGGGCGCCACGATGATGTGGTCGTACTCCATCTCGTAGGCCGGGCCGTCGATCGGCTGGATCGTGACGGTCTTGCGGGCGTGCTCGACCTTGGTGACCTCACCGGAGACGATGCGGCACTTCTTCAGCTCCCGGCGCAGCGGCACCACAGCGTGTCGCGGCGAAATGTTACCGGCCGCTGCCTCAGGCAGGAACGGCTGGTAAGTCATGTGCGGAACAGGGTCAATGACGACGATCTCAGCCCGGTTCCGGTTCAGCTTCTTGGACAGGCGGAGGGCGGCGTAAAGCCCGACGTGACCTGCTCCAACGACGACTATGCGCGGCGGATTCACGCCCCCATTGTCGCGCGCGGGAGCCCCCTCATGCGCCGTTCTGTGACGATCACAACGGCCCAAGTCAAGTGACGAAACACTCAGATTTCACCCGCGTCGGGCCATACGGGCTAGGACCATTGTCACAGCCGTAGCTCCGGCAAGTCCGACGAGTGTGGCCAACTGGAAAGCGTCCCCGCCCAGGTCAGCGGTCAGGCCGAGGGCCAGGATGATGACCACCGCCGACAGGATGACGACCAGCAGGGCGCGGCCCAGCCAGAGGGCCGGGACATCGAAATTCACCATCGCGTCGTACGGCAGAACGGCCGCCAGAGCCGTCAAGGTGTGCCCCAGATAGAGCAGTGTGGCCAGCGCCAGCACCCGCCACAGCTCGACCGGCGAGCCGTAACCGGCGGTGTCGACGAGCCATCCGGCGATCACCGCGAGCGCGACGGCCGAACCGCCCCGTCCTCGCGGGGCCATCGCCGGCCAGAGGGCGACGATCAGCACCGGCAGCATGAAGCGCGGGCTGGACAGCAGCTCGGCCGGCCAGGCCACCCCGACGGCGAGCAGACCGGTGAGCGCGATGCCGCCACGGACGGTGAACGGCACGGGGGTGGCCCGGCCGGCCGCGGTCCGCCATCGCGCGATCCGCGCGGTCATCCCGTTGCGCATGTCAGCGTCCCCTCGGTGCCGAGGCCAGGCGGGCGACGTCGCGCAGCACCAGGTCGAGGCTGCCCGCCCCGGCCCAGGTGACCACCGGTACGCCGTGCTCGCGGAGGCGGCCCAGCACGTTCTCCCGCTCCATCCGCCACAGCCGGGTGGCGGCCGGTGTCCACTGGTTGCGCACCGGCGGGGCTGCCTGCGCGGGCAGGGTGTCGACCGCGACCACGTACCGGCCGGACTGGGTGAGCTGGGCGAGCATGTCGGCGGCCCGCGGGTCGACGAGCGGGGTGAGCACCACGACCAGCGCGGACGAGGAGACGTGATGGGCACTGACGACGTTCTCGAACTGCTCGGTCCCGGCCTGGTCGGGCCGCACGTCGAGCAGCCACTCCAGAACCGTCATGTACTGCCGGCGACCGGAGCCGGGCCGCAGCCGGCGAGCGGTCGAGCCGTACTCCAACAGCGAGACCCGGTCGCCACGGTGCAGGTAGTGCTCGGCGATCGCGGCCGCCGCCCGGACCGTGGTGTCCAGCACCGACGAACCACCCCGGACCCCGCCGGAGAGGCCGATCTCGCCGAGTACGTCCAGCAGCAGGAGCACCTCGGCGTCACGGTCCGACAGGGTCGAGGCGACGTGCAGGTCACGGGTACGCAGCGAGACGCGCCAGTCGATGCGTCGTAGCCGGTCGCCGGGCGCGAACTGCCGTACCCCCGCGAGCTCTCCGCCCTCACCCGGACGCCGGGAGCGATGCGCCCCGACCAGGCCCGCCGCGGCCGGCATCGCCTCGGTCGCCTTGAAGGGCTCGGTGATCGGATAGACCCGCACGCCCCGTGCCGGGGTGACCACCGGCCGGCAGGCCAGCAGGCCGCCACAGGCGGCGGCGCGAGCCGCGGCCGGGCCGACGTCCTGCCGGCCCCAGCGCAACGCCTCGCCGGGCAGGTCGATCGCGGCCCAGCCGTCGGCACTCACGGTGATCGCGAACGGCCGGTCGGCATGCTCCAGTTTCAGCCAGGGCGAGGTCCGGGTCCGGACGACGACCAGGTCGTAGTCGATCGCGTCGGGGTTGGCGACGGTCAGACCGGCCTCCACCTCACCGCCCTCGACCAGGTGGGACTCGTCGGCACTGATGGTGATCTCGGGCGCGGCGACCGGCGTACGGCGCAGGTTGATCGCCGCGCCGATCGCGAACGGTGCCGCGAGCAGGACCAGGTCGACCCGGCCCAGCGCCACACCGAGCAGCAGGAGCAGGCCGGTGAGCAGGACCGACCGGCCGAGTGCCCGGGTGGGCGCCCAGACCGGGCCGGACGACGACTCGCCCGTGCCCGGAGCGGGCACGGCCGGCCGGAGGCGCAGCAGATCAGTCATGCCGGGCGTACGTCGGGAGCGCCCCGCTGGCCGGGGCGGGCACCGCGGTGAGCACCTCCTGGACCACGAAGGACGGGTTGACCTGGCGCAGCCACATCTCCGGGCGCAGCGTTATCCGGTGGGCGAGCGCGGGGATCGCGACGTCCTTCACGTCCTCCGGCACCACGTAGTCACGGCCGGCCATCACGGCGCGGGCCCGGGACAGCAGCAGCAGGGCGAGCGAGCCACGGGGCGAGGAGCCGACCAGCACGGCGCCGTGCTCGCGGGTGGCCGAGGCGAGAGCCACGATGTACCGCCCGATGGAGTCCTCGACGGCGACCGACTCGAGCGCGGCCTGCATCAGCTGCAGCGTCCGCGCGTCGACGACCGGGCTGAGCGTGGCCTCCTCCTGCCGGCGGGCCATCCGGCGCTGGAGCACCGCCCACTCCTCCTCGGCCGTCGGGTAGCCGAACGACACCCGCAGCAGGAAACGGTCCAGTTGCGCCTCGGGGAGGGGGTAGGTGCCCTCGTACTCGATCGGGTTGGCGGTCGCGATCACATGGAACGGCGGGTCCAGCCGGTAGGTGACGCCCTCGACCGAGACCTGCTTCTCCTGCATCGCCTCGAGCAGAGCGGACTGGGTCTTCGGCGGCGTCCGGTTGATCTCGTCGGCCAGCAGCATGTTGGTGAAGACCGGCCCGGCGCGGAACGCGAAGTCACCCTTGCGCTGGTCGTAGAGGAAGGAGCCGGTGACGTCGGCGGGCAGCAGGTCGGGGGTGAACTGGAGCCGGCGGAAGTCGAGGCCCAGGGCCTGCGCGAAGGACCGGGCGGTCAGCGTCTTGCCGAGACCGGGCATGTCCTCCAGCAGCACGTGGCCACCGGCCAGGATCCCGGCCAGCACCAGCTCCAGCGAGTCCCGCTTGCCCACGACGACCGAGCCGACCGAGTCGAGGACCGCCCCGGCCAGCCGCCCGACCTCATACGGGGGAAGAGCCTGCGTCACCGGCGCACCTTTCTCACAGTCGTTCCATGGCGTCTAGGTAAGTCTCGACATCCCGGGCCTTGAGCGCTCGGCGGCCCGGCTCGGACAGCGCCGACCACAGGTCGTCGCCGAGGAGTTCCCGGGCCCGGCGTGGGTCACTGGCCCGGGTGATGCCGTGCCGCAGGCGCAGACGTTCGTCGGTCAGTTCCGCGAGCACCGGCAGAACGTTACGCGCATGGAGTTCCGGGTCCGAGTGTGCCCGGTCCAGGTTCTGCTCCCAGCGGCGGACTGCGGCACGCAGCGCGTCACCGGCCGGTGGCGAGCCGGAGCCGATCCGGGAACGCAGCCGGGGTGACGGCGGCGGGGCGACCGAGGTGACCGCGAGGATGACCAGCCGCAGGCCGATCAGCAGCGAGATCAGCAGCAGCAGCGAGATGGTCACGCCGAGCGCGCGGAGCCCGGCCGTGATCACGATGGTGACCAGGCCGATGACGATCGCGTTGCCGGCCAGCGTGATGAGCGTCGAGCGTCGCTTGGCGACGGTCTCCGTCTCCTCGGCCGAACGCGGGTTGTCGGCCATGCCGAAGAGGTCGTCCAGGCCGCCGTCGCTCATGCGGGCGCTCCGCTCCGGGCGGCGCCCAGGTCGGCGCGCAGCCGCTCCAGGGCGGACCGGGCCTGCTGGCGCATCTGGTCGTCGACGGTGTGCGTGGCGTAACGCGCCTCGCGGTAGACCTCCAGCAGCGCGGCGAGAACGCCGGCGTCGACCCGCTGCTCGGCGAGCAACCGTCCGACGTAGTCGGTGGGGCTGTCCCCCGGGTGACGGGGGGTGCCGGCCGCGGCTGCCGCGTCCTCCAGGCGGACCCAGCAGGCGATCACCGCCCGGCGCGGGTCACGGTCGGTGTCGGACAGCTCCTCCAGACCGGCGTCGAGGGCGGCGACCAGATCGTCGGCGGTCCGCTGGGCCCGGCGGGGCTGATGCTTGCCGCTGCGGGGCGGGCGGCGGCGCATGTGGTCACGGACCAGCGCCCATGTGAGACCGATCACCATCAGCACGGCGGCGGCGATGAGGACCACCAACGTGGCGGTGCCCACCCATTCGGGCAGGACACGGGCCGGCTCCGGGATCGACACGTCCTGAGCGCTCGGCTGCACCGACGGGCGGGGCGGCAGCAGCGGGGGCCTGGTCGGCGTCGCGTCCGGCTCGATCTGGTCCAGCTGGGGGGCCGACCGGGTCGCGGCGAGCGAGGTCACGAAGAGCAGTCCGAGGACAGCGGCCAGTGGCCACCATCGGCGCAGTGCGGCGAAGTCCATTGCGGGCTCAGATCCGTGACTCGAGGATTGTCGGCGCTCGCATCATGCCAGGCCCGCCAGATCCTTCGCACGGCCGAACACCGCGTCGAGCATGACGGGGGTGAGCCGGCCGGTGAAAGTGTTCTGCTGGCTGACATGGAAGGAACCCAGAAGAGTCGGCGCGCCGGGCACGCTGACCTGGGCACCGTGCCCGAATTTCGGGCGCGGGACGGGGGGCCGCACACCGTAGGCCGCGGTCATCGCCGGCCACCACGCGGCCCAGGCGAAAGCGCCGAGCGCGACCACCACACGCAGGGTGGGCCGGATCAGCTGCAGCTCACGGCGGAACCACGGCGCACACGTGTCGCGTTCCTCCGGCAGCGGCTTGTTGTCCGGCGGGGCGCAGCGCACCGCCGCGAAGATCCGGGTGTGCCGCAGCTCCAGGCCGTCGTCGGCAGAGACGCTGGTCGGCTGGTTGGCGAGGCCGGCCCGGTGCAGGGCGGCGAAGAGCACGTCACCGGACCGGTCGCCGGTGAAGATCCGGCCGGTGCGGTTGCCGCCGTGCGCGGCCGGTGCCAGGCCGAGGATCGCGATCTCGGCGTCAGCCGGGCCGAAACCGGGGACCGGCCGGCCCCAATACTCCTGGTCACGGAACGACGCCCGCCGCGTCACGGCGATGTCGGTACGCCAGGAGACCAGGCGTGGGCAGGCGAAACAGTCCGCGACGTGGGCGTCGAGCGCGGTCAGCGAGGCCGCCGCGGCCGCTTGGGCGACGACCGTTTCGGGGGTACGCGCGGAGTCGCCGGACGGGAGCACCTCTCCAGCACAGCATCCCCGCCCCCGACGGAACGCAACCGGGTCGGCCGCGGGCCTCGTGTCGAAGCCCGTGACCGACCCGGCCGGAGACCGTCCGTGAAGGTCAGAGGACCTTCAGGCAGAGCAGGTAGCCGTCGCCCTCCTGGGAGGCGATGACGGCACCCTCCTCGCCCTCCTTCAGGCCGGTGTTGATGATGTCGTCACAGGCCGGGCTTTCCTCGTCCTTGATGCCCTCGACGCGGCCGAGCACCGAGTACTTCGCGTCGGACGAGGAACACTCAACGATCTTCGCCTCGACCTCGGTGGTGGTCTCCTTGACCTCCTGCGAGACACCGATGCAGTCGCCGGCCTTCGCGTCCTTGGTCGGGTCCTCGGAGAGGGCCGAGCCGATACCGAACTTGATCGCCGCGATGATGCCGACGATCACGATGGTGCCGAGGATGCTGAGCGCCTTCTTGGCGAACTTCCCCTTCGGTTTGCCCTCGCTGCCCGGGAACGGCGCGGGGGCGGACGGCGGGAAGCCCGGGGCTCCGGCGTTCGGCGGCGGGAAGCCCGGGGCCCCCGCGTTCGGCGGCGGGAACTGGCCACCGGTGTTCGGCGGCGGGAAACCCTGGGGCCCCGCGTTGGGAGGCGGGAACTGGCCACCGGTGTTCGGCGGCACGACCGGGTCGGTCATCGGGCTTTCCTTTCAGGGGTACGGCCGGCATAGCTGGCCGGCACGCGAGGATAGCGATCGTCGTCGCTCACGCGCGATCCCCTTTGCAGCCTGATTCGTCACCGTGGCCGAGCCGCAATGAACGGCCGTGTCACCTGGTGGGAACGGGTGCGACAGGTGGGGCCGATGGGGTCTCTGCGGCACCCGCCGACGGCCCTGTGGATGGACTTGTGGATAACGTGGATGTCCCACTGGGGCCTGGAGAGGCCGAGGCGTCCGGACGGAACGGCGCCTGCCCCGGGCAGTAGGGATATCCAGGATTGCGGATCGGCTCCACATAGCCGTTGTCGTCGTAACACTCCGCCTCGCCGAGCCGGATCGGCTGCCCGTCCTGGTCGTAGATCTGCACACCCTCCAGCAGCCGGCCCTGACCGTCGTAGACGAAGACGTCACGGACACCCATGTACGGGTTCGGATCGGAGTGGTTGTAATCGACCTGGTAGTAGTAGTCGCGCTGCGCCGCCGAGTCGACCTCGAAGAAGCCGATCACTGCGAAGAGCACCAGGAAACCGGTGCCGAACCGTTGCAGGCGCCTCGGCCAGCGGGCGGTCGGCCGGGCACGGCGGCCCACCCAGATCGAGCCGAGGATCCCCAGGGCGAGCAGCAGGATCGCCGCCAGGTCGTCACCGCCGGCCCGGGGAAGCAGGCCCAATGGCGTGCTGTGGTCATGCAGCAGGAACGCGACGGCCATGGCCGCCAGATAGCCCCGCAGAACCCACCAGGCGGGCCGCAGCAGAGCCAGGAACTCGCTGGCCCGGGCATAGCCGAGCACCGGGCCGATCTGCGCGTCGGCCCGCCGCAACCCCTGGTCGATGCGGGCGCGATGCCGGGCGGCGGTCGCCGCGATCCGCGACCGCTCCCCCTCGGGTGGCGCGGCGGCGGAGAACCCGGCGCTCGCGCTGAGCTCGGCCGCATAGGCCGCCGGTGGACCGAGCCGCTCGTAGAGCGAGCCATCACCCTCGGCCAGCACCTCGGCCAGATGCTCCGGCAGATCCTCGAGCAGCTCGTCACGCGTCGCTGCCGGCAGACCGGCGAGCGCCTCCCGGACGCCCTCGACGTAGACGGCGATCTCGTCCTGTGCCGTGAGGTTCACGCCTTCCCCCGCTCGCGAAGCAGATCTTCCATGATCGACGCGAAGCCGTGCCACACCTTGCCGGAGCTCTGCAGCTCGGCGCGGCCGGCCTCGTTGAGTGCGTAATACTTCCGGTGCGGGCCCTCGTCGCTGGGCACCACATAGCTGTTCAGCAGGCCGTTGTTGAAGAGGCGGCGCAACGTGCCGTAGACCGAGGCGTCGCCGACCTCCTCCAGGCCGGCCGCGCGCAGGCGGCGCAGGATGTCGTAGCCGTAGCCGTCCTCGTCGCGCAGAACCGCCAGGACGGCCAGATCGAGCACCCCTTTGAGCAGTTGTGTCGCATCCACGCGGAGCACACTACTGCGCAATCCGAAGTACCGTCAACAGCGCACTACCCGGACCCTGTGGAAAGGGAGATCAGGCCAGGCCGAAGGCGATGCCGTCGAGGATGTCGTGCTCCGAGGCGATCACGAAGTCATGGCCGGAGCGCTCCTGGATCACCTTCATGATCAGGGCACCGGCGCCGATCACGTCGGCCCGGCCGGGGTGCATCACCGGCAGGGCCAGCCGCTCGGCGACGGTCATGGCCAGGAGTTCGCCGGTCACCCGGGAGACTGTCGCGGCATCGATCCGGCTGTGGTGGATGCGCGTGGAGTCGTACACCTCGAGGTCGTGAGCCAGAGCGGCAACCGTGGTGACCGTCCCGGCCAGGCCGACCAGCGTCCTCGCCGCATCGCCGGACACGGCCGCCAGGGCCGTGTCGACGGCCTCGACGATGTCCGCCTCCGCCGCCGCAAGCTCGGCCGCCGCCGGTGGGTCACTGTGCAGGTGCCGCTCGGTCATCCGGACGCAGCCGATGTTCATCGAGATCGACTTCTCCACGCCGGTGGTGCCGGTGACGAACTCGGTCGAACCGCCGCCCAGGTCGTAGACCAGGTAGGGACCCTCGGCGTCCAGACCGCTCACCGCACCCAGGAAGGACAGCTCGGCCTCCTGCTCGCCGGTGATCACCTCCGGGTCGACGCCGAGCACGCCACGGACCATGTCCCGGAAGTCCTGCGCGTTCGACGCGTCGCGGCTGGCCGACGTGGCGCACATCCGCACCCGGGTGACGCCCAGCTCGTCGATCTCCGCGGCGTAGCCGAGCAGGGCCTTACGGGTGCGCTCGATCGCGGCCGGAGCGAGCATCCCGGTCCGGTCGACGCCCTCCCCCAGCCGCACGATCTCCATCCGCCGCGACACGTCGGACAGCTTGTCCCCGGCCACATCCGCGATCAGCAGACGAATGGCGTTGGTCCCACAGTCGATGGCGGCGACCCTGGTGCTCATAGATGAAGGAGCATTCTCGTGTTCCCCAGCGTGTTCGGTTTGACCCGTTCCAGGTCCAGGAATTCGGCGACACCCTCGTCATAGGAGCGCAGCAGCTGCTCGTAGACCCCGTGCGGAACCGCCGCCCCGTCGATCTCGGTGAACCCGAACGACCCGAAGAACCGGGTCTCGAAGGTGAGGCAGAAGACCCGGCGCACGCCCAGCTCACGGGCCTGGTCGAGGAGCGCCGAGACGATGCGGTGACCGATCTTGCGGCCGCGCTGGGACGGGTCGACCGCGACCGTGCGGATCTCCGCGAGGTCCTCCCACATGACGTGCAACGCGCCGCAGCCGGTCACCCTGCCGTCCGCCCCCTCCGCGACCCAGAACTCCTGAACCTGCTCGTAGAGGGTGACGGTGGCCTTGCTGAGCAGCCGCCGATCGGTCGTGTACGTGTCCACCAGGGAACGGATCGCCTTGACGTCCCCGGTCCGCGCCCGCCGGACGTTCACTCGCCGTCCGCCAGGCGCACGCACGGGCCACCGGCCCAGTAGGGCTCCACCGCGTCACGGACCTCGTCACCGAACGGGTTGACGCCCCGCCCGGCGGCCAGCGCGTGACCGAGGTGGACGTGCAGGCACTTGACCCGGTCGGGCATGCCACCGGCCGACACGTCCTTGATCTCCGGCACGTCCTCGATCGCGGTGCGCCGCTCCAGATAGTCCTGGTGGGCCGCCGCGTACTTCTTCGCCAGCTCGGGATCGGTGCTGAGGCGCTCCTGCATGTCCCGCATGACACCGGCCGACTCCAGCCGGCTGCACGCCGCGGTGGCGTGCGGGCAGGTCAGGTAATACATGGTCGGGAACGGGGTGCCGTCGTCCAGGCGCGGTGAGGTCTCCACCACGTCGGGGTTGCCGCAGGGGCAGCGGTGCGCGATCGCCCGGGTGCCGCGGGGGCGGCGGCCGAGCTGGGCCGCCACGATGTCGAGGTCGGCGGGTGTTGGTTCGTCCATCAGTCCGGATCAGTCCTGGGGTTTCACATCGGAGGGCTCGGCGTTGGCGGCTTGCACGCTGCTCCACAGCGTGTCGTACCACCTGTCGGGGGCCTCGGCCGGGGTCTGCTGTGCGGCGGCCGCCTCGTCGCCCTCATTGGGCACGACCAGCAGTGGCGTCTCACCGGGACGGACGTAGGAGAAGCGCTCCAGAGCCTGAATACGCAGATACTCCGGGTCCTTCCATTTCGCCAGCTGCTTCTCCGAGTCGGCGATCTCGTCCCGCTGGGCGGCGACGGCCGCCTCCATCTGGGCGATCTGCGACTCCTGCTCCAGGTACACCCGGAGGGGGTACGTGTAGGCCAGGGCGAGGACGACGACAAGCGCGATGAGGACGGTGGCCCGGCCGGTCAGCGCGCGGGGCCGGGGAGCGTCGGTGCGCTCGGCGGCTGCGCCGCCGGTGGATCCCGCAGGTGTACGCCGTGCCGACGGCACCCGGATCGGCCCGGTATTCCTGGTGCGCGACGGAGAGGGCCGGCCACCCGCTCCGGTGCGGCGGCGGGTCGGGCCCTGGCCGCTCGGTGTGCGGCGTTCCGTCATCTCCGCCCCTCCCGTCAGCCGTGGCCGTGGCACCCGCCCCTGGAAACCTATGCCTCCGGAGGCGGGCGCCACAAACCCGATGATCCGCCGTACCGCTGTCAGCCGACGCGGTAACGCGGGAACGCGCCCGCACCGGCGTACCGGGCGGCGTTCTCCAGCTGCTCCTCGATGCGCAGGAGCTGGTTGTACTTCGCGACCCGGTCGGACCGGGCCGGGGCGCCGGTCTTGATCTGGCCGGAGCCGACCGCGACGGCCAGGTCGGCGATGGTGACGTCCTCGGTCTCGCCGGAACGGTGGCTCATCATCGTCTTGAAACCGGCCCGGTGGGCCAGGTCCACGGCGTCCAGCGTCTCGGTGAGCGAGCCGATCTGGTTCACCTTGACCAGCAGCGCGTTCGCGGCGCCCTCGGCGATGCCGCGGGCCAGGCGCTGCGGGTTGGTGACGAACAGGTCGTCGCCGACGATCTGGACCTTGTCGCCGATCTGCGCGGACAGCGCGCCCCAGCCGGCCCAGTCCTCCTCGTCCAGCGGGTCCTCGATGGAGACGATCGGGTACTCGGCGGCCAGCTTGGCGTAGTACGCGATCATCTCGTCGGTCGACTTCGGGGAGCCCTCGAAGACATACGACCCGTCCTTGTGGAACTCGGTCGCGGCGACGTCCATGGCCAGCACGATGTCGCTGCCCAGGGTGTAACCGGCGGCCTGCACGGCCTCGGCGATCAGGTCCAGGGCCGCGGCGTTGGTCGGCAGGTTGGGCGCGAAGCCACCCTCGTCACCGAGACCGGTCGACAGGCCCTTCTTCTTCAGCACCGACTTGAGCGCGTGGTAGACCTCGGCACCGGCCCGGACCGCCTCGCGGAAGGTCGGCGCGCCGATCGGGGCGATCATGAACTCCTGGACATCGACGTTGGAGTCGGCGTGCGACCCACCGTTCAGGATGTTCATCATCGGGACCGGCAGCAGTGACGCGTTCGGCCCGCCGAGGTAGCGGAACAGCGGCAGCTCGGCGGAGGCCGCGGCAGCCTTGGCGACGGCGAGCGAGACACCGAGGATGGCGTTGGCGCCCAGCTCCGACTTGTCGGCGGTGCCGTCGAGGTCGAGCATCTTCTGGTCGATCAGGCGCTGGTCCGAGGCCTCGTAGCCGACCAGCTCGTCGATCAGCTTCTCCTCGATGTTCTCGACCGCTTTGAGAACACCCTTGCCGAGGTAGCGGCTCTTGTCACCGTCGCGGAGCTCGAGCGCCTCGAACGCACCGGTGGAGGCGCCGGACGGCACCGCCGCGCGGCCGACCGAGCCGTCGTCCAGGCCGACCTCGACCTCAACGGTCGGGTTGCCCCGGGAATCGAGGATCTCGCGGGCGACGATTGCTTCAATGGTGGCCATTGGTGTGTCGCTCCCTAACATTTGTACGAATACAGTTTCGGTCCGCGACCCTGCGGGCCGACCACACCGCAGAGCGTATCGAGTCCGGCCATGACGCGTTCGCGCGGCCGGTGAACTCCCCCGCCGGATCGCCTCAAACCTGCGGCGTACCTGCCGAAGCGATGAGCACTATGACCAGTAGCCTGTTTCCCGCCGACGGGTCGCGTGTCGAGTTGGACATCGGAGACCAGACCCTCACGGAAGTCCGTGTGGTGCGGGTCGCCGAGACCACCGTGACCCTGTCTCTCCCGCTCGCCGACGCCACGCTCAAGGTCGGATCCGTGGTGATCCTGCGCTGGCCGGCCGGCCCCCGTGGCCGGTACTCGCAGCAGGGCACCGTGCGGAAGACCGACGAGAACCGGATCGACATCACCACGCTCGGCGATCCGGAGATCGAGCAGCTGCGCAACTTCGTGCGCGGCGGCGGAGGCGAGAGCATCCTGCTGGTCCGGGCCGACGAGCCACAACGCGTCGGGCGTGTGCACGACCTCAGCGAACGCTCCGTGCGGGCCTACTTCGGCGACGTCGACCTGCGGCCCGGTGAGGAGATGCTGCTCCGGCTCCAGCTCGGTGACGAGGTCGTCCAGTTCCCGGCCATCGCCTACCGGGTCGCCCGGATCCGCCAGCAGGTGCCGGTCCGCGGGCCCCTGGTCACCGAGATGGTCGCCATCTTCGAACAGGACGAGCGACAGGCCAAGATCATCCGGCGGTACGTGATGCGCCTCCAGTCCCAGGCCCGACGTGAGGCCGCCGCGGCCGCCGCCCTGGCCGAGGAGGCACTGGCGGAAGCCGCCGGTCCGGCCGCTCGATGAATCCGGAAATAAGAATGGAAATGAGGTCGCAGGTCCCCGTTAATGGGTGACCTACGGCCGGTTAATTGTCGTGCCATTAGCCCTCGAATCATCGACACACGTCGCCGGATACTCGATTGCGCGGGGTTGCGCGGGTACGTCAGGGTGGTCTCCGTGCCCGCCACCCCGCACCGCCGACGCGCCGGCAACCCCCTGCTCCAAGCCATCGGCCTCCCCCGCCGGCCGCCGGTCCGCACCCGACCGCCGGTCCACACCCAGCCGCCAGGCCGCAGCCAGCCGCTGGTCCACACGCAGCCGCTGGTCCGCACCCAGCCGCTGGTCCGCGCCGCTGCCCGTCTCCGCCGGCGGGGCGGCTCGCTGGGGATGGCCGCGCTGCTCCTCGCGGTCCTCACCGGCTGCACCGGGCTCGACCAGGCCAGCGCGGCCGGGATCGCCGACGAGGCGCTGGTCTCCGAGGCCGCCGACCGGGTCGCCGCCGCCGACGGCCTGACCTGGACCACCACCTACCGCCTGGCCGGTGGCGCCACCGCCCGGGTGGTGCGCTCCCAGACGCCGTCCCGGGTCGCCTACGCCTGGCCGTCCGGCAGCCTGATCAGCACGCCCGACGCCGTGACCCGATGTGCCGGGGACGGGGACGGAGCCGTCTGCACCGCCACGTCACCGGGCGGCGACGACACGATCCCGTCCTCGACCGGGCTGATCACGCCGGCCGCGATCCTCGACATGCTGGAGATCGCCGCCGTCGATCCCGGCATCGAGGTCGTCCCGCGGGAGACCACGATCGCCGGGCGTTACGCCTCGTGCCTGAAGTTCGGCGGGGGAACGGGGTTCGAGGTGTGCGTCACCGTCGAGGGCACTGTCGCCGCCTTCACCGGCACCGTCGACGGCGCTCCGGTGGAGATGCTGCTCACCGATTACCGCACCGGGGCCGACGAGGCCGATTTCACGGCCCCGCCGGAGGCTCGCCTCGACGACCGCCGACCCAACTGACGGGCGACCCCGACCGGAAAACCACCCTGACCGTGGACATCACCCCGGCTGCGGACACCATCCCAACCGTGGACACCATCCCGACTGTGGACACCATCCCGACTGTGGACACCACCCCCCGCCGTGGACACCATCCCGACTGTGGACACCATCCCGACTGTGGACACCATCCCGACTGTGGACACCACCCCCCGCCGTGGACACCATCCCGACCGTGGACACAGGAAACTGCCCGGCGGACCAGATCCGGGTCGAGGCGGCGATGCTGCGGATGGGCCGTCGGGAAGCGGGCGCCCCGACAACCGCACTCCCCATCACGATGGTGAGGCGTCGTGACATGCCCGGGCATCCTCGTCACCCCGACCAGCGACAACCGCGGCATGACGCAGGTTCCACGCCCCGCGCGATCACCCCCGGTGGTAAAGACTCAGAGGTCGGGGCAGGCGGTCCCCGGTGAATCTCGCATCCTGTCTGTTCAGGTCGACTCGTCAAGGACCGCCCCCATGACGACGACCGTCTGGAACACCCGTTGCCGGGCCGGGTGCGCGTGCCGTCCTTGGACAGGGCACCGAGCGCACCAACGCCGGACCGGGCACCCGAACCGCCCTCCAGCAGAACGCCAAACACACCCAACACCGGACCGGGCACCCGAACCGCCCTCCAACAG
>NZ_JBHSBL010000026.1:0-37803 GCF_042650585.1 Actinoplanes subglobosus
GAGGGCGGCGGGACGGCGGCCGGTGCGGGCCAGCTCAATCGCCTCGTCGGCGTGCCCGCGGGCGGCCGCCGGGTCCTCCGGCAGGGCCGCCCAGCCGGCCGCGGCGTACGCCTGGGGCGCGGTCAGGCTGGTGGCCTCGGCGACCGCCCGCCGGCCCGCGGTCCGCGCCGCCGTCACATCACCGGTCGCGGCGAGCACCCGGGCCAGCCCGCACAGCGCCGGGACCAGCGCCTGGCTGAACCCCCGCTCGCCGGCGACCTCGACCGCCTCCTCGTAGGCGGCCCGCGCCTGCGTCAGATCGCCGCGCGCCTCGTGCGTCTCCCCCAGCCCGGCCAGCGCGTACGCCACCCCGGCGGCCCCGGCCCGCTGCAGCACGGTCAGCGCGGTCCGGAACCCGTCCCGCGCCTCGGCGAGCCGGCCGGCCCGTATCAGGATCTCGGCACGGTTGTTGTGGGCCAGGCCGAGACCGTTGGGATGCGCGTCCGGCCCGAACCCGAACCGCCACAACACGTGATCCAGCTCGGACAGCGCGCCGGTGAGGTCGCCCTCCTCCATCCGCTGCGACGCCCGGTTGGTCCGGATCCGGAGCTGCTGGGTGCGGTCCTCGCACCGCTCGGCCGCGGCCAGACCCAGCGCGTAGTGCCGCTCGTTGCCCCGGCGGTCCCCCTCGGCCGCGGCGAGCAGCGCGAGCGCGGTGTGCGCGGCCGCCAGCGCCCGCGGCTCCCCCGCGGCGCGGGCCAGGGCCTCCTCGGCCAGGTCACGGCAGGCGTCCACCTCACCGCGAGCCCACGCGACACTCGCCGACCAAGCCGCCAGCAGCGCGCGATCAGCTTCCCCGCCCCCGGGACGAGCCATCGCGCGTACGGCCGAGGCACCCACCAGATCGCCTCGGAGGTAGAGCACCATCACCGCCGGCCAGGCGTCCTCCGCATCGAGGGGACGGCCGGCCGCGACGGCCCGCTGAGCGTGGGCGACGGCGTGCTCCCAGTCACCGGATTCGGCGTGCCGGAGCACAGCATTCTCGGACATGCGGGCCAGTATGGCCTGCCCGGGCCAGCCCCGGTCCCGGTCGGGTCGCCGGTCCGGACGGCCGGGGATGATCGAACCCGATAATTCCCCCCACGTGTCGACATATCGATCCCGGTGCGCGCCGTCCGGGTCGTCAGCCGCCGGTGAGGAGTTCGCGTACCTGCTGCTCGGCCTGTTCCGGCGGATCGGTGACGCCGGCGTCGATGACCTCGCCCTCCGCATAGGCTTCCACCACCCGGGGGTCGACGTAGGAGCTCCGGGCCACGGCCGGCGTGTTGCCCAGCAGGTCGGCCACCTCGCGCATGGCGTGGGCGACGGCCTTCCGGCGCCCGGTGACGGTGGGCCGCGGTCCCGCCTCGGCCAGCGCGGTGGCGGCGCGGACGGTGCCGTGCCAGGTGCGGAAGTCCTTGGCGGTCATCTGCTCGCCGGTGATGTCCCGCAGGTAGTCGTTGACGGTGTCGGCGCGGACCTCCTGCCAGCGGCGGCGGGCCGGATCCCAGTAGGCGAACAGGCGGTCCTCGCCCCGGCGCCGGCGTCTCAGGTCACGGAGCACGGCGCAGACCTCGCCGTCACCGACCACCGACGCGTGCTGGACGCCGGACTTGCCGGTGAACTCCAGGAGCACGCAACCGCCGCGAACCCGCAGGTGGTCCGGGCGGAGCGTGGACAGGCCGTAGGTGGGGTCCTCCTCCCGGGCCGCCGACTCCTCGCCACCGACCCGGAACATCCCCATGTCGAGCAGGCTCACGATGGCGGCCAGGACCCGGTCCCGGCTCAGTCCCCGGCCGGTCAGGTCGGCGCGCAGCCGGTCACGGATCTCCGGCAGGCGACCGGCGGCCTCCAGCGCGTGGTCGAACTTCACCCGGTCCCGTTGCTCACGCCAGGCCGGGTGGTACAGGTACTGCCGGCGGCCGGCCGCGTCGACGCCGGTGGCCTGGATGTGGCCGCGCGGATCCGGCGAGATCCAGACGTCCCGCCACGCCGGTGGAATGACCAGGCTCCTGATCCGTTCGACGGTTCCGGTGTCGCGCAGCGGAGCGCCGTCCACGTCGCGGTAGGTGAACCCCCGGCCCGCCCCGCGCCGGGACAGACCCGGCCCACCCGGATCGCTGCGCCGTAACCGCATGGCGGTCACCCTCCCCCTGGCCGGTACCGGCCGCACGCACCGCAATCCCCCCTGCGGTACGGCTCAATCGGATCCCGCCCGGCCGGTACCTATGACGGTCGTCACCGGCTCACCGGCCGCCCGGCGGTCAGGACCTCGGTCGCGGCGGTCAGCACCTCGTCCGGGGTGACCGCCAGCAGGGCCGGGTGGACCGGGCCGGGCAGATCGCCGCGGGTGGTCTGCGTGCCGTGCCACAGGGCGCGGTGGAACGGGCGGGTGACGGGCGGGCCCCAGCACGCCGGCGCGACCGGGCCGAACAGGACGACCGACGGGGTGCGGTAGGCCGTCGCGAGGTGGGCGACCCCGGTGTCGCCACAGATCACCAGGCGGGCGGCGGCGACCAGGGCGGCCAGGTCGCCGAGGCCGGTCCGGGGGACCGCCGCACCGGGGAGACCGGCGAGCTCGGCCACCCGTACGCACAGGTCGTGCTCCTGCCGGGAACCGGTGACCAGGACCTGATGGCCCGCCGCGACCAGACGCCGTGCGACGGACGCGAAGCGGTCCGGAGGCCAGCGCCGGGCCGGTGACTTCGCGCCCGGATGGATGATCGTCACCCCGGCCGGCACCTCGGCGTCCGGAACGTGCAGGTCCAGGTCGTCCTCGTCGCAGGCCACGCCGTAGTAGCGGACCAGCCGGCACCAGCGGCGGACCTCGTGCTCGTCGCCGATCCAGCCGGGGCCGTCGTGGTGACCGGCCGCACGGTTCGCGAACGCCCACAGTGCGCCGGGCCGCAGCGCCCGCAGACGGCGGTGCGATTCGGGGCCGGAGCCGTGCAGGTTGACGGCGAGGGCCGGCCGTACCGGCGCCGCGTCGAGGGGTTCGAGTTCGGCGGCCGGGACGATCCGGTCGATGCCACCGATCGTGAGGATCAGCGGGGTGAGCCAGGCCGGGGCGGCCAGGCACAGCGTCTCGCCGGGGTAGGCGGCGCGGAGCCCGCGCAGGGCGGGCACCGCGGTCGCCAGATCACCCACGCCGAGAGCGCGCAGAACCAGGATCACGGGTACGAACTCTCCGTCTCCGCCGCCACGACGAGTTCGCGGACCGCACAACCGGCGGGCTGACCGAGCGCGAAGAGGACCGCGGCCGCCACGTTCGCCGGGTCGTTGAGGATCGCGTCCGGACCCGGCCGGTACCTCTCGTCACGGTCGTCGAAGAACCTCGTGCGCATGCCGCCGGGGATCAGCAGCGTGACGCCGACCTGCCCGGCCAGTTCCGCGGCGAGCGCACGGGTGAAGCCGACGACACCGAACTTGGCGGCACAGTAGGCGGTCGCGTCGGACACCGCCTTGATCCCCAGCGTCGACGAGACCGTGACGATCGCGCCGTGGGACTGCTTGAGGGCGGGGATCGCGGCCCGGATCACCGCCGCCGTGGCGAGCAGGTCGACGGTCACGATGCGGTCCCAGACCTCGCCGGGGACCTCCTCGAGCGTGCCCGGCACGTCCATGCCGGCCGCGGTGACCACGCCGTCGACGCTGCCGCCGGCCCGGGCGATCAGATCACGGGTCGCCTGTTCGGCGGCGCGGGTGTCGGCGAGATCGCAGGCGATCCACTCGACGCCCGCCCGCGGCGGCGAGCGATCGATGACGTACGGGCGACCACCCGCCTCGACCACGGCGTCCACGACGGCGGCGCCCAGACCACTGGACCCTCCGGTGACGATGACGGCGTCCATGCGCGTTACCTCCTGCGTGCTTCGGCGATGGTCCTCGTGGTGGATCGGCCGTCCAGGTAGGGGACGATCACGGTCTGGCCGCCCCAGCGTTCGACGACCCCGGCCTCGGGCACCGTGTCGTAGTCACCGCCCTTCACCCAGACGTCGGGCCGCAGCCAGGTGAGGACCGGCTCCGGGGTGGGCTCGTCGAAGACGACCACGGCGTCGACACAGTCGAGGGCGGCGAGCAGACGGCCCCGGTCGTCCTGGCGGGTCAGGGGACGGCCGGCACCCTTCAGGCGGCGTACCGAGTCGTCGCTGTTCAGGCAGACGATGAGGCAGTCACCGAGGTCACGGGCGGCACGCAGGGTGGCGAGATGGCCGGTGTGCAGCAGGTCGAAGCAGCCACCGGTCGCGACCACGGTGCCACCCCGGGCACGGACCGCGTCGGCGAGGCGCCCGGCCTGTTCCCGGGCGGCCTCTTCCCGCATCACCGGCAGTCCGTCCGGTCCCGCGACATAGCGGCTCGCGGCGGCTACCGCCTCCGTCACGGCTTCCGAGACCAGGGCGCCGCGGGCCAGGGCGATCGTCGCGGCGGTGGCGAACGCGTCGCCGGCGCCGCACGTGTCCCCGCCGGAGGTCGCCGGGACCGGGACCACCAGCGGTGCGGGGGTGCCCTGGCAGAGCACCGCCCCCTGCGCTCCCCGGGTGACCACCACCGCGCCCGCCTTCCAGCGCTGGCGGAGCAGGTGGCCGGTGCGCTGGGCGGTGGAGAGTCCCGAGCCGTTGCCGGCGTCGCCGGAGAGCCGCCGGGCCTCGGCCTCGTTCGGGGTGACCAGGCGGGCGTTGGGTACCGGTGGCGGGCCGTTCGGGTGCGGGTCCCACACGACCGGCGCCTTCGCCTCCTCGATCGCGGCACGCAGGACCGGATGCCGGGCCATGCCCCGGCCGTAGTCGCTGACCAGGATCGCGCTGGCATCCCGCACCACCTCGAGGACGGCGATCGGTGCGTCTCCCGGCGGCTGGGGCGGGCCGCCGCGGTCCAGTCGGAGCAGCACCTGGCCGGACGCGCGCAGCCGGACCTTCTCCGGGGTGGAACCGGGCAGCGACAGGGCGTACACCTTGATGCCGGCCGCGGTGAGCAGCTCACTCAGCCGGGCGCCGGCGGCGTCCGCGGCCAGGGCCGTGACCAGGGAGACCTCGTGGCCCTGGGCGGCGGCGAGCAGGGCGGCGAGGCCCGCGCCACCGGGTCGTTCGCGGGTCGACTCCTCGTCCAGGACGGGCGCCGGCGCGTCCGGCGCGATGCGGGTGACGGTGCCCTGCACGTCCCGGTCGAGCAGGGTGTCGCCGACGATGACGAGCCTCATACGTTCACCATCTCCTCCAGATCGTCGTTGCCGTGCCCGAAAGGGCGATCACCACCGGCCGCGGCGAGCCCGGCCGGCTCGCGGTCCGTGGTGAATCGCGGCAGGTAGCGGTCCACGTACTCGCACAACAGATGAACCGAGACGAGGTGCAGCTCCTGGACGACCTGGCTGTCCGGCGACGGGCAGCACAGCGACTCCCGGCAGACTTCGGCGAGCGGGTTGGGCCGCTCCCCCACCAGGGCCCAGGTCAGCATGCCGAGCTCCTCGGCCGCCCGCGCCGCAGTGATCAGATTCGGACTACGCCCGCTGGTGGACATCAGCATGAGGACGTCGCCCCTGCGCCCGTGCGCCCGCACCTGACGGGCGAACACCTCCTCGAACCCGTAGTCGTTGCCGATCGCGGTGATCGCCGACGAGTCCGGGGTGAGGGCGATCGCCGACAGTGGCATCCGGTCCTCGCGGAGCTTCCCGACGAGTTCGGCGGCCAGGTGCTGGGCCTCGGCCGCGCTGCCGCCGTTCCCGGCGACGAGCAACCGGCCGCCACCGGCCAGGTGCCGGGCCAGATGGGCGCCCCACCGCGCCAGCCGGCCGGCCTGCGACCGGTACGGCGGCAGCGCCTGGACCAGCCCGGTGAGATGGGCGTCGAGGAGACTCATGCCGCGACCTCCAGGTCGGCGGCGGCCGCGTAGACGGCGGTGAGCAGTTCGGCGATCCTCGGCCACGCGTAGGAGGCGGCGGCCCGGTCGGCGGCCGCGGCGCCGTAGCCGAACCGCCGCACGTCGTCGCCGAGCAGACGCCGCAGTGCCGCGGCCAGCGCCCGCGGGTCACGGGGCGGCACCAGGTCGCCGGTGATCCCGCCGACGACGGTGTCGACGAGCCCGCCGACCGCGGTCGCGACGACCGGCACCCCGCAGGCCATGGCTTCGAGCGGCGTCAGCCCGAACGGCTCGTACCAGGGTGTCGCCGCGAGCACGTCCGCCGACCGGTACCAGGCCGGCATCTCGCCCGGTGGCACGGCACCGACGAGGGTGACGCGGTCACCGACCCGGCAGTGCCGGGCGAGGTCGAGGAGCCGTCGGGCGTACGGGTCGGCGTGCAGTCCGCCCGTGGGCGGCCCACCGACGACGACGAGTTCGGCGCCGGGTACCAGGGGCAGGGCCCGGATGGTGTCCTCGACGCCTTTGCGTTCGACGAGCCGGGCCACGGTGAGGATGCGCGCGTACCCGGGCCGGCGTGGAACGGCCGGCCCGTGGACGCGGAACCGTTCGGTGTTGACGCCCGACGGGACGAGCGACATCCGGGATCGGGGCACGCCGAGCCGCAGGAGTTCGCCGATCTCGTCGCGGCACTGGACGACGATCCGGTCGGCGGTCTGCCCGATGTGCCGTTCGAGGGCGATCCGCCGCGGCGGGCTGGTGTCGGCCCGGCCCTGATAGCGGCGTTTCACCGAGCCGAGCGCGTGGAAGGTCTGCACGACCGGTACGGCACAGGCGTGCCCGGCCTCGAGGGCGGCGAGCCCGCTCATCCAGAAGTGGGCGTGCACCACGTCGGGCATCCACGCGGCACGCCAGTCGGCGGCGGTCCACTCGGCGAACGCGCCCATGAACGGCAGCAGCCGGTCCTTGGCGAGCACGGCGGCCGGGCCGGCGGGGACGTGCACGACGTCGACGCCGGGGCACATCGGCACCACGGTGGGCAGGTCCGGGTCGTCCCGCCGGGTGTAGACGCGCACGTCGTGGCCGTGCCCGGCGAGCGCGGCGGCCAGTTCGGCGACGTGCGCGTTCTGCCCGCCGGCGTCGACACCGCCGAGCGCCGCGAGCGGGCTGGCGTGTTCCGAGATCATCGCGATGCGCATGTCTCCTCCTCCAGGAGCCGGTCCCAGTCGGCCAGGAACCGGTCGATCCCGTACCGGGCCAGGGACACCTGCCGGGCGCGGGCGCCGATGCGGGCGGCCTCGTCCGGTTCGTCGAGCAGCCAGTGGGCGGCCTCGACGAGATCGCCGACGCGGGTGGACAGGACGCCGGCGTCCGGTGGGACGGCGGCGACCGTCTCGGTGGTGGCCAGCGCGATGACGGGCATGCCCATCCGCATGGCCTCGATCAGGCTGAGCCCGAGCGACGTCCACCGGCACAGGTGCAGGTAGGCGCGCCGCCGGGCGACGGCCGCGTGCATCTCGTGCTGGGGCGGGTCCTCGTAGGTGGCGAGCCCGGTCAGCCCGGTGACACCCATGCCGAAGACGTCCACCGACGGGAAGCGCTCGAAGAGATCAGTTCCGGTCACCCGACCACGACGGATGGGGTCGTTGGTGACGATCGCCAGTCGTTCGAGCTCGCCGGTCCAGCGGGCGGCGGGCTCCACGATCCCGTGCTCGATCACGGTGGTGCGGGTGGCGCCGCAGTCCCAGAACAGCTCGTTGAAGTGGGTGACGTGCGCGATCACCACATCGTCGCGGTCGGCGAGCGGGTGCCGGGTGTACGGCACGTCGCCCTTCGGTGTGTTGTGCTCGACGTAGATCACCGGCACGTGCGGCGGGATCAGGTCGAGTTCCCCGGGCCGCTGGGCGATCGCCACGTCGACGTCGCGGATCTCCTCGAGGGGCAGTTCCTCGGCCGAGGCGGGCCACCGGAAGGTCCGGGCCCGGCCGCGGCCCCACTCGTCGCGGGCGTCGTTCACCGGCACCAGATAGCGGTGTTTGCCCTGGACGAACGATGTCGTCCAGGAGCCGTGCACGTGCCAGAGCAGGATGTTCACGCGGCCACCTCGTCGGCGTTCGGTTGTCGGGCGGTGACGCCGAGCCGGCGTACCGCGGTGTGGACGTCGTCCGGTGTGATGCCGGACAGGCAGGGGTGACCGGGGACCGGGCAGCGGGTGGCCCGGGTGTCGCGGCAGGCCGCGGCGGCGTCGCCGAGGCGCACGGCCGGGACGCGGTAGGGACCCCACCGGTGGTAGGGGACGGTCGGGGCGTACAGGCTGATCACCGGTGTGGCGACGGCCGCGGCGAGATGCGCCGGGCCGGTGTTGCCGACGATCAGGCAGGCGGCGCCGGCGATCAGCGCGGCGAGGCCGGCCAGCGGCATCGGCCCGGCGTCCTCGCCGGCGTCCCCCGCGACGTACGCCGCCAGGTGCCTTTCCCCGGGGCCGCCGGTCACCACGACGCGGTGCCCGGCCGCGGCGAGCGCGGCGACGATGCGGCGCAGATTCTCCGGCGGGCAGGCCCGGGCCGCGCAGCTGGCACCGGGATGAACGACCAGATGGCCGCCGGGAGGTGAGGGCGGCCGGGGCGACACGGTCACCCGCAACCGCCCGTCGTCGTTCCCGGGGAGAGAGAACCCCGCCGCTGCCGCCACGCTGAGGGCACGTTCTGCTTCCGGCAGGTCATCCGGTACGCGATGACGCACGTCCAGCAACGAGCCGGGGTAGTCGTCGCTGATCGCGGTGATCCGCCCGATCCCCGCCATCCGCAGCAGCAACGCCAGCGGCAGTGGCGACTGATGGAACGACGTGAAGATCACCGCCTCGTCCACGCGCGCCCGCCGCAGCCGGTCGACGAGCGCCCGCATGTCGTCCGGCTCGACCGGCGCGGGTTCCGGGTCGATCCACGGCAGCCGCCATGCGATGATCTCGCCGACGCCGGGCAGGAGTCCGGCGGCGTCCCGTCCGCGCGGGCCGCAGAGCAGCGTCACCTCATCGGCGCCGGCGGCCAGGGCGCGGATCGCGGGCCCGGTGACCAGGACGTCCCCGGCCGAGTCGGACCGCACTGCCAGGACCCGGCCGGGCCGCCCCGGTCGATCGGCGGGTTTCAGCAGCTCCTGGCGGCGCAGAATGAGGTCGGCGGCCGTCCCGAGATCACCGGCGACGGAAGCGGCGCCCACGACCGGAGCGGCTGCCACGACCGGAGCGGCTGCCACGACCGGCGCCGCGGCCACCTCGGCGGGCAGCGTGACGGTGGTGGGTACCAGGATTCCGGTGGCTCCGGCGGCGAGCGCGGCCTCCATGTCGCGGCCGATGTCGCCGACGACGACGCAACGGCCGGGGTCGACGCCGAGCGCGGCCGCGGCGGCCGTCACCAGGCCGGGCCGCGGTTTGCGGCAGCCACACCCGGCGGAGTCGTCGTGCGGGCAGACCTGCCACGTGTCGAACGGTCCGAGCAACTCGTCGACCCGCCGGTTCACGGCGTCCAGCTGATCGGCGGTGAACAGCCCGCGGGCCAGCCCGGACTGGTTGGTCACGACGCCGAGCCGCAGCCCGGCCGCCCGCAGCCGATCCAGGGCCGCTCCGGCGCCCGGCATCGGCCGCACCAGCGCCGGGTCGCCGTTGTAGGGGACGTCCACGACGAGCGTGCCGTCCCGGTCGAAGAGCACCGCGTCGAACAGTGCGCCGCTCACGGCCGGCCCCCGGGGCCGGTGACGGCGGCGAAACGGTCGGCGTGCGCCTGCTGCAGCGGGCGGGCGTCACGCCAGCGGAACCAGCCGCGCAGCCAGTGGGCGATCGCCACCGGCGGAATGGCGACGCTGGTCAGGAGCATGGCGGTCACCTCGCGGCGGTCGCGGGGACCGGGGCGGATCCGGGCCGCGGCGAACTCGGCGGTGCCGACGGCCCAGCCGGCAGCGGCCAGGGCGGCACCGGTGGTCCAGGCGCGACCGGCACGCGGGCTGCCGAGCAGCCGGACGGCGGTGCAGGCGGTGGTCGCGGCCAGGCAGGCGGTGACCAGCGCGTGGCGGTGACGGCGACCGGGTGGGACGCCGAGGACGGTACGCCAGCCGGGGCCGTGGAGGCGGCGCATCAGGGCGTCGTCGGCGTTGCCCCGTTGGAGCCTCAGGCTGATCAGGGGGCCCTCTGGCCGTACCGGATGAGTGGTTGATCTCCGGCCTCGCCGCAGCTGCCAGCCGGCGCGCCGGACACGGTGGGCGAGATCGGCGTCCTCGCGGAAAGCCCGCGGCAGGCGCTCGTCGAAGCCGCCGCAACGCGCCAGGACCACCCGGCGGTAGGCCATGTCCGCGGTGATCCACTCACCGGAGGCGAGGCCCGCGGTGACCCGTTCCCAGTCGGTCGGCCGGCGGCCCTCCGGCGGCGGCACCCGGATCCGCCCCTGCACACCGCCGACGTCCGGGCCGGCGTCGTGCAGGTCGCCGAGCAGCCGCCACGCCCAGCCCGGCTCCGGAACGACGTCGTCGTCGAGGAACGCGACCCATTCGTGACGGGCGGCATGCCATCCGGCATTGCGGGCGGCGGCCGGTCCGGCCCGGCGTCCGGCGACGACGAGATCGGCGTTCTCCGGAGCGAGGGGGGTACGGGCGTCCGCGCGATCGTCCACGATGATCAGTTCCATCCCGGCCGGGAGGGTGCCGAGTGCCCGCAGCAGGTCGGTGAGACTCGGCCGCCCGATCGTGGGGACGACGACGCTGACCGTGATCACCGCTCGCCGCCGTAGGTCCGGGCACGGTGGACGGCGAACGGGCCGATCGCGAGCAGGTCGACCGGCGCCGAGCCGAACAGTTCGAGCGCCTCGCGCGGGGTGTCGACCATCGGCCGCCCGGCCGTGTTGAGTGACGTGTTGACCACCACCGGCAGGCCGGTGAGCCGCTCGAACTCCGCGAGCATCGCGGCCACGAGCGGTTCCTCGCCGACGTGGACGGTCTGTACGCGGGCGGTGCCGTCGACGTGGGTGACCGCCGGGATCCGGTCCCGCCACTCCGGCTTCACCCGGTGCACGAAGAGCATGTAGGGGCTCGGGTAGACGCCCTCGAAGAGATCGTGGAAGCGTTCCGCGCGGACCATCGGCGCGATCGGGCGGAACTGCTCGCGGCCCTTCACGTCGTTCATCCGGGTCTGGGTGTCGCGGTCGCCGGGATGCGCGAGCAACGACCGGTGGCCGAGAGCGCGCGGGCCGTACTCGCTGCGGCCCTGATACCAGGCGACGATCCCGTTGCCGGCCAGCACGGCGGCGGCCTCGGCGGCGATCGACTCCGGCCGGGTGTAGGGGACGGCCGCCCGCCGCAGTTCAGCCTCCAGCTCGTCGTCGCGCCAGCCGCGCCCGAGCGCCGCGGTGGTGAACGGCACGTGCTCCGCGCCGAGAGCGAGCGCGGCGCCGAGAGCGGTGCCCGCGTCCCCGGCGGCCGGTTGCACCCACACCCGGCCGAACGGGCCCTCGGCGGCGATCCGGGCGTTGGCGACACAGTTGAGGGCGGTGCCGCCGGCCATGGTCAGCGTGGGCAGGCCGCCGGACGCGTCGTACGTCCACCGGGCCAGGTCGAGCAGCACCTCCTCGAGCCGTTGCTGCACGCTGGCGGCCAGGTCGGCATGCGCTTCGGTCATCTCGCCGTCGCCGGTGCGGGCCGGGGCCAGGGCGTCCCAGTCGATCCGGTCCACGGTGAACCCGCCGGTGCCGTCGGCCCGCACGAGGTCCCGCAGCGGCCCGAGGAACCGTGGCGTGCCGTACGAGGCCAGGGCCATCACCTTGTACTCGTCGCTGGAGTGCAGGAACCCCAGGTGACGGGTCAGGTCCTCGTAGAGCAGGCCGAGCGAGTGCGGCAGCTCCTGGCAGCGGAACGTCTCCAGCTTCCCGCCCCGGTACGCCCCGGCCAGGTGGCTGGCCGACTCGCCGCGCCCGTCGAGCACCAGGACCGCACTGTCCTCCGGCACGCTGAGCCCGGCCGACGCCGCGTGCGCCACATGGTGCGGGACGAAGCGGACCCGGTTGGGGTCGAGCCCGGGCAACGCGGTCGCCAGGAACTGCGGGGCCCGGCGGGCGTAGTCGGCGCGCAGGTGGTCCCACGGGTCGCCGAGGTCCAGTTCGGCCCGGTCCCGGCAGAGCGCCGGGTCGAACGAGTAGGCGACCGCGTCGAGGTCGCCCGGCCGCAGCCCCGCCTCGGCCAGGCACCAGGCGGCGGACAGCTCCGGAAGCTCCCATGCGGAGAACGGCACCGGCCGCTTGCCGTGCTTGCGGCGGCTGAACCGTTCCTCCTCCGCGGCGGCGAGCACACGACCGTCGACGATCACCGCCGCCGATGGATCATGGAAGATCGCGTTGATCCCGAGAACACGCATGGCGGGCCGGGTACCCCGGGTCCACCCGAATAGTCACATGATCATCGACTTCTCCGTTTTTCTTTGAAATCCACTCTGACCTGCACTGATCGTCTTTCGATATGTCACCGGCCGACGTTTTGCACGGCGCGGCGCGGGAAGTCCTGCCGCCATGCATGAGGCCTCTCAACTCCTCGGCGGACAGTGGACGACCGGCACGTCCGGCCGGGTTCTGACCGTTGCCGATCCGCGCGACGACAGCCCGGTCACCCGTGTGCCGGTCGCCTCCGACGACGATGTGACCGCCGCCGTGGCGGCCGCCCGCAGTGCCGCCCCCGGCTGGGCCGGCACCCCCGCGTCCACCCGCGCCGCGGCCCTGCACGCCGCCGCGACCGCGATCGGCGAGGCCACCGGAGAACTCGCCGGGATCATGGCCGCCGAGATGGGCAGGACCATCGACGGTGCGGCCGAGTCGATCGGCGCCGGGGTCGCGACCCTGCGCCAGTACGCGGAACTCGGCCCCACCCATCGCGGGCGCACCCTGGCCGGCGACGACGACGCGATCGACCTGATGGCGTTCCGGCCGCGAGGTGTCGTCGCGGTGATCACCCCGTGGAACGATCCGGTCGCCGTGTCCTGCGGCCTCCTCGGGGCGGCGCTGGTCACCGGCAACACGGTGGTGTACAAGCCGAGCGAGCGCACCCCCGCCACCGGCTGGCGGCTGGCCCGGCTGATCGCGCCGCACCTGCCACCCGGGGTGCTCGGTGTGCTCCAGGGCGACGGGCCGGTCGGCGCCGCCCTGGCCGGCTCCGACGTGGACGTGGTCGCGCACGTCGGATCCACCGCCACCGGCCGTGCCATCGCGGCGGCCTGTGCCCGGACCGGGGCGAAGGCACTGCTGGAGAACGGCGGCAGCGACCCACTGATCGTCGACGCCGACGTCGATCCGGTGTGGGCGGCCGGGCAGGCGGCGCTCGGGGCGTTCGCCAACTCGGGCCAGATCTGCGTGGCCGTCGAACGGATCTACGTCCACGACTCGATCGCCGGCGCATTCGTCGAGGCGCTCGGCGCGGAGGCCGGCACCTGGATCGAGCGGATCGGGCCGCTCGTCGACCGGCGGCTGCGGGAGGCGGTGCACGGCCAGGTGGAGGCCGCCGTCCGGGACGGGGCGACCCTGGTCAGCGGCGGGTCGGTGCCGTCCGGGCCGGGCGCCTGGTATCCGCCGACCGTCCTGTCCGGGTGCACCGACGACATGGCGGTGATGCGGGAGGAGACGTTCGGGCCGGTCGCGCCGGTCGTCACGGTGCGGTCCTTCGAGGAGGCCCTCGACCGGGCCGCCGACTCCCCGTACGGCCTGGCCGCGACGGTCCTGACAGCGTCGATGAGTCACGCCCAGCGTGCCTGGCGCTCACTGCCCACCGGAACCGTCAAGGTCAACGCGGTGTTCGGCGGCGCTCCCGGAGGAGCGGCCCACCCACGGCGCGCGAGCGGCCAGGGTTTCGGCTACGGACCCGAACTCCTCGACGAGCTCACCACCACAGCGGTCCTCCACCTGGAGCCCCCGCCGTCCGGCTGGTGACCCTCGCCCGCACATCGCTCCCTTGAGAGAGCACTGCTCTTGACAGTGAGCGGCGTTCAGGTGTTCACTGGCCTCAGGAGAGAGCAGTGCTCTCGCAGAGCTGAGGAGCGACCGGTGCGATACCTGAAGCCGACCCGCGGATCGAATGTCTTCAACGACCTCGCCAAGTGGCTCACCGCCCACGGCATCAGCCTGATGGGCAGCCGGGTCATCGCGATCAGGGGCCGCAGATCCGGCGAGATCCGCACCACCGTGGTCAACCTGTTCACGCAGGACGGCGAGCGCTACCTGCTCTCCCCGCGCGGCCACACCCAGTGGGTCCGTAACCTGCGGGTCGCCGGCGAGGGCGAGCTGCGCCTGGGCCGCCGCACCGAGAGGTTCACCCCGGTCGAGGTGGCCGACGCCGACAAGCCCGAGCTGATCCGCCTCTACCTGCGCAAGTGGGCCTGGGAGACGGGCGCCTTCTTCGACGGCCTCAAGGCCGACTCCCCCGAGGCCGACATCGCCGCGGCCGCCCCCGGTTTCCCGGTCTTCCGCATCGTCACCCGCCCGTCTCCCACATCGACGCAGGGCACCCTGGGCACACGGTGAAAGTCTCACCTCACCCGCCGCAGCGGTGCACGGTCACCGGGTGAGGCGGCCGTGGAGTTCCTTGGCGTAGAAGTCGAGGAAGCCGTCCGGGTCGGGGCCGGTGTTCATGAGGGCGATGTGGTCGTAGCCGGCGTCCGCGTACTCGGCGAAGCGCACGGCGTACGGCTCGGGATCGGGTCCGGCGGTGAACAGCTCGCGGACGTCGTCCTCGGTGACGGTGGCCGACGCGGCCTCGAAGTTGACCGGGTTGGGGAGCTCGGCCATCACCTTCCAGCCGGTGACCGCCCACCGGGTGGTGCGGTGGGCCTCGGTGATCGCCTCCTGTTCGGTGGGCGCCCACGCGACCGGCATCTCGGCGTACCTCGGTCCCGTGCCGCCCTTCCCGGTGAATGCGGTGACCAGGTCGGCGCGCGGTTCGGTGGCGAACAGGCCACTGCCGTGGGTCGCCGCCAGTTCGGCGGCGGCCGTGCCCCCGGCGGCCACGGCGATCGGCGGCAGCGTGTCCGGCAGGTCGAAGACGCGGGCGTCCTCCAGGCTCAAGTGCTTTCCCTCGTACGACCGGTAGCCGCCCCGCCAGAGCAGGTTGATGATGTCCAGCGCCTCGCGCAGGCGTTCGTGCCGTTCCCGGACGCTGCCGAAACCCTGCCCGACGACGTGTTCGTTGAGCCGCTCCCCCGACCCGACACCGAGCGTGAACCGCCCGTCGGAGAGGATCGCGAGCGTCGCCGCCGCCTGGGCGATGATCGCCGGGTGGTAGCGCGTCGTCGGGCAGGTGACGCCGGTGGCCAGCCCGAGACGGGTGGTCCGGACGGCGATGGCGCTGAGCACGTTCCACGCGAACGGCGAGTGCCCCTGCACGTCGAGCCAGGGGTGGTAGTGGTCGCTGATCTCGACGAAGTCGAAGCCGGCCTCCTCGGCGCGGATCGCCTGCCGGACGAGCTCCTTCGGGCCGAACGCCTCGGCCGCGAGCTTGTACCCGATTCTCATTCCGTCTCCGTTCCCGGCGATGAGCGGCACAAACGTCGCCTGTTAGGGTCCGGGACGTGAGCGAGCACGGTGTGGGTCGGCGCAGTATCGGTGGGCGGACGTACGACTTCGACCGGCAGGTCGTGGTGATGGCGATCGTCAACCGCACACCCGACTCGTTCCACGACCGGGGCCGCACGTTCGCGCTGGAGAAGGCGACCGAGGCGGTGACGAGGGCGGCCGCCGAGGGGGCCGACTGGATCGACATCGGCGGGGTGCCGTTCGCGCCGGGGCCGGAGGTGTCGGCGGCCGAGGAACTCGACCGGGTGCTGCCGGTGGTCGAGGCGGCGCGCGGGCTGGCGGTCGTCTCGGTCGACACGTTCCGCCCGGAGGTCGCCGCCGAGGTGATCAAGGCGGGTGCCGGGGTCGTCAACGACACGTCGGGGCTGCGTGATCCGGCGATGGCCGAGGCCGTCGCGGGTACCGACGCGCAGCTGGTGATCTGTCACAGCCTGGCGGCGCCGCGCACCGAGTACCCGAGCCCGCGGTACGGCGACGTGACCGGCGAGGTGGGTGCGTTCCTGCGGGCCAAGGTGGAGCTCGCGCTGTCCCGCGGGGTGCGGCCGGACCAGATCATCATCGACCCGGGCCACGACCTGAACAAGAACACCTTCCACTCGCTGGAGCTGTGCCGGCGGCTCGACGAGATCGCCGCGATCGGCTATCCGATGCTGGCGGCCCTGAGCAACAAGGATTTCATCGGCGAGACGCTGGACCGGCCGCAGCAGGAGCGCCTGGCCGGGACGCTGGCCACAGTGGTCTTCTGCATCACGCGCGGGGCCCGGATCATGCGGGTGCACGACGTGCGGGCGGCCTCCGACGCGATCCGGATGACCGAGGCGATGCTGGGGTGGCGGGAGCCCGCCTACACCCGGCACAACATCTAGGCCGCCTAGCCGGGCAGGGTCTCCAGCAGGTCGGCCATCCACGGCTGGGTGGGCACGGCCTCGGGGCCGAGCACCCGCATCGCCCCGAGCACGGTGATCAGCATCCCGGCGGCGAAGAAGTCGCGCGCCTCCTCCGCCGAGGCCCCGGTCAGCTCGCGGACCAGGGTGAACTGGTCGCCGTAGCACTGGCGCACGGCGTCACCGAGGGCCGGGTCGGCGGCGGCGGCGAACCCGTGCAGCAGGACGACGAGCAGGTCACGCTCGGCGAGCAGCTGCTTGTACGCCTTACCGAGCCCGGCCAGGGTCGGATCCACCGCGGCCGCGTCGCGCCAGATCTGCTGCACCCGGTCGCCGGCGTGCCGCACGGTGGCGAGGAACAACTCCTGCTTCGACCCGAAGATGCGGATCACATAGGGCTGTGACACCCCCGCGAGCCGGGCCACCTGATCGGTCGTCGTGCCCGCATAACCGCCCTGCGCGAAGGCGGTGACGGCAGCCTCGACGAGCTGCGCGTGGCGTTCCTGGGCGGTGAGGCGGGTCCGGACCATGTTGACAGGTTATCAGTCGATGCTTACGGTCTTAGTTATCAGTCGATAACAACTACGGGAGCATCGTGACCACCCTCGCCGCGAAACCCACGAGAACGCGCCCGTTCGGGCTGGTGATCGCCGCCGTCGGCATCCCGGCCTTCATGGGCGCCCTGGACAACCTCGTCGTCAGTACCGCGCTACCGGTCATCCGCACCGAACTCGGGGCGTCGATCGCCGATCTGCAGTGGTTCGTCAACGCGTACACCCTGCCGTTTGCCGCCTTCCTGCTCACCGCGGCCGCGCTCGGGGACCGGATCGGCCGCCGCCGGATGTATCTGACCGGCATCGCCGTGTTCACCGCCGCGTCGGCGGCGGCCGCGATGGCCACCGAGCCGTGGCAGCTCACCGCGGCCCGCGCCGTGCAGGGCCTCGGCGGCGCCGCCATCGCACCACTGTCGCTGACGCTGCTGGCCGCGGCCGTCCCGGACCGGTTGCGCAACGCCGCGGTCGGCATCTGGGGTGGCATCACCGGCCTCGGTGTCGCACTCGGGCCGGTGATCGGCGGCGCGGTCGTCGACGGCCTCACGTGGAACTGGATCTTCTGGGTCAACGTCCCGATCGGCGTCGGCGCGCTGGTCCTGGCCGCGGTCGTGCTGGACGAGTCCCGCGGCGGGGCGCGCCGCCTCGACCCGCTGGGCCTGCTGCTGTCGTCGAGCGGAATGCTGCTGCTGATCTGGGGCATCGTCGACGGCCCGGACCGCGGCTGGGCCTCCGGCCGGGTGCCGGTCATGCTGGCCGCCGGCGTCGCGCTGATCGCCGCGTTCCTGGTCTGGCAGTCACGCAACCCGTCGCCGATGCTGCCGCTGAGCCTGTTCCGCTCGCGGTCGTTCAGCCTGGTCAACGTGGTGACGCTGACGTTCTCGGCGGGCGCGTTCGGGTCGGTGTTCCTTCTCGCCCAGTTCTTCCAGGTGGTGCAGGGGCTGACGCCGCTGGAGTCGGGACTGCGGACCCTGCCGTGGACCGCCGCGCCGATGGTGGTGGCGCCGCTGGCCGGCATCTTCGGGGCGCGGCTGGGGCTGCGCAACCTGGTGATCGCCGGTCAGGTGTTCCTCGCCGCGGGCATCCTCTGGATCGGGCTGGCCACCTCGACGGACGCCGGCTACACCGACTTCGTGGGCGCGTTCCTGCTGGCCGGCGTCGGTATGGGCCTGACCTTCGCGCCGATCAGCACGATCACCCTGGCCAGCGTCTCCGAGCAGCAGCGCGGGGTGGCCTCCGGTGCGAACAACACGATCCGCGAAGTCGGCGTGGCCTCCGGGGTCGCGGTGCTCTCGTCGATCTTCAGCACCCACGGCGGGTTCGCCAGTGGCCAGGACTTCGTGGACGGCCTGGTGCCGGCGGTGCTCGCCGGGGCGGCGGTGCTGGCGGCCGGCGCGGCGGTGGCGACCCGGCTGCCACGCAAGATTTGAAACAACCTGTTGCGTACGCGCAACATGGCTGCAACGATGACCTTCAATTCTGCGTCGCCCGGACAGCGTGTGACCTCACGGGTCACACCCCGCTCTCCCCGTGGACCGGACGGGCAGGAGGCGTGAAAGAGCAGCGTGTGCCGGCCCTCCGACCGGCACACGCCTCCCGCCCCGGCGGTCCGTCTGCCGTCCACAACGACCGCCGGGGCTCTTCACACTCGGCCGGACATGTTCACCCGATCTGCACCCACACGTCGTCGAGCGTGCCGTGGAACTGGTCGTTGTTCTGGCCGACGCCCTTGCCGCCGACGGTGAACGGTTCGTGCGACTCGACCGACAGCGTGACCGGCACGGCGGTCACCGCCTCCAGCCGGTCGTCGACCACGATGGCCAGCGTGGGGCCGGTGCGGCGGCACTCCAGGGAGTGCCACTTGCCGTCGGCCACGGAGGTACGGCTGCGCGCCACGTACACCGTGCTCCCGGTCTTGTCGCTCATCCCGCAGCTGGGCTTGCCGGACAGGCCGTCGACCTGGAGCTTGTACTGGCCGCCCTCCTTCGAGAACCCCTTCTGCAGGATGTTCTCGCCACGGCCGGTCTCCGCCGGGGAGAGGAGCACGCCCGCCCCGTACCGGATCGGCTTGTCCTTGGGGTTGAGATCGTCGGTGTCGCCGGTCTGCAGGATCAACCGGGGGCAGTCGCCACCGGCGCACTTGGACGGGAAGGCGAGAGCCTGGCCGTTGCCGTTCGGGACCATCCGCGGCGCCGCGCCGTGCCGGGTGACCGTGCGCAGCAGATGCCCGTGCCCGGACCCGTCGTCGAAGGTGCCGTCGGCGATCGTGGTGTCGAAGTTGTAGGCGGCGACCGGGTCGGCGGCGGCGGTGGCCGACTCGGCGCGCGGAGCGACCCCGCTGAACTCGACATACCGTTTCCGGCTCACGCCGCCGACCAGGGTGAAGTCACCGACCGCGCTGATCGACCCGAGCCGGCGGCTGGCGGCGAGCTGGCGGGTGCCGGCCACGCCGTTGGCCTGGGGCGCCCATTCGAGCAGGTTGCCCTCGCGGTCGACGGCGGCGAGCTTGCCGCGCACGACCGACCCGTCGGTGCAGATACCGCGGGCCCCGTTGTTGGTGGTGGTGCAGGCCTTGTCGAAGTGCCCGCCGACGTACACGGTGTCGTCGAGCACGGTGACCGCCTGGGCGTCGCCGTCGAACACCCGGGTCCAGCGGGTCCCGCCGTCACGGGTGTACGACACCGCCCGGCCGCCCTGGCCGCCGAGTGCCGCGTACACCCCGTCGCCGTGGGCGGCCAGCGCGAACACCTGCGACACCGGCTTCGGCAGGAACGTCCGGTCGAGCACGCCGGTGGCCGGGTCGACGGCGGCGAGCCGCAGCGTGGACCGTACGTCGTTGACCTTGTGGAAGCTTCCCCCGACGTAGACCCGCTCGGTGGTGACGGCGAGCGCGTTCACGGTGTCGTCGGTGGCCGGCGCCCAGGCGTCGAGGGCACCGGTCGCGGTGGTGAAGGCGGCGAGGTTGGTCCGCGGCTGACCGTCCACACCGGTGATCCGACCGCCCAGGTAGATGCGCCCGTGCCCGGCGGCGATGGCGTTCGGCTGCCCGAGCACGGTGTGCTGGAGCGACGTCACCTTGCCGTCGGCGGCTCCGATGCCGGCGATCGCGTCCCGGCTCTCCCCGTTGACCGTGTCGAAGTCGCCGGCCGCGTAGACGACGCCCTGGTCGACCGCCAGGGCCCGTACGTTCGCGTCGGCCACGGGTTTCCAGTCGCGCAGCTCGCCGGTCCGGGCGTCGAACGCGGCCAGCCGGGTCCGTGACTGCGCCTTCCCGCCGGCCGACGCGGTGGTGAAGTCGCCTCCGACGTAGACGGTGTCCTCGGCGTAGGCGACGGCGTAGACGGGACCGTTGAACGAGGGGGTGACGGACGGCTGGGAGGAGACGATCTCCGCGAAGGCCGTGCCACCGGCCGCGACGAGGACCGTCGCGACGCCGGTGATGATCGCACGGCGGAGTGCCCTTTTGCCTTTTTTGGGGATGTTTAACACGTAGGTAGCTAACTTCCGAGATCGGCAAAAGTCGCGGCGGGCACTATGCTCCGGCGTACGCCATCGAGGGAGGGGAATGCCGTGCCGCATCGTCGCCGCACCGCCTTGACCACCGTCGTGCTCGCGGTCTCGGCCGCGCTCGCGGCCGGCTGCGACGGAGTGGAGATCGAGATCCCGGCCGGTTCCCTGCCCGCCCCGGTGAGCATCGCCCCGATCCCGTCGGCGTCGGCCGGCCAGCCGGAGTATGTGTGCACCGCCGTCTACAAGGTGCTCACCGAGGGCGCGGTCCGCTTGGCGGAGCACACCGTCAACGACGACGCCGAGGGCCTGAAACGCACGTTCGCCGACATGGCCGCGCAGATCTCGGCCGCCGGCGACCGGAGTCTGGACGCCACCCAGCGCGCGGCCGCCGGGCAGATCGCCGACGCGCTCGCCGGTGCCTCCCAGCAGTCCGACCCGAAGGCGTTCCTGAACGGCGACTTCGCCACCATCGGCCAGAAACTCGACGGCACCTGCGCGTAGTGGGTGGTGGCGAATGTTGCGGATTCGCCACCACCGCTCCGCGTTACTTGATGTTGCACCGCATCCACGTGAAGTGGTAGATCGTTTCGATGCTGCCGTCGGTGGAGTCCATCGTCAGGTAACTGACGTCGGTCGACGTTCCCTTGGTGACCCGCAGCTCGGTGTTGATGTTGAGGTTGCGCTGCTCACCACAGGGGCGGAAGACCTGCGACGCGATCGGCACCGAGTCGGTGGCGATCCAGTTGTCGTCCAGCGGCGCGGCGATCGCGTGGTTGGCGTAACTGCCGACCGTCATGCCCTGGAAGTAGTAGTTCGCCCGCTGCTGGGCGACCGCACCTCGCTGGAGGTAGCCGTAACCGCGGTAGTCCACCTTGGCGATCGCGAAGGTGAAACCGGCCGGGGCGTGGACCAGCACGTTGAGCTGGCAGTTCTTACGGTTCTCGGTGACCGGTACGCTCGGGCCCGCCTGCGCCAGGTAGGCGCTGTAGATCGCGGTGAACGCCGAGTTGTCCGGCGAGATGGCCACGTCGGCGGTGCCGGGCGCGCAGCCCGAGCCGGCCATCGCGACCAGCTCGATGGACATCTCGCCGGTCGGCGGCGGGTCGACGATGACGATGATCGCGGACGCCGGCGTTCCGGCGAGCACCGTGGATGCCAGCAGCGCCAGCACCACCAGGCCGCGGGTTAACAACCTTTTCATTTTCACCCCTTCGGGGACGGGAACGGACGGGCTCAAGCTATTGATGCATGTCAATAGAAGTCAACAGCCGTACACCTCGCAGGGGGATTTCTTGATGCCCCCTGAAAAAGAGGAGTGCGAGGCATCAACCTGGCAAAAGCTCGCAAAGTAGAACACGCTTTAAGCGAAATAAAGCGATTTGCCCGGTGATCGATAGGGCCGCAATGCAAGTTGCACAGGTTGATGGAGATCAATAGATAATTCATGCTTGTAAATGCGCGAGGGTCGCCACTACGGTGGTCGCGGATGCGATGGCCGCCGTTCTGGAATCATTCCAGACTTCAATACTGTGGCACCCCACCCGTTCCCCGTCGTTCCTCGGAAGGAAATCCATGAGAAACAGCACTCGCGTGATGGCGGCTGCGCTGATCACGGCGCTGGCCATCCCGCTCGGCAGCGCGCCCGCCCAGGCCGCCCCCGCCATCACCGTCGAGGTGATCGCCAACAACGGCTCGGGATGCGCCCCCGGCACCGCCTCGGTCGTGAGCAACGGCGACAACACCGGGTTCCGGGTCAAGTACCGGGACTTCGTGGCCGAGGCCGGCGGAGGCGCCGCCATCATCGACCGCCGCAAGAACTGCCAGCTCGGCGTCCTGGTCACCATCCCCGACGGCTGGACCATCGCGATCGCCTCCGCCAACTACCGCGGCAAGGCATACCTCCGCTCCGGCGCGACCGCCCTCCAGCGCACCAGCTACTACTGGCAGGGCGCCTCCACGACCGAGCGCAAGGACGTGACGTTCGCCGGCCCGCTCAACGGCCTGTGGACCACGTGGGACGTCGCGCCGGTCCTCACGTACGCCGAATGCGGGTCACAGAGCGTCCTCAACATCAACACCGAGCTGCGCATCGACGCCGGCTCGTCGACCGGCACCAGCACGATGTCGATGAACACCACCGAAGGCGACGTCGACACACTCTTCAACTTCAGCCTGTCCTCCTGCTGACCCCCGGCCACGCCCACCCGGCTGGCGGGTAGGAGCCAGCCGGGTTCGCCACCAACGGGGGCGCCTGCACGTAGGCTCGGACACATGATCGATAGGCCGGTTCGCATCGGGCTGCAACTCCAGCCGCAACACATGGACTACGCCACCATCCGCCGTACCGCCTCCGAGGCCGAGGATCTCGGCCTCGACGTGCTGTTCAACTGGGATCACTTCTATCCGCTCAGCGGTGAGCCGGACGGTCTGCACTTCGAGTGCTGGACCATGCTGGCCGCCTGGGCCGAGTCCACGTCCCGCGTCGAGATCGGGGCACTCGTCGCCTGCAACAGTTACCGCAATCCCGACCTCCTCGCTGACATGGCCCGAACGGTCGACCACATCTCCGAGGGCCGCCTGATCCTTGGTATCGGCTCGGGTTGGTTCGAACGTGACTACACCGAGTACGGGTATGAGTTCGGCACGGCCGGAGGGCGTCTTGACGATCTGGCGACCGCGCTCCCTCGCATCGAGTCACGCTGGGAGAGGCTCAACCCGAAGCCGACCCGCGACATCCCCGTCCTGGTCGGCGGCGGCGGCGAGAAGAAGACCCTGCGCCTGACGGCGAAGCACGCAAACATCTGGCACAGCTTCTCCGACCCCGAGACCCTTGAGCGCAAACTTGGCATCCTTGGCCAGCACTGCGCCGACATCGGCCGCGATCCGTCCGAGATCGAGATCTCGGTGATGGGCAAGACCGAGGACCGCGACAAGATGTACGAGCTGGGCGCCCGCCTGTTCACCATCCACACCGGCGGGCCGACCCCCGACCTCACCGAACTCCGCGAGTTCCTCGCCTGGCGCGACAAAATCAACGCGTAGCCGCCTCCGGCAGGGATCGAAGAGTGAGGGCCAACCTCAGCCGGCGCTTCAGCCAAATGCTCGCGAGCGTCACGCAGCAGCGCTCGGGTCGAGCCAGCGGGCGCAGTCAACCCGCTGGCTCGCTGGGCATAGGCTGATCGAGTTCGCACTGTGGGCGGATGCCTAGTGGAGAAGACGTAGTAGAAACCGGCTGAGGAAGCCGGTGAAAACCTGCCGCGAAGGGCACTGACGACGATGGCACAAATGCTACGGGTGGCCGATGGCACTTTCACCCCGTTAGCACGCACCACCATGACAGCGGCCAGCATGAGCGAGACGGCTGACCTAGAACGCTGGATCATCGACTACCCGCAGTTGATCGACGACAGCCTGCTGGTGGTCACCAACCAGTTCGGTTCATGGTCGGCATCCAACGACTCTGCACGGGAACGTCCCGACATACTCGCCCTTTCCACCAGCGGCGAACTCGTCGTCATGGAACTCAAACGCGACGGTGATCGACGGGTCCACCTGCAGGCCATCACCTACGGAGCTCTCGTAGCCGGGTTCACCAAGGAGACCCTCGCGCAGGCCCACGCTGACTGGCTGGCCCGGGAACGTGGCGAACACATCAGCGCTGACGAGGCATTGGACCGACTCACCGGGCACCTCGACTCTCAGTGGAACGAGGAGCTCTTCACCCTTCCGAGGCTACTGCTGGTCGCCGAACACTTTCCGGCCCAAGTGCTGACCACGGTTCAGTGGCTGGCGACAGCAGCTCCCGCCATCACCATCGAATGCCACGAGTACCAGTTGTTCCGCGACCCGAGCGGGCTGTGTGTGAGCTTCCAACGGCTGTTTCCCGTCGACACTCTGGAAGACCGACGCCTGCGACCTGCTGTGACCGCAGCGACCAACGAAACCCGTGAGCAGGCCGCCACCAACCGACGGCGGGCACGGTCAGCCAAGATCATCGTTGAGCATGGGCTGATTCCGGCGGGCGCACCTTTGACTCTTGAACTAGGCGGTTTGTGCCGCCCAGAAGTGAAGGCTCAGGTAGACGCCTGGCTTGCCGAAGACGCTAACCGCGGCCGAATCACCTGGGCGAACGATCCCCTACGCCCGCTAGTCTGGGCGGCCGAACCCGGGAAGAAGTGGACGCCCTCGGCTCTGCGCAACACCATCTTCGCCCTTGCGGGTGCACCCGAGCCGAACTTCTCTGCTGGCGACGCCTGGTGCTACAACGAGCGAACCTTATGGTCGGTCGCTTCCGATGCTGACGAAGCGTAAGCGGCAGCGGCGGTTTCCCGGGTACCTCGCTCACCGTCACCACATAATTCAGCACCTACCCTGACGACCAGCGCACGGCCGGCCGACGGGTCCTGACTTCCCACCCTTCGTCGCCTACGGTTGTCCACAGGCGACGAACGGAGCGGCGTGGGCGGTCAGGATGCTATACGCGGATTCGAGTATCAGTTCCTCCGCACGCTGGAGTTCGCCTTCGCGGCGATGACTGACCCGTCGTCGCCAGCCACCGGCATCTATGTCGAAAGCCCACCGGCCGCAGAGCCCGGAGAAGACAGCGAAGCCGTCGACTTCGCTGTCTATCGCGATGCGGAATGCCTCATCCGGGCGCAAGTGAAAACCTCCTCCGCCACCCAGCTCACTGCCTCGACCGCCATGTCCATTCTGCTGCGCCTGATCACCGGCCCGGCCGACTCCTATCTGCTACTGGCGACCCGGCCCGCCACCGGCGAGTTCGGGCGCCTGCGCACAGTCATGAAAGACGAGAAGCTCGCGGAGCAACAGTTCAAGGAAGCTCTGACAGACCTGGCACGCAGGTCCAAGCCGGTGACAGACGCTCTGGCCGGGCTGAGCGACGACGGTTGGACCAGGCTCCGGCGCTGCCGCGTCGTGACCGACGACCGTGTGGTCCCCGACATCCGGCATCAGATGCGCGAGCGCGTCCGGAGCCTACGACGTCAATACAGCACCGGCCCGCAAGGCTGGGACGCTGCGGGCCTCCTACTCGGGCATCTCCTCTGGGATGTGCTCTCTACCGCGGCATCTTCGGACGATCCGCTTATCCCCCTGGACGCGATCCGTGGCGGGCTCGCTATGGATAACGCGGCGCTCGCGGCAGCCGTGGCCGGTCGGCCGTGGGCGGTCAACGTCGGGAATCCGCCGCGGCTGACCGATGTCGCGCGTCCCGATCTGATCGATCAGATCGCCGACGTACTCGCGATACCCAATGCCACGCCGCAGGTGCCGGTGTGTGTGCTGCATGGTCTGTCTGGAATCGGGAAGACCAGCCTGGCGATGGCATGGGCGATCGACCGCAGCGACGACTACACCGTGGTCTTCTGGATCGACGCCTCGACTGCCGAGTCAATCGACGCCTCATTCCGGGGCGTGGACCGGTGGCTCACCTCCAACGTCGATCCCGCACCGGTCGAGGAACAACTCTTCGACCGGATCCACGCGGGTCTCACCCGTATAACCACGCCCTGGCTGCTCGTCTTCGACAACGTTCCCGAAGCGCGCCAAATCAAGCGATGGCTACCGAGAACCGGCCTCGGCCACGCGGTCGTCACGACGACGGATCCATCGTCCTGGCACGGCGCTTTCCTGTCCACGATCGCCGTGCCGGCCATGACCGAAAGCCAGGCGGTCACCCTGTTGGAACGCCGCCTAGAGGCGACCGTCGACCCAGCCACAGCGGAACCGCGACTACGCAGCTTCGCCGACCACCTGCTCCGATGGCCGCTAGCGCTCGAACTGGCTTCCGCCTATCTCGTCGACACCCGCGAGGGAATTGCCGGGGTCGCCGGCTACGAACGCCTCATCCAGCGGGCGCTCGACGACGAGGACTCGATACCGCCCGACTACCCCAGAACACTGGTTGGTGCGGTGCTACTGGCCCTGCGACGGATGGAGCAGCGCGGCCACGCAAGCAGCGCGGCCGACATCGCGCGCAAAGCACTCCGCTTCGCTGCCTTCCTGCAGCCAAGACAAATCCCCTTCCATCTGCTGATGGCCTGCGTGATGATCGAGCCCGGCGAGGATCTCCGCGAGGAACTGAACCCTCTCGCCGCCTACGATGGTGACGATCCGCCACCAGGCGAGATCCTGAGGGAAATGCTGAGGGGCTCGCTAGTCGCCGTCGACCTCCCGATCTTCGGTGGTGCCAGCCCGCAGGAGACGGTGCGATCACTCGACTACTCGATCACCTCGAACGAGATCGTGCAGGAGGTTATCCGCCGGGACATCGCACGGGAACAGCTCGTCGAACCGGTCGTCACACACGCGGGCTACTTCGCGCAACGGTGGTTGCAGCAACTGATCGACTGGAAGCGGCACGACCTCGCCATGGCGTTCGCCGGGCACTGCGTGTACCTCGCGAGAGCGGCGCTGCGGCACGGGATCAGTAACTATGCGACAGCGCTATTGTGGGGCAACACCTCATCGATACTGGGTTTCACGGAGAACTGGCAGCAGGCGGAAATCTACCTGCGAGCGGAACTCGACTATCTGCGGACCACATCTGACCGACCCTCATCAACCATGGTGGTCGGCACCTACGCGCAACTCGCCGTCACCCTCATCCGGCGGGCGGATCGAGTGGCGGACGTCGTCGACGAGGTCTGCGACCTGCTGGACGAAGTCGTCGCCTGGCATGTGCGGGAAGCCCGGTCCGACCACGCTGGTGTTGAAGGCGCGACATTCAACGCCTATCAGGTGGCGTATCAGCTAGGCCATGATCTGCCGGGCCATCAGCGAGTCAATGAGCTCGCCACGCGGCTGCTCGCTCTGGTGAAGGATGATGACTCGGTGGACGCCGACACATCAGTGGCCATGGTCGTTCATGAGTTGGGCGAGCGACTACGTACCGAAAATGACTACGAGCAGCTCGCAAACGAGATCGATCTCCGGCTGGAAGATCGCCAGTATGCATTTCACCGTGCCACGATGCTCCGATTCCTGACCGAAGCCCAGTTGCATCTGAAGCGGTATGACGAGGCGGTGACGTCGGTTCGCCGCCTTCGCCGATACGTCGAGGCGGACGCCTTGTCCTATCTCGATGTGGAGACGCTGCTGACCAACGTTGCCTACCTCTGTCTTAGCTTCCTCGCCAGAGCCGCGGACGGCGCTGTCGAGGTGCTCACCGAGACGGCCGCCCTGACCCAGGAATACCAAGCCAGGGGTAATCAGCTCCGACCGGGTGATCAAGCTCAACTCGAGGTGGTGCGGGCGTATCTCGCAATGCACGGCGCCGACTTCGCGGCGATGCTCGACAGCCTGAACCGCGTCGATCGCGGCGCCCTCGAGTCCGCCGACGTGGCCCGACGCAGAGGCGTGCCGGACGTCTACTGGCTCCTGATTCGATGGGCCGAGACCTTGCCGAATAACGTAGCTCGGATGATGGACAGGACTCATGAGTAGAGGGCGTAAGCAACCATCCCGTCGCCCGGAAGGTAAACGGGCTGCCTCACCGGATGTCTCGGCGTATCCGCCGCTTCCCTCGTCAGTCTTGGAGAACTGGTCCGCACCGGATCTTCCGCCCGGCCGCCGTCCGCTCTACATGATCGTCATGGCTCATCGGCGACTGATGGCCGGAAAACCGTTCCGGTCACCTTTGGTGGCCTGCTATGAGGTGGCGCGGGCGATGGCTCTACTGGGATACCAGGCCGACCTACTGAGCATCGACGTGAGCCTCGCCAACTTGGAACGGCATGGCCGGACCATCCTGGAGGCGGAACAGCATGTGGTGCTGAATGCGCGCTCGTTCGGTCGCATCGTCGACCCGGCTCTGTTCCTTCGGCCTGATGTCAGACGGGCAGTGAAACCTACGACGTCCACCGCACCGATGGTCTTCCAGCAGCCGCCGATACTCCTCGACGGAGCCCGGAACGCCATCGGTCGATATCCGCACGCGATGGTGTATGACTTTCCGACGAGTCGGCCGCTCACGACTCCGGCTGACGACGTCGACGACCTCCTGCGCGCGGAACGAAACGCTCTACTTACCGCCAGCCATGCGCTCTCGCTCATAGTGACGGCGTGGCACGCCACGCCGGGTAAGATCAAACTCAATCCGCTACTCCAGGAACATGTGAGCCGCGCCTGAAAATGGATCTCGGCTGGGTATCAGATCGGGAAGTGGCCTGATCGGTCCGGTGCATTCGTTCGTTGCGTGGTCACCAGCCTCCTACCGGCGAAACGGCCATCTGGCCTTTATCCCGCTCACCACCATTCGGCCCGCGCATGTGCGGCAGGCCCCACGTCTACTTCAACTACTTCAACGCCATTCCCCGCGATAGGCTCTGAGTCGAGCCCCCAGCCGTCGAGGGCTTGTCGTGTGACTGGATGCGGTAGCAGAAAAAACTGGGATCGTTTCTATCCGCTCAGCGGTGAGCCGGACGGTCTGCACTTCGAGTGCTGGACCATGCTGGCCGCCTGGGCCGAGTCGACCTCCCGGGTGGAGATCGGCGCCCTGGTCGCCTGCAACAGCTACCGCAACCCCGAACTCCTCGCCGACATGGCCCGCACCGTCGACCACATCTCCGCCGGCCGACTCATCCTCGGCATCGGCTCGGGCTGGTTCGAACGCGACTACACCGAGTACGGCTACGAGTTCGGCACCGCCGGCAGCCGCCTCGACGACCTCGCCGAGGCGCTCCCCCGCATCGAATCCCGCTGGTCCCGTTTGAATCCGAGGCCGACCCGCGACATCCCCGTCCTCATCGGCGGCGGAGGCGAGAAGAAGACGCTGCGCCTCACCGCGAAGCACGCCGACATCTGGCACAGCTTCTCCGACACCGAGACCCTCGAACGCAAACTCGGCATCCTCGGCCAGCACTGCGCCGACATCGGCCGCGACCCCGGCGAGATCGAGATCTCCGTGATGGGCAAGACCGAGGACCGCGACAAGATGTACGAACTGGGCGCCCGCCTCTTCACCATCCACACCGGCGGCCCGACCCCCGACCTCACCGACCTCCGCGAGTTCCTCGCCTGGCGCGACAAGCTCAACGCGTGACGCCTACGGCGAAGACCAGGACGCTCTGAGGATCTACCCCTGGCGAGCCGCCATCCCTGATCGGGTGGCGGCTCGTCGATGATCGACTCGTTCCTCGCTGCCGCCCCGGATGGTCCGACGACGACCTCGAGGAAGACTTCTGTCGCCGCTATGGCACGGCGATGGCCCACTATGAAACCGGCCCCATGGAAGACACGGTCAACCCCGACGGCTTCGTCCGGCAGTGCGAAATCCTGAAACTCTCACGGCCGGGGGTTGGATTGCCGGTTTCCGGCGTTCAGCCCGGGGCAGGAATCAGAGACGGCCGAGATCGATTTCGACGGCGAAGGGCGCGGTCAGCTTCACAATCCCCGTGAAGACATCGCCATCACGGTGACGTCCGGCTGCCGGGTCGAGGATGTAGGTGTAGACGAGAGGCACACCGGTCGCAGCCTGCTCGACACGCCAATAGAACGGGATGCCGGCTCGTGCGTACTGATCGACCTTGACGATCCGGTCAGTCGTCTCCGAGCCGGGAGAGACCACATCGACCACGAGAAGCACATGCTCGGGCCGGGTCGGAGTGATGTCGAGCGCCTCCGCCCGATAGACCGTCACATCTGGATCATGACAATCGCCGCCAGCGGGTTGTGACGCGCGGCTCGGCAGGCATGCTGGGGTGATGACTTCGTTCGTCGTCACCGGGGGCGCCGGGGGTGTGGGCCGGGGCATCGCGGATCGCCTCGCCGCGGACGGGACCGTCGTGGTCGTCGACGTGGCGGACCGGTTGGAGCGGGCGCACGAGCGGATCGTGCTGGTCACCGGAGACGCCGCGGATCCGGAGGTCGCGCTGCGGGCGGCGGCCGTCGCCGAGGCCGCCGGACCTCTCGCCGGGTGGGTCAACAACGCCGCGATCTTCGACGACGCGGATCTCGCGGGTGATCCTCCCGCACGGATCCTGGAACTCGTCACGGCCAACCTGGCGCTCGCCGTCACTGGATGCCACACCGCGGTGAACCACTTCCGGCGGCACCGGCGGGCCGGGGCGATCGTCAACGTCTCCTCGCATCAGGCGCAACGGCCGGTCCGGGGCGCTCTGCCGTACGCCACCGCCAAAGCCGCGATCGAAGGGCTGACCAGGGCGATCGCAGTCGACCACGGGCCGGGAGGGATTCGCGCGAACGCTGTCGCCCTCGGTTCCATCACGACGGCCCGGTCCGAGGCGTACCGGGCCGCGCATCCCGACGTGGCCGCGCAGATGGCCGCGCTGCATCCGCTCGGCCGCCCGGGAACCGTGAACGAGGTGGCCGGCGTGGTGGCGTTCCTTCTGTCCGGGGCCGCTGGGTTCGTCAACGGCGCGATCCTGCCGGTCGACGGTGGCCGCGCCGTCAACGGTCCCGACCCGGAGGCCCGGTCCATCCCCGACGTCGGGTGGTAGTCCCAGCACCACCATCAAGTGTCATGCGGACGGGATGTCGCCGGGCCCGGCGCAGGACGAGGATCGGGGCATGCGAATCTTCCGGGAAGCGCCCGCCACGGTGCGGGTGGCCTATGTGAGCTGGCTCGCCGCCGTGGGGCTGGTTCCGCATCAGCAGCGGCGATACGGCGGCTTCTACGGGCCGGCGACCAGCCGGCGCACCGCGGGCCACAGGCCGGCGAGCGGGGTGATGTCACCGGCGAGCCTGCTCATCAGGACGGCTCCCTCGATCTGGGCGACCACGGTCCGGGCGACGTCCCGGGTCCCCTCGCCGAGGGCCGATTCGATGAGTGCGGCCTGCTCCTCGAAGATCGCGCCGAGCCGCCGCCGGATACCCGGCTCCTGGTCACCGCCGTCTCCCCGGCCGCCCAACTCCTGACTGCCCAGCTCCTGACTGCCCAGCTCCTGACTGCTGAGCTCTACGGCGAGGTTGCCGAGCAGACACCCGTCGACCCGCCCGGTCTCCTCCCATGCCTGTCTCTGCCCGTCGACGAGCCAGCCGACAAGCCGCTCCAGACGTTTGACGCCGGCGAGTGGCACTCCCCGATCGGATCCGGACTCGGCCCCGGCGGCGAGGGCGGTCTGCCAGCCGATGCGTTGTCGCTGCCAGTGGGCGTTGACGACCTCGGCGGTGAGCGCCTGCTTGGAGGGGAAGAAATGGTAGAAGCTGCCTTTGCGGACGTCGGCGCGGGCGCAGATCTCGGCGACTCCGATGGCGGCGTAGCCACGGGTGTGCATGAGTTCACAGGCGCTGCTCAGCAGCCGGTCACGGGCGGTACTGGAGCGTCCCACCCCTGAAGACTAGCGAAATAGTTGACCGGTCGTCTAGCGTTCAGTAGCAACCACCGATCCGAGGAGGCATCCGATGAGTGACCGCCTGACCAGCCTGCTCGGCATCGAGCACCCGATCGTGCAGGGGCCCTTCGGTGGTGGCATGTCCGCGGTGGCGCTGGCTGCCGCGGTCAGCGCAGCCGGTGGTCTCGGCTCGTTCGGGGCGAACCACCTCACGCCCGACGGCATCACCGCGCTGGTCGGCGAGCTGCGGTCCGCCGTGCCGGTGGGCCGGCCGTTCAACGTCAACCTGTGGGTGCCGCACCCCGGCGAGCAGGAGCTGCGGCCGTCCGCCGCCGACATCGACCGGCTGCGGCCACTCTACGAGCGCCTCGATCTGCCGGTTCCCGAGGGATATTCGCCGCCGCCGCTCTTCGACGACCAGATCGACGCGCTGCTGGCCGCCGAGCCGCCGGTGATCAGTTTCGTGATGGGCGTGCCCTCACCCCGGGTGATCGGCGAGGCCCGCCGCCGCGGGATCGTCACGCTCGGCACCGCCACGACGGTCGACGAGGCGATCGCCCTGGAAGCGGGTGGTGTCGACGTGGTGATCGCGTCCGGCAGCGACGCCGGTGGGCATCGGGGCGCGTTCCTCCGGCCGGTCGCCGAGTCCCTGGTGGGCACGTTCTCCCTGATCCCGCAGGTGGCCGACGCGGTGCGGGTTCCGATGCTGGCGGCCGGCGGCATCGCTGACCGGCGGGGCGTGACAGCGGCGCTGGCCCTGGGCGCCGACGGCGTGCAGATCGGCACCGGTTTCCTGGCCACCGCCGAGTCCGCCGCGAGCCCCGTCCACCGGGCGGCACTGGCCGGGCCCGAGGCCCGGACGACCGTCCTGACCAGGCTCTTCTCCGGCCGTCACGCCCGCGCGATCGTCAACCCGCTGATCCGTGACATGGCCGCCTTCGAGGACGCCGTCCCCGCCTACCCGGTCCAGAACACGTTGATGCGCCCCGTGCGAGCCGCCGGCGCCGCCCGCGACGACGCCGCCTACGTCAACCTGTGGGCCGGTCAGGCCGCTCCGTTGTCCCGCCCACTTGCGGCCGCCGACTACCTGAAGTCCCTGCTCTGACCACGGCCGACCCGGAGGATCCGGCTGGTCGTAGTCGCTGTCGCAGGTGCTCGCAGGCAGCGGTGACAGACAGCCGGTGATCTGCCGCGAACCTCCTCGAGCTCGGCGAGAGCACGGTCAGGCTCGGCGAGAGCACGGTCAGGCTCGGCGAGAGCACGGTCAGAGCACGGTCAGGCTCGGCGGGAGCACGGTCAGGCTCGGCGAGAGCACGGCGAGAGCTCAGTCAGGGCTCGGTGAGAGCTCGGTCAGGGACGGCGGGCCAACAGCGAGAAGGCGTTGGGGAGGCGGCCGTTCCAGGCGGCGGCCTCGACCCCGCCCATCCGCCAGAAGGGAGCGGGATGTTCGGCCAGGTGCAGCAGCCGCAATCCGGCACCGATGACGCTGGTGACGATGGAGGCCAGGGTTCGCTGCCACTGGACGGCGCCGTTCGCCGGGAAGGAGTCGTTGACGTGGCTGGGAGCGAAGTAGCTGCGGTCGGGGCGGATGCGGGGCTCGTCGGAGTCCCAGGACCACAGCGGGGCGGCCGGGTGCTCCTCGTAGAGGAAAAGGTGACCTGACGGGCGCAGCAACCGGACGATGTCGGCGGCCCAAGTGTCCAGGTCCGGCATCCAGATCAGGGCGCCTTTGCCGGTGTAGACGAGATCGGCGCAACCGTCCGCGAGCGGGGCCCCGGGCAGGGCGGCGACCACGTAACGGCAGTTCACGCCGAGTTCGTCGGCGCGGCGCTGGGCGGCACCGGCCGCCACCGAGCTGTAGTCGACGCCGATCACGGAACGGGCGCCCGCGGACAGCAGGGCGATGTCGTCGGCACCGTGGCCGCTCTGCCAGTGGACCACGTCCGGCCCGGTTGCCAGGACGGGGCGGAGCAGGTCACGTTCCAGCGCGGTGAGGGAGGTGCCGGCGGCTGCCCTGGCAAGCAGTTCCGGATATTCACGGACGCGCTTGGTCGAGGCCGCCTCCCACGCGTTCCGGTTGGCCCTGGTCGTCGCATCCATTCTCGAACCATCTATGACAGTCACTGGACTGTCCACCGGATTCGTCCGCACACGGCGGCTGGCACCGAACGCATCGACGATGACCGAAGGCTTCAGCGCGGCGGGTGACGCCGAACGGATCGGCGGATGACGCTGATCGAATTCGGCGGTGACCGGCAAGCGGATCGACGGTGACCGAAGGCTTCAGCCCGGCGGTCGCGCTGCGGCCTCGCCCCGCGCCCGCGTCGCGGGGACAGCCACGGGACCCTGATGGCCGTACGACATCAAATGACGAGGGAGAGGAGCATCACGCAAGCGAATCCGACGACCGAGATGATCGTCTCCATGATCGACCAGGTCTTGATCGTCTGGCCGACCGTCATGCCGAAGTATTCCTTGACCATCCAGAAACCGGCGTCGTTGACGTGGGAGAAGAACAGCGAGCCGGCGCCGATCGCCAGTGCCAGCAACGAGACCTCGGGGCGGTCGAGGGTGGTGGCGAGCGGGGCCACGATGCCGGCCGCGGTGATCGTGGCGACGGTGGCGGAGCCGGTGGCGACGCGGATGCCGACGGCCACCAGGAAGCCGAGGACCAGGGCGTTGATGTTGGCGTCGCGGGCCGCGTCGGCGATGACGTTGCCGACCCCGGCGTCGACGAGTACCTGTTTGAAGCCGCCGCCGGCCGCGACGATCAGCAGGATGCCGGCGATCGGCGGGAGTGCGCCGCCGAGGACCGCGTTGGTCTCGCGGCGGTCGAAGCCGGCGCGTTTGCCGAGTGCCCACATGGCGACGAAGACGCCGGCGAGCAGGGCCACGACCGGTTCGCCGACGACTTCGAGGATGTCGCGGACGCGGTCGCCTTCGGGGAGGAGGAGTTCAGCGGCGCCGCGGGCCAGCATCAGCACGACCGGCAGGAGGACGGTGAGGACGGCGGCCCAGAAACCGGGATTGCGGCGCGGGCCGAGCTGCTCATCGACCGATTTACCCGGATTGACCGGGTCGGCGATGTCGTCACGATCGACGAAATCGCGGCCGCCGGCCGGAACGCCGCCAGCGGAAGAGCCGGTGGACGAGGCGGTGGACGAGGCGGTGGAAGAGACGGTGGACGAGCCGGCGGAAGGGGCGGCAGAAGAGGCTGTGGAAGAGCCGGCGGAAGGGGCGGTGGAAGGGGCGGCAGAAGAGGCTGTGGAAGAGCCGGTGGAAGAGCCGGTGGAAGGGGCTGCAAAAGAGGTGATGGAAGAGCCGGCAGGAGCGCTGGCGGAGGAAAGGGCCGGCAGCGGCACCCGCGCGGCGATGAAGTTGCCGAAGATCGGGCCGGCGATGATCACCGTCGGGATCGCGCAGATCAGGCCGAGCATCAGCGTCAGGCCGAGGTCGGCCTGAAGGCTGTCGATAGCGACGAGCGGCCCCGGATGCGGCGGCACCAGACCGTGCAGCACCGACAGTCCGGCGAGCGCCGGGATGCCGAGGCGGAGCAGTCCCACATCGGTACGCCGTGCGACAAGCAACACGATCGGCACCAGCAGCACGACACCGACCTCGAAGAACAACGGCAACCCGATGAGCGCCGCCACCCCGGCCATGGCCCAGGGCAGGGCGGCCCCGGAGACCCCGTTGACGATGCGGTTCACGATGCCGTCGGCGCCCCCGGATTCGGCGAGGAGCGCGCCGACCATCGACCCGAGCGCGATGAGCACGCCGACGCCACCGGCCGTGGTGCCGAGCCCTTTGGTGAACGAGTCGACGGTGTCGGCCGGTGCGGCGCCCGCGGCGAGGCCGAGGACGCCGGCACCGGTGATCAACGCGAGGAACGGATGCCACTTGGCCCACGCGATGAGCAGGACGACCGCCGCGATGCCGAGCACCGCCGCGAGCACGAGCTGGGCGGTGCCGGCATCGGTGATGGTCTCCGTCATGCGGCGCGTTTACCCCGCGGAAACAGTCCTCAATCCCGGGGTGAGCGGGCTGACCGGCCCCGATTGCACGGTGAACGGCGATTCGGGGAAGACGGCCGGGCAGTGGCTGCCCTTGGCCGGCAGTCTCCGGTCGACGAGGTAGGTGTCGATCGCGGCCTGGGCGCAGCCGCTGAGCCAGTAGGTGCCGTGCCCGACGCCGTCGTAGGTGAGGAACGTGGCGCTCGGCAGCTGCCGGGCGAGGCTGGTGCCCCACTGGTACGGGGTGGCGACGTCGTACTTGCTGTTGGACAGCAGGATCGGCGGCAGCTTCGGTGAGGCCTTCAGCCGGTGCGGCGGGTTGGTGACCGGGTAGGGCCACTCCTGACACGCCGTCAGGTCGGTCCACGCGATCGGGCTGAGCTTGGTGTGCGGGGCGAGACGGTTCTGTTCCTTCTCGAGTTTCCGCAGCTCACGGTAGGAGCTGAGGTCGAAGTTGAAGTCGGAGCACATGACCGGCAGGTAGCCGTTGGGCACCGGCTCGCCACGATGCCGGGCCTCGCCGGTTCCACCCCCGGTGCTGAAGTAGATCAGGTCCTCGGCGAGGTAGAACCAGCCCGCCGGGTCGTACATGTAGCTGAAGACGATGTAGCTCAGGAAGGTCGCGTCGATCGTGATGCCGTCGACGACGAGCTCACCGGCTTCGGCCCGCGTGTAGAGGTCGTCGAAGTAGGCGACCACGTCCTGGCCGTGCAGCGCGCACGCCTCGGTCCGCTCGCACCAGGCCGTGAACTGGAGGAACGAGCCCTCCATGGCGAGGGTCTCCCATTTCTGGTAGTCCCTGATGTTCTGCGAGTGGTCCATGTTCGAGTCGAGCGTCATGGCCCGGATCCGGTCGGGGAACAGCTCGGCGTACTGCTGGCCGATCATGGTCCCGTAGGACACCCCGTAGTAGCTGATCTTCCGTTCGCCGATCGCGGCCCGGATGGCGTCCATGTCGCGGGCGACGCTCGCCGTGTCGACGTAGCGCACCAGCGGCCCGGACAGTTCCCGGCAGGTGCGGACGAGGGCGGTGTTGGCCTCGCCGAGCGCGGTGAACTCCGCCTCGCTGCGCGGGAAGAGCAGCGCCGACTGGGCGAGAACGGCGTCGCTGTCGCAGTTGATCACGTGGCTGCGGGCCTGGCCGCGCGGGTCGAACCCGATGATGTCGAACCGGTCGGTGATCGCCGGCGAGAACGCGTCGGCGGCCCCGTAGGCGAAGTTCACCCCGGAGCCGCCGGGCCCGCCCGGGTTGATCAGCAAGGGGCCGATCCGCCGGGCGGGGTCGGTGGCGGGCCGCTTGGCCAGGGCGAGCGTGATCGACGGTCCGTGCGGTTTCCGCCAGTCGATCGGCACCCGCAACTCACCGCAGACGATCCCTTCGGGCGCCTCGTCCTCCGGGGCACACGGCCCCCAGGCGATCGAGTCGACGGCCTTCGACGCTGGTTGCGCGGCCTGGGCCACTCCCGGCAGAGCCGGTCCGAGCAGGGACAACATCAGCAGGGGTACGGCTAAACGCGCGCTTGTCCGGAGCATGGGCTACCTCTCGGCGCTCGACAGCAAAGATGAGCCCATTCAAGACCGCCGATGCAAGTGTCCTCAGCGTGTGGACAGTTGCGCCTTGACCGCGCGGGTCACGTCGTCGCCCAGGATCTCGGCGTCACCGCGGGCGACCGCGTCGAGGGCGAGTGCCGCGACCACTGCCGGGTCGGTCTTCTGCTCGGCCGGGACGGCGGCGGCCATGTCGGTGTCCATGTAGGCGACGTGCAGCCCGGTGACGGTGATGCCGCGCGGGGCGAGCAGTTCCCGGCTGGCATTGGTGAGTGCCCAGGCCGCCGCCTTCGCCGCGGAGTAGGAGCCGTACCCGCCCGGGTGCAGCCACGACAGCACCGACAGCACGTTGAGCACCGCTCCCCCGCCGTTGCCCTCGATGACCGGCGCGAACGCCCTGGTCACCAGCAGGGTGCCGAAGTAGTTGGTCTCCATGTCGAGCCGGATGCCGTCCAGATCGGCGTCGAGCACCGGCCCGCCGACGGAGACACCGGCGTTGTTGATCAGCAGGGTGGCGTCGGCGGCTG